>CAZTNP010000012.1:0-18274 GCA_964615545.1 uncultured Oscillospiraceae bacterium | reverse complement strand
TGACCTTATCCATCTTGCCGATGGCGCCAATATCGCCGCAGGTCAGGCTCTTGACCTCGGTGGCCTTCTTGCCGCACATACTGTAGAGCCGGCCCAGCTTCTCCGCTTCGCCGGTGCGGGCGTTGATCAGCTGGGTATCCGGGGTGATCTCGCCGGAAAGCACTTTGATGAAGGAGTACTTGCCGTACTGATCGGAAACGGTCTTAAATACAAAGGCAGAGGGAACGCCGCCGGGAGAAACCACGAATTCCTCCACGGAGCCGTCGGCTGTGGTAGCCTTGTGATAGTTGCCCTCCACCGGGTTGGGCAGCAGGTCGATGATGTGATCCATCAGCATCAGGCTGCCCAGGCAGGTCACGCCGGAGCCGCACAGCACCGGGAACAATGTCCGGTCCAGCACGCCGGAATGCATACCCTTGATCATTTCCGCATAGGTGAAATCCTCACCGCCGAAGAACTTGTCCATAAATTCGTCGCTGGTCTCCGCCACGGATTCCTTCAGCGCATCGTTAAACTCGGTAATCACATCTTCCTTGCCCTCGGGCAGCTCGATTTCCACGCGCTTGAGATTTTGCATCTCATAGGCACGCTTGTTGAGCACATCAATGATACCGGTGACCTTCTTGCTGCTGTCCCAGATGGGGACGACCACGGGAGCGATCCGGTTGCCGTAACGCTCACGCAGGGAATTGAAGGTGGCATTGTAGTCGGAGTTATCCTCGTCCACCTTGGAGATGTAGATAAAGCAGGGCATATTCCGCTCCTGGCAGTATTTCCAGGCCTTCTCAAAGCCCACAGTGATGCCGTCCTTGGCAGAGCAGACGATGATGGCTGCATCGGCCGCACGCAGAGCCTCTACCACTGCGCCGCTGAAATCAAAGCCGCCGGGGGTGTCCAGCAGATTGATCCGGGCACCCTTATAGGTCAGGGGCACCAGAGCGGAGGAAATGGAAATGTTGCGGCGGATTTCTTCCGGGTCATAATCGCAGACGGTGTTGCCGTCGGCATTTTTGCCGATCCGGTCGATGGCGCCGGTCATATAAAGCAGACTCTCAGCCAGCGCGGACTTGCCGCTGCCGCTGTGACCCAGCAGACAAACATTACGAATAGAACTTGCGGTGTACATAATCAATCATTCTCCTTTCGGGAAGGCGGGTGCCATCCGTTACCTGCGGCGTGACACCGCAATACAGACATTATACACGAAACGGTTTTTATTTTCAATGGTTTTTTTAACAGTTTCAACAAAAAGTTATCAAACAAAAATAAAGTATCTTCAAAAAGTTGGAAATTCACGGCATTTTACAGGAAAACACCCGTCTTTATAATAAAAACAATTCTGCTTTTTTGAAAAATTTTTTGACATTCCAAACAAAAAAACAGCCGGCAGAAGCAATTCCATCGGCTGAATGTATAGTTTTCCCCACCCACAAGAAAAACGATCCGTCATTGGTACGCAGGATGAACAAGGAAAATTTTTAGAAAAAATGTGGTGTAGCCTCAGTATGCTATGGGTACATCCTTTCCTATTCCACAGGAAATCAAATAGTCCAAAGCTGTTAGAAATACCCGAATACCCATTTTGAAAACGATATACGAATGATAAAGAACGCAAAGGTGCAAATAATTGTCAAGAATCAACGATACAAATTAACAAAATCGTTAATCCTTAAAAAATATCGTTAATCCTTTGGAAATTATCGTTAATTCTTGACTGATTGGCGATAATACTATATAATAAGAACAGTATTTCAAGGGAGGAATTCATTATGCAAACCGAAGCTCTGAAAAAATTAGCATTAGACATAAAACGCTTGAAATCCGAATCGCAAACAATCGAGTTGAAAGCCGCAAGCAAAGGTTGTCCTACCCGTTTATTCGACAGTCTGTCTTCTTTTTCAAACCAAGATGACGGCGGCGTTATTATATTTGGCATTGATGAGTCGGATAACTATGCCATTAAGGGCGTGTATGATGCCCAAGATTTACAAAAGAAGGTAACCGAACAATGCAAACAGATGGAACCTGCTGTTCGTGCTCTTTTTACAATCTGCGAAATTGACGATAAAACCATTGTTTCCGCCGAAATACCCGGCGTTGATATTTCCGAGCGTCCTGTTTTTTATAAAGGTGTTGGTCGTATTAAAGGATCTTATGTTCGTGTCGGAGAATCCGATGAGCTGATGAGCGAATATGAGATATACAGTTATGAAGCATTCAGGAAAAGAACTCGTGATGATATTCGTGTTATTGAAAACGCTAAACTCAATATGGTAAACGAAAAGCGTATGGCGGAATATCTCAACGCAGTCAAAACCGAACGAAAAAACCTTTCCGACAATGTTACCGATGAAGAAATTTTAGAACTTATGGGTATTACCAACGATGGTATTCCCACTCTTGCAGGACTAATGACTTTTTCAAAGTATCCTCAAGGGTATTTTCCGCAGTTGTGTATTACCGCTGTTTCGCTTCCCGGCACAGAGCAAGGAACAGTCGGTACTGACGGAGAGCGTTTTATAGACAACAAGCGAATTACAGGTGCAATTCCCGATATGCTTGAAGAAGCGGTTGAGTTTGTTCGTAAAAACAGCCGCACAAAAACGATTATAGACGACAACGGACACCGTGCAGATAAACCCGAATATCCTATAAAAGCCGTTCGTGAAGCAATCCTCAACGCTTTAGTCCATCGTGATTACAGTATTCACACCGAAAATGTTCCCATTCGTATTGAAATGTACAGAGACAGAATGGAAATTATAAACAGCGGCGGATTGTACGGAAAAATCTCTATTGATGCACTCGGTAAGGTTCGTCCGGAAACACGAAATGCTGCTCTTGCCAATATGCTGGAGCTTTTGAATGTAACAGAAAACAGATATTCCGGTATTCCGACTATGCGTAGCGAATTTGCGAATGCAGGACTTCCTGCTCCTGTATTTTCTGTTGTTCACGGGGAATTTAAGGTCGTTATGAAAAATGGTTTGTTTACCGAAACAATGCCGGTAACGGACTCTATAGCAGAATTTTGCACTACCCCTCGCTCAAGAGCCGAAATTGTAGCCTTTGTAGGAAAGTCTAAAAACTATGTTATGTCGCAAATCGTAAATCCGCTTGTGGAAAACGGAACTCTTAAACTGACTATGCCCGACAAACCAAAAAGTCCTAACCAAAAATATGTGAAAGCGTAAGTTGATGTAATAAGCTTTCTATATCGCCCTGTTTACCCGTAGCAGGGTCAGGGGGTATTTTGCAGGTCCTGGACGGAGACGGACTGGGTGTGGGGGATAGGTTCCCAGTGGAATTTGTGGAATACGGAGCAGACGGCTACCGGCAGGTAGGTGGCAACATAGACCGGGAAGCTGAAAAGAGCCATCCACTTCTGCCCGGTGGTGGCACGGAGCTTTTTGTGCTCGGTCAGCAGTGTCAGGCCGCCGATGAACAGCATGGAAAAGTAGGTGCCGGCCAGACCGGCCAGCAGGGAAACGCCCGCCGCCGGGAGACCGCCGGAAAGCAGCGCTGTTACAAAGGCCAGCACACCGCACAGGCCTGCCGGGCCGTAGCCCCACAGGGAGAGAGTCATCACCTCAAAGCTTGTCCAGCCTGCCCAGCCCCCCTGCGTCATTCCTTTTCCGTACTGGCGGAAATAGGCAAGGGAGGTCTGAATGCCGCCCTGGGCCCAGCGGGTACGCTGCTTCCAGGAGGTGCGGAAGGTGATGGGCTGTTCGTCATAAAGCACCGCATCGTGGGCATAGCCGATCTTCACCCCGTGGACGGCACACCAGGTGCCAAACTCAATATCCTCCGTCAGGGTGTGGAAGGGCCAGCTGCCCAGCTGCTCAAAAAGCGCTTTGGTAAAGCCGTAGCCGGTGCCGGTGACCATACAGCCCACGCCCAGCAGCATCCGGGAACGGTTCAGATGGGCGGAATCGTGGAGATACCACATAGCGTGCCCGGCAGAGATCCAGCTGCTGCCGAAATTTTTGGAATTGCGGTAGCCGGAAAAGACGGGGTAGCCCATAGCGGCGACCCGGTCGAGCTTTTCCAGATAATCCGGCTCCAGCACATTGTCCGCATCGAAGATCACAAAGGCATCAATGGTGTCGTATTGCGGTGTCTGCCGCAGCTGCTCCAGCAGGTAAGCCAAGGCGTAGCCCTTGCCCACCTGCTCCCGGTTTTCCCGGAGAAAGACGGTGGCTCCGTGTTCCCGGGCAATCTGGGCGGTGCGGTCGGTGCAGTTATCTGCGATCACATAAATTTGCCGCTGCCCGGCAGGATAGGTCTGCGCCCGGAGACTATCCAGCAGATGGCCAATCACCGCCTCCTCATTGCGGGCGGCAATGAGCACGGCATAGTTTCTTTTGCCGCCGGGCTGCGGGGCCGGTGCCTTTTCCGGCGTGCGTTTGAAAAAAGGAACAAACAGATATACCGCCTGATAGGCAAAGGCAACCGTCAGCAGCCCGCCCATAATCAGGCAGACCGTCTGCAAAATCCGGATCAACATATGTATTTCCTCACTTATTTTTCTGTATTTTTCTCCATTATAGCATTGTCCGGCGGTTTTGCAACCCGCCGGACAGAATCTTAAGAAATTTATTCGTTTTGGGAGACCGGGGGACGGCGGAACAGGGTGGTGATGCACCAGAGCCCGGCCAGACCGATGACCGTATATACGATCCGGCTCACCGTTGCCGACTGTCCACCAAAGATCCAGGCCACCAGGTCAAATCGGAACAGGCCGATCAGTCCCCAGTTCAGGGAACCGATGATCGAAAGAATCCATGCAAGCATATCCATAATCATACCTCCGTTTTTGGGGAGCGTGCCCTGAGGCTGTCCGCTTCCTCCGTATACAGGGCTATTGTTTCCGGCTTTTTGCCGGTTTATACCATTTGCCAGTTGAAAATATCCGGTCTGTTTTGTATAATAGAGCCATCATAACAAAAGAGGACGGAATTATGACAACACTTTATGAGGGCGCCTTCGCCAAGCTGAACCTGACACTGGATGTGCTGGGCAAGCGGGAGGACGGATATCACGACATTCGAAGCATTATGCAGACCGTCTCCATTCGGGATGACATTGAGATAGATGTGGGCACGGGAAAGCCCTGGAGCCTTACCTGCGACAAGGAGGGCATTCCCACAGACAGCCGGAATCTGGCCTGGAAGGCGGCAGAGGTGTTTTTTGCGGCTGCCAAAAAGGATCCCCAGGGGCTCAGCATCCGCATTACCAAGCGGATCCCCTCGGAGGCGGGTATGGGTGGCGGCAGCGCAGATGCTGCGGCTGTCCTGCGGGCACTGAACCGGCACTATGGTGCGCCCTTCTCCATTTTGGCACTGGCAGAGCTGGGCGCGCAGGTGGGCAGCGATGTGCCCTTCTGCACGGTCTGCGGCACGGCAATGGCAGAGGGCCGTGGCGAACGGCTGCGTACGCTGCCCGGTATGCCTGACTGCTGCATTGTGGTCTGCAAGCCGGAATTTTCCGTATCTACCCCGGAGCTTTACCGGCAGCTGGATCAGAAGGCCATCGCCTGCCGCCCCAATCATCAGGCAATGGAAAGTGCCCTTTTGGCAGGGGATTTGGGAAAGGTGGCGGAAAATCTGTGCAATGTATTTGACCCGGTGGTGACACAGGAGCATCTGGAGATCAATTACATCAAGTCCATTTTCCACAGCTACGGCGCTGTGGGACAGCAGATGACCGGCTCCGGCTCGGCGGTTTTCGCCCTGGTGGAAAGTTTTGAATATGCTGCCGTGATCTGCAATATGCTGCGGGAGAATTATCCGCAGGTATATATTTGCAAGCCTGTATGATCAAGCGCCTGTACCGGCTTCCGGTACAGGCTTTTTGTTAGGAGAAAAAGTATGCTGATATTGGTTTTAAGCACCGATCATAAAAAAAGCCGGCAGTACATTCTGGAAAGTCTGACCCGGGATGTGCACAGCCGGCGGGGAAACAGGATCTGGATGGTTCCGGAGCTGATCAGCCATCAGACGGAACGGGAGCTGGCACAGCAGGCCGGTGCCACGGCCAGCCGGTACGCGGAGGTGCTTTCCTTTAAGCGGCTGTGCAAGCGTGTGGCAGAGGAGACGGACAGCCCGGTGATGGAATGCCTGGATAACGGCGGCCGGGTGGTGGCAATGGCGGCGGCTGCCCGGCAGCTCCACAGCCGGCTCAAGGCCTACGGTGCACTGGAGACGAAGCCGGAATTTCTGACGGCACTGCTGGATGCGGTGGATGAATTCAAGCGCTGCTGCATTCTGCCTGGTGACCTGCTGGAGGCCTCCCGCCGGACCCAGGGAAACCTTGCGCAGAAATTAGAGGAGCTTTCCCTGATTTTGGAAGCCTACGACAGCATCTGCGCCCAGGGCAAGCGGGATCCCCGGGATCAGATGACCTGGCTTTTGGAGCAATTGGAGGACAGCAGCTTTGCTGCCGACCATATTTTCTATCTGGATGGCTTCCCGGATTTTTCCCGGCAGCATATGGATATTGTGGAGCATTTGCTGCTGCACAGCCCGCAGGTGATGCTGGGGCTGAGCTGCGATACGCCGGGCTCTGCTCATATGGCCTTTGAAAAAGCCGGCAAGACCGCCGGGGATCTGCTGCGCTTTGCACAGCAAAATGGGATCCCGGTACAGACCCTCCGTTTGGAGCCGGAGGAAACGCCCCTTTCCCGGAGCGTGTCCCTTTTGCTGCAGGGCACGATCCCGGCGGGCTTTACTGCCGAAAATGTGCATACCCTGCAGGCTGTCTCCGTATACGATGAATGCAAGGACACCGCAGAGCGGATCCTGGCACTGGTGCAGGGTGGCTGCCGCTACCGGGATATCAGCGTGGTGCTGTCCGATGGGGCGGGCTATCAGGAGCCCATCGCCGGCATTTTGCAGCGGGCGCATATTCCCTTCTATCTCTCCGGCACGGAGGATATTCTGAGCAAGCCGGTGATCCACACCGTGCTGACCGCTATGGATGCGGCGTTGAGCGGCTTTTCCCAAAAGGAAATGCTTCGCTACCTGAAATCTATGCTTTCCCCGGTGCCGCCGGAGCTGTGTGACCGGATGGAAAACTATGCGGTGCTCTGGTCGGTGGATGGTGCCGGCTGGCTGCACCCCTGGGAAAAGCATCCCCGGGGAATGGGCACAAAATGGACACAGCGGGATACGCAGCGCCTTGCGGAGCTGGAGGAGGCACGGCAGAAGGCAGTGGCACCCTTGCAGGCACTTCGGGAGGGCTTCCGGACAGCCGGGGAGCTTCGCGATCAGGTGACGGCGCTGTATGCCTTTTTGGAGGAGATCCGTCTGAGCACCCGCCTGCAGGCAATGGCAGGGCGTATGGATGAAAGCGGCGACAATCGCAGCGCACAGATTATGAACCAGCTTTGGGAGATCCTGATCGGTGCGCTGGAGCAGCTTTATGATGTACTGCCCGATACCCAGTGGGACAGCGAGACCTTTACAAGACTTTTGAAGCTGCTGCTCAGCCAGTACGATGTGGGCACCATTCCCTCTATGCTGGATGCGGTCACCGTCGGCACGGTAAGCGCAATGCGCTGCCAGAGAGAAAAGCACCTTTTCTTCCTGGGTGCCAATGAAGGTCTGGTGCCTTCCTACGGCGGCAGTGCAGGTGTGCTGAATGATCAGGAGCGGGCAGTGCTGCACAGCCTGGGCGTACCGGTGAACCCCGGCGCCATCGACGGCCTGCAGACTCAGTTTTCCGAGCTTTATGAGGTTTTCCGGGGTGCGGAGGAAACGGCTTGGGTCTATTGCTCCGGCAGTCAGCCCTCCTTCCTGTTCAGTCGCCTTGCCCGGATGAGCGGCGGAATTCAGGCAGCCACGCCCCGGTTGGGTGCGGCCCTGACAGATCCTTGGGAGGCGGCAGCCTGTCTTGTGGCCTGCCGGGAGCCGGAGAAGGCACGGCAGCTGGGACTTTCCGAAGCCTATGAGGCGGTGGCACAAAGCGGCTGCCACGAGCTGGGCAGCGTATCCGCTGAGCACATTCGCGGTCTTTATGGCGACAAGCTGCAGCTTTCCGCCTCCCAGATCGACCGGCTGGCGGATTGCCGCCTGTCCTATTTTATCCGGTACGGCCTTTCGGCCAAGGAGCGGAAGCCTGCCCAAATCGACCCGGCGGAATTTGGCACCTATGTACACGCGGTGCTGGAGGAATGCGGCCGGGAGATCGTTCGCCGGGGCGGCTTCCGGGCGGTTTCTCTGGAGGATACCCTGGCACTTGCCCGGGAGCTTTCGGAGCAGTACTTTGAAGAGCAGTTCCGCCAGATCAGCACCGAGCGGCTGGTTTACCACTTCCGGAAAAATCTCCGGGAGGTGGAGATGATCGTGCAGGAGCTTTGGGAGGAAATGCAGGAAAGCAGCTTTGCTCCCCGGGATTTTGAGCTTTCCTTCGGAGAGGAGGGCAAAATGCCCCCCATTTCCATCTCCGGCAGGCGTATGCAGGCGGAGCTGGGCGGCTTTGTGGACCGGGTGGATACCTGGGAAGCACCCGACGGCAAATATGTCCGGGTGGTGGACTACAAGACCGGCAAAAAGGATTTTGACTATTGCGATGTGTTTAACGGACTGGGGCTGCAAATGCTGCTTTACCTGTATGCCTTGGAGGATGGGGGCGAGGCGTATCTGGGCGGCAAGCCGGTGGGTGCCGGTGTCCAGTATTTTCCCGCCCGGGTGCCGATGGTGTCGGCGGATGGCTCCCTGTCCCCGGAGGCGGCAGCGGAGGCACACAGCAAGGATATGCGCCGGAAGGGCCTGCTCTTGGAGGAGGAGCCGGTGCTGTATGCCATGGAGCATAACCAGGAGCCCCGGCGCCTGTGCGTGACACGGAAAAAAGATGGCACGCTCACCGGCAATATTGCCAGCCGGGAGCAGTTTGCTATGCTGAAAAAATATGTATTCCGGCTGCTTTCCCGGATGGTGGATGAGATCGGGCAGGGTCAGGTGACCGCCGATCCCTACACCCGTGGCAGCAGCCACAATCCCTGCCGCTACTGTCCCTATGGGATGGTGTGCCATCCAGAGCAGGTGGAGGGACGGCGGAATTATCAGGCGATGACTGCGGAGCGGTTCTGGCAGGAGATCGAAAGGGAGGAAAAAGCCAATGGATGAACAATTGACATCCCAGCAGGAGCAGGCGGTCAAGGATCGGGGCGGCAGGCTGCTGGTGTCCGCTGCTGCCGGCTCCGGTAAGACGAAGGTGCTGGTGGATCGGCTGCTGATGTATCTGACCGATCCGGTGGAGCCTACCAATATGGATGATTTTCTTATGATCACCTATACCAAGGCGGCAGCGGCAGAGCTGCGGGGCAAGATCGCATCCAAGCTCAATGAGCGTCTGGCGGAGGATCCGGGCAACCGGCATTTGCAGCGCCAGCTTCAGCGGCTGTACCTGACAAAGATCTCCACCGTCCACGCCTTCTGCGGCGAGCTTCTCCGGGAGTATGCCTACCGGCTGGATATCCCAGGAGATTTCCGGGTGGCGGATGAGCGGGAAAGCGAGCTGCTGCGGCTTCAGGTGCTGGATAAGCTGATGGAACAGCTCTATGAGACCGGTGAGCCGGAGGAGCTGAGCTTCATTGATGCCCAGGAGCTGGGACGGGACGACCGGAGTATTCCGCAGATCATTTTGCAGGTGTACAGCAGTGCCCAGTGCCATACGAATCCGGAAAAATGGCTGGAGCAGTGCCTGCAAAATGCGGATGCACAGGGAGTGACCGATGCCTCGGAGACGGTTTGGGGACAATCTCTGCTGCAGCAGCTTCACAGCCATTTGGAGCTGCAGCTTCAGGCGATCACCCAATGCGCCCGGCTGGCGGAGGAAAACGGCACGATGGAAAAGCCTGCCGCCCTTTTGTGGAAGATTGCGGACCAGCTTCAGGCACTGCGGCAGAAAACCACCTGGGATGAGGTGGTGGCCAATAAAAATGTGGATTTTGGCAGAATGACCTTTGCCAAAAACTGCACCGATGAGGTACTGCGGGATCGGATCAAGGCGGTGCGGGACAACTGCAAGGCGCAGCTTGCCAAAAAGCTCAAGCCCTTTGCCGACTCCAGTGAGCAGGTACTCCGGGATCTGCAAGGCTGCGCCCAGGCCGCTCACGGACTGGTGAAGCTGGTGCAACGCTTCTCCGCTGCCTACAGCAGCGCCAAAGCGGCCCGGCGGATCCTGGATTTCGGAGATTTGGAACACAGAACGCTGGATTTGCTCTGGGGCAGCAGCCGGACGGCGCCCACGGCCCTGGCCGACGAGATCGGCTCCCGCTTCCGGGAAATTATGGTGGATGAATATCAGGATTCCAATGCGGTGCAGGATGCCATTTTCTCTGCCCTGACCCGCCAAAGGCAGAACTGCTTTATGGTGGGAGATGTGAAGCAGTCCATTTATCAGTTCCGTCTGGCAGATCCGGGCATTTTTCTGGAAAAATACCATAGCTATGTCCCGGCGGCAGAGGCTGCCCCGATGCAGGGCAGAAAGGTGATGCTCAGCAGCAATTTCCGCTCGGCTATGCCGGTCATTCAGGCGGTCAACGATGTGTTCTGCGGCTGTATGTCCCCGGAGGTGGGCGGCTTAAGCTATGGCGAGGAGGAAATGCTTTACGAGGGCGTTCCCCATATCGCCGTGCCGGAGACGGAGGTGGAGCTGTGCGCCATCGCCGTGGAGGAGGATACCTACGCGGAGGAGGCGGCCTACACCGCACGGCGGATCCAGGAGTTGCTGGACGGCACCCATATGGTGCGGCAGAAGGATACGCTGCGCCCCATCACTGCCGATGACATTGTGATCTTGCTTCGTTCCCCCGGCTCTGTGGGGGAGGAATTCCGGTGTGCGCTGGAAAGCCGGGGCATCCGGGTCAATTTCGGGGGCGGCGGTGACCTGCTGCAGACGGAGGAGATCAGCTTCCTTTATGCTATGCTGCAGGTGATCGACAATCCCCTGCAGGATATTCCGCTGCTGGCGGTGCTCAGCAGCCGGATCTTCCGCTTTACCGCCGACGATCTGGCGGCACTGCGGGTCAACAGCCGGGGAAAGCCGGTGTATGACTCCCTCCGGCAGTCGGATATGCCCAAGGCACAGGCGTTTTTGGAAACGCTCCGGCTTCTCCGGGCGGAGGCAAGAGCCGGCAGCCTTTCCGGCCTGATCGGGCAGATCCTTGTACACACCCATATGGACAGTATTTTCGGCGCCTTTGACGATGGCCAGGTGCGCACGGCCAATTTGCAGGCCTTTTACCAGCTTGCCGCCGATTGCGAAAATTCCGGCCAGCGGGAGCTGACACAGTTTTTGGATTTCCTTGCCGCAGCGGAAGAAAAGGGTTTGTCCTCCGGCAATGAACGAAAGCTTGCCGGCGCCGTGACCATTATGAGCATCCATAAATCCAAGGGACTGGAATTCCCTGTGGTATTCCTGTGTGCCCTTTCCCGGGATTTCAACCGGGAGGATGCCCGGGCGCAGGTGCTTTGCCATAAGGAGCTGGGCATCGGTATGAACTGCGTGGATCAGTACCGCCGTGTGCGGTACCCCTCCGTTGCCAAAAAGGCCATCGCCGCAAAAATGCTGTCCGAGTCTCTTTCCGAGGAAATGCGGGTGCTGTATGTGGCGATGACCCGTGCCCGTGACCGGCTGATTATGACCTATGCCTCCAAGACATTGCAAAAGGAGCTGGAGGCACTGGTGGGCTGTATGGATATTTGCGACCGCACCCTGCTGACGGCAGGGGCCACCTGCCCCGGCACGTGGGTGCTGCTGACTGCCCTGCAGCGGACGGAGGCGGAGCCGCTGTTCCGCTTGGGAGGCAAGCCAGATTGCGTGTCCGTCCGGCAGCTGCCCTGGAGGGTACAGGTGGTGGAGCAGGTCTCTGCTGCCCCTGTCGGGGTGCAGACCCCGGAGGAGCTGCCGGAGGAACTGCCCACGGAGATGGATCTGCGGCGGCTGGAGGATTCCTTGGGCTATGTCTACCCCCATTTGGCTGCCACGGCCTTCCCCTCCAAGCAGACGGCCACCCAGCTGAAAGGGCGGGAAAAGGATCAGGAGGCGGCGGAAAATGCTCCGCCCCCCAAAAACAGACCCCATTACTGGCGGAAGCCCTCCTTTGCGGCCGAAAGCAAAAAAAGCGGTACGGCCTACGGCAATGCCGTCCACGCGGTGATGCAGAAGATCCGCTTTGCCGACTGCACCAGCCTTGCCGCCACGGAAGCGGCGTTGCAGGCACTTTCCGGGCAACTGCCGGCGGATACGCTGTCTGCGGTGGAGCCGACGGTGCTTTGGCGGTTTTTCGATACGCCTCTGGGGAGAAAATTGCAGACCGCCCCGTCCCTTTTGCGGGAATTTAAGTTCTCTGTGCTGGATGACGGTGAAAAATACGCACCGGGTCTTCAGGGAGAAAAAATCCTCCTGCAGGGCGTGGTGGACTGCGCAATGATCGACCGGACGGGCATCACCGTGGTGGATTTCAAAACAGATCGGGTGACGGAGGAGACGGCGCCGGCGGCGGCAGAGCAGTACCGTCCCCAGGTGGAGGCTTATGCCCACGCCCTTTCCCAAATTTTTGAAAAGCCTGTTGTGTCCGCACAGCTTTATTTCTTCCATCTGGGAAAATTCTTCCCCATACAATAAAAAGGCACCGCTGCCCCATTGGCTTATCCAATGGGGCAGCGGTGCTTTTTGGCGAGGGAAGAATGCCTTGTTAAAGGCAGGAATCGCTGTGAAGGGTGGATCTGCGCAGGTAGTTTCCAAGGCTTGTCAGGCACAGCAGAAGCACGATGAGAAAGGCACCGGGGATCAGAATGCTCCACCAGGCACCGGTCATCAGTGCTTTCTCCGCAAGGGAGAGCATACTGCCCCAGGAAACGGTCTCCAGCGGCAGACCCATTCCCATAAAGCTCAGGGTGGACTCACTGCCGATGGCACCCCGGACACTCATTACCACCATAAACAAAATGGAGGCCACAAAGTTGGGGGCAAGGTGCTGCCGCAGGATATGGAAAAAGCCGCCGCCCATACATTTTGCAGCCGTAACATAGCCGCTGACCCGAAGCTGCCGCACCTCGGTGCGGATGACCTTTGCCATATCCGCCCAGCCGGTGACACCAATGACTACGCAAAGGCTCAGCACAGAGCTGCTGCCCAAAATGGCCTGCAAAAACAGCACCAGCAGCAGACCGGGCACACTGAGAAAGACCTCCGCAAAGCGCATAAGCAGACCGTCCAGCCAGTCCGGCGCCACGCCGCTGAGACTGCCGTAGAGAATGGCAAGGGCGGTGGCGATCCCGGTGGAGAGGAAGCCCACGGTCAGGGATACCCGGCCGCCATACCAGATGCCGGCGAAAATATCCCGTCCCAGGCTGTCGGTGCCAAAGGGAAACTCCGGGCAGGGAGGCTGATTGCAATGCTGCAGATTCAGATAGGTGGGATCCTTCCCGGTAAGCACCGGTGCCAGCAGGCAAAGCACTGCCAGCCCCACCAGCACAGCGGCGGAAAGCCAGGGAAAGTCCTTTCCGGGGGCTTTCCTTTTTTGTGTCCTCAGCTGCGGATCACGGATCCCCACAACGGTAAATAATTCCTGTTCGCTCACAGTACCGCCTCCTCTCCGGACAATGTGTCCTCCGCCCGCAGCCGGGGGTCGATCCGTTCACTGAGAATGTTGCCCAGAAGGCTGAAGAAAAGAACGGCGATGCCGGTGAGCAGGCAAAGCACCATCAGCAGATTATAGTCGTGGTTCCGGGCACTTTCGTAGGCCAGTGCCCCGATGCCGGGATAGCTGAACACCGTCTCCACAATGTAGGTGCCGCCGATGATATGGGGCACGGAGATGGCCATAATGCCGATATAGGTGGGCAGCACATTGCGCAGGCAGTGGCCGAACAGAAGCTGCCCTTTGGAAAGCCCCTTGGATTTTCCTAAAAGCACATAGTCTGCCCGGGCCTCCTCCAAAAGCCGGTTGCGGATCAGATAGGCGTAATACCAAAGATGCTGCACCGTGACCACCGTCAGCGGCAGAATCAGATGGCGCAGGCGGCTGGAAAGGTCTCCGCTGTGGCCGATGGCGTAGGCACCGCTGCTGGGAAGCCAGTGCAGGGTGACGGAAAAGAAGAAAATGAGCAGCAGCGAGAACCAGAATTCCGGAATACAGCTGAAGACCGTGCCCACCCGGCACAGCAGCTTATCCGGCCAGCGATCCTCAAACCAGGCACACAGCAGCCCCAGCCCCAGTGCCCCGAAAAAGATCAGCACAAAGCCGGTGCCGCCCAAAAGCAGCGTGCAGCCGATCCGCTGAGAGATGACGGTCAGCACGTTCTGTTTGTATTGATAGGAAATGCCAAAATCCCCCCGGAGGGCGTTTTCCAGCCAGCGCAGGTACTGGATATGGATGGGTTCATCCAGCCCCAGCCGCTGCCGGGCGGCATCCTTTTCCGCCGGAGTCATTTTTTCTGTCCGCTCGCCATAGTAGGCAACCAGCGGGTCGCCGGGGGCAAGCCGGGAGATATAGAACACCGCTATGGACAGCAGCAGTACGCTCAGCAGCAGGATCAGCAGCTTTTTTCCGTAGCAGGCAAAGCATCTGCCCTTCATAGCACCGCCTCCTTTTGCAGCACGAAGTGGCCGGGGGCAACCTCCGTAAGCTGCCCCTGTGTAGGGAATTCACTGTCCTCCAGGCACAGGGGCGGCCTGCTCCGCTCAGCAATGGGATCCGGCACGGGAATGGCCTGCAAAAGCGCCTGAGTGTAGGGGTGCCGGGGATGGGAGTAAAGCGCCTGTGTCGGTGCCAGCTCCACCAGCCGCCCCCGGTACATTACGCCCACCCGGTAGCAGAGGTATTCCACCATAGCCAGATCGTGGGCGATGAACAAAATGGAGCAGCCGTGATCGGCATTGCAGTGGCGGAACAGATTGACGATCTGCGCCTGAATGGATACATCCAGGGAGGCAATGGGCTCATCCGCCACCAGTAGCTCCGGCTCCATGGAAAGGGCCCGGGCAATGGCCACCCGCTGCCGCTGTCCGCCGGAAAGCTCGGCAGGGTACTTGCGCAGATAGCTTTCGTCCATCCCCACATATTTCAGCTGGAAGGCCGCTTCCTCCCGGAGGGAGCCTCGTTTCGGGCGGATCCGGTGGATGCGCATAGGCTCGGCAATGATATCCTCAACGGTCATACGGGGGTTCAGGCTGGAGGTGGAATCCTGAAAAATGATCTGCCGCCGCTGCTGCAGCACAGCACGGTTTTTCCGAAATTCGTGTTTATCGAAGATGTCGATCCCCTGATAGAGAATTTTCCCGGAGGTGGGGCGGCAGGCGTTCATTACGCAGCGGGCCAGGGTGGATTTGCCGCAGCCGGATTCGCCCACCAGGCCGAATATCTCCCCGGCCTCCATAGTAAAGGAAATATCCTTCAGGGCCGGAACGGAGAAATGCTTTCCCAGCCGGAAGGTGTGGGAAAGCTGAGAAATTTCCAGAAGCTTATGGGACACGGCGTTTTCCTCCTGTGGGTGGTTCGATTTTCGGTGCCCGGGGATCCAGCAGCCAGGTGGCGGCATAGTGGGTATCGGAAACGGCAAACATAGGCGGCGCCTGCTGATAGTCGATCTCCAGGGCGTAGGGATTCCGGCAGGCAAAGGCATCTCCTGCCGGCGGATCGATCAGGGAGGGGGGCATACCCGGAAGGGTCTGCAGTTCCCCGCCGCCACGGTGAAGGGCAGGCAGGGACTGGAGCAGTGCCCAGGTGTAGGGGTGTCGGGGATCGTAATAGATCTCCTCCGCCGTGCCGATCTCCACGATCCGCCCGGCGTACATAATGGCCACCCGGTCAGCCACCCGTGCCACCACGCCCAGATCGTGGGATACCAGCACCGTGGCGGTGCCCAGCTCCTGCTGGAGCTGCTGAAGCAGCTCCAGGATCTGCGCCTGAACAGTCACATCCAGAGCGGTGGTGGGCTCGTCAGCCAGAAGGATCTTCGGCTCCCCGGCCAGGGCAATGGCCAGAACACTGCGCTGGCGCATACCGCCGGAAAAACTGTAGGGATATTGGTTGTACCGCATTTCCGGCTGCCGGATGCCTACCCGCTCCATCAGCCTGAGGGCACGCCTGCGGCGCTCCTCCGGGGAAAGCCGGGGGGCGTGTACAGCTACGGCCTCCTCAATCTGCCGGCCGATGGGGATGGTGGGATTCAGGGCGGTCATAGGGTCCTGAAAGATCATGGAAAACAGCTTTCCCCGAAGCTTTCGCATATCCCGGTCGGTGTAGCCGGTGATGTCGGTGCCCTCCACAAGGATCCGGCCACCTTCGATTTTGGCGGTGCGGGGCAAAAGCTTCATAATGCTTTTGCAAAGAATGCTTTTTCCACAGCCGGATTCCCCCACAATGGCTAGAACCTCCCCGGGATGGAGGGAAAAACTCACATCCCGGACGGCCTGAACCGTCCCGGAAGAGGTGCGGATGCCCACACGGAGCTTTTCAATTGTCAGCAGCTCGTCCATAGGAACGCTTCTTTCTTTGGAAAATTACTGGGAGTCGGACAATGTCCACTGGGTGACATTCTGGAAAATGCCCACGCCGTGGTGCCCCAGGAGCACCGTTTCATCCAGCCCCTGCAGACGGGTGCTGGCGGCAAATACCGCATCCAGATAGCAGAAGAAGGTGTAGGCCGGCGCCTGTGCCAGTGCGCTGAGGAACTGGCTGTAGTAAGCGGCCCGCTCTTCCTCCCGGTCGGTCTGGCGGGCAAGGGTCAGGTATTTGTCCACATCCGGGTTGGAATAGCCGGAATAGTTGGCACCCATACCGGTGCCGAACACCTTGTAGGTGTGGTCGTCCGCATCAAAGGGGGAGCCCCAGCCGATGATGCACGCCTGCTGTCCGCTCCAGTCGATGCCCTCTGTGGGAACCTCGGCCTGAACCGCAAGTCCTGCCTGCTGGAGCTGCTGGGCGGCGATCTGCGCCATATCGATCCGTACCTGATCGCCGGGGGTGGCACTGATGGTAAAGCCGATCCGCTGGCCGTTGCGGCACCAGTAGCCCTGGCTGTCCCGGGTGCAGCCGGCAGCTTCAAAGGCGGCAGCTGCCCGGGAAAGGTCAAAATCGTAATGCTCCATATTCGGGTCGTTGTATTTGTTCCGCTGAATGGGGCTGTAGGCCGGGAAGCCCTTCCCCAGCAGCACCGCATCCACAATGGCCTGCCGGTCAATGCAGCAGCTGATGGCGGGGATCAGGTCGGCATTTTCCTGCCAGTAGGGATTTTGAAAGTTGTAAAGAATGCCCCGGTAGTCTGCAGTGGGTATATCGTAGATGGTCAGTCCGGCGGTGCCGCTGAGGGCGGCAGCATCCTTGGGGGTGATCTGTGCCAGATCCAGTTCCCCGTTTTTCAGCTGGAGAGCACGGGCATTGTCGTCGGCAACGATCTTGAAAATAATGGTGTCGATCTGTGCCACACCGCCGAAATAGCGGTCATTTTTTGTCAGGGTGATGGATTGCCCCACATCCCAGTCCGTCAGGCAATAGGGGCCGGTGCCCACGGGATGGCGGAAATAATCCGATTCCCACATATCCTCTCCGGCCAGCAGATGCTCCGGCAGAATGGAGACGGTCATATAGTCCAGAAACGCATAGTTGGGCTCAGACAGCACAAATTCGATCTGATGGTCAGATACCACAAGGATTTGGGAGATCTCCTGATAGTTTGGATAGTTTTCCGAGCCGTTTTCCGGATCCATAATGGCTTCCAGGGTGAATTTCACATCCCCGGCGGTGAAGGGGTGCCCGTCGTGCCAGGTCACATCCTGCCGTAGCCAAAAGCGGTAGGTCAGGGTGTCCCGGTCAAATTCCCAGCGCTGTGCCAGTGCGGGCAGCAACTGCCCCTGGCTGTCCCGGCGTACAAGACCGTCAAAAAGCAGCTGCTTGATCTCGCAGTGCTCGTTCATAATGGGGTTGATGGTGTCGTAATCTCCGGAGCCGTAGATCAGCGTGGAACTGTCCTTTTGCACCTCGCCGCAGGCCGCAAGGGTCAGCAGTAGTGCAAGGGACAAAAACAGGGAGGCGATTTTTCTCATTTTTGGGATCCTTTCTCATCCATATCCCGGCAAAAGCCGCAGATAATGCGTTTTTCACCCCCATTATACCCATTTTTCCCACCCCCCGCAAGCCCCCCAGGGGGATGAAAAACCACACCCTGTTTTAATAATAATCGGCGAAGCCGATACCACCAGTGGCTACCCCTGACGGGGGTAAGCGAAGCGCAGTCGCGGGAGTGAATGACAGCCCGGTGGG
>CAZTNP010000011.1:0-38547 GCA_964615545.1 uncultured Oscillospiraceae bacterium | reverse complement strand
GCACCTAATCTTCGTTTTTACCCCTGTTTACGCACCTTATTGCCCGTCTCTCGCACGAAAAAGGCCTGATTTGTCTTCCAGACAGATCAGGTCTTTTTTGAACTAAGTGTACCTTGCAGCACGATAAGCGTACCTTCGGTGTGTCAGTCTGTCAAAGAACCCCTGTTTTTGTTAGGTCAAAACAGAGGTTCTTCTTTTTAATAAAAGTTGCCACCAGGCAACGATTTCAATCGTCCCGCAGGGACACCTTCCATAAATGCTTTGTATATTCCGCTTTTCCGTTTGGTTCTTCCCCGGTACAAGAACGCACTGCACTTTGTCACCGCTTGGGCGGTGACGGTTGCCTGGTGGCAACCTCTCTCCTTCAGTCAAAAATCAGAGATTTTTGCCAGCTTCCCCATCAGGAGAAGCCACGGAAGGTATCGGCTTCGCCGATGATTATTAAAACGGGCTGCGATGCCTTTCATTGGGGTATTGCCACACCAGCAATATCGTTTTTTACACGCTGAGGCGTTAAAACGCCACTAAGCGCAAAGGCTGTCGCGGGTGCGGCAGTCTTCGCGCTTAGTGGAAAGGAAAAGATGAGAAGCAAAATAACGGGGAAAAACTGTTCCTTTCATGGGGAATAGCTCCCAAAAGCGGGTCAGCCGCTTTTTTTATTTGAGAAGTGTTTTTTCTTCAGGAGCAGGAGCAGCAAGGTGGCCATTCCGGCAAATGACACACTTCCGATGCACAGGCCAACAATGGCGATGGTGCGGGAGGTATCCAAGCCCTGCTGCTGGGTGCTGTTTTCCTGCTGCAGCGTTGTAAAGGCAAGGGCGTTGACCCCATCCTGCTCCGCGATCTGTGCTTTTAAGGCTTCGATCTGCGCCAGCAGCGCATCCACATCCTGCTGATGCTTTGTTTCCTGTGCATCCAGCCGCCGGGAAAGACCGTCGATATCCTTCCTGAGCAGCTCATCTGCCAGCTTATAGGCAGCATCCAGCGCACTGTTCAGAGCATTCATCCGCCGGGTCAGCCGATCCACATCGGCAGCCTGGGCAGCTTCCAGCTCCTTTTTCACTTCGTCCAGATCGGCCTTCACCTGAGCGATGGCCTCCTGCAGGCTGGTATCCGCCTCCAGCATAGCCTGCTCCAAAGCTGCCAGGGCCTCAGTCAGGGAGTCGATATTTGCCTGCAGCAGTGCATCGGCACTGAGATAGGCTTCCGTCAAATCGGTAATGGCCGTCTGCAGATTATCTTCCGTAGCCTGGCGCAGGCCTTGGACAGCCTCTGTCAGATTCTTATTGACCTTGTCAATGGCCTTTTGCAATCCTTCGTCCGCTGCTGTCAGCTCCGTTTTCAAAAGCGCCTGTGCCTCGGTCAGCTCGGTCTTCAGCAGCTTGTCCGCCGCCTGATAGGCCTCAATCAGATCCGCAATGGCCTTGTCCAGATCGTCGGTCTCTTCTTCCAGGGCTTTTTCCAGTGCCTCCAGCTTCTTCTGCAGGTCCTCTTTGGCCTGGGCAATCAGGCTGTTGATCTCCTGGTCACTGACAGCAAACAGGCAGTAGGCCTCGTTGGAGGGGGCACCGGATTCATTGCTGGCTTCATTATAGGCAGAGACGGTAAAGGTGGCATAGCGGGGAGAATAATCCTTCACGCTGATGGTGACGGAGTACTCCGTGCCCTCGCCAGCATTGGTGACACAATCAATAAAGCCGGTTTCCTGATCGGAATTGATATAGAACCAGTCGATGGCATCCCGCCCGGCCATAATCTCCGGGGAGGTCCAGGTCAGAATGACACAGCCGCCATTTTCCGCGCTGTAGGTGGCGGTCAGGTCGGTGACGGCCTGGGGCGGCGCATTTTGGGAGCGAACCGCGTAGCCGACACAGGGAACACCGCCCAGCAGCCTGGAGGATTTCCAGCCGATCAGCTTCCAGGTAAAGTTGTAGCAGGTCAGGTTGCCATCCAGATTCTGCACGGTGCCCGCCGTTTCCGTGCTGGTCATCGCGGCTGTGGAATAGATATTGCCATCCAGCCGCTCATAGCTGGCAGTGGCGCCGCCGTAGGCACTGACGAATTTCAGATCCGTACCGGCCATAATGGAAAGGTTGGTGTAGCCGCCCTCTGCCACGGAGGTGGTCTGCTCCTTGGTGGCGGTAACAGTAAAGGCCTGAGATTGGGTGCCGCCGGCGTGGGACAGCATCATCCAGTTGTCGGAGGAGTTATCCTGCACCTTGCTCATATCCCAGCCGCCGGTGTATTGAGAGCTGTCTGCGGCGTAGGCGTAGGGGTTGCCCTCGTTATTCAGGTAGTATTCTTCCCGCAGTGCATCGGAAATCACCGGCAGCACGTGGGAGGTATTGATATGTTTATCGGTGGATGCTGCCACCTTTGTGTTATAGGCGGTGGCCAGAGCGTTATACTGATCCACGGAGAAAGAGGCCATCACCGGGTACTGGGGAACGGCGATCACCAGCGCATTGGGGGTGTAGGTCGTTGTCCCGTCGGCGGCCACATTGGCCACATCGTAATAGTAATAATACAGCAGTGTCTGCCGGACAACGACCTGATTTTCGCCGTTGGCCTCAAAGGTAGTGGTGAAGGTTTTTTCGATGCTGTCGGTAAACTCCGTTGTCAGCTCGTTGGCAACGCCCGCCTCCAGCGAGGTCTTTACCGGCCCGGCCTGCAGCTCTGCCGCCACGCCCACATTATAGGAGATCTCCGTGGAGCTGCCGTTGGTAAGCTCGTAGCCCTCGGTGAAGCTGTAGGTGGTGGAGCTGTTGCCCGGGTCAAACTCCCCGAAATAGGGCGCAGCCTGCAGAAAAGCGACGGGGGTAGGGTCGGTATAGGTGAACGCCTTGCCGGCATAGCGGCCGATGACACTGTCGTTTCCGTAGTCGCAGGCAATGGCCAGGCTGCAGGGGCCATTGGTGCCGGCGGCGGCAGAGGTGAATTCCGCAGGCATAAAGGGCTTAAACTGGGAATCTCCTTCAAAGGAGCCTGTACCGGGCTTTATAAAATAGGTTGCGAAGAAATAGCTGCTTTCCGCTTCCTGTGCAAAAACATTGTCTAATGTCTTAAAGCCGTAAGTAATCAGCAGTACCTCCTCGCCCTTCTCGCTATCAAAAATATTGCCTTTGGAGGTGCTGTAGACAAATATTTCCTGAACTATTTTGCCATTGAGGTCAGAGGGATAGGGTACGGAACGGTACTGTCCGTATACCAGGTCGGTACCGTTGAAATCGTAGCAATAGCCGTTGAGATACACGATTGCCTTGCTGTTTTTTCCGTTGACCGCAATACATTCCACGCCGAACTGCTGGATGACGGATTCATTTTCCTTCAGCCGGGTACCCTTGCAAAGGGGAGAAACGTTATCGCCGGTGAGATACTGGACTGCCTTGATGGGAGTAATACCAAAGCCTGACTGTGTTACTCTGTAAATCTGATAGCTGATCTCGCCATCCTTGATATTATACACATCGGAGCTGCTGAACTGGTTCCGGAAGCCGGCAACCACCACCTCGTCCTTCCCATCTCCGTTAATGTCACCCATTGCCACACCGGGGGCGGCCATATTGTAAAGGTTGTGGCCATTGCCGACAGTCAGATCCTGAATGCTGCCGGTGCCGGCTTTGCCAAAGCCCAACGCGAGCCAGGGCTCCACCGCGCTGCTGTAGTTGGCAAGATACTGAGAAGCCATATCCATTGCATAGGACAGCACTGCCAGATCGTCGATGCCATCCCCATTAACATCGCCGGTAGCCAGGCTGACACCCAGCTGGTTCCGGGGATGATAGGAATTGACGATCCGCTGAGCCTGGGGAACCGCAACATTAAAGGGGTCATTTCCATATATGTAGCCATTGTGGAAATACTGGCCCTTGGAACGCATATCGTTGACCACAATCTGCTTGGAGGTGAAGGTGGGGGTGGATGCATCACCGGTGCAGATAATCTCAAACAGGCTGGAATTATCGTAGTCCCTGATGCCGCCGGCATAGAGCACCAGACTGTCCCGACCGTCGCCGTTATAGTCGCCGGCAGTGATCTGGAAGAAATTCCGGGAATCGATCACGTGCAGCCATTTGTTTTTCACGATGGTATCGTAGAGCTTGCCGTCCGACCGCAGGGTCATTTCCTGAACCACCCGCTTGGTATCGGCATTGAGAATGTACAGCTTGGCATAGCCTACGCCGGGGCTGACATTGCTCAGCTGGAAGCCCATAATGGCCACATAGTTTCTCCGGCCGCAGCCGGTGGGGTCAAAGGCAGTGCCCTGAGCATATTGCAGACCGCCCAAAGCAGAACCGTTCAAGGAGGCGGCATCTGCCGTATCGGCAAAAATTTTAGAGGTTTGAATGCCGGAATCATATTTGTATTCCAGATTATCCAAAAATTCTGCCCGCTTGACTGCATCGCTGATGGAAGAATACCGGAAAACCTCTGCCTTCTCCAAAATGGTGAAGGCCTCATTCTTTTGGGTGTTATAGGGTGTGATGGTTTCATCCGCGAAGGAGGCGGGAGGATTGCTGGGATTGAGCATTTCCATCAAGCTCGTGAGCAGCTCCTCGCCGGAGGCAGCACTGTAGCCGCCACTGCTATCAAAATCCGGCGTTTCATCCTCAAAGGGGATTATAACAAAGCCGCTGTCCGCCAGCACCTGGGCGGGAATCAGGCTGATCAGGAGCAGCACACACAAAGACAGCGCCAGAATTCTTTTTTTCATCATACTTTTTCCTCCTTTAGTAATGCATTGCTTTTTGACAAAAACTGCCGGATATCCTTTTTTATGGCACCGAGCTGGGATTGCAGATAACATTCATCCCCAAACAGGGCATAATGGACACAGGCACGGACCCAAAGAATAATCAGCGGAGTAAGGACCTCCCCGGGAATCCCCAGGCGCCCCTCCAGCGAGGCGGCATAACCGGCGTACCGCTGATTGGCCTCCCTGAAAAATCCCCTGCCGCTGGCCTGATATTTGGGGCAGGTATAAACCTGATACATCAGCCGGTATTTTTGGCCGTGCTTTTTCGCTGTCCAGTAGGGGATCTCATCGATATATTGCTCCAGCTCCCCGATGTGCCGGGGGGCAAGGGCCATAAAATCGTCCTCCACCTTACGCATACAGTAGGCAGTGGACTGCACGATCATCTCATCCAGATCCGCAAAATAGGTATACAGATTGGCAGAGGTGCACCCGCAGGCACCGGCCAGCCCCTTGATGCCAATGGCGTGGAGCCCGTGCTGAGCATAGCAATCAAAGGCTTTTTCCATCAGCTCGATTTTCTTGTTCTGAAATTCTTCCTCGTTTCTTACACGCACCGTGCATTCCCCCGCTGTCCCTGAAATGCCTGTTCCCTGTCGCCGGAGCCTGCCATTCCTTCAGGAAGCCCAAAACTTACTGATTGTTCGATTAAATTATAATATATACTAAATGAAAATGCAATAAGTATTTTACACATTTTGTCTGTTTTTCATTTATTACAATCTACATCTACCTTTTTTGATTCTCAGTATGTTTTCTAAAAATACGCTTGAGTATGTATGCGTTCATCTGAGCAGTTCCAGAAAAAGCAAACAACAGCCACAAAACGTATCCACGTAACACAAAGTCCTTACCCCCTGCAAAAAACATAATAGGAGCCGCCGAAACAGCCGTCATCATAATTGTTTGGACAGGATTTGCAAGTCCCAAAGCAACCGCATTCCGCATTGTTGCGAAAAATGAATTTTGAAAGCGGGCTATAAGAGGAAAAACCATAACAAACACACAAATAAATATAATACACAAGAAAATCAGTACAGCAGCCAGTGCAAAATGCATCGCTTCATCTGTCGATAATATCAAATGATAAAATATCAGTAAAACAAACAGATAAAACATCAAAGCAAGCCAAGATAACGTTGCCTGCCGAAAATTGCTGCGAAATGCACTAAAGAATTGTGAAACAACACGCCCTTCACGATTATCCGCAATGGCAAGTGTAACTGTATACAATTGCAAATCACCGTAGAGGCGCAAGCCGGCCTGATCTCCGGCCTGCTTTTGGAAGGTCCCGCCCAAACACTCCAAATCCACACCCTCCCCTGACCGCTCTGCGAAGCAACGCCCCATTTCATAGCCAATATCAAAGCAGCTGTCACCCAAACTACAAAACAATTCCCTACCAAAGCCCAAGATCCGGCACCGGCAGGGAATTTTTTATTTGTAAGATTCTTTGAGAATCAGATTGCCACTGTTTTTTTGTCGGATGCCCCGCATTTTCGCCTCGTATCTGCATCGTTACTTTGTGTGATAGCGGCTTTATACTGGGGAAATTCGGGAGGTATCGTGGTTTTGTCTAATCAGGTTCCTGATTTCGACAGATTTTTACCGTTTGGAATTGGGCAATTTTCCAAATATTTCCATTTTTTGGAAATTGCTATTGCATTATTGGAATATGTGTGTTAATATGTGACCGTAGTCACAATGTTGCTTACAACGGCAGTTGCGACTGAGTTATCATTTTACTTGTGACTTGGAGTCACACATAAAAAGTCCCCCGCCCGGGGCGCAAAAAAGCAGAGCGAAAGCCCGCTCTGCTCCTGCCTTATTCATAAATAAGCTGGCCGGTAATAGGCAACCCCTCCTCCACTTTCTTTCTGGTGGAGCGGACAATATCCTCGGCAGTGCTGTGAATATCCATAGCCAAGGTGGCATTGATCAGCCGCTTTCGTTCCGGCTCTGCCACATTGTACAGCTTCAGCGCGCAGTCCAGAAAACGGGTGATCTTATCCTCTATGGTAAAATACATATCGCAGGGAACGGCCATGTAGCCACGGATCATACTGGCCGACGCGATTTCCAGCTCATAAAAATCCCGTGCTCTTGCATTGGGCACAAAATTTTGAAATACCTGAAACAGCCGTTCCGACATTACCCGGTATATGTACAAGCTGGTGGTAGGCAGAGAATAGGCCGCCACATACAGCTCACGAAGATTATCATTCAGCTCTGCCGTGTGCAGCTCCAAAGCACCCTCCACAGCACAAATGAACATCGGGTCATCCACGCCGCTGATCTTGTGCGCCAGATCGTACTGCCCCACAAAAATCCACTTAACAAACTCCAAAAGCAGTGCTTCCTTATTGGGGAATGCACGGAAGAACGAGCTTGGGGTCATCCCCGCCTCTTGGGCGATATCCGCTGTGGTTGCATGCTCATAGCCCTTTTCTAAAAAAATGATGGCGGCAGCACGAAGCATCTTTTGCTGCGTGAGCAGGCCGCTGGCCTGTTTTCCTCTTGGTGGCATACTGTTCGCTCCTTTCTGTTAGTGCAATTGTAATTATAATCACATTATAGCATATTACTCAGGAATTTCAAGCACGAAAATCATTTCTTTCCAAATTGTCAGAAAATCACGGCCTGACGGGAAGAAAGCTCCGTGCGGGGATAAAAATAGGAGGAATCCATATGGAAAATAAGCTTGTGATCGTGGCCGATGGGGAGCAGGCGTTCCGCAGTCAGGTCATTCAGGCACTGAAGGACCTACCGGGGCTTCAGGTCATTGGGGAAACCGACAGCGGCAATGAGCTGCTGTCTATGTGCCAGAAATCGGGCTGTGACCTGGTGATTATGGATCTTTTGCTGGCAGATGTGGAGGGTATGGAGGTGCTGGAGGCGCTGCACTATCTTTCCCGCCGGCCGAAGGTGCTGATTGCTTCCGTCTATTCCGGAGACTGCATTTTCCGGCAGTCGCTGGAGCAGTACGCGGATTACTTTATCCGTAAGCCCTGTCAGGCGGAAAGCGTGGCGCAGCGTGCCCGGCTGCTTTTGCAGGAGCGGCAGGTGCTTCCCCGGCAGCGAGTGGAATACGCTGTGACTGCAGTGATCCACGAAATCGGCGTTCCGGCGCATATCAAGGGATATCATTACCTGCGGGATGCCATTTTGCTGGCCGTGGAAAATATGACCGTAATGGAACAGGTCACCAAGATCCTTTACCCGGATATTGCCAGACATTTCTGCACCACGGCCTCCCGGGTCGAGCGAGCGATGCGCCACGCCATTGAGGTAGCCTGGAGCCGCGGGGATATGGACACGCTGCAAAAATATTTTGGCTATACGGTCAGCAGTGAAAAGGGGCGACCCACCAACAGCGAATTCATCGCCCTGATCGCCGATAAGCTCCGCCTGCAACTGAAAAACTCCGATCCGCTGGATTGGTAACAAAAAAGATCGTGCCGGGTTTAGCCGAGGTGCGATAACGAAGTATTTATGTAAGGTGGCGGTACAGCGAAAGCTGTGCCGCCGCTTTGCGTTATCAGCCCGTCTTCTTTTGGCGGTTTTGCATACCAAGTCTGCCGTTGAGAGCAACGCAATCCTCATCGGCAATATTTATAATTCCGACAGTCTTTTAGTAAATTTCAATCTATTATTTTCTGTGACCGCTGCTCTTGTCGGGAACGTGTATCACAATTTTGTCAACCAACCCATTCAGCAGTTCTGCTCACCGTTGTCAATCAGCGTTTTTTAGTTCATCAAACCGGCTGTTATAAAGTTCGGAATATGCTCCGTATTCTGTAAGCAGCTGGGCATAGTTGCCCTGTTCGCCGATATCCTCAAACGCATAATCGACCGCATTTTGCTACGGCTTGACCGTGGTGACAATTATGTCCTAACGGCGGTAGACAAGTACCAGTTGGAGACATTGCAACAGGCTGGCTACCTCTTAGAGGACATCCAAAAGGAGATTGCAAAGGCAACAGGGCTGATGCGGACGGAGATAAAAGAAGCTATGGAGGATGCCGGGGTGCAAGCCCTATCCTATGACGATACAATTTACAGGGCGGCAGAGCTTGACCCTTTGCCCCTTACCCAGTCGCCTTACCTTATCCGGTTGATGCAAGACACCTATGAGCAGACTTTGGGTGAGTGGGCGAACTTCACCAGCACCACCGCCGATGCCGTCCAGCAGACTTTTATTAAGCTCTGCGATCAGGCGTATATGCAAGTAATGTCCGGGGCGGTGAGCTGTACACAAGCCACACGGGAAGCCGTGGATCGGCTTATTTCCGAGGGGGTAAAGATAACCTATCCCAGCGGACACACGGACACAATCGAAACAGCGACCGCACGGTGCGTGAGAACGGGCATTTCTCAAGGCTCTGCCCGGATTACGGAAGCACGGATGGACGAGATGGACGTTGACCTTGTGATTGTGTCCTCCCATATTGGAGCGAGACCGGAACACGCCGAATGGCAAGGCAAGGTTTACAGCCGGAAGGGAAAAACCGATAAATACGAAGATTTTGTGACGGCTACCGGCTATGGTACCGTCACAGGCTTGTGTGGGGCAAATTGCCGCCACAGCTTCTCGGCGTTTTTCGAGGGGATGACCAATCCATACACCCAGTACGACAGCGAAGAAAACCGCAAGCAGTACGAAGCGGAGCAGAAGCAGCGAGCAATGGAACGCCGGATCAGAAAGTCCAAGCGTGAGGTTATGGGCTACCGTGAAGCAATGGAGAACGCCCAAACGGACGAAACGAAAGCTGCCTTTGAAGCGAAATATCAGAAAAAAGCCGCCCTGTTACAGCAGCAGAACAAGGCGTACAACCAGTATTGCGAGGACACGGGGCTGAAAAAGCAATCCGATCGCATTACGATTGCCAAATGGGACAGGTCACAGGCGGCGAAAGCAACAGCGGCGGCGAAGAAGTATAATTCAGGTGTTGACATATCTGGAAATAATGGTAAACTTAATATAGGCATCCAGTTCTTTGCAAAGTCCAGCAAAGATTTTGAAACCATTTTCTTGCCAAAACAAGAATACGCCCATGTTATGAGTGAGATTGCAACAAATATCTCCGAAGCCCAGAGGGGGATGAGCGTGTTCCGGAAACCCATCGGAGAGTATATATACACAGTAGAGAATGGTGGCTTTGGGGAATATCGAATAATAGGAAAACAGCTTATTCGTGATGAGACCTACGCTATTTGGGAGAAGTTGCATGACAAAAATTAAGCTAATGCTGGGCGAGAAGTTATGCCAGTTGTATGATGACAAAGATTTTGTCATCGGAGTGATGAGCAGCGCAGTCAGCGACAATGATGCGCAGGCAATCCTTGATTATATGCAAAGCGGAGAAAATGTAACCGCAGAAGATATTATCTTATTTGCATTAGAGCTGGATATGGCAAACAATATGAATTAAGCATAAAAGCACCTTGCAAATTGCAATGGTGCTTTTTCTATACCCATTTTAGGAGGGATGCAAAATGAGCAACCTTTGGCGACCATATAATCCGAACCCCGGCAAGGGGCGAGTGGGCGATTGCACCATCCGTGCAATCTGCAAGGCAACAGGCAAGCCGTGGAACGCTGTTTTCCTCTCCCTCTGTGCGTTTGGCTACTCTGCCAAAGATATGCCGTCAGCTAACGCCGTGTGGGGTGATTACCTCTATTCGCTGGGCTTTCGGCGGTATCTTGTGGAAGAAATGCACTATACCGTTGCGGATTTCGCCCGTGACCATCCCAAAGGCGTGTATATCCTGGCACTCGATAGCCATGTAGTGTGCGTGGCTGACGGGTGCTATTTTGATACATGGGACAGCGGTGACGAAATCCCCATTTTCTATTGGACGAAAGGGTGAACGGATGAAAATTCACGAATTTACACAAACGGAACTGGATTATCTGGAATCCGTGTGCAATTTCACGGAGACGGAAACGGAACTGCTCCACCTACGGCAGAAAAACATTCCACTTGACAGCTATGACGGTATCTTTTTGATTCTGGACGAGGAAGATCGTTTTGAAGGCGAAACTATGCTTTTGCCGGAAAGCCTATGCGTAACCATCCGTTTTCACAGCAGCCACGTCGAAGCCCCGGCGCAGTACCAAAAGCTACTCGCCTATATCCGGGATCACAAGCTGAAGATCAACGGTTTTTCCAGAGAGATCACTATGATTGACTACGGGCTGACCAATGACCTAAGCAAATTCGTCACGGAGATCAGCATTCCGGTAGCGTGTGAATGAATATGGAAAGAGCCTAAGCCCACCTGTTAAGGCAGTGGCTTAGGCTCAATCTCTTTTTTGTTAGATCACATTGGTAACAATGCGGTCTTCGGGAATTTCTCTTTCAGGTAGTACTCTGTTATGAATACACTATATCGTTCAATACGATTTCGTTGGCGCAGGCTCGTATATGATTCATCTTTTGTACCCACAACATTGGGGCAGTTGATTTGAGTTGTTCGGTCACATTTTCCTTTTCGGAACGATCTTTTTTATAACTTTTATTTTGCGGCGAGGCGGTCTATCAGGGTGGGCATTTCCTCGGGGGATTGGCAGAAGCAGATGGCGCCGGCTTGTTCCAGCACATCTCTGTCCCGGAAGCCCCAGAGCACGCTCAGGCAGGGTGCCCCGGTGTTTTTTGCCGTCAGGATATCCACCTCACTGTCACCCACATACACGCATTTTTCCACGCCGATGGCCTGCATCGTCTTTAACAGCATATCCGGTGCAGGCTTGCGGGCACAATCTCCGTTTTCGCCCCGGGCATAAATGCCGGGAAAATTCTCTGCGCACAGTGCCTTGGTATCGCTGTCCGGCTTGTTGGAAACAATGGCCACAGGGTATTTTTCCGCAATCCTTTGCAGTGCCTGGCAGACCCCGGCATAGGGCTTTGTCTTGATCTGACTGTGTGCCTGATAGTATTCCCGGTAGTAGGCCAGTGCTTCCTCTGTATCCGGGTCATCCTCCCGGCCAGGCAGCGAGAGGGCGATCAGCCGCCGGGCACCGTTGCCCACAAAATCCCGCACTTCCTTCACCGTCCGCTCCGGGCAACCGTAATGGCGAAGCATAGCATTTACGCTGTCGGTCAGGTCACCCAGTGTATCCAGCAGTGTGCCGTCCAAATCAAATAAAATTCCTGTTTTCAAAGAACTGTCCCCCGATTTTTCAGAATGCGAATGTCCTCTCCCACAAAGGGTACCCGCCGGTAGCTGCCCCGGAGCCGGGAAAGGATCTGCGGAGAATAGCGTTTGGCCATCTCCTCCGCCGTCATATTGGTGGAAATAATAGTGGCGCGGCCACTGAGCAGCCGATCGTTGATCAGCGTATACAGTGCGGCAGTCACAAACTGGCTGGACATCTCCGTGCCCAGGTCGTCCACGATCAGAAGATCGCAGCAGGTGTACTTCTCTGCCTCGGCAATTGCCGCTCCATCGCCGGAAAACTTTGCCTTTTCCAGCTTTTCGAACAGATGGGCAGCGCTTTCATACATCACGCTGAAGCCCTGGTCGGCCACGCTGCGGGCAATACAGGCGGAAAGGAAGGTCTTTCCCAGCCCGGTATCGCCGGAAAACAGCAGATTTTCCGAATGCTCCCCGAAATGCTCGGCATAGCTGCGGCAATCCGTAAATGTCTTTTTCATTACAGCCCGGATGCTGATGCCGCTGCTGCCCATCGGGCAATCAGGATAGTATTCCAGGCGGAATTCCGCAAAGCTGCTCTCTCCGCAGGCCAGCAGAGATAGCTCCCTGCGCTGCTCCTGGCGGCAGATTTCCTGCAGGCAGGTGCACATCCGGCTGCCAATATAGCCGGTACCACCGCAATGGGTGCAAACCGGACTTTCGTCCAGATAGTCCTTTCCAAAGGCCGCTTCGATCAGCTCTGCCCGCTCCCGCTGAAGGGAGAGATTGGCCTGTTTTGCCGCTTCCATAGCCTGCTGTGCCCCGTTTTCCTGAGAAAACAGTGCCTGTGCGGCGATCACCATACTTTTGCGAAGCTGCATATCGATCTCCCTGACCCGGGGGATCTCCCGGTAGACCGTCTGCAGGTGCTGACGGGTCTGACTTTCCTTTTGGGCACGGCTCTGCTCCAGCCGCTGACGGGCGCGAATGACTACCTGTGCGCTGTACGCCATAGACTTATCCCTCCTTCATCAGCCGTTCAATGGCTGCCAATTCATCCGCATCCAGCTGCCGCGGGCCGGATTTTTGTCCTTTTTTGCTGTCTCCGGTGCGTACCTGCTCGGCTGTGTGCAGCCCGGCCTCGTTCCACCGAAGAAGGATCTTGTTCATATACGGCCAGTTCAGCCCGCCGGTGTTCAGGCAGGTTCTCTCATAGGCGGCAGATATGGCATCATCGGCAAATCCCATATCCAGCCAGGCGGAGGCGTAACGCTCCTCGGCGGCAGTCAGCTCTCTGCCCCGGATCTGTAAAATGCTCATCAGCTTTTGCAGCCGGGTATTTTTTACATTCTGCGCCTGAATGAAGGCAGCTGCCTCCTCCATCGTGTCAATGCCATGCTCTGCCCAAGCGTAGGCCTCTTTTTCAATGGTACGCAGGGAGGGATTGCGCAAGCTTCCCCGGCGGCGGGCTCTGTCCTTACAGTAGCAGACCAGCACGCAGATCACATCCGAGGGCAGTCCCAAATACCGGACAAAGCCCAAAATGATCTTCAGCTCCTCCGTATTGAGTGTCCTTCCCAAAAGCCGCTGGATTTCCCCATACAGGCTCTGGAAGGAGAAATCCGTGTCCACGGCATTGGTTACATCCCGCTCCGTGTAGCTGGGGCGTTCCCCCACCGGGATCATCCGGCCGGTTTCCTCCGGCCACAGGCCAAGCTGCCGCAATGTGGCGGCGGCACAGGAATAGCGGCCACCGTGCATTTTCAGGGACTGCTCCGCCCCGGAGGGATTGTTTCCGCTTTGTATGTACAGATAAAGAAGCGCCGCATCGCCGCTTCCGGCGGCCAGCAGCTTTTCCATACTCTGCTTATCTACGGTATATTCCACTGCCTGCATACGCGGCACACCTTCTTTCTTGTCGTTTTTGGGTGCATACAGTGTTATTATAGCATAGCTTTTCCCCACAGGCAACGGTCTTAAAAGAAAAATTTCAATATATTTGTAGCGAGTGAATTCCCAAAGTAACTTCCACAATGGAATTTTGGGTGGAATTTACTTTGGGAATTCACCTGTATTTCTCCCCGCATACCGTTGTCCGGTTCTGTTATTGATCTGGAGGGGTATGCTGCTGGAGTGGGGGAGTATTTTAGACGGCGGGGAATTCTTTTGAAATTGGGCAGAAATTCAGCGGCAGGGATCACGATTGGTGTGATCTCTGCCGCTGAATTTCACTTTTACAGATCAGATTTCCTGCAAAACGCATTTTACAGGAAATGGAGGATTATTGGTATGTCAGGTCACTGACATCGGGTTGGAAAGCGATGTAGGTATGGCCGACACCCATTTGCAGGGGGGTACCGTCGGTCAGGGTGAAGGTGAAGGGATCGGACTGGTTTTCGTGGTGCCACAAAATGGGGATCAGCTTGCCGTTACAGGCGTAGTAGCCCTCGCCGCTGCCATCCACATCCGCAATGTGGTAAACGCTGCTGTTATAAACCGTGCAGCGCATAATGATCACATTTTCAAAGGTGATCCGCTCACCATTGTTTTCGTCGGTCATATACTCGCCGTGGAGGTAATAATCATAGGTGCCGGTCTCCTCATTGAAAAAGAAGCGGGACATTTTCCCCCAGAAGCTGATCTCGATCTGGGTGGCAGTTTCTCCGCCGGCCGGGGTGCCATCCTCGGTAAAGTGCAGGCCGTAATCCTTATCCGCAGGCTGCACCACATTGAAGCCGGCGCTGACGGCCGCATCAAAGAACTTCTGCCCGTTGACAAACAGCGTATGCTCGATGGCATAGCCGGAATTAAGCCGTGCCTGATCCCGGTAGCCGGCCACATTCCCCAGATGCAGGTGATCCACGCCCCGGTTATTCAGGGTGGCCTGCACATTATTGCCATAGCCGGCGTGACCCAAAATGGCATCGTAGGCCTGGCAGATATCCACAAAGTTCATCCGGCTGCTGCGAATAGAGCCCACGGAGGGAACCGCTTGAATATTGCTGAACAGCGCCACACAGCGAGTAGCATTGTCGTTGATCAGCATTTCAAAGAACAGATCCGCCTGGCTCACGCCCTGATAGGGCAGTGCGGGGGAGACATTATTGATGGTGGTGGCGAAAATACGGCCGGTGTAAGGGGTCTGCAGCTCCTCACCGTTCAGGGGGTTGGTGTAAACTACCGGCGGCTCCGTCGTGGGCGGCTCGGTGATCTCCTCGGTGGTAGGCGGCTCCGTGGCCTCCTCCGTGGTGGGAACGGTCTCCGGGGCAGTCGTCACATTGGAAGCACCGCAGGCGCACAAAAGCAGGCTGACCAGCAGAAGCAGGGGGATAAGCTTTTTCATAACAGGACTTCCTTTCTTGTTTTCCTTCATTATAGCAGACAGCTACCGGATTTTCAATAAAAATATCCCAAAAGAAGCGTTGACAGCCCAGCCATTTCAGGCTATAATCAAGGAAAAACTGCAGGAGGTAAACATATGGAAAACGAAGAATTTTTGGAGGAAGAAGAGGGCTCCCGCCTGACTCTGACCGATGAAAACGGCGAGGATACGGAATTTGAGTATCTGGACTGTGTCCCCTATAACGGTGAGGAATACCTGGTGCTGCTGCCGGTGGAAAACGAAGACGATGGCGTTGTGATCCTGCGCATCGAGCCGGTGGACGAGGAAACGGAGAACTATATGGCCGTGCTGGACGAGGAAACACTGGAAGCCGTTTACGCCGTTTTCAAAGAGCGCAATCAGGATTTCCTGACCTTTGAAGATTGATATGCAAAAGCAACGGATCTGCTGTAAAATGCAAATTTTGCAGCAGACCCATTTTTTGTCCTTGGACTATAAAACAGTCTTTTTCCGTTTTTCGTATGAATCCGAGCTTTCACTTCAGTAAGTATCCGCTGATGCTGACATAATGTTAAGCCTTTCGCCACCAGTCACACAATCCGAAGCATTCCTTTACACACCGAAGCTGTGCTTATCGTGCAGTAAGGCGCACCTGGTTAAAAAGTGTGCCTTGCAAAATGCACCCTGTCGCGGCGTTAGCCGTGACTGAAGGAGAGCGTTGCCGTCAGGCAACTTTTTCAATCGTCCCATCAGGGACACCTTCCGTAAATCCATTGTATAGAATTTGCTTTCCCCGGTTGGTTTTTTCGGTACAGGAACGCACTACCCTTTGTCACCGCTTTGAGCGGTGACGGTTGCCTGACGGCAGCCTCTCTCCTTCAGTCAAAAATCAGAGATTTTTGCCAGCTTCCCCATCAGGAGAAGCCACGGAAGGTATCGGCTTCGCCGATGATTTATAAAATGGGGTGCAGTGGCTTTCCTCGGGGGATTGTTGTGCGGGGGACAAGACAAAGCAGCAGCAAAAATGCCAATGGGCGGCATTTTTGCTGCTGCTTTTATTTTTGTATTATAAGTGGCTTTCGTTTATAAGGATGTGTACATCGTCGAGCTGCTTTTGGGATACGGTGGTGGGGGCATCCATCATCAGATCCTGCGCATTCTTGTTCATAGGGAAGGTAATGACCTCCCGGATGGACTCCTCGCCGGTAAGCAACATGATCAGGCGGTCAACACCGGGCGCCGCGCCGGCATGGGGCGGCGCACCGTAGGTAAAGGCATTGTACATAGCGGGGAACTTGGCTTTCACATCCTCTTCGCCCAGTCCGACCATCTCAAAGGCCTTGACCATAATTTCCGGGTCGTGGTTCCGGACGGCGCCGGAAGCACTTTCATAGCCATTGACCACCAGGTCATACTGATCCGCATTGATGGCAAGCAGCTTTTCCGTATTGCCCTCCGCATCCAGCAGCGCCTGCATACCGCCCTGGGGCATAGAGAAGGGATTGTGGCAGAACTCCAGCTCGCCGGATTCCTCGCCCATTTCGTACATAGGGAAGTCCACGATCCAGCAGATGGCATACTGCTCCTCGTCGAAGTGGCCGGGGATCCGCTTGCCCATCAGGGTACGGATCACGCCGGCAGTCTTCTGGGCAACTGCCTTCTTGCCGGCAGCCATACAGACAAAGCTGCCGGGCTTGAGTGCCAGCTTTTCGGTAAGCACATCCCGGTAAGGTGCCAGGAACTTGGAAACACCGCCGGTCAACTCGCCATTTTCGTCCACCTTGACCCAGCAGGCCTTGTTGCCGGTCTGCACTTCCACATCGGCCAAAAGCTTATCGATCCACTTTCTGCCCTGATCGAAATGATCCACGGCAACGGCCTTGACGGTAGCATTCTGGAAGGGGCCGAACTCGCAGCCGGCCACGGCTTCGGTAATATCCTGAATTTCCAGGTCGATACGCAGGTCGGGCTTATCGGAGCCGTAGCGCTCCATTGCCTCCTTGAAGGGGATATGGCGGAAGGGTGCAGCGGAAATGCGCTGATACTTGCCGAATTTTTCAAATACGGGCACAAGCACGGTCTCCAAAGTGGAGAGCACATCCTCCTGGGTTGCAAAGGCCATCTCCATATCCAGCTGATAGAACTCACCCGGAGTACGGTCGGCACGGGCATCCTCATCCCGGAAGCAGGGGGCGATCTGGAAATAACGGTCAAAGCCGGAGGTCATCAGCAGCTGCTTAAACTGCTGCGGTGCCTGGGGCAGCGCGTAGAATTTGCCGGGGTGATTTCTGGCCGGCACCAAATAATCCCGGGCGCCCTCCGGAGAGGAAGCCGTCAGGATCGGGGTGGTGATCTCCAAAAAGCCCTGCTCGGTCATCAGGCGGCGCAGCTCAGCCACCACCTGGCAGCGAAGAATGATATTCTTCTTGACCTCGGGATTCCGCAGATCCAAATAGCGGTACTTCAGGCGGACATTTTCGTCCGCATCCTTGGACTTATTGATCTCAAAGGGAAGCTGATTGTGGCGGCACTTGCCCAGCACGGTAATGGCACTGGGGACAACTTCGATCTCGCCGGTGGGCAGCTTCAGGTTTTTGCTTTCCCGCTCCCGGACAATACCGGTGACGGAAATAGTGGACTCCTTGTTGATCCCCTTGATCACGGACATCATCTCCGGTGTCTCCACCACAAGCTGCGTGGTGCCGTAAAAATCACGCAGGACGATAAAGGCAAAATTGGAGCCGACCTCGCGGACATTTCCCATCCAGCCGACAAGCGTTACCGTCTGGCCGGCGTTCGCGAGCCGAAGCTCACCGCAATTATGTGTTCTGGATTGCAGCATAAGGCATACCTCTTTTATTGTATATTCAACCTTGTTATTTTCTCATAAAACACGAAAAAAGTCAACCGATAACCCACTGTTTTTGCCCATATAGTTTTTCCCCGCTTTTCCGAAAATAGATGGTGCAATTTTCAAACAAGTGTGCTATAATACAGAAAAATCCTGAAAGGAGCGGCCATATGTATCAGCCATTAGCGGATTTGCTTCGTCCCCAAACGCTGGACGAGGTGTACGGTCAGGAGCATATTCTGGGCAAGGGTGCCATTCTGCGGCGGCTTATCGACTCCGGAAATGTGCCCAATATGATCTTCTACGGCCCAAGCGGCACTGGGAAGACCACCGTGGCGCAGATCATTGCCAAGCAGACCAACCGCACGCTTTGCACCCTCAACGCCACCACCGCCTCCACAGCGGATATTAAAAACATCGTGGCGCAGCTGGATACCTTTATGGCTCCCGATGGGGTACTGCTTTATCTGGACGAGATCCAGTCCTTTAACAAAAAGCAGCAGCAATCTCTTTTGGAATACATTGAAAACGGCAAGATCACACTGATCGCATCCACCACGGAAAATCCCTATTTTTATGTTTTCAATGCCATTTTGAGCCGCTCCACCATATTTGAATTTAAGCAGATCTCCAGCAGTGCAGCGCTGCAGGCCATTCGCCGGGCTGTGGCGTTTCTGGAAAACCGCACGGCGCTGCAGGCACAGCCGGAGCCGGGTGCACTGGAATACATTGCCGGCGCCTGCGGCGGGGACCTTCGCAAGGCGATGAATGCGGTGGAGGTGCTGTTTTCTGCCGGTCAGCCCCAGGGCTCTCTGCTGCCTCTGACACTGGCCGATGCCCGGGCTGTGGCACAAAAAAGTGCTATGCGTGCCGACCGGGAAGGCGATAACCATTACGATCTGCTTTCCGCATTGCAAAAATCCATCCGCGGCTCCGATCCGGATGCAGCCTGCCACTATCTGGCACGGCTGCTGGAGGTGGGGCAGATGCAGTCCGCCTGCCGTCGGCTGATGGTCATTGCGGCAGAGGATATTGGTCTGGCCTATCCTATGATCCTACCCATCGTCAAAGCCTGCGTGGATATGGCGCTGATGCTGGGTATGCCGGAGGCACGGATTCCCCTGGGGGATGCGGCAGTGCTGCTTGCCACGGCGCCCAAATCCAACAGCGGCCATTTGGCGCTGGATGCGGCGCTGGAGGATGTACGCAGCGGACTGGGGGGCGATTTTCCCCGTCATCTGCAAAATGTCCACGCAGACTCCTACACGATGGAGCGGGAGCAGGGCTATCTTTATCCTCACAATTTCCCCAATCACTGGGTCCGGCAGCAATACCTGCCAGACGATCTGGTGGGCAAAACCTACTACACCTACGGCCCCAACAAGACCGAGCAGGCCGCAAAGCAGTACTGGGATACGATCAAGAAAAACACAGCGGAGGAATAGACCATGGATGTGCGTGTAGGGGATACCCTGCTGATGAAAAAAGCCCACCCCTGCGGCGAAAAGCGGTGGCGTGTGCTGCGTACCGGTGCAGATTTCCGGCTCAAATGTCTGGGCTGCGGCCACGAGATCATGGTGCCCCGGTTTAAGGCAGAAAAGAATATTCGCCAAATAATCCGGGAAGAAAACATATCGACAGATACATCCGGCAGATGAGCAAATCATCTGCCGGATTTCCTGTTTCCGGGATGGACAGATGCAGGAGCGGGGGCAGGCGTGGCGTTTTGTGGTGGCGACGGCAGGCAACGGTGCGACGGCTTTTTAATGCCGGCAGGGGTATACTGACAGCAGCAAACCGAGGGGAGGGAGAATATGGCACAGTACCGGCTTACTGCCGCCCTTTTCTGCTTTTGGGTCAATGCGATGCTGCTTTTGGCCGTGGGAACCGCCGCCCAGAGGTATTATTCCCGGCTGCGGTGTTTGCTGAGTGCGCTGCTGTACAGCGGCTATGCCGCCCTGTGCACCCTGCCCCAGCTCCGCTTTCTCGGCGGCGGCATCTTTTACGCAGGAATACTGGCACTTACCGGTCTGACCGCCTTTGGCTTCCGGGGCGGCCTGCGCAGGTGTGCGCTCTTTTGCCTGCTGCGGATCGCTGTGGACGGGATCCCCACGCAGGATGGCGGGAATCATTTGCTGCGGGCGATCCTTCTGTGCGGGGCAGGCTTTCTCCTTCTCCGGGCAGAGAGCCGCTATGTGCCCGTGGAGCTGACCGCAGGCACGCAACGCATCCGTCTGACCGCCCTCCGGGACACCGGCCACACCCTTCGGGATCCCATCAGCGGTTACCCGGTGCTGGTGGTGGGTTCGCCGCTGGGGGAATGGCTGGCCGGTCTGAGCCGGGCGGAGCTTGCCCGGCCGGTGGAGACGGCAATGCAGCATCCCGGCTTTCGGCTACTCCCCTGCCGGACGGTCACCGGCTCCGGTCATTTTCTGCTGGCAAAGGCGATGCCCCGGGTACGGATCGGTGCCTGGCGGGGAAGCGTGCTGATCGCCTTTGCGCCGGAAGCCATTGGAGAGGAAGGCAAATATCAGGCTTTAACAGGAGGTACGGTATGAAAAACAGGCAATTTCCCGGCAGGATCGGTACGCTTTACTATATTGGCGGGCCGGATGTGCTGCCCACACCCCTGAAAGGGGCACAGGAGCAGCAGGCACTTTTGGAGCTGGAGCAGGGCAGCCGGCAGGCCAGGGATCTGCTCATTGAGCGGAATCTCCGGCTGGTGGTCTTTTTGGCCAGACGGTTTGAAAACACCGGAATCCCTATGGAGGATCTGATCTCCATCGGAACCATCGGTCTGATCAAAGCCATTAACACCTATCGGCGGGATAAAAACATCAAGCTGGCCACCTATGCCTCCCGGTGCATTGAAAACGAGATCCTGATGTACATTCGCAAGATCGCCAATCAGAAAAATGAGGTATCTCTGGATGAGCCCATCAATATGGATTACGACGGCAATGAGCTTCTGCTTTCCGATATTTTGGGGACGGACGAGGATATGATTCTGCGGCCCCTGGAGGATGATGTGGATATCTGCCTGCTCCGGCAGGCCGTGGAGGAGCTGCCGGAACGGGAGCGGGAGATCGTAACACTGCGCTTTGGCCTTTCCGGTGCCCGGGCATTGACCCAAAAGGATGTGGCCGAGCGGATGCAGATCTCCCAATCCTATATCTCCCGGCTGGAAAAACGGATCATGCAGAAGCTGAAAAAGGAGCTTCTGCGGCAGACGAGCTGTGTATAAAACACTTGCAAATTCCCCTCTGCCGTGCTACAATCGATATAGAAAATGTATCGAAAGAGAGGAACCGTTATGGAGCATAAGGAGCTTTCCAAAGCCGTGCTGAAGCGGCTGCCCAGTTATCTTTCTTATCTAAAAGGGCTTCCGGAGGACAGCCCTCCCTATATTTCCGCCACCAGCATTGCCGCCGCTTTGAATATGGGAGAGGTGCAGGTGCGCAAGGATCTGGCGGTGGTCTCCAAGGCCGGCAAGCCGAAGGTGGGCTATCCCCGGGCAGATCTTGTGGAGAATATCAGCCGTTACCTCTGCTACGACAATACCACCGATGCCATTTTGGTGGGCGCCGGCAAGCTGGGACAGGCACTTCTGGGCTACTCCGGCTTTGCGGCCTATGGCCTGAATATCCTTGCCGCATTCGATACCTGCCCTGCCGCCTCGGATAAAAAGCCCATCCTGCCTATGGAGCAGATGGAGGCATTCTGCCGGGAGCACAATGTGCATATGGGCATCATTACCGTTCCGGCAGAGCACGCACAGCAGGTGTGCGACCGGATGATCCAGTGCGGGATCAAGGCAATCTGGAATTTCGCCCCCATTCATCTGGATGTGCCCCAGCATACGCTGGTGCAGAACGAAAATATGGCCACCTCTCTGGCCGTCCTCTCTATGCACCTGCAGGCGCAAATGAAGATCTGACCAAAAAAGGAGAAGTCCGGCCGGACTTCTCCTTTTGGCTTTTGTATTATGCCAGCTTTTTCAGTTCCTCTGCCAGATCAGTCTGCTCCCAGGGCATATCCGATACGCCGAAATGACCCTCCATAGCCGTTTTGCCGTAAATGGGACGGCGCAAGTCAAGCTTTTTGATAATGCCCGCCGGGGTCAGGTCGCAGGTCTTGCGCAAAAGCTCCGTCAGCTTCTCATCGGAGACCTTGCCCGTTCCGTAGCTGTCCACACGGACGGAGACCGGCTCCGCCACACCGATGGCGTAGGCCAACTGCACCTGCACCTGCTCAGCCAGGCCGGCCGCTACCAGGTTCTTTGCCATATAGCGCGCCATATAGGCAGCGCTTCTGTCCACCTTGGTGGGATCCTTGCCGGAGAAGGCGCCGCCGCCGTGAGAGAAATAGCCGCCGTAGGTATCCACAATGATCTTACGGCCGGTCAGACCGGTATCGCCGTTGGGGCCGCCGATCACAAAATTGCCGGTGGGATTGATATGGATATGCTTAACATCGTCGATGGAGAAGCCGTACTGCTCCAGCACCGGGGCGATCACACCCTCCCGGATATAGCGGCGCAGCTGGCTGATTTCAAAATCCGCACTGTGCATCACGGAGACCACCACCGTATCAATGCCGATCACCTTGCCCTGCTCATCGAATTCCACGGAGACCTGGGTCTTGCCGTCGGGGCGAAGCAGATCGTTGCTGCGGATGCACTGGGTCAGGCGGTTGGAAAGGGCACGGGACACGGCAGCCGGCAGGGGCATCAGCTCCGGAGTCTGGGTGCAGGCACCGCCAAACATCATACCCTGATCGCCGGCGCCGCCCACCTCATCATTGGTGCCCATAGCGATATCTGCCGACTGGGTATGGATTTTGCATACGATCTCCACAGAGTTCGCATCGAAGCCGTCACCGGGGTGGGTGTAGCCGATCTTTTCGATGACCTGACGGGCGACGGCCTTGTAATCCACCACAGCCTTTGTGGTGATCTCGCCGCAGATCAGGCAGAAATTGGTGGTGACCATCGTCTCGCAGGCCACACGGGAGCCGGGATCCTGCGCAAGGCAGGCATCCAAAATGGCATCGGAGATGCTGTCGGCAACCTTATCCGGGTGGCCGCAGGTAACACATTCGGAGGTAAACAGTCTTTTTTCCATATTCGTTCCTTTCTTTCTTTACCGGTGTGCCATCCAACGCCCGACAGCTCCACCCTGCCCCTTTGCGGGGCACTTCTCTAACATCCCATTGGGAAGAAAAAACCGCACATCGGATCCGATGTGCGTTCTATCGAATCCTCATCTCTCGTTTGCCGCCGGATTTGGCACCTTGACTTAACAGGTTGCCGGGTTTCATCGGGCCGTTCCCTCCACCACTCTTGATAAGGCTTGTATGCAGTTCGACAAATATTATATCCATATTTCCCGTTTTGTCAATACTTTTCCGCAATTTTTTTGCATTTTTTTGCATTTTCCCGTCATCGGTGGCAGGAAGCATTTGCAATCCGGGGCATTGTATGTTATACTCTATAATTATTTTATCAGCTTTAAGAAAGGGCGAACAGGCTATGTCCGATGTAATTGCTGCCATATCTACCGGCAATACCGTCAGTGCCATCGGTATTTTACGGCTGTCCGGGGAGGCTTGTGCCACGGTTGCCGGCAAAATCTTCACTTTGAACTGCGGTCTTCCTCTGCAGGAGGCCCCTAACCGCAAAATGATGCTGGGCACCCTGCACGACCGGCAGGGGCGGTGTATCGACCAGTGTATGGCGGTATACACCCGGGGCCCGCACAGCTACACCGGAGAAGACACTGTGGAATTTCACTGTCACGGCTCCCCGGCTGTGCTCAGTGCAGGACTGGAGGCACTGTATCTTGCCGGGGCCCGTCCCGCCCGGCGGGGAGAATTTACAAAGCGCGCCTTTTTGAACGGGCAGCTTGGTCTGACCCAGGCAGAGGCCGTCATTGATCTGATCGAATCGGAAACCGCCGATGCCGCCGCCAATGCCGCCGGGCAGGTGGGCGGCCGCCTGCAGCGGGCGCTGCAGCCTGTTTACGATGATTTGACAAATCTTTGCAGCCATTTTCACGCCGTTTTGGATTATCCGGATGAGGACATTGCGGATTTCGGCCTGGAAAACTATGCCGCTTCTTTGGAAAACGACCGGGATACCCTGACCCGGCTGCTGCAAAGCTATGAGCAGGGGCGTATTCTGCGGCAGGGCGTGGCCGTTGCCATTGTCGGCAAGCCCAATGTAGGAAAATCCAGCCTGCTGAATGCTCTGGCCGGGTATGAGCGTGTGATCGTCACGGATATTGCAGGAACCACCCGGGACACGGTGGAAGAGACCGTCCTGCTGGGAAATACCCGCCTGCGGCTGATCGACACCGCCGGGATCCGGCAAACCGACGACCAAATTGAAGCCATTGGCGTGGCCCGCTCTCAGCAGGAGGCGCAGAAAGCAGACCTGGTACTTTTCGTCTGCGATGGCTCCCAGCCCCTTACGCAGGAGGATATGGATGTCATAGCCGTATGCGAAAAGCTGCCCAACACCATTGCCCTGATCAACAAATCGGATCTTACACAGGCCGTCTGCCCGGAGCTGCTCCCCTTTGCCACCGTCCTCCCCGTCTGCGCCAAAAGTGGTGACGGGCTTGACCGGCTTTCGGCGGTCGTTGACAGGCTTTTTGCCGGTCAACTCCCCTGCGACGGCTCTGTTTTGACCAATACCCGGCAGCGGGATGCCATCCGCCGGGGGCAGGAAAGTATGTGCCGTGCCATTGCCGCCCTGCAATCGGGCTACACCCCGGATGCGGTGCTGACCGATATTGAAGAGGCGATGGAGGCTATGGGAGAAGTGACCGGTGCCATCGTCCGTGAGGATATCACCGCCAGAATTTTTGAGCGTTTTTGCGTAGGAAAGTGAGAAAAATGATCTATTTGGATAATTCCGCCACCACACGCCCCTGCCCGGAGGCCATTGCGGCGGTTACGGAGGCACTGACAGAGCAGTGGGGAAATCCCAGTGCCCTGTACGAATTTGGCATTGATGCCGCCCATCATCTGTTGACCGCCCGCAATCAGGTTGCCCGGGCACTGGGGGGAGAATACGACCGGGTTTTCTTCACCTCCGGCGGAACGGAAGCCGACAACTGGGCAATCAGCGGCACCATCAGCCGGCTGAAGAAAAGAGGCAACCACATCATCACCACCGCAATGGAGCATCCGGCTGTGCTCAACTGTATGAAGCACTGGGAGTCTCAGGGCTTTGAGGTCACCTACCTGCAGCCCGATGCTTTGGGACGGATCTCCCTGGAGCAGCTGAAGGCTGCGCTGCGAAAGGACACCATTTTGGTATCCGTTATGATGGTAAACAACGAAACCGGCGCCATTTTGCCCATTGCGCAAATGGCCCGGCTGACACACCGGCTCAGCCCGGAGGCTTATTTTCACACGGATGCGGTGCAGGGTTTTTTGAAGGTGCCCTTCTCCGCCAAGACTCTGGGTGCCGACCTGATCAGCATTTCCTCCCATAAGATCCATGGGCCGAAGGGAGCCGGTGCGCTCTACATCAGCCCCCGGCTGCGCTCCTTCCCTCCCCTGCTGCTGGGCGGCGGCCAGGAGACCGGCTATCGCAGTGGTACGGAGGCTATGCCTGCCATTTTGGGCTTTGGCGCCGCCTGCGCCGCAGTCTCCGCCACTGTGCAGGCCGATCAGCAGCGGGAAAAAGACCTGCTGGACGGGCTCTGCCGGCAGCTTGGCCAAATGGACGGTGTGGTGATCAACGGCTGTCACGATGCGCCGCACATACTCTCTTTGTCCATCCCGGGTGTTCCCACCCAAAACACCATTAACCTTTTACAGGAGACTGGGATTTGCGTTTCTGCCGGGTCTGCCTGTGCCAAGGGGCACCGCAGCCACACGCTCTCTGCGATGGGGCTTTCCCCGGAGATCATTGACAGCTCCTTCCGCATCTCCCTGAGCCGGGACTCCACCTCCGCAGACATCCAGGCTCTGATTGCCGGTATCACAAAAATATTAAGCTGGAAGCGTTGAGAAAAAGCCTTTCTCCCCGGTACCAGGCTTCGGGTAAGGCTGTAATAAAAACGGGCAGTGGTCACTGTCCGTTTTTTTGGGCTTTCGCTCCGGGGTACTGCTGCAAAAGGCGGAAAAAGGTGGGGCTCAGTGCCAGCAGGGCAATCAGATTAGGGATTGCCATCAGCCCGTTGACCAGCTCTGCCAGAAGCCAGACCGTGCCGGTTTTCAAAACCGCAGATAGTATGACCGTCGCACTTTGCAGCAGGATAAACACCGGCTGCATCCGGCTGCCCAGTAGATACCGGGCGCAGTGCATACCGTAAAAGCTCCAGCCCAGGACGGTGGCCAAAGCGAAGCAGGTCAGGCACAGGGCGATCAGGGGAACCGCCCATTTTCCATAGATCCGGCCAAAGGCCGCAGCCGTCAGGGATGCCCCCGCATCTGTCCCATATGGGATCTCCACACCGCTGCAAAGAATCACCAGCGCCGTCACGGTGCAGATCACGATCGTATCCAAAAACACCTCCATAATCCCCATCAACCCCTGCTCCACGGGATGGGACACGGCAGCGGAGGCGTGGGCAATGGAGGCGGTGCCCATCCCCGCCTCATTGGTAAATACGCCTCTTGCCGCGCCGATCCGGCACACGGTGGCAAACGAGCCCACCATACCACCGGTAACCGCCCGGGGCGTAAACGCGCCACGCACAATGGCTGCAAACGCCGCCGGGATAGCCTGCCGGCGAAGGACGAGAACCACCGCCCCCAGCAGGATATACACGCAGGAGGCATAGGGCACCAGCGCCTGGGCAACGCTTCCGATCCGTTTGGCTCCGCCCCGGAGTAAAATGCCGATCAGGCAGGCAATTCCGGCAGCCAGCAGCAGGTCGGTGCGGAAGCTGACGGAAGCCCCGAAGGCGGCGGCGGTGCTGTGGATCCCCTCCAGCACCGCATTGATCTGAGTGGCATTTCCCACACCGAAGGCAGCGATCACCCCGAAAAACGCATACACCGCACCCAGCCAGCGAAAGCGCTTCCCCAGCCCGTTTTCTATCATATACATAGGGCCGCCCCGGGGCTGTCCGTCAGCACCGCGCTTCCGGTAATGAATGGCCAGCACCGCCTCGGCGCACTTGATGATCATCCCCAAAAAGGCGCAAAGCCACATCCAGAAGATTGCACCGGCACCGCCCAGTGCAATGGCACCGGCTACCCCCGCAATGTTGCCTGTGCCCACGGTGGCAGCCAGGGCGGTGCAAAGTGCCTGATAGGGGGAAACACCGTCTGCGGTCTGCTGCGAGGGCCTCATTTTTCCGAAAAATGTCCGAATGGCCGCCGGCAAATGGGTAAACTGAAAAAATCTGCTTTTCCAGGTATAGTACACCCCGGTGCAGAGGATCAGTGCCATCGTGGGAAGCCCCCACACGAATCCATTGAGCTTTTCCAAAAGTAAGACCATAGCCCCTCCCTTTTCCTGCCCGCCAAAAGCAAAAAGAGAAGATCCTGCCTTTTCCGCAGGTCTTCTCTTTTGCATTTCTTATTCCCATTCCGACCAGATCTCCGGGCAATAGCCCACTGTCGCCTGCTTGCCATTGCGCACAATGGGTGTCCGCATAAGCCCGGGGTCGTCAAAGAGCTTATCCGCTCTGGCTTGCCGGTCCTCCATATAGCGCATCAGGGTGATCTGTTCGCTTTTTCCGTTCCAGTCGATCAGATCATCGACCCCGCCCACCGCACGCAGCACACTGTCAAACTCCCGGGGCGAAAGCCCGTAGCGGGCAATATCAATATACTGGTATGGGATCCGGCGTTCCTTAAAGTAGCGTTCCGCCTTTTTGGAATCGAAGCACTTTCCCTTTCCGAATATCTGAATATTCAATATGTCACCTCCGTCAGGCACAGGCCGCAGGCCGGCACCAGCATTCCGGCCCGGGCACGCTCCGCCCCGAACAGCTCCACCACGGAGCCAGCTTCCCGTTCTCCCCGGCCCACCTCCATAAGGGTGCCCACAAGGATCCGCACCATATGGTGGAGAAAGCCGTTGCCGGTGACACGGAAGGTGATCAGATCCCCCTCCCGGGTGACGGAAAAGGAATGGATGCAGCGCACGGTGGATTTTTTCATATTCTTATTGGCACAAAAGGCAGAAAAATCATGGGTGCCCACAAAAAGCGAGGCTGCCACCTGCATACTTTCCACATCCAGCGCAGTGGGATCCTGATAGACATATTTTCTGCCAAAGACATTGGGGGCATCGGAATTCCAAAGGGAATAGACATAGGTTTTTGTTTTTGCGTTGAGCCGGGCGTGAAACCGCTCAGAGACATTTCTGCAGGAGTATATGCCGATATCCTCCGGCAAATACCTGCGAAGCTGGCATAGCAGCTCCTGACAGGGCATCGTGCTTTCGCAGTGAAAATTCGCCACCTGCCCGGCTGCGTGGGTGCCGGCATCTGTCCGGCCGCTGCCAATGACCTCGATGGGCTCCTGCAAAATGCGGGAAAGTGCCGCTTCCAGCTTGGCCTGAATCGTGGCTTCCGAGCCGGGCAGGCGCTGCCAGCCCTTATAACGGCTGCCATCGTAGCACAGCTCCAACCGAATATTACGCATAGCCATTTAATTCCTCTCTTGCTTCCCATTCATTATCGGCAGAGAAAAGAAACCTTCCGTTGCCGTCGTAAACCTGAATGTGTCCTCTTATGTGGATGAAGCGGTACATTTGCCATTCCCCTTTTCTTTGGGGCATCAGTGCCCCGGAATGGCATCAGTATAGCTCTGATTGTGTCCAATAAAATACACTTTACCGGCAGAAGCCGGTGATGATCTGTGTCAGCTCCCCGAATATCTCCTGCCTGTTGATCTCGTTTAAGAGCTCGTGGCGGCACAAGGGATAGATTTTGCAGCTCACGCGCTCCATCCCCACATCCTGGAACTTTTCAAAGGTCTTGTGGACACCCTTGCCGTAGTCACCCACCGGGTCATCGCCGCCGGCCACAAAATGCACCGGCAGCTGCTTTGGCATCTTCCGCAGGTTCTCCATATTCTGATTAAAGAGCATACCGCTGAGCATATCCCTTGCCAAGCCCACCGTCTCCTGAAAGCCGCACATAGGATCAGCAATATAGGCATCCACCTGCCGGGCATCCCGGTTCAGCCAGTCAAACTCCGTCCGGGGATGCTCCACTTTGCGATTGTAGGTGCCAAACATCATTTTATGCAGCATAGCATTGGTCTTTGCTTCCTCCCCGAAGCGGCAGGCAAGCTTTGCAGCCGTCAGGCCAGTATGCAGCACGGCCTCCGGCATCCAGCCGGTTCCGCAGATAATGGCACCGGCCAGAGGTGCCTCCGGGTGGCAGATCAAAAGGGTGCGGGTCATAAAGGAGCCCATAGAATGTCCCAGCAGCACATAGGGCATCTGCGGAAATTCCGCACGGGTGCTTTGCAAAAGCTGATAGCTGTCCTCCACAGCGGAAAACCAGCCGCCGTAAAAATAGCCGGGGACGGTGTCCTTTCCGCCGCTTTTTCCGTGACCCATATGGTCTTCGGCCACAACCAGGTACCCCAAAGCGTTCAAATAGCGGGCAAAGGGCTCATAGCGCTGTGCATACTCGGCAATGCCGTGGATGATCTGCACCACGCCCCGCACCTTACCCTCCGGCTCCCAGCGGCAGCCGTGGATGATCCCCTTTCCGCAGGAGGGATAATAAAAATCGTGGCAGTGGCCGCTCATTGTACTACCTCATAGCCGGCCTGCACAATGGCCTGCTCCAGAGCCTTCCGATCCGCTGTGCCGGTAACGGTCACCTGCTTCTGCTGCAGATCCACCTGCGCATCCACGGTTCCGGGAACCGCCTTGCACACGCTTTCCACTCTTGCCTGACAATGGGTACACATCATACCCTCCACACGAATCACCTGAACCATTGTTTTTTCCTCCTTGACAGTATTTTGTACCGGTGCAGGCAAGTGGCTTTGCCGGGGACGGAAAAGCCGCAGCCGCAATGCGTTGGTCACCACAAAGACAGAGCTGAAGCTCATCGCTGCCGCACCGATCATCGGATTGAGCTGGATGCCGAAGGGCAAAAACAGCGCGCCGGCTGCAATGGGAATGCCCAGGACATTATAGAAAAATGCCCAGAAAAGATTTTGCCTGATATTGCGGATAGTGGCCCGGCTCAGGCCGACTGCATTCACGATCCCCATCAGGGAGGGGTGCATCAGCACAATATCCGCCGATTCCATAGCAATATCCGTGCCGCTTCCCACTGCCATACCCACATTGGCTGTCACCAAAGCCGGGGCATCGTTGATCCCGTCTCCCACCATCAGGACATTTTTGCCCTGCTTTTGCAGGTCGGAGACGGCACCGGCCTTATCCGCCGGCAGCACATCGGAGATCACGTGTTCGATCCCCGCCTTTTGGGCAATGGCACCTGCGGTTGCCCCGTTATCGCCGGTAAGCATCACCACATCCAGATGGAGCTTTTTCAGCTCAGCCACCGCTTCCCGGGCATCCTCCCGGATCACATCCGCCGCGATGATGGTGCCAAGATACTGCCCATCCTCCGAGGCAAAGTGCAGCGGTGTCCCCCCCTGTCGGGTGTATTCCGCAAAGTCGGGAACGCAGACAGAAACAGACTCCATCAGGGCACTGTTTCCGCCGAAGTATTTCTTCCCGTTTATTATACCGCAAACGCCCTGCCCAGGCAAGACGGTAAATGCCTGACAGGGAGAAATATTTTTCCCCTGTGCGGCATCCAGGATCGCCTTTGCAAAGGGATGCTCAGAGCGTTCCTCCAGGGAGGCGGCAATGCTTATCAGTTCCGCTTCCGAAGCGGCAGCCGGACACACCCGGGTCACCGCCGGGCGGCCGGAGGTCAGCGTGCCGGTCTTATCCAGCACCACCGTATCCACTGCGTGGAGATTTTCCAGTGCCTGGGCATTTTTGAACAGCACACCCATTCCGGCGCCCCGGCCGGTGCCGACCATAATCGCCACCGGTGTTGCCAGCCCCAGTGCGCAGGGGCAGGAGATCACCAGCACGGAAATGCCGGTGGTTAGGGCAAATTCAAAGCTCTGCCCGGCAAGCAGCCAGATCACGGCCACCACCGCCGCAATGGTCATCACCACGGGCACAAACACACCGGCGATCTTATCCGCAAGGCGGGCAATGGGTGCCTTGGAGCCGCCGGCCTCCTCCACAAGGCGAATGACCTGGGAAAGGGTGGTATCCTCCCCTACCCGTTCGGCACGGAACTGCAAATATCCCTCCGTGCAGACAGTGCCGGCGCAGACCGGCGCACCGGCAGCCTTTTCCACCGGAACACTCTCTCCGGTGATAGCACTTTGATCCACGGCGGCGTGACCGGAAAGCACGGTGCCGTCCACCTGGATCCGTCCGCCGGAGCGAATGACCACCGTATCTCCCACCTGAACCTCCTCGATGGGCACTGTTTGCTCCTGGCCGTTTCGCAGGACACAGGCGCTTTTGGGGCTCAGATCCATAAGCTGGCGAACCGCATCGCCGGCCTTGCCCTTTGCCTTGGCTTCCAGGTATTTTCCCAGGGTGATCAGTGTCAGGATCATAGCCGCGGATTCAAAATATAGCTGATTTTCATACCGGGCAACGGTCTGCATATCTCCGTGGCCAAAGGCAAACGCCAGACGAAACAGCACAAACACGCCATAAACCAGTGCGGCACCGGAGCCGACTGCGATCAGCGAATCCATATTCGGTGCTCTGTGGAGCAGTGCCTTGAGCCCCTTCTGGTAGTAAGCGCGGTTCAGAAGCACCACGGGAAGGGTCAAAAAGAACTGAAGCAGTGCCGCCACCAGGATATTTTCCCTGCCGTGATACCAGTGTGGCACCGGCAGACCCAGCATATGCCCCATTGTAAAATACATCAAAACCAGCAAAAAGCCGGCTGACCACAGGATCCGTTTCCTTTTCTCCCGGGCATCCCCGTCGCTTACGGGTGCCGGCTTTTCCTTTTTATCTCCTGCGGGGCTGGCGCTGTAGCCCGCCTGTGCCACCGCCTGAACGATGGCCTCCTTCACGGAGCCGTCCTTTGCCTCCACGTTCATCGTGCCGGCCAGCAGATTCACCTCTGCCCGTTCCACACCGGCCACTGCCCTTGTTACCTTCTCCACTCTTGCCGAGCAGGCCGCACAGCTCATACCGCTCACTGTGAATTTGATCTGCACAATATAACCTCCTATTGACGAATCGCAACATTTATGGTATTATTCTACCAGCTTATTGCTAAAAAGCAAGTATGTACTTTTTTGTGCCATACTATCCTTTTAGATACCGAAGGAGGTGCAGTCATAATGCAGGGAAAGAACTGTCCCGTAGAAGCCACGCTGGAGCTGATCGGCGGAAAATACAAGGCGCTGATCCTTTGGCACCTGGCTCAGGGCAAACTGCGTTTTTCCGAGCTAAAAAAGGTGATTGAAAACGCCACACCGAAAATGCTGACACAGCAGCTTCGGGAACTGGAGGAAAAGAAGCTGATCCACCGTGAGGTCTATCCCATCGTCCCCCCGAAGGTGGAGTATTCCCTGACAGACCTGGGCAGAAGCCTTATGCCTGTTTTGACCGCCATGCGGGACTGGGGTGCCGATTACTTGAGCTCCCGGAACATTGAGCCAAACTGCTTCATGATGACACAGTAAACAAGAAAGGAAATCCTATGAAAATCAAGATTTTATCCGACAGCACCTGCGATCTGCCTCAGGAGCTGATCCAAAAGTACGATATTACCATCGTTCCCCTGACCGTCGTAAAGGACGGCGAGGCCTTCTCCGATGGCATCACCATCACCCCGGCAGATATCTTTGCCCACGTGGCCGCCGGTGGTGCTCTGTGCTCCACCGCCGCCATCAGCGTGGGTGAGTACAGCCAGTGGTTCGAAAAATATGCCGGCGAATACGACGGCGTGATCCACGTGAATATCAGCTCCGAATTCTCCAGCTCCTATCAGAATGCCTGCCTGGCTGCCGAGGAATTCAGCAATGTCCGCGTGGTAGACTCCCGCAACCTCTCCACCGGCCAGGGGCTTGTGGTTCTGCAGGCCTGCAAGATAGCAGAAAGCTGCACCGATCTTGACCAGCTTCACGCAGAGCTTCAGGCCTTCACCGAAAAGGTGGAAGCCAGCTTTGTGATGGATCGGCTGGAGTATATGGTCAAAGGCGGCCGCTGCTCCTCCGCCACCGCCCTGGGCGCCAACCTTTTGAACCTGAAGCCCTGTATCGAGGTCAAGGACGGCAAGATGACCGTCGTCAAAAAATACCGGGGCAACTATGCCAAATGCCTGGCCACCTATGTAAAGGATCGGCTGTGCGGCCGGGACGACATCGACCGGGATACCCTCTTTGTCACCCGCACCCCGGTCACCGAAGATTGCCTGCAGGCAGTTTCCGAGGCCGTCGGAGAATACGCAAAATTCGACAACATTTACTGGAATGAGGCAGGCTGCACCGTCTCCTGTCACTGCGGCCCCGGCACTCTGGGCGTTCTTTTTGTCAGAAAATAAGCATCGGGGCGGCAGCTTTTGTCGCCCTGATTTTTTATCTTGTATTTTTGCAAAGATATGCTATACTGAATGCGCCACGAAAGAGAGGGGTTTGCCATGGATTACCGTGCCTTACTGGATGCCACTGCCGAATTGGGATATTTGCTTGCTATGAGCGGTGCGGAAACCTACCGCGTAGAAGAGAGCATCACCCGGATATTTGCCGCCTACGGCGTGGCTGCCGAGGTGTTTGCCATTCCCAACTGTATGACTGTCAGCGTGGAAATTGACGGCCAGACCCCCCTGACTCGGATGCGCCGCATCGGCCATCACGGCACAGACCTGGACAGTGTAGAGCGTTACAACGCCCTGAGCCGCCGTATCTGTGCCCAGAAGCCGGAGCCGGAAACCGCTATGGAATGGGTAAAGGAGGCAGCCGGCGCACAGAAGCACTATTCCTTCCCCATCCGGATCCTTGGCAGCATTTTAGGTGCCGCCGGCTTCATTCTGGTCTACGGCGGCAGTGCCAGCGACGGGATCTGCGCCATTCTCTGCGGCCTTGTGGCGGGCGTTATCAGTAATGTGCTGGAGAAATGGCGGGTAAATGCCTTTTTCAGTACCATTGCCTCCGCCTTTGGCATCGGCGTTGTGGCGTATCTTTACGGCATTTTCGGCTTTGCCGTGTATACCGACGGGATCGTCATTTCCTCCCTGATGGTTTTGGTTCCCGGTCTGCTGTTTACCAATGCTATGCGGGATATCATCTACGGCGACACCAATTCCGGGATTAACCGGATCGTTCAGGTGCTTTTGATCGGCGTAGCCATTGCCCTGGGCACCGGTGCGGCCTGGAATATGCTGCTGCCAGTGGGAAGCAGCGGCCTGAGCGGCACAGCCCTGCGGCATTCCGTTTTCTTTGAAACCGTCACCACCGTGATCGCCTGTGCAGGCTTCTGCATCCATTTTAATATCCACGGTAAGGGCTCTGTCCTCTGTGCCCTGGGCGGCGGTCTGTCCTGGGCCGTATTTCGCATTGCGCAGTGCCTGGGGGCAGATACCATTGGTGCCTACTTTCTTGCCGCCATTACCGCCTCTGCCTATTCTGAGATTATGGCACGGGTGCGCAAATATCCGGCCATCTCCTATCTTGTAGTCTCCATTATCCCTCTGCTGCCAGGTGCCGGTGTGTACCGCAGCACGGCCTGCATTCTGGTCGGAGATATGGCCGGCTTTTCTGAAAACGCTATGCAGACGGTCGCCATTGCCGGTGCTATCGCCGTTGGCATCCTGATCATCTCCACCCTGGCACGGCTGTGGAGCCTGATTCAGCAAAAGCAAATATGGAAACACTGAAAATAAAAATTTGGGCTGCCTCACCTTTTCGTGAGACAGCCCAAAAAATTATATCTGCTCCGGATGTACAAACCATTCCTCCACAATATCGCTGTGGGTCACAACGATGGGAACCGCCTGCACTTCCTCTTTGGTAAAAAAGCGAAGCTCCCGGGATTCGGCACTGATCTTCAGCTCGGGCTCCTCCGGAAGGTCGCAGGAATAGGCCACAATGACCATCCGCCAAATGCTGCCATCCCGATAAGCGGCGATCCGCCCCGGCTCCCCGTAAACCTTCCGCTTCACAAGCTGCTCCGCCCGAAGCCGCAGACCAAGCTCCTCCTGTATCTCCCGGAGCATTGCCTGCGCAGGGGTCTCCTTCGGCTTTACGCCGCCGCCCACCAATCCCCAAAGCTCACAGTCCCGCCGTTTTTCCAGCAGCAGTCTGCCTCTGCAGGTGATCAGCGCATTGGCACCCAAATGGGCTCCCTGTGTCGTCCTGGGCGGATTGGGATCCCCGCGGTAAAAAGTAACGACTGACATTTGCACACCTCCCTTTTTGATTATAGCACCGAATCCCAAAAATGCAAGAGACGCATTGCTTTTCGCCGCCGGATTTGCTATAGTGATGTCAGAAACAGAAAGGCGTGATAAAATGCTGAAATATCCCTGCCTTGTGCTGGACCACGATGATACCGTGGTGCAAAGCGAGGCCACCGTTCATTACCCCTGCTTCCGCGAATTTTTAAGCCGGATCCGTCCCGGGCAGTCCATTACCCTGTCCCAGTATACCCACGGGTGCTACCATTTGGGCTTTCCGACACTCTGCCGGCAGGTGTACCACCTCACCGATGAGGAAATGGAGCAGGAGTATCAGTTTTGGAAGCAGTACACCGCCAGCCATATGCCCCAGCTTTTTCCCGGCATAAAAGCACTGCTTTGCAGCTACCGGGCAGCGGGCGGCCGGATCTGCGTGGTGTCCCACGCTTTGGAAAAGACCATTTTGCGGGATTATCAGGCAATGCTTGGCTTTTCCCCGGATGCCGTTTTCGGATGGGATCTGCCGGAGGCACAGCGCAAGCCCAGCCCCTATCCCCTTGCCTGCATTATGGATACCTTTCATCTGGCACCGGAGCAGCTTCTCGTGGTGGACGATATGAAGCCGGGCCGGGAAATGGCACAGGTCGCAGGCTGCCCCTTTGCCTTTGCCGGCTGGGGGAAAAAGGACTGCCCGGAAATTGTGGAAGAAATGGCCGCCCTGTGTGACCACGCCTTTGCAGAGGTAGCGGAGCTGGGACATTTTCTGTTTGAAAATTAACCACTACCCGCCATCCGGCAAAGCAGGACACATTCCCCCTTTTATCTGCCCTCTGCGCCCCTTGACAGCTATGATATAATAAGGAAGAACAGAGGTGAGCAGCGTGGAGAAGGAAAGCATTCAGATCAAAGCAAGAAACCGGGAGGCCTATCACGAATACTTCGTGGAAGAAGAAATGGAGGCAGGCATTTCCCTTTGCGGTACGGAGGTCAAATCCATCCGTCAGGGCACATTGAACCTGAAGGATGCCTGGTGCGGCATTAAGGATGGGGAGCTTCTGCTGAACCAAATGCACATTTCCCCCTACTACCACGGCAACCGGTTTAACCCGGACCCCCGGCGGGTTCGTAAGCTGCTTATGCATAAGCGGGAGATTATGCATCTGCTGGGTAAGGTCAAGCAGGACGGATATTCCCTGATCCCGCTGAGTGTCTATCTGAAGGGCAGCCGTGTAAAGGTCAAAATCGGCCTTTGCAAGGGCAAAAAGCTGTACGACAAGCGCCAGGCCGCTGCTGAGCGGGATGCCAAGCGGCAAATCGAGCGCACTATGAAGGAGAGATTTTAAATGAGCAATCCTACTTTTCAAATTACTATGGAAAACGGCGGTGTGATCTCCGGCGAGCTGTACCCGGATATCGCGCCTGAGAGTGTTAACAATTTTATCGACCTGTGTGCCCATAATTTTTACGATGGGCTGATCTTCCACCGTGTGATCCCCGGCTTTATGATCCAGGGCGGCTGCCCGGAGGGCACCGGTATGGGTGGCCCCGGCTACTGCATCAAGGGTGAATTTTTCTTTAACGGCGTAAAGAACGATTTGCGGCACAAGCGTGGTGTGCTGTCTATGGCACGCTCCTCCAGTCCCAATTCCGCCGGAAGCCAGTTCTTCATTATGCACGCCGATGCCAAGCATCTGGACGGCCAGTACGCCGCCTTCGGCAAAGTCACCGATGGTATGGATGTGGTGGATGCCATCGCCTCCACCAAATGCGGTGCAGGTGACCGTCCGGTTCAGGAGCAGAAGATTCTCTCCATCACCGTGGACACCCACGGCGAAACCTATCCGGAACCCAAAAAGCTGGCCGATCCCTACGGCCGATTCTAAATGCGTAACCCCCGTGCGGCGGTTCTTCTCCGCCGCACGGGGAAGCATAACACGCTGCCTCCCTTTGCGGAAGCAGCATTTCCCACCTCCTATGGGGCTGTACCGGTTTCGACGGGGGCAGTGAGGCTGGAATAGCGGGTCGTGGCGCCTGACCACGATAAAACGGGTAACTTTTTAAATTTAACTGACAACAGAACTGTTGCTCTGGCCGCCTAATTAGGCCGCCCATCCTCCCCGGAAGGTCCACGAGCCGGGCTTGGGTGTGATTTGAGTGGAGCCCGTGCGTATGCAAAGCTTTGCGCATACCACGCATTATGAAGCTACCAAACTCCGTAGGGTGTTTGTTCCCGCCGGAGTAAGGGAATGTAAATAACAAACTGCACCCGGAGAAGTTCCTTCCAAGTTACCTTCGGACAGGGGTCCGACTCCCCTCAGCTCCACCACAAAAGTCCGAAACCGTTGATACAATCGGTTTCGGACTTTTATTTTTTTCTAACTGAAAAGCCTTGTAAATCAACAAGTTCTGGCAACAGGGGGTTCAAATTGAGCCTCTTGCAGCCAGAACTTTTTTGCGTTTCAGGGGAAATTAATTTTTTATGATTTTAAATGAACCCCCTTACGAGGAATAATCTGATTGTGCGAGAAAAAATTTGAAAGTATGGAGGAATAATTTGAAAGTTCGTGTTAGCGGATTTCCTGTTCCATATAACGGCTCTATGTTCCTACCGATTTTGATACAATAGAAAAAGCCTTCTCCGGGATGAAAACCACCGAAAAAGGCATAAAATAAGGGCTTTCGAGGTCAAATGCTGACTTCGAAAGCCCTTGGTTGCATTATTCAATTATGGATTTCTGCTGTTATTTCAAACGGCGGCACCATGGTTGTTAGCCTTGGTGGGTATGCTATTTGGAATAATTAAAAGGTTCGAGGCAAAATTAAAAGGTTTACTTGTTGTCCGTCTTAACTGTCGGCTGCGGATTCTTAGCAAGCAACTCTTCTAATTGCTGTCCAGCCTTCTGGCATTCTTCCAGAGCCTGTTTCCTAACTGCCTCCAGTTCTTCTGGCGTCATCGCCTTAAGCTGCTTATCTGTATATCTTTTCATTGCTCATTTACCTCCGGTGGGTCAAAATCCTCATCCGTACACTTGCGGATAATGTGTTTGGTGCGGTCGAGCGGGAGAGGTAC
>CAZTNP010000010.1:0-44061 GCA_964615545.1 uncultured Oscillospiraceae bacterium | reverse complement strand
GTAAATTCCTTTTGCGCCATACCGACCACCGCGCCGGTATCATCAAATAAAATGCAGCGGTTGCTGGTGGTTCCGGCATCCAGTGCCATAATGTATTTTTCCACGGGGACACCTCTTCTTTATTTTGTTTTTGTATAGACGGATATGGCGTGGTGCAGGCAGGATACCTCCACCACTGCGTGGCCATCTGCCTGCTCACCATCCAGTGTCCAGGGCATATCCTCCGGGGCACGAATGGTCAGCCGGTCGGTGCTCAGGAGCGTCAGCAGCGGGCTGGAATATCCCGGCTGCTGCAGGGCACGGACACAGCTGTGCAGCTCAAACAGATCCTTTGGGACCCGGATCAGCAGCAGCTCAAATTTCCCGTCTGCCATATCCACAAGCTCCGGGGACAGAGATAAAATCCCGCCCACACTGGTGGAATTGCTGATGGCACCAAAGATGAATTTATCCTCGATCACCTGCCCGTCGGAAAGGGTCACCTGAAGGGGACAGGCGTGGAGCTGGGAAAGCTCCTGAATGCCGCTGAGCACATAGGCAGCGTGACCTAAAAGGTTTTTGAGATTTTGGGGCGTGGTGTAGCTGGTGCGGGTAAAGGCACCGAAGGAAGCCACATAGGAAAAATACCGCTGCCCGAACAGACCGATATCCAGCTTTACAGGGCTGCCGGCCACAATGTCTGCCGCTGCCTGCCGGGGGGTGGTGCTTAGATTCAGACTGGTGGCAAAATCATTGGTGGAGCCTGCGGGAATATAGCCGATGGGAATCTGCCGCCCGCTCTTCAGGACACCGGAAACGGTCTCATTAAAGGTGCCGTCACCGCCGCAGCAGACGATCCGGTCAACCTGGTCGGCGTAGCGGATGCAGGCGCTTTCCGCATCGCCCCGGCCGGCGGTGATGTAGGTCAGGACGGTAAAACCGCCCCGGTTAAAAACATCCACGATATCTGCCAGCTCCCGCTTGGCTCTGCGCTGCCCGGCACAGGGATTGACGATCAAAAGCAGCTTTTCCATATCCATCATCCTTTCCGTCTTACCATTATCATAGCAGAAATTTCCATAAAAATCCACCGAAACACCCCGGAAGAATAGAAACAGGCTGTAAATATTTTTTGAATATCCCTGAAAGGTGCGGTACTTTCCGCGTATTTCTTCTTTGAAAGGGAATACTGCTTTCATTTTAGCTGATTTTTTCGGAGAATCCACTGCAATGAAAAAATGGGATCAGGCGGTGCCGTGGCAGAGCAGGGCAATGCCCTCGGCCAGTGCCTCGGCGGCGTTGAGGGCATTTTGCCGAGTATCCCCGGCGGTACCCACCTCGATAAGCAGGGCACCGGGGGAAAGATCCTGATTAAAAGCGGACGACCGCAGACTGACCGGTCTGCACAGCCCCGGATACAGCCGCTCCATAGCTGCCTGCAGCTTCACCGCCAGGGACAGATTTTCTGCCCAGTTGCTGTGTTTTTCGCCATAGGCATCCGTGCCGGCCACCACCATCAGCCGGGAAAGCTCTTTTCCGTGAAAGGAGACGGTGCTGCTGGCCTGCTTGCCGCTGCTGTCCTCGTAGGCATCCCGGTGGATATCCAGCACCAGCCGGATGGAGGGGTACTGCTGCAGGTATGCTTGGGCAGTGGCACGGGAAAGAGTATAGGCATCGTTATAGGAGGGATAGTCGTGAATGGTGGTGTCGTGGAGCACGGAAATGCCGTGGCTTTTCAGGCAGGCAGCCAAATGACTGCCAATGCTGACCATATTGTAGCGGGTATCTGTGGTTCGGTATGCACCTGTGGACGAATAGCCCTCGGTATTTTCGTAGCTTTCGCAGGTGTGAGAGTGCAGGATCAGCACCGTGGGCTCCGTGCCGGTCAGTTCCCAGCTCAGGGGCTGGGTCAGCAGTGCCTCCACATCTACAGAATATCCGGGGTGGTTGGTGACGGAGACGGCGGCGAGATCCCCTTGGGAAAACACCGGTACCGTGGCAGGCGGTTGTGTCTCCTCAGGGACTTCCCCGGCGGTGGTTTCCGGTATTTCTGGTGATCTGCCCTCACCGCTGACGGGGAAGACCCGGCCTGTCCCCAGGTATAGCAGCACGGAGGAGGCTGTTGGGTGGGTCAGCAGTGCGGTCAGGTCAGCCGCTATGCTGCTGCTCAGCAGCCGCAGTGCAACCGCAAATACGATAACAGCCGCTCCAATTCGCAGACTTTTCTGTTCCGGCTTCATATGCGTTTCCCCTTTCCTGGAAGAAATAAAAAAGAGATGCCCGGTGCATCTCTTTTTTGCGGTTGATTAAGCTTTGGTGGTCAGACTTATTGGGAGCCGGGTTTTTTCCATTTTGGGCGGGTGCGAAGAGTTAGGCGGAGCTTTTGGAAAAATTCCGTCAAAAGCGTGGTGGACTCCTGCTCCAAAAGTCCCTTTTCAACGGCCGGATGATGGTTGAAGCCCTCAGAAAACAGATTGCAGACGGAGCCACAGGCGCCGCACTTGCTGTCCGATGCGGCATATACCACCCGGGGGATCCGGGCATTCACAATGGCACCGGCGCACATAGGGCAGGGCTCCAGGGTCACATACAGGGTGCAGTCCCAAAGCCGCCAGCCGCCTAAATTGTGGCAGGCCTGGGCGATGGCTTCAATCTCAGCGTGACCAAGGGCGGTCTTTTCCGTCTCCCGGCGATTGCGCCCCTGCCCGACGATCTGTCCGTTGCGGACGATCACACAGCCCACCGGAACCTCGCCCTCGTCTCCTGCCTGCCGCGCCAGCTCCAGCGCGGAAAGCATAAAATCCCTGTCGTCCATAGTATCCTCCCGGCGTGTTTTTCTTCATCATACCCGAAGAAAGCGCCGCCGTCAAGGGATTTTCATTTTACTCCTGCCGCCGCAAAAAAGAAAGAGAACGGTGTCAGGGGAAATCCTCTCTTGCAATCCTGGGAAAAAAGTGTTATCCTATATACTGATAGAGAATGCCCTTGCTGTTTGATAAGGGCGGATACCGCAATGTATTGCGGGAATGGAGGGCAAGGAGGCCATACCATGAAAACACTGCTGCATATCTGCTGCGCACCCTGTGCCAATCAGTGCATTGATGTTCTGCGGGGGGACAAGCTGGAGGTTACCGGCTTTTGGTATAATCCCAATATCCACCCCTATACCGAGTATCGGGCACGGCGGGACTGCCTGCGGGACTACGCACAGACCATCGAGCTGCCCCTGATCGAAAATAATGACTACGCCCTGCGCCCCTTTGTCCGGGCGGTGGCGGAGGATTTGGAGCACCGGTGCGGCAAATGCTATGAAATGCGGCTTTTTGAAGCGGCACGGCAGGCCAAAGAGGGCGGCTTCGACAGCTTTACCTCCAGCCTGTTTATCAGTCCCTATCAGAACTTTGAGTTGATGCGGGAGACGGCGGAGCGAGCTGCGGCGGAATATGGCGTGAGCTTCCTTTTCCGGGATTTTCGTCCCTATTTCCGTGCCGGTCAGGAACGGGCACGGGAGCTGGGCTTTTATATGCAGAAGTACTGCGGCTGCGTGTTTTCCGAGGAAGAGCGGTATATCAAAGCGAAAAAAATCATAAGGTGAGAGAAAATATGGATCAGTTACAATTTGCGGTGCCTTGCCTGTTTGGCCTGGAGGGCATTGCGGCAGACGAACTGCGACGGCTGGAGCTTCCCGGTGTGCAGGCGGAAAATGGCAGAGTACTGTTTACCGGCGGCGTGGAGGAAATGGCCAAGGCCAATATTTGCCTGCGTACCGGCGAGCGTGTGCTGCTGGTGCTGGCGCAGTTCCCGGCAAAAAGCTTCGAGGAGCTGTTTCAGGGGGTGTATCAGACTCCGCTGGAGGACTTTATTCCCTCCGATGGACAGTTCCCCGTCAAGGGCCATTGCCTGAATAGTCAGCTTATGAGCGTGCCGGATTGTCAGGCAATCATAAAAAAGGCCGCTTCCCGGCGGCTGGGTGAAAAATACCGGCTTTCCTGGCTGCCGGAGACCGGGGCGAAATATCAGCTTCAGTTTTCCCTTATGCACGACACCGTCACCCTCTATTTGGATACCACCGGCTCCGGGCTCCACAAGCGGGGCTATCGTGCTGTGGGCAATGAGGCACCTCTGCGGGAGACATTAGCGGCGGCAATGGTGCTGCTGACCCGTTACCGTGGGCGGGAATTCTTTTGGGATCCCTTCTGCGGCTCCGGCACCATCGCCATTGAGGCGGCACTGATCGCTAAGAACCGGGCACCGGGCATTGCCCGCCATTTTGCCGCAGAGCAATTCGGCTGGGCGGAAAAAACTGCCTGGGAGCAGGTGCGCCAGGCGGCACGGGAGCGGGAATTCCGGGGCGAGTATCGGATCCTGGGCTCGGATAATGACCCGAAATGTGTGTCTCTCTCCATAGCCAATGCCCGTAAGGCAGGTGTTGCCGATTGTGTCAGCTTCCAGGATGGAGATGCCACCAAGATGAGCCTGCCCTCCGACAGCGGACTGATCGTTTGCAATCCTCCCTACGGCCAGAGAATGCTGGAGCAGCATTCCGCACAGAAGCTGTATGCGGCCTTTGGGCGGCATCTGAAATTTGCCAACGGCTGGAAGAAGTTCATCATCACCTCTGAGCCGGAGTTTGAGCATTATTTCGGCCGCCGGGCAGATAAAAAGCGGAAGCTGTATAACGGTATGATCAAATGCGATTACTATATGTACACCGATGGGAGCAGAAAAAAATAACACTATGAAGCACTTATTTATCATCAATCCGGCGGCGGGCAGCTACGACAGAACACAGCAGTACCGGCAGGAGATCGACCGGGTCTGCGGAGGACGAGGGCTGGACTATCAGATCGCCGTGTCTCAGGCACCGGGAGACTGCCGGCAGCTTGCCCGTCAGGCGGCACAGACCGGGGAGGAATACCGGATCTACGCCTGCGGCGGCGATGGCACCTTAAATGAGGTGGTCAGCGGGGCGGCCGGGTATGACAATGTGGCGGTCACTATGTATATTGGCGGCAGCGGCAACGATTTTGTGAAGATTTTTTCCCAGACGGAGCCCTTCCGGGATCTGGAGCAGCTTTTGGATTGCAAGGAAGCACGCTTTGACCTGATCCGCTGCAATGAGGATCTGAGTCTGAATATCTGCTCTGTGGGGCTGGATGCCCGTATCGGCACGGATGTGGCGCACTATAAGCGGCTGCCCGGGCTCAGCGGCTTCCGTGCCTATGCGCTTTCCACGCTGGTCAATGTGCTGCGTGGCATCGGGGAGCACTATGTGGTGGAGGTGAATGGCCAACAGATCGACGGTGAGCAGACGATGATCTGTGTCTGCAATGGCCGCTTTTACGGCGGCGGCTTCAATCCGGTTCCCGAAGCGGATCCCACGGATGGTCTGCTGGATGTGCTGGTGGTAAAAAAGGTCAGCCGGCTGCAGGTTGCCGGCGTGGTGGGTAAGTACAAGAGCGGAAAATACCGCCAGCTGCCCAGCCTGATCCGCCATTTCCGCACCGATTCTCTGCGGATCCTCTGCGATAAGCCCACAGAGATCAATTTGGACGGCGAGTTGCGTACAGCCCAGGAGATCCATATGCAGATAGCCAATGAAAAGATCCGCTTCTTCTATCCTGCTCATCTTACCTTTTGATAAGCAGATTTTACATTTCTCCATCAAAATGCCTCCCCCTCTCGGGCGAGGCATTTTTCAATATGTTTCCCACCAGAAAGCCACGGAAGGGATCGCTTCGCCGATGATTATGAAATGGGATGCGGTGCCTTTTAAGGACATTTAGGGAGATAAAAAAGAGGGGTCTGCGATTTGCAGACCCCTTTTTGAAATGGATAATTATGCTTCACCCTCGAAGTCGGATTCCTCGGCGGAGACCGGTGCGGTCTCTTCTGCATCGGGCTGAGCAGCCTCTGCTTCGGCCTCCGGTAGGATGTCTTCCTCACCGCCGCCGCAGCAGCAGGTGCAGTCATCGCAGTCATCCTCGCAGGGGCAGTTGTCGCAATCGTCCTCGCAGGTGCAGTTGCAATCGCAGCCGCAATCACAGCCGTCGCACAGGCACTGGAGCTTACCCAGTATTTTCTTTGCCCACGCGCAGATGCGGTCACCGTATTTGGCAATCACATACACAATACCGGCAACAGCGGCCAAGGCGGCCAGAATCTTCCAGATGATATTCCAAGCTTTCATAATAGGTACCTCCATATTTTATTAGGTTGTCTACCCTCAGTATAACCAAAAAGAAGAAAAATTGCAATAGGAAATTACAAAATCATACATATCCGTACAGCCCGCGCACACTGATCTCACCGGAGCCGACGGTTTCTGTAGCACCATCGTCAAAGGCAACGGTCAGTCCGCCGTTTTCATCAATATCCAGCGCGGTGCCGTAGCGCACTTCCTCGCCACGGCGCAGAACCACCTGCCGGCCAAGGGTCATACAGTCCCGGCGATAGGCGGCAAGAATGGCTGCTTTTTCCCGGAAAAGTATTTGCCGTAGGGAGAAAAGGGCGGATACGATGTGCATAGCAAGGGCTTCCGGGGGAATTGCCTTGCCGGTTTGCTGCAGCAGGGAGGTGGCCATATCCTGCAGCTCCGGAGGCAGCTCCTGGGGCTTATGCAGGCAGTTTATGCCGGTCCCGATAATGGCCCAGTCCACCAGCCCGGTTTTGCTGCTGACCGAAAGCTCGGTCAAAATACCTCCCACTTTTTTGCCGGAGAGGATCAGATCGTTTGTCCATTTGAGCTGCGGCCGGCACCCGGCACATTGCTCCACGGCATCGCATACCGCCTCTGCCGCTGCACAGGTCAGGTGCAGCAGTGCCTCCGGCGGACATTGGGGGCGAAACAGCACGGAAAGATACATTCCCAGTCCGGCGGGGGCGTAAAAGGAACGACCCAGCCGCCCACGGCCGGCGCTTTGACTGTCGGCCAGTATGGCTGTGCCCTCCGGGGCACCCTGCCTGGCAAGCTCCTTGAGAGTATCGTTGGTGGAGGGAAGGGAGGAATACCGATATAGCAGATCCTGCCAGAGGTGACCCTCTGGCAGAACGGTGTTTTTGACGGATATCATATTATTCAATGTCGCTGAGCACTTCCTCCGGCGGGGTATCCAGAACCTCGGGGTGGGCAAGGATCCGCTTGAAGTGCTTAAAGAAGGCGGCGTAATAGAAGCCGTCCACAATGCGCTCGTCCATAGTGAACTTGCAGTCCAGATATTTTTTCTGCACCACGGTGCCATCCTCCTGCACCTCCTGCGCCCTGCGCTTGCAGCCGAAGGAGCCGAACAGCGGCAGATTGCCGAAATCATACAGATGGTGATAGATGGGAGGAATGCCCAAAGAGCCCATAGAGGTGAAGAACACAGAGCCGTGGAAGGGACTGATCTCCAGCAGGAAAGCGGGGAGCAGACCAAAGTAATCCAGTGTCTTCAGCAGCCATACCGTAAATTTCAGGAATACGCCGGGGATCATAGTCAGGGCGTGTGCCGTATAGTCAAAACTGGAATTGAGGGGGGTGTTCTTGACCTCCTCCACCTTTTCGTTCAGCTTCCGGTAGACATCCTCTGCCGTGTCGTAGGGGCTCAGGTGAACCTTGATCACTGTTTCAGGAGAGTCGGAGGTCATTTCCTTTTTGATGGTCATACAAAATTGCAGATCCTCGCCCCGGGAATAGATCTTCTGTCCGCTGATGAAGCGGTTCAGACGGGGGTAACGGGCAATGCCACGGCAGTAGGCCGCCAGCAAAACATGGGTAAGTCCGAAGCTGGTCATACCCTCCTTCCGCTTTTGCCGGATATAGCGCTCCACATGGGTGATCCCAAAGGACTCGGAGAAGAAATTGGTGGAGGTGTTACGGGTGACCATAATGTAGGGGGATACCTGATTCATAGGAGGCTCGGTGCGGATCCGGCGACCATCGGAACGGTCACCCCAGGTGGGATGGTACTGACCAATGGGATGGCGGTCGGTGGCAAACAGGCAGATCACCACGCCGGCAGTCATAAGCAGGTCAGAGCTCAAAGCCCGGTAGCCCCCCAAATGATCCAACGTAACATCGCCGGTCAGGGCTGCCAGATACTGCCCGGAAAGCAGAGGATGGCGCAGCAGATACAAAATCGCCACTGCGGGAATGAGCATGATGGGGACAAGGAACAGAATAAATCTGGCTTTGTCGGAGGTAAGCTGGGTGTAGAAGATGGCAATGGCCAGCAGGGTCAGACCGTAAAGGAAGGTGATCATCCCGTTAAAGGGATGGAAGTCGATCTTATAGAATACGTAGAAGAAATAGATCATCATCATCCAAACGGGAATGGCAGTCTTATAAAAACGCTCTTTGCCGTCCAAAACTGTAATGAGGGCATAAAGCAGGGCGGCTGCGATCGGCAATACGATTTGGCTCCACACATCGGTGCCTTTCCCACCGACAAACAAAACGCGGGCCACTGCCGAGCCGACCATGCAAAGCACCATCAGCCATGTCAGCACTTTTTTTCTGCTGACAAAAATAGTTGTTTTATTTTTCATAGCCAGTAAATTATAGCAGAAAAAGCAGACAATTGCAATAAAAAAGTAAACGAAGTGTTAATTGGCGAATAAGGTGTTAATCAAAAAGGTAATGATGGTGGTGTAACATAACCACGAGTGAAAAGGGAATCAAAGAAAAGATATGCGCTATCTGTGGATATACGATCACAGAAGAAATTCCCGTAGCATTTGAAACCTCTGACGATGACGATCAGAAGAAATATGCATCAGGCAGCTAAGTGGGAGGATACCCATATTCTGTCCCCAATTCGCCCAAAACCCCAGCCTTGCCTGAAGCAAAACCGGGGTTTTTGATAGCCTGATTGACCAAGCGAGGCTTAGTCTATATTTACGCTTACTACCAAAAGGCAGCACATATTTTGAATTGAACCGCCGTATGCCAAACGGCACGTGCGGTGGTGTGAGAGAAAGGGAAAATCCCTCCTGTTCGTTTTTTGATATTAGGCTTCCTCCCAGTGGATGCCTTTGCCGATTAGGGAGGGGGCAATGGTGGGGTTGATATAGCGGTCGAGGGGGTTATAGCAGTAAAGTGTCCAGGCCAGCAGGCTGAAGGGGGTCAGCAGAACAGCGCCAATGCAGCCAAAAATGTGGCAGTAGAAATTGGGCAGCAGAGCCGGTACCCAAATCAGCAGGCACAGCAGCAGGCTCAGCAGGCTTTTGAGCACCGTGTGACTGTAGACAACGAAGGCATTTTTCAGCAGCCCGCCCAGCCGGTTGGTGTAAATGGGCACCATAACCAGCGCAAAGGCGAAAATGGGCAGCACAAGCAGCAGAGATATGCCAATAGGCACCATAGAAAGGCAGGATAAAAGCAGACTGCCATAGGAGCCGGCGGAGTAATATACCATCAGGCAGAGGGTGTAGATCAGCCCGGCAAGCAGGCCGATGCCGGCGGTCAGCTTGTAATTTCCTTTGATCCCCTTGCCAAGCTCGGTGGGGATATGCACATTCTCCAGCCAGGCATATTGCCGGAGCACCCGGCTGACCCCGGAAACACCGATGGAAAACAGGGCGGTAAGCAGGGTGAAAATCAGGCTGTAAAGGATGTCCAGATAGATCAGCGTGTTGCCCCAGTTCTGCTCGGACGGGGAATCCTGCACGGTGGTGTACAGCCCGGCGATAAAAAGATCTCGAAAGGCGATGCACAGCAGCAGCGGCAGGAAAAACAGCAGCAGGATCAGTCCCAGCAGAAGAAGCTCCTTCCAGTGGAGCCGGACAACATCGAAAAAGACGGCTCTGCGTGTGGTGGGCAGCATACTGACGGTATAGGCATTGGCGGCGGGTTTTTGCTTCATGGTTCACACTCCAAAAGGAACTGGGCACATTTCAGCGCTCCATCCTGACCGGCAGTGCCGGTCTCATTTAAGGTATCAAAGTTCACACTGTAGGGGCTGACGAAAAGGCAGCAGCGTGCGCTGCCGGTATAGAATCCGGAAAAACGGGCATTGTCCGGGATCCACAGCCCGTAGACCAGTTCGTCTCCCTCCGGGATGGTTTCCGTGTAGGGAGAAAGTCCGGGAAATTGCTCCAAAAGGGAGGTGGTCAGCCGGACAAAAACATCCTGCCCCAAATTCTCCGGCATACTGCTTTCTTCGAAAATAAGAATATCATAGTCAAAGCAGCGGGCAGTAAGCAGGGAGGCATAGCCGGTATCCCCAATAACCATTGTGGAAACACTGACACGGCGCAGTGCCTGCTCCGTAAGAGACGGCAGGGCAGTGGCAATGGCTTCCTCCATAGCGGCAGTATCAAAGCTTTCTCCAATCAGGAGTACATTGACCTGCTCGTTGGGTGCCGGCTTTGCGGCCGCATCGAAAACGGAGTACCATACGATCACCGGCAGCAGGATCACCAGCAGATATTTCCACCAGTGGAATTGTAAATAGCTTCTCATATTTCCGCCTCCACGATCAGACTTCCGGCGACGGAAAGCCGATAATGGCTGCCCTCCGCCAGAGTGATGGGACACAGGGGAAGAAACAGCCGTCGCTGCCCAACGGTGACGGGCAGACAGTCAAGATCCATATACCGGATAGGGGACTGCTGCAGTGCGGTGACGGTGCCCTCAAATACGGTCGTTGGCCGGATGCAGAGCCGGTACAGCCGGAGCCTTGGCAAAAGCACAGCCGTCAGGGTATAAACAAGAAAGCAGCCGCAGAGAATGTCGGAGCTGATATTCAGCCAAAGCAGCTGTGTGTGGTTTGCATCCGTGCGGAGCGAGAGTATCAGAAAATTCAGCCCAAGGGTTAGCACGAGCAGCAGCCCGCAGCCAAGAAAGCCTGCGGCAAGCTTCTTTTTATAAAGGTAAGGGGAGCACCCCAATGCGGTTTGCTTCATACTAAATATCCTTTCAGGTCACCGGGGGTTCCGATGGCTTCCACTTTTCCCTCGCTGAGGATCAGTACCCGGTCAGCCAGCGCCCAGGCATCGGTCAGGTCGTGGGTCACAAACAGCACCGTGCAGGGGTACAGGGTGTGAATTTGCCGGAGCAGCGCCCGAAGCTCTGTGCGCAGAGAGGGGTCAATGGCGGAAAAAGGCTCGTCAAAAAGCAATATGGAGGGGTTTTTGATCAGCGCCCGCCCAATGGCCACACGTTGCTGCTGGCCGCCGGATAACTGCTTTGGCTTGCGGGTCAGCAGGAAGGAAATGCCCAAAACTGCTGCCAGCTCCTTGACCCGGCGATCCACCTCCTCCTGAGGGGTGTGCATAGTACGCAGGGGAAAGGCCATATTTTCGTATACGGTCATATGGGGATAAAGATCCGGCTGCTGCCGGATGTAGCCGATGTTGCTCCGGGCGGGACGGAAATCATCGGTGGAGGTACCATCGATGAACAGATTTCCTTCAATATATTCGCTTTGCCCCAAAATACATTTGAGCAGCGTTGTCTTGCCGCATCCCGAGGGGCCCAGAATGACGAAAAACTCCCCGTTTTCCACGGAAAAGCTGAGCCTGTCCAGAGCGGCCTCATATTGCTTGTTTACCTTATAGTAACAGGAGAAATCCTGAAATTCGATGGTGTGCATACAGTCTCCTTATTCTTTGCTGGTGTCAATGATGGAAACGGGCAGTTCCCGGCTGAAGGGGCGAAGATCACCGTAGATCTGATTGTAAAGCCCCTCTGCAGCCATATAGCCGATCTGATAGCCGTCCTGCTTGATGATAAAGGGCTTGAGGGCTTTGCGTTCGGTGGGGGTCAGCTCGTCGTCGATAAGCATCAGCTTAATGTCCTCCGGGATCCGCAGACCCAGCTCCCGGGCAGCGGAGATCACAGGAAAACGCTGAACACCGCTGACGATCACTACCTGAATATCGGGATTCTTGCGGAAGTAATCTGCGCATACCCTGGCGTACTCCGCGGCGTGGCTTTCCAGTACAAGGATGTTTTTCGGCGTGGCAATTTTATAGTAGCGCAGCATTCCGTGAAGAAAGCCGTTGATCCGGGCATCCGTGGAGGAGGAGCTGGAGGAGGGCGGGGAAATGTAGGCGATGTGGGCAAAGCCCCGGTCGTATAAGTATTCCACCGAATTGATCATAGCCTGATGGTTTTCAGAGGCAATAAAGGAGGCGTGGATATTGGGAACAGCCCGGTCAATCAGCACAAGGGGGTATTTCCGCAGAGAGAGCTTCTGCAGCTCCCGGTGCTGACTGCTGTCCATATCCACCGGGAAGAGAATAATACCCTTGGAGCTGGAACTGGCCACACTGTGCAGAAGCTGTTCCTCCTTTTCTGCCGAGTTGGAGCTGACATGGATGGAAAGCTCCACCTGATGCGTGTTGCAGAAATCGCCGGCACCGGCCAAAATGTCGTGGCAGTACTGGGTGCGGATAGAGGGGATGATCAGGGAAATCCCGGGATTGCTCAGGCCGGAAAAGGCATCGGCTTTTTCGGGAATGTGCTCACTGATAAAATACCCGCTTCCGTGAACATTGGTCACATAGCCCTTGTCGATCAGTGCCTGATAGGCATTGCGCACCGGTTTGCGGCTGGCGCCGAACATAATCGAAAGCGTTCGTTCACTGGGAAGCTTATAATTGGGCATATTGGCATTCTGATGGACAAGCTCCGTCAGGTAGCTTTCTATTTTTCTACAAATGGTGGAATCCACGGTTTGGTACCTCCTTGGGGCATTTTGCCGTTCTTTTCTCCACTATATCACACATAAACCGGAATTTCAACCGTAAAAGTACCATAGAACCAGTTGAGAGCCAGGGTTACCAGTGACAAAATTTCTAAAAAACAGGGGGCACCCCCATTTTTTTCCGTTGGATGATACAAGAAAAAGGTACCACGGTACAACTTTGTTGGATTTTCCTATTTACGAAACGAAAGATATTTGGTATGATATAGTAGCTTCATAGGATGAAAGCTATGCCCTTTTGTCCGGGAGGCCAATTTGAACAGGATATGCTGATACAGGCGCGTATCCATCCAAAACATTTTAGGAGGAAACCAAATCATGAAAAAGCTGTTTGCATTGCTTTTGGCTCTGTCCCTGGTTGTCTGCATGGCAGCCTGCGGCGGTAACAACGATACCAACACCGAGCCTGAGCAGACCACCACTGCACCCGAGGAGATCTCCACCACCACCGAGGAGCCCGAGGCCGGCGTGATCCAGGCAGGCGTTCTGTCTTCCCACGAAAACGGCTGGGAGTCCCAGGTCTGGACAGAAGAAGGCTCCGGCATCTACTTCAACCTCTGGGCAAACGATCTGCCCGTGGACGAGAGCTGGTCTACCCGCTACTTCGCTGTTAACCCCGATGGCGTGAAGCTGATCCGTGACGGTGAGGTTTACCAGTTCGGCGGCCTGGGCTACAACACCCTGGTCAAGTTCGGCACCACTGCCTACTACCTGGCATTCGATAAGTGGATCACCCAGGACCAGTTCCCCCTGCAGGAGGGCGACGTGATCATCATTGAGGGCGACTTCACCAACCTGGAAAACGGTCTGACCATTCACTTCGACAAGACCTACATCCAGTGCAAGGTGGGCTCCATCACCAAGTTCACCACCACCGCTCCCGAGGGCATCACTGAGTAAGCTTACTTACAAAGCTGGAACCGGGCGAGCTCGCCCGGTTCCGGTGCAGTGCCTCTGAAAGCTGATTTTTGGGCGTAACGGATACACACCCTCCTGTATAGGGTATTCGGTGCTGTTCGCCTGAAGCTGAGCTTTTAGAGGGTTCAAACCACGATACATATTTACAGGAGGAACATTATGAAAAAGAATTTAATTGCACTTATGATGGTGCTTGCAGTTCTGCTGACCCTGTTTGCCGGCTGCGGTACCGTTCAGGATCAGCCCGGTGGCGATGTTACGCCGTCCAATCCCGACAAGGCACAGCTTACCGTCGCTACCTGGGACGGTGGTCTGGGCAGCCAGTGGCTGAAGGATGCCGCTGAGAAGTTTGAAGAGCTTTATAAGGATGCCACCAATTTCGAAGAGGGCAAGACCGGCGTGGAGATCAACATCATCGCCAGCCGCAGCTTCGATGGCTCCGCTATGGCATACACCCCGCTGACCCATGATATCTATTTCGTGGAAGCTGTGGACTATGTTGCTATGATCAACAACAAGCAGCTTGCCGATATCACTGATGTGATGACCGGTTCTATGTCCGCCTACGGCGAGAACGGCACCATTGCCGACAAGCTGGATCCCTCTCTGGATGCATTCCTGACCTGCCTGGACGGCAACTACTATGCCGTGCCCTTCTATGAGACCTATTACAGCTTTGCCTACGACCTGGATCTGTGGGATGCCAAGAGCTACTATTTCGCAGCCAACGGCGGCTGGACCAATGCGTACGGCGACCTGGCTGCCGGCCCGGATGGCGTTTCCGGCACCAGTGACGATGGTATGCCCGCCACCTACGAGGATTTCGGCAAGCTGATTACCCGTATCAAGGATACCGGCGTTCTTCCCTTTGTCACTGCTGCCAATGCACAAGACTATGTTGCCAATATGCTTTATGAAATGTATGCCGACTATGAGGGCTACGAGCAGATGATGCTCGGCTTCACCTTCGATGGCACTGCCACCGACCTGATCGATGTGGCTGCCGATGGCACCGTCACCAAGCTGGGCGACACCCAGATCACCACAGAAAATGCTTATATGCTGACCAAGCAGCAGGGTCGTTACGAGGTTCTGCAGTTCGTTGAGGACATTCTGCTGTCCGGCTCCGACAACTACAAGATCATCGACACCCATACCAACGCACAGAAGACCTATGTCCGTGGCGGCATCGCCAACGACAGCCCCGTTGCTATGATCATCGAGGGCACCTGGTGGGAGAATGAGGCAAAGAGCGCCCTTGCTGACCTGGAGGATGCCGGCTATGAGCGGCACAACTATGCTGTTATGCCGATGCCCAAGGCCAATGCCGATGAGATCGGTCAGAAGGCCAACTGGCTGGCTATGTCCAACTCCTATGGCTTCATCGCCAGCAGCACCGACCAGCTGGAGCTGGCCAAGGAATTTATGAAGTTCCTGCACACCGATGCAAACCTGTCCGCCTTCACCGGCGAGGTCAATATGACCCGTGCCCTCAACTATGACATTCTGCCCGAGGATGAGGCCAAGCTGACCACCTACACCAAGTCCATTCTGGAGCTGAAGGCCAACAGCGATATCATTTACCCCATTTCCACTGTGGACGAGATCCTGAACAACAACATCCTCTTCAACAGCTTCGGCTGGGCCTGGAACTGCGACATCAGCGGCTATGAATTCAAGAGCCCGTGGCTGTACTTCAAGGATGAGACAGGCACCTCCTCCGAAACCTACTTTGCCGGTCTGTATAACTTCTATAATACCAGATGGAGCGCTCTTTGATCCTATAACGAAAGGAAAGATGGTTTGTTATGAGTAAGCGAGTAACAAACAGCATTGCCCCCCGCAATGGTCTCCGGCGGCAGCGCCGGGATCGGGCAGATGTGATCTTCTATACGCTGCTGATGATCCTTCCGGTTCTGCAGCTTTTGATCTTCTATTTTGGCGTGAACTTCCAGTCCATCTGTATGGCCTTCCAGAAGTACGATGCCAAGAACAACCAGTTCATTTGGGATATTTCCCAAAACCTGGAAAAATTCCAGCTGGATATCAGTGGCTCCGGCTTCTGGCATATGCTGGGCAACTCCCTTGTGGTGTGGGTCTGCACCAGCCTCTCCGGTACCGTCCTGGCACTGATCTTTGCCTATTACATCTACCGTCAGCACTGGGCAAGCAACTTCTTCAAGTTTGTGCTGTTCCTGCCCAGTGTGCTTCCCGGCATTCTGCTGGCCGTTATGTACAAGAAGTTCGTGGGCGTGGGTATCCCGGCCTATGTGAATTATCTGTTTGATACCACCATTGGCGACGTTTTTAATATGGGTGCCAATGGCGGACGTATCAATCTGATCACCCTGTTCACCGTGTGGGTCAGCTTTGGCCCACAGGTGCTGGTGTATACCGGCGCTATGGATCGGGTGGACGGCTCTATGCTGGAGGCAGGCAAGCTGGATGGCGTGACCTCCCTGCAGGAATTTTTCAAGATTATTTTCCCCAATATTTCCGGCACCGTCTCCACCTTCCTGATTATGGGCGTTGCCACCATCTTTACCAGCCAAAACAGCATTGTCAGCTTCCTGGGCTTCTCCGATGTCAATCAGAGAGAAAGCACGATGGGCTACTACCTGTATAAGCTGGTGTATCAGGATTCCGCAAGAAAGTCCGGCTTCTGCTATGCGGCTTTCCTCGGCCTGATCTGCACGCTGATCGTCATTCCCCTGGCCTTCGGCGCAAGAAAAATCTTTGATAGGAGTGAAGACTGAGTATGAGACTGAAGCCTCAGAAACAGAAAAAAGCCGATGCACTGAGCATCGTCATTGGCGCTTTACTGTGTGTCTATGTGATCGGTCTGTTCACACCTATGCTTTGGACATTGATCATTTCCGTTATGGATCCGGACACCTATTTCTCCTTCTATCAGGAAGGGTCGGCTACTCCCTTTGTCTTTACGATGGAAAACTTCGTAAATGCCATCCCCAACATTCGGGTCACCTCGGAGACCACCTCTGTGACCTACAATATGCTGGGTCTGTACATAAACTCCATCAAGTATGCGGTTTACAGCACAGTGGCCTTTATTCTCTGCTCCGTGGTGGTCAGCTATCTGACAGCCCGGTTCGACTTCAAGTTTTCCAAGATCGTATATGGCTTTGTAATCGTGGCTATGAGCCTTCCCATCGTGGGCAGTATGCCTTCCGAGATCCAAATGCTGCAAAATCTGGGCATTTACGGAACCTGGCTCAGTGTACCTATCCTGCGCTTTAATTTCCTGAGTGTCTATTTCCTGGTTCTGCACGCCACCTTCCGGGGCATTTCCAAGGAGTATTCCGAGGCTGCCAAGATCGATGGCGCATCCAACTTCCGGATTATGACCCGGATCATTATGCCGCAGGCAATCAACATTGTTGTGACAATCTTCGTTATTATGTTCATCACCTACTGGAACGATTATCAGGTGCCGATGCTGTATCTGAAGGATTATCCTGTGGCGGCCTTTGCGGTGTATCAGTTTGTGAACACCACACGTAACGCGGCCTTCAACAGCTCCACCCCCCTGCAGATGGCAGGTACGCTTTTGATGACATTGCCTGTTTTGGTGACGGTTATTGTGTTCAATAAGCGGCTGAGAGTTTCGGTGGATATGGGAGGTATTAAAGGCTGATATGAAAAAAGGAATTGCAATGGCACTGGCGTGCCTGCTGATTGCGTGTATTTTCCTGGGCAATGCAGCTTATGCCGATCGTTCTGCGGGACTTGCGGATCTGATCGCACAGGTGGATGTTTCCAAAATCGACACCCAAAACGGCAATAATCAGTGCGCCTATTTTTACGGACTTTCCGGCAATGCCACACTGGCTCAGAATGAAAACGACCTGACAGCATCCTTCTCTCAGGACAGCTGCCTGTGGTTTATCAGACAGCTCAGCAGCGAGGATCTGCAGCTGTTCCTCCGTCCGGTGGAAGGAAAGACCAATTTCGGTAAGCTCGAGCTGACCTTGATCGATGCTGCCAATACGCAGGTGGCGCTCACCTTGAGCATTGACCTGAAGCAGAACAAGGCTTTCGTCGGTGACAGCTCTGTGGAGCTGGGGGATTACGGCGATATTCTGCAGCTTCACTACAAGAACGGCAGCAGCAAATTCCTGCTGGGCGATACGGTTCTCTTCACCTGTGATAAGGACGACAGCGGCAATGCCTTCACCGGCTTTTCCGGCGGTGTCTATATGACCGTTGCCTTTGGGGATGTGACCGGCAGCAGCCAGATTCTGCTGACAAGAGTGAACAACCAGCCTCTGGGTCACAAGAACAGTACGATGCTGGATATGACAGAGCCCACCGTGGCACTGACCTCTCCGCTGCACAGCACTCAAATTTTCGGTGAGGAATTTGACATTCCCACCTACATTGCCTACGATGTGCTCAATGATATCAAGGAGACCTCCGTTAAGGTGGAAGCCCCCGACGGCACCACCTACACAGATGTATTCACCATTGACCAGTACGGCAAGTATAAGCTGAGCTTTATTGCCAAGGATACCTGCGGCAATACCGCAAAGATCACCAAGATCGTTTTTGTCAACGACGATGTGGCACCGGAGCTTTCCGTCAGCCAGCTGGAAAAGACTTCCTACAAGCTGGGTGATGCGGTCACCGTTCCCGGCTATACCGTCTCCGACAACCTGGGTGTCTACTTTGTGGATGTGATCCTTTTTCTGCCCAACAGCGAGATCCGCCTGCTGACCCACGATGCCACCGGCGAGATCACCTATTGCCTGAACAACGGCAGCTATTATCCCAAGACCTTCTGCAACGACGAGCATTCCTTCAAGACCGAGCAGGAGGGCACCTATACCATCCGTTATGTCGCTTATGATGATCAGTACAACCGTACCGTCACTGAGCTGACCTTTACCGTAGGCTAAGGAGGACATACCGTGAAAAAGAAATTATCTTTCCTGCTGGCTGCGGTTTTGCTGCTGAGCTGCCTGTTTACCGGCTGCGGCGATCAGGAGGCCTCTTACGGCACCAAGCTGGATAACAAGTATCTTATTGAAAACGGCAACTCCAATTATGTGATCGTGCTGCCTGAAAGCCCCCGTGAGGACGAAACTCTGGCGGCTGAAGAGCTGGCGCTGTTCCTGGGTGAGGCCAGTGGCTGCACATTGGAGACTGTCAGTGAAAAGGCCGTGCCCAGCGGCAGCAAGTATATTTCCCTGGGCAGAACCAGTCAGTTCTTCTCCGCTTTCTCCGAGGACGATCTCACAGCAACAGACGGAACCCTTTCCAGTTATTTCATTGGCTCCAAGGATGACAATATCTATATTGCTGGCAGCCAGGATTACAAGGGCGAATGTGTTCTGTACGGCGTTTACGATCTGCTCCACGACCTGATTGGATATACCTATTATCACGATACCGAGATCGACTATGTGAAAAGTAGCAATGTCAATCTCTGGAGCTACAAGAAGCATATCGTCAGCCCATCCTTTGATATGCGTACCCATTCCACCCGTTATATTTACGGCAATCATCTGCACAATGACCGCCTGAGATATATCAACTTCTCTCAGGGCGGTGAGTGGGATGCTATCACCAACGGCCACAGCCAGGTTTCCGTATTTATGGCACCCCGGGATGAGGATGAAAATGGTGTCCGCTACGGCACCAGCCATCCGGAGTGGTTTGTGGATTCCACAGCTACCGGCGTAGGTCTGAACGATAACCAGCTCTGCTGGACGGCAGGCGGCGATCCGGAAAGCCTGGACCTTCTGCAGACCCTGATCGCGGAGGAAATGTTTACCTATATTATGATGGACAATAAGGCAACCTTCTTTATGCTGGGTCAGCAGGATAACGGCTTTGTCTGTAACTGCGCCGGCTGCCAGAAGGCACTGGAGGAGTGGGGCGGTTCCGCCTGCGGCCTGCAGATCGACTTTGTCAACGGCGTGATCGAAAAGACCGAGGCAATGCTGGATGAGCAGGCTCCCGACCGGGAAGTCCTGTATGCCATCTATGCCTATAAGCCCACTCAGCAGGCTCCTGTCAAGAAGAATGCCGATGGAACCTACAGCCCCTATAGTGATCGGGTCATTCCCCACGAGAAGATGCGTATTTTCTTCGCACCTGTTCTGATGAACTTTGGCTTTGCCTATGATTCTCCTATGAACGAGGATGTGTACGCGGATCTGCAGGGCTGGGATGCGGTGTGCGATAAGGAACAGCTTATGGTCTACACCTATGACCTGAATATCTTCCTTTACTTTGTCAACTTCTTTAACCTTGGCACCGTGCAGAGTCATATGCAGACCTATGAGGAGATGGGCGTTTCCTATCTGCTCAGCCAGGGCGTTTCCGATGGCCGTGCTCCTTGCTTTGACGAGCTGCGTGCCTACTGCATTTCCAACCTGATGTGGGATACCAGCCGGAATTTTGAAGAGCTGGCAGAAGACTTCATCCAGCATTATTATAAGGATGCCGCGGAGGCTATGCAGGGCTACTATGATATGATCGTGGATCAGAGCGCCTATTATCTGGGTGCTGTGGATCCCGGCAGCGGTGTGGCTACCGGTATTACCAACAATTCCACCTGCTATCCCCGTGCCTTTGTGGAAAAGCTGGATGTTCAGATCCAGCAGGCTATGGAAGCTATCTCCCATCTGGAGAACGAGGACAGCGAGCTGTATGCGCTGTTGAAGGCGCGTATTATGAAGGAGTACCTGACAAACATTTACCTGAAGATGAATCACTATAAGGATTTCTATAGTGAGACAGAAATCAGCGAAATGAAGGAAATTTGGGACACCTACATTGCCTACTGGCAGATCACCGGTGTTGGCGAAGGCTACGCTTTGCCGGCTCTGTTCTGATCCGGGCGAACCCCCAATGCTTAAATAGGGATAGGGCGAAAAGCCCTATCCCTATCCCGCATAATAGAATGAGACAAACCGTGATATGGAAGCTCCATGTTAGGGTTTGTCCCCTTGTATGAACACGAAACTTAGCCCAACAGGGGAGAGAGGATATTGCATATGAAGATTGATTTAAACGGCTTGTGGAAACTGCATTCGAGCACCTATCCGGAGCTGGATGTCAAGGTGCCCGGCTCTGTGCTGAGCACATTGCTGGAGCACGGCCAGATCGAGGATCCGTATTACGGCACCAATGAGGATAAGGTTCGTCCCTGCCTGCGGCAGGACTACAGCTTCACCCGCAGCTTCTGCCTGACTGACCTGCAGCTGCAAAAGACAAACTACCTTTGCCTGGATGGTGTGCATACCATTGCAGATGTGTACCTGAATGGGGTACTGCTGGAAAAGCTGTATGATATGCATCTGCCCCGGCGGATCCAGCTGGATAACAGCCTGCTTCGTCAGGAAAATGAGCTGCGGATCGATTTCCACAATGCCTATGACTATATTGAAAACTATCCGGATAAGGAGAAGTGGGCCTCCTATGCGGTGACCCATCCCAACGGCCCTGTCATTCGTCAGTCCCACCATATGCTGGGCTGGGACTGGGGCCCTGACCTTTCCGATATGGGTATATTCCGGGATGTGTACATTCTTTCCACAGACTTGGGTTATATGGACTCCTTCCGTCATACCTGCCATTTCCTGCCCGACGGCTCTGTCCGGGTGGATGTGGAGGCACAGCTGGAGGCCCTTTCGGAGGGCACGCTGACGGCTACCCTTTCCCTGGAGCAGGATGGCACCCGGCTTGCGGAAACGGTTCCTCTTTCGGAAACCTGTGCGGTTTCCTTCCATTTGCCTGAGCCCAAGCGCTGGAATCCGGTGGGCTTTGGCGAGCCTACCTTGTATACGCTTTCCTTCTGTCTGACAGGCAAAACCGGGGAAGTCCAGGAAGCCTCTTATAAAATCGGCATTCGCCAGGTGGAGATCGACAATTCTCCCGATGAATATGGCACCAACTTCTGTGTCCGTATCAATGGGGAGAAGGTTTTCCTGAAGGGCAGCAACTATATTCCTCAGGATATGATCTTCAGCCGTGTGACCAAGGAAGGAACAGAGCGGCTGCTTCGGCTGGTAAAGGATTATAACCACAATACCATCCGTGTTTGGGGCGGCGGCTATTATCCGGAGCCCTGGTTCTACGATTTCTGCGATGAAAACGGTATCTTGGTTTGGCAGGATCTGATGTTTGCCTGCTCCTCCTATAATATCCACGATACCCATTTCCGGGATCTGATCGTGGAGGAAACCATCAGCGCCGTCAAGTATTTCCGCCATCACGCCAGCGTATTCTATATTGCCGGCGATAATGAGTGTGAGGACGGCGTAAACGGCCACGAGCCGGAGCTGATGGAGCAGTATCGCATTATGAGTCAGGAGATCCTTGTTCCCCTGATGAAGACCCTGACGGATACCTTCTATGCCTATACCTCCCCCCATTCCAATATTATGTTTAATATGCAGAACGATTTGGATCACTTTGATACTCACTGCTGGTCAGTGCGTGGGGAATGGCTGCCCTTGGAGGACTTTAAGAAGTTGTCCCCCCGGATGGCCTCCGAGGTGGGCTGGGAATCCCTCCCGATGAACGATACCGTCTATGACAGTATGCCGGAGGATATGTACAGCGTGTACAGCCCCGCTATGGTTGCCCACGAAAAGCGCCCCACCGGCCTGAAAACCGTGGAGGCCTATGTCCATTCCCGCTATGGCAAGCCCGAGAGCTTTGATGACTTCCTGTACTTGCAGGGCATTGCGCAGGGCGAGGCCATTCAGATCTTTACAGAGCATCTGCGTACCACAAAATACCGCTGCAACGGCATTTTGTACTGGCAGCTTAACGACTGCTGGCCGGGTCTTTCCTGCAGCTCTGTGGATTACCGTTACGGCCTCAAGCCGCTGCACTATTTCTCCAGATGGTTCTTTGCTCCCCACCTGATCGTGGCGGACGAAAAGGACGGCAACCTGATCGTAACGATTGCAAATGATACGCCCCATAAGGCAAGCTATCGTGTGCTTTACCGTTATATGCGTTTTAATGGGGAGATTCTGGAGGAAAAGGAGCTGGATGCGGAGGCAGAAAAGACCTCTGATCCGCAGGTGCTTTCCATTCCCACACCCTTTACTGGGGATACGAAGGATAAGCTGGTCTATGTCCGCCTGACGGATCCTGCGGGCAATCTGCTTTCGGAGAACTTCTATCAGCACGATCCGGCCTGCCAGATCAATTATCCTCCCGCCCATATCACAGTCAAGGCTGTTGACAGCCACACCGTTGAGGTCTCTTCCGATGTGTTTACCCGGGATGTGTATCTGTGCTGCGGCAGCTCTGCTCAGGAATTTTCCGATAATTTCTTCCATCTGCTTCCCGGGCAGAAGAAAACCATTACCTCCGCAGATCCCATTGACTGTGACCGTATGACAGTAAAATGCTATAATAATGTCCGTTTGGAAAGAAAGGATGACTGACTCTGATGCAGCAATTCAAACCCTGGGATAAATATGAGCAGGATCTGGAAATCTACACCAAACGGTTTTTGGACAATGAGCTTACAGAGCTGTGCTATCAAAAGGTTATGGAGCTTCAGGTCAGCTATGCCTGCTCTGACGAGCCGGTACCTTTTGATCAAATCCATAGTCTGAATTTTGTTCCCATTCAGATCGGGCAGGTCTGGGCAACAAAGAATTTTGCCTGCGCCTGGTTCCACCTGACCGGCAAGCTCCCTGAGGGCACAGACCGGCAGGAGCTTTACTTAGATTACTGCAACGACGGCGAAGCCCTGCTTGTGGATCGGGACGGCTCTGCCGTCAAGGGCTTCACCACCGGATCCCCCGTCTTTGGTGTGGTGGATCGGAGTGTGGAAAAGCGCCATTTCCCTCTGGCCGGCTGGATCGGGGAGGATGGCACGGTGGATCTTTATATCGACGGTGCTTCCAATAGCCTTTTGGGCGAATTCAACGCTGGCTGCTCCAAGCTGCAGCGTGCCTACATTGTCCGCAGAGATCCCAAAATGCAGGATATCTACTGGGATTTCGATGTGCTGATGGACTATGTGGGTGCCGTCACTGCGGAAGATCCCTATAAGTACCGCATTCTCAACGGCCTGCGCAGTGTGCGCAATCTCATCGTCTATCAGGATCCCCAGTGGTATGAAAAGGCAAAGGCTATTACCGCTGAGCTTCTCAGCCTGCCGGGGCAGGAAAACACTCGTGTGACCGCCGTTGGCCACGCCCACTTGGATCTTGCCTGGCTTTGGCCCATTCGGGAAAGCTACCGCAAGGCAAAGCGCACCTTTGCCAATATGCTCTCTCTGCTGGAAAATTACCCGGAATATCAGTTTGTGATCTCCCAGCCACAGCAGCTTGCCTGGATGAAAGAGCAGGATCCCAAGCTGTATGAAACCATCCGGCATTATGAAAAGCTGGGCCGTATTGAGATCGTCGGCGGTGGCTGGGTGGAGAATGATACCAATATTCCCTGCGAAGAATCCCTGGTTCGTCAGGAGCTGTACGGACAGAAATTCTGGCAGGAGGAATTTGGACATTATGTAAACCTTCGCTGGCTGCCTGATACCTTTGGCTACAGTGCCAGCCTGCCGCAGATCCTGAAGCTGTCTGCCCAGGACAATTTTATGACCATTAAAATCTCCTGGTCGAACCGGACGATCTTCCCGTATAACACCTTCCGCTGGGCAGGCATTGACGGCTCCAATGTGACCGTGCATATGCCCCCGGAGGGCAACTATAATTCCGTTGCCGGCCCCAAGGCACTGCTTGCCGCGAAAAAGGGTCTGCAGCAGACCGACCCGCAGGATAAGCTGATGGTGGTCTACGGCGTGGGCGACGGCGGCGGCGGCCCCTCTCAGAACATTGTTGAGCGGAATATGCGCACAGCCAATGTGCCCTATCTCCCCAAGGTGAAGATGGGCTCGGCGCAGGGCTATTTCGATGCACTGCAGCAGGATACCCTGCCGGTCTACAGCGGCGAAATGTACCTGGAAAAGCATCGGGGCACCTACACCTCCCAGTCCAACAATAAAAATAATAACCGGGAATTTGAGGAAAAAATGCTGGCTTTGGAGCAGTATCTTTCCTGCAAGGGCATTTCCGGTGACCGGCAGCAGATGGATACGCTTTGGAAGGAAGCACTGCTGTATCAGTTCCACGATATTCTTCCCGGCTCCTCCATTGCCCGTGTTTATGAGGAAACGGATGCTGCCTACAGCCGGATCTTTGAAAAGCTGGAGGCACTGGCGCAGCAGCAGGGACTTTCCTTCGTGCCTGCGGCAGATAAGGGGCTGATCAATCCTGCCCGCCGTCATTTCTGCAAGGCAGAGCCGGCAGGCGAGGGGTACCTTTTCTTCCAGGGCAGCGATGCCCTTGTTTCACCGGTCGTGTACGCTTCCGCCCGGGATCAGGCACCCATCTGCCATATCGAGACGGATTACTACTATGTCGATTTGGAGCCGGATGGTTCCTTCCGGGAGCTGACCCTGAAGGCCAACGGGCAGGTGATGGCACACAGTGCCAATAAGCTGCGTGTGTTTATCGACACCGGCGATGCCTGGGACTTTGAGGACGACTACCGGGATCAGCCGGAGCAGTATATGCAGCTTACCGGAACGGATGTGCGTAATTTTGGCGACCTGATCGAGCTTTGCCAGCACTATACCTTCCGCAGCAGCCGCCTGACTCAGACACTGGTTTTCCACAGACAGATGCCCTATATCGGCATTACCCACGATGTGGACTGGAAGGACACCGGCTATATGCTCCGGTCGGAGACGACTCCGGCGGTGTGGTCGGATACGGTGCACAGCGATATCCAGTTCGGTTATCTGGACAGACCTACCACCGATGGCAATGCCCACGATAAGGCACAGTTTGAGATCTGCTGCCAGAAGTGGTTCGCTGTCTCCGGTGAGGGCAGCACCTTTGCGGTCCTGAATAATGCCAAGAACGGCTTTATGGCCAAGCAGGGCATCCTCTCGGTCAATCTGCTTCGTTCTACCAATTACCCCTGTGTCTGCGGCGATCAGCGGCACAGCCGCTATGCCTATGCATTCTATCCTATGGCCTGCGGGTTTGACCCGGTAAAGCTGGATGAGATGGCGCAGCAGTACGGCCAGCGTGACCTTTACGGTGATCAGGTGCTGGATATGCCTGCGTTTGACAAGGAGAACATCCAAATCACCGCCTTTAAGCCGGCCTACGATGGCGATGGCTTTATCCTGCGTGCCTTTGAGCGTGCCGGAGTACAGACACAAGCGGATATGCATATCCCTGCCGGCTTTGCTTTGGCAGGGGAGACGGATCTTTTGGAGGATCCGGTGCAGGCAGCTCCGGAAACAGACCTGAGCTTCCGCCCCTTCCAGATCCGCACCTTCCGATTCCGCAAGCAATGAATGGAGACACTACATGAAAAAAATCTTTAGCATTTTCCTTGCTGCTGCGCTGCTGCTGAGTATGGCAGCCTGCGGCGATACACAGACAACCACGCAGCCTCAGGAAACCGTTGATTTTGCCCAGACCGGTATGCTGGCCAGCGGACAGTCAGTCACGCTGACAGCTGACCGGCTTTCCGGCCAGATCACCTGGACAAGCAGCAATCCGGCACACGCTTCCGTGGATGCAAACGGCACGGTGCAGGCACACGTTGGCCGTGGCACAGTCACCGTGACAGCCACTGCCGGGGAGCAGAGCCAGGTTTGGGAGATCGCCCTGTGCGATTCCACTGCGTATGGCAATATTTCCCTGCCCTCCAGTCAGGAGACCCTGAATATCGGCGTTTGGAATGGTGCCTTCCAATGGTTTGACGAGACCTATACCAAGCTGATGGCCGATTCCGGTATAAACCTTGTGATCGGCGTGAAGGATGGCTGGATGTGGGAGGGCGATGGCGCCCCTATGCTGGATTATGCACAGCAGTATGGCGTGCAGCACATTGTGGATCTGCGTAACTGGGATGGCGAGACTGTTCCGGAATATGCGGATCATCCCGCACTGATGGGCTTCCTGCTTCGGGATGAGCCCAGCTCCCCGGATTTCGAAACCCTTGCCCAGCTTAAAAAGCAGTTTGAGCTGGTAATGCCGGAGGATTTGCTGTATTATGTAAACCTCTTCCCGGAGTCCTGCTCCTATGAGTCCCTGTTTGGAGATGACTATGATAGCTGGAAGGTGGATTACGAGGAGTACTATCTGAAGAAATTTATCCAGACCGTAGATCCGGCTTGCTTGTCCTACGACGGCTATCCTCTGCAGGAGGGCAGCACCATCCGTGCCTGCTATTTCCACGAGTTTGAGGTTTCCGGTCACGCGGCCAAGGAAAACGGCATTCCCTTCTGGTACACCCTTTTGGCCTCCGGTCACAGCACCACCGATGGCCGCTATATCACCCCCACCGTCCGGGAACTGCGCTGGCAGATGGCTTTGGGTATGACCTATGGCGCCACAACGCTGGTGCATTATCTGCTGGCTACCAGTGAGGCCGGCTCGGAAAACCTTCTGGAATACGGCTCCTGGGCACCGACCCCTCTGCTGGATGAGGTCAAAAAGGCCAATCAGGAATTCCGTGCCTGGGAAGACATCTATATGAGCTATGATTGGCTTGGCACTGCCCAGGTGGATGTGGGGATGAAAAACCCTATGCTGATGCGGCTGGAGTACGATCTGGAAATCGGGAAGGAGACACTCCTGCTGGAGAATGTGACGACCGATGCGGATCTGATGGTGGGCATTTTCCAGAATGATTCCGGCAGCGCCTATATGGTCACCAATGCCGGTGATGCATCGGAGTGCGATAAGTGGATGCAGTATGCATTCTCCATTTCGGATGCCACGGTGGAGCTGCAGCTTGCCGATGGCCAGTATCAGTGTGCTGCACTGATCACCGACGGGCAGATCACCTATGTGCCTGTCAGCGAAAGCAACACTGTATCCTTTACAGTCGCTGCCTATGACAGCGTGTTTGTCATCCCCGTAACCTTGTAATTTTTTCCGGAAAGGAAAAGAAATATGAAAAAGCAGGTGAAAGTTATGAGTACGAAAAAGAAATTCTTCGCGCGTCGGGCTGTACTGCTTACAGTCGTACTTTGTCTTATGCTTGTAGCTTGCCTTTCCGGCTGCCGCCAAACGCAGCTGGAGGAGACAACTACCCAGCCGGATGCTACAGTGGACACGGTCCCGTCCACCACAGCAGAGGATCAGGCGCCTGAGACAACGGAGGAGGAGCTGAATGTCCTGCAGGTCGGTCATATGACCAGTGATGTTCGCGGCAAGAATGGCAATGAGGGTGTCTATTTCAATATGGAGCCCAATGACATTCCTGCGGACAGCAGTTGGGCAACGGAATACCGCCCCACCTCTGCCGGCTGCATTCAGCTGATCCGTGATGGCGAGACTTATAATATTGCCAAGACGGCGGCCGGTGCCATTATCAAGTTCTCCGCCACGGAGTACTATCTGAAGCTGGAGCAGTGGATCATCCGGGATTATTACCCCATCACCGATGGCGATATCCTGGTGGTCAGCGGTATGTTCCGTAATGGCGCTGCTGACCTGTTCTTTGAGATCGAGACCACCTATATCCAGTATACCCAGGGCTTGGTGGTATTTTCCAATGAGTATCCCACAAGCAGTGGTGTCAATGTGACCTATGTGGGTAATCTGAGTGCGGATACCCGGGGTATGAATGGTTCTGATGGCCTGTACTTCGATATGGAAAAGAACAGCCTTCCCTATGATAAGGACTGGGCCCTGGAGTATAAGCCTGCCAGCGAAAGCTCTGTGCAGCTGATCCGCAATGGCAATACCTATAATATCGGCAATACTGCTGCCGGTATGATCGTAAAGTTCTCGGAAACTGAGTATTATCTGAAGCTGGAAAAATGGATCATTAAGGATTTCTATCCCGTTCGGGATGGAGATATTCTTGTGATCAACGGCAGATTTACCAATACGGCAAACCGTGTAGTCGCCAGCTTCCCCAAGACCTACATCTCTCTGAAGGAAGGCCTGCTGAAATTCTCCACCACCTTCCCCAGTGGCGACGATACCGTCGAGGCAGTTCCCATTACCAATGTCCGCAATCACCCCAATGGCTACGGCAGCACCGGCCTTTACTTCTATGCCGATGAAAATGCCATCAAGGCGGATAATTCCTGGGCAACCGAGTATCGTCCCCAGGATGCAAACTGCGTAAAGCTCATTCGCGATGGCCAGACCTATGCCATCGGCAACACCGCTGCCGGTGCTCTGATCAAGTACAGCGACACCGAATGGTTCCTGAAGCTGGAAAAGTGGATCTATAAGGATTTCTTCCCCTTCCAGGCCGGAGATATTCTTCTGCTCAACGGTAAGTTTGTAAACGCCGGTACCGCAGAGATCTGCTCCGTTGAAAATCTGTATATCTCCATCGGCAACGGCACCATTAAATTCTCCACCACCTATCCCACAGAGGATGGAGGCACCGAGGAGCTCAATGCCGGCAATCTGATCGCCGGAGAGAATGTGATGCTCAATGGTGGCACAGGCTTCTACTTTAATATGAGCAATGGCTCTGTCATCCCCGCCAACGGCGATGACAACTGGGATAACCGCTTTAAGCCGGTGTCCGAGGATACCATCAAGCTGATCCGTGACGGCAAGACCGTTTCCATCGGCAATACCGCTGCAGGTGAATTCGTCAAGTATAGCGAGACCGGGTATTATATGGATATCGCAGCATGGTCTCATCCGACGATTACGCCTTTGAAGGGCGGTGATGTGCTGGTCATTGAGGGCTACTATTCCAATGGCGAAACGGTATTCAAGGTAGAAAAGAGCACCGTGACCATCGCTGAAAACGGAATGCTCTCCTTTGGTAGTTCTGTTCCCGAGCCGGAGGAACCGGAAAAGCCAGAAAAGACATTGACCGGCTTGAAGGATGGTTCCTTGTCTTATAATTCCGGCGATAACTCTTACACTGTGAACTTCCAGTGCGATGCTTACGGCAATACGGATGTTGTGATCCTGAAGCCTGAAGCAACCAATAATGTGCAGCTGATCCGCAACGGCACCACCTATTCCATTGCAGCACCCGGTAATGATACCATTGCTATTTGGGGCGGCGGTACCTCCGGATATGTCCGTGTTTCCCAGTTCTATGCAAACCTTGCAGAATCCGGGTGTACGCTGGGCGAGCTGACAGCAGGTGATGTGCTCGTGATCAGCGGAACCTTTACCGATGGCACACAGCGTGTGGGCGTGGAAAAAACCACGATCACCATTGGTGAGGGCAACAGTGTGACCATTGAAGCCGGAAACACTGAGCCGGAGAAGCCGGAAGAACTCAATGCCGGCAACCTGATCGCCGGAGAGAATGTGATGCTCAATGGTGGCACAGGCTTCTACTTCGGTATGAGCAATGGCTCCGTTATCCCCGCCAACGGCGATAACAACTGGGATAACCGCTTTATGCCTACCTCTGCAGATACCCTGAAGCTCGTTCGTGACGGTGTGACCACCTCTATTGGTAACCCTGGTGCCGGAGAGTTTGTCAAGTACAGCGAGACCGGATATTATATGGATGTTGCCGCGTGGTCTCATCCGAGTATTACGCCTTTGAAGGGCGGCGATGTGCTGATCGTTGAGGGCTATTACTCCAACGGCACCGTGACCTTCAAGGTAGAAAAGACTACCATCACCATCGGTGAAGACGGCAGCCTGACCTTCGAAGCTGAAAGCACTGAGCCGGAGAAGCCGGAAGAGCTCAATGCCGGCAACCTGATCGCCGGAGAGAATGTGATGCTCAATGGTGGCACAGGCTTCTACTTCGGTATGAGCAATGGCTCCGTTATCCCCGCCAACGGCGATAACAACTGGGATAACCGCTTTATGCCTACCTCTGCAGATACCCTGAAGCTCGTTCGTGACGGTGTGACCACCTCTATTGGTAACCCTGGTGCCGGAGAGTTTGTCAAGTACAGCGAGACCGGATATTATATGGATGTTGCCGCGTGGTCTCATCCGAGTATTACGCCTTTGAAGGGCGGCGATGTGCTGATCGTTGAGGGCTATTACTCCAACGGCACCGTGACCTTCAAGGTAGAAAAGACTACCATCACCATCGGTGAAGACGGCAGCCTGACCTTCAAAGCCGAAAGCACTGAGGCTCCCAGCGATAAGGATATTCAGGGCGGCTATATGAGTGCATCAACACAAACCTGGAACGCCAATGAAAGCGGCTGGTTCAATAACAACACAGCGCTTTACTTTGCATTGAATGCCAATGCGATTCCTGTTTCCAGTGACTGGAGCGTGGAGTACGGCCCGGAGAAGGTATCCACATTGCAGCTTACCCGTGGCGGCGAAACCTATAATATTGCAAACCCCGGCCGGGGAACAGTGATCAAGATCGGAGATTCCCAGTATGTCCTGAAGCTGGAAAGCTGGACCATCGGAGAATATGCCAATCTTCAGGTTGGTGATGTCCTGACAGTGGAGGGCACCTTCGTTGGTGTGCCCAATGCAAGCGGTGTCACCAGCGAGTACACCCTGACCATCAGCAAAACACAGATCACCATTGGCGAAGGCTACGTCCTTTCCTATGCTTCTATGGAAGCCAGCGCACCGTCCATCATTGAGGCCGGTCAGATGACACCTCATGCAGATGGCTGGAACAAGCTGACCAATACAAGCTTCAGCTTTACGCTGCCGGCGAACGATGCCCCCTCCAACGCAGACGGCGAGATCGCCTATGTGCCCACGGAGGCAAGTGCAGTTACCCTGATTCGTGACGGTAATTCCATTTCTATCGCCAATCCCCAACGGGAGATCCTCGCAAAAATCGGTGATACCCACTATAAGCTTCGTCTGGACAACTGGACCATCGGTTCTTCCTATGTACCCATCGTCCCCGGCGATATCCTTGTGGTGGACGGCTGCTTCTATTATGCACCCACCGACAGCACGATCCGGATCAGTAAAACGGTAGTCATTGTCGGCGATGATTATGTGCTGACCTATGCCGATGAGGTTCCGGAGGCACCTCTGGAGCTGCAGAACCTGAAGGGGGAAGCACTGACCCACAACGAGAGTGATAATTCCTATCGGCTCAACTTCAGCGGTACTGCCCTGGACAATGCAGATACACTGGTGCTTCAGGCCACCGATGTCAACAATGTGCAGCTCGTTCGGGAAGGCAAGCCTGTCGGCATTGCGGCTGTGGGACGGGATACCCTGGTAGTTTGGGGAGGCGGCGCCTCCGGCAATATCCAGTTCTCCCAGTTCTATGCAAATGTGGCCGGAACCGGTGTACAGGATGTTACACCCAAGCAGGGAGATCTGTTCATCGTGCAGGGTAGGTTTGTAAGCGGCAATGTTGTGGTTGAAGTCGAAAAGACCTATATTCAGGTGGGTGCGGATAACGCACTGACCTTCTCCAACGAGGATCCCGCAGAGGCCGGCGTGATCAAGGCCGGCACAGTGGGTGCCCATGCCACCGGTCTGCGCAACGGTATCCTGTACTTCACAATGGCTGAAAACGAGCTGCCCAGTCATCGGAACAAAACAGATTACAAACCTGTCGATGCATCCGTGATCAAGCTGATCCGTGGCGGTAAGACCTATGATGTGGCAGACCCCAGCAAAAAGACTGTGGAAAAGTACAGCGCCTCGAACTATAAGCTGCTTACCTCCGCACTGACAATGACCTTGCAGGATGGAGACATTCTGGTCATTTCCGGCAAGTTTACCGGTGGCCAGACAGATTCCGAGGAAACTGTGGTGTTCTCCATTACAGAATCCAGAATTACCATCACCAGTGTGGAAGGTAATCAGGTGACCTATCCTGCAACCTGACATAGTTTAACCCATAAGCTGTCCGCAGCACCTTTGCGCGATAGCGGAAAGAAAACCATGGAGCCACCTGCGTTCCATGGTTTTTCTTTCTTTTTGGCCTAAGCGTGGATCTGCAGGTGCCTGTTTGAGAAAACTGGGAAGAAAAGAGGTACCAGTGGACAAGTTTATGCGGAAATTGTATTTACAAAGAAATGCGGTTCTGTTATAATTATCCTGTGAAATTATGTGCCTCGGTGTCGCTTTTTGCGGATAAATTATTCGGGGCGCTGTATGGAGGAGAGCTTTATGAAAAAAATCGTATTACTGGGTGACTCCATTCGCCTGATTGGCTACGGCACCAAGGTGCCGGCTATGCTGGGTGAGGCATATGAGGTGTATCAGCCGGAGGATAACTGCCGCTTTGTCAAGTATACCCTGCGGGGCCTGTTTGAGTGGCGGGACCAGATCGCCGGCGCGGATGTGATCCACTGGAACAACGGACTGTGGGATACCTCCACCGGCCTGTTTGACGATGGCGGCAAGCCCTTTACTCCGGAGGAGGAATATGTAGACAATATGCTCCGAGTGGCCGGCGAGCTGCTGAAGATCACCCCCAATGTGATCTTTGCCACAACCACTCCCTGTAACCCGGATTATGAGTATAACGATAACGATGTGATCCGCCGCTACAATGCGGTGCTGGTTCCCAAGCTGCAGGCTATGGGCATTCGTATTAACGACCTGCACGCCATTGTGGAGCCGAAAATTTCCGAGTATATCTGCCCGGATATGCTGCACCTGACCGATGCCGGCGCGCAGGCCTGCGCCGAGCAGGTGGTCAGAATGATCAAAGAATTTGACTGATAACAGGAGGATACATAAAATGAAACGTTCAGAAATCAACAAGGCATTAAAGGAACTGGAGGCTATGTGCCAGCAGGAGCATTGCTATCTGCCCCCGTTCTGCCATTTTACCCCCGAGCAGTGGAACAGTATCGGTCACGAGTACGATGAAGTCCGTGAATGTATGCTGGGCTGGGACATTACGGACTACGGTATGGGAGATTTTGATAAGTTTGGCTTCTCCCTGATCACCATCCGCAACGGCAACCGCTCTATGGCGGATAAGTACCCCAAGGTGTATGCGGAAAAGCTGCTGTACCTGAAGGAGGGGCAGTATGCGCCCAACCATTTCCACTGGTACAAGACTGAGGATATTATCAACCGTGGCGGCGGAAATGTGCTCATTCGGGTGTACAACAGCCTGCCCAATGAGGAAATCGACTATGAATCCGATGTGACCGTGCATACCGATGGCCGCACCTACACTGTGCCTGCCGGCAGCCAGATCCGCCTGACCCCCGGCGAGAGTATCCACATTCAGCAGTATCTGTATCACGATTTTACTGTGGAAGCCGGCTCCGGCAATGTGCTGCTGGGCGAGGTCAGCCAGTGCAATGACGATAATACCGATAACCGCTTCAATCCCCCGGTGGGTCGTTTCCCCACCATCGAGGAGGATGAGCCGCCTTACCGTCTGCTGTGCAACGAGTATCCGGCAGCAAAGTGAGGTAAGAAGATGGATGTTGTAGCATTGGGCGAACTGCTCATCGATTTTGCCTGTGTCAGCACGGATCCGGATGGATACCCCACAATGGCTGCCCATCCCGGCGGCGCACCTGCCAATTTTCTGGCAGCTCTGACAAAATACGGCTTTGAAACGGCGCTGCTGGGCAAGGTGGGTACCGATACCTTCGGCACCCTGCTGACCCAAACGCTGAAAAACGCCGGCATCCATACTGAGGGTCTGGTCAGCACAGAGGATGTGTTCACCACGCTGGCCTTTGTTACCTTTGACAGCCACGGGGACAGGCACTTTGCCTTTTCCCGGAAGCCTGGTGCGGATACCTGCCTGAGCTTTGAGGAGCTGGATCTTTCCCTGATCGATCAGGCACGGGTGTTCCATTTTGGTACTTTGTCCCTGACCGATGAGCCTGCCCGCTCTGCCACCTGCCAGGCGGTTGCCTATGCCAAAAGCAAGGGCAAGCTGATCACCTATGATCCCAATCTGCGCAAGCCGTTGTGGAAGAGTATGGAGGAGGCCAAAGAGCAGCTTCTTTGGGGCTTGCAGCAGGCCGATGTGGTGAAGATCAGTGACGAGGAAGTGGAATTCCTCTTTGGTTGCACACCGGAGGAGGGCGCCGACAAGCTGCTTTCCCAGTTTGGTGTATCCCTCGCTATGGTCACATTAGGCCCCAATGGTGCCTATCTGAAGAATAAAAATGGTGCCGTCTATGTCCGGTGCCCCAAGGTCAGCCCGGTGGATACCACCGGTGCCGGCGATATTTTCGGCGGCAGTGCAGTCAGCCGCCTGCTGAAATACGACAAAGCCCCCGGCGAGCTGTCTGCCGAGGAGCTTACCGCGGTGGGCAGCTTTGCCTCCACCGCCGCCAGCCTTTCTACGGAAAAGTCCGGCGGTATCCCCAGCATCCCGGACGAGGAGACCGTTCTGAATCTTTGTAAATAAGGATACGATTCGATTATGAAAAAATTTCACCTGGTGTGCAATTCCCATTTGGATCCGGTATGGATGTGGGATTGGGAGGAAGGCCTGGGAGAGTCTGTTTCTACCTTCCATCAGGCAGAGCTGTTCTGCCAGGAATTTGACTATATTTTCAATCATAATGAAGCCCTGCTGTATGAATTCATTGAGGAAAAGGATCCGGAGCTGTTTGACAGGATCCGTAAGCAGGTAGCCGATGGCAAGTGGCATATTATGGGCGGCTGGTATTTGCAGCCGGATTGCAATATGCCCTCCGGCGAGGCGTTTGTCCGGCAGATCGGGCTGGGTCGCCGCTATTTTCAGGATAAATTTGGAGAAAGACCCACCACGGCTATCAATTTTGACAGCTTTGGCCACAGCGTGGGGCTTGTGCAGATCCTGAAAAAGTGCGGCTACGACAGCTACCTGTGCTGTCGCCCCAATCCGGAGATGACACAGTTGCCGAGAGAATTCTGGTGGATCGGCAAGGATGGCAGCCGGATCAAGGCCACCCGCACGGATGATGAAAATCTCTATTGCACGGCCTACGGCGCAGCTGCTATGCAGATTGGCAAAAAGGCTGCCCATTATGGGGATGAGGATGTGGGCATTGCCCTTTGGGGCGTTGGCAACCACGGCGGCCTGCCCTCCCGCAAGGATCTGCAGGAGGTAGGGGCGCTGATGAAAAACAGCCCCTATCCTGTGGTGCACAGCACCCCGGAGGCGTACTTTGCGGATTTGGAGCCTGCGGTGGAGGTGAACCGTTCTCTCCAGCCCTGTCTGATCGGCTGCTATACGGCGATGCAGAGCATTAAGCAGAAGCATATCGAGCTGGAAAACAAGCTCTTTACTACGGAAAAGCTGTGTGCACTGGCTGCCTTGAATGGCGCTTATACGAAAAATCAGGCAGTATTCCATCAGGCGGAAAAGGCACTGGCAGCCATCGAATTCCACGATATTTATTCCGGCACCTGCGCCAGCGACGGTGAAAAGAGCAGCCTGCGCAAGGCAGACTATGCTTTGGAGCTACTGCAGGAGGAATGGAACAAGGCGTTCTTTGCCCTGTGCGGCCGGGATGTAGCCGCAGTGCCCGGGCAGTTCCCGCTGTTTATATTTAACCCCCTGCCCTTTGAACGGACAGTGGTCTGCGAGACGGAATACCTGATGCCCACTGCGCTGGTATCGGATACCCAGCAGTATACGGTCCGGGCTTACCAAAACGGAAAGCCAATCCCCACCCAGTGCATAAAGGAACTCTCCAACATTCATTACGACCGGAGAAAGCGTATTGCCTACCGCTGCACTCTTTCTCCTATGAATATCAGCCGTGTGGAGCTGCAGGTAGAGGTCACGGATAAGCAGTCTCTTCCGACCACCGTGGGCGAGGAGATCGTGTTTGCCGATGCCCGGAAACGGGTGGTCATCAGCCGGAAAACCGGCCTGATGGAAAGATATCAGGTGGATGGAAAGGAGCTTTTGCAGGGCTCCGGCTTCCAGCCTGTTATGTACACGGATAATGCCGACCCCTGGGGCTGGTATATGGAGCATATCGGGGAAGACCCGGTGCCGATGGCACTTTCCCAATGCCAGAGTGGTCCCTTTGCCGGCTTGACTAATGTAAATATCATTGAAGACGGCGAGGTACTCACGGAGGTGGAAAGCTTCTTTGAGGGCGGCTCCAGCTATGTCCGTGTATCCTATAAGCTGTACCGGGATGATCCGGAGGTGGATATCCACGTGGATGTGCTTTGGAACGAGCAGCAAAAGGCTCTGAAAATTGCGCTTCCCACCGCTTTGGCTGGCGACTTCATCGGTCAGATTCCCTTTGGTACGGATATATTCCCGAAAGACGGGCAGGAGATCAATGCCCACCGGTTTACCGGCTTTGCTGATGGAGAAAAGGCTCTGGCGCTGTACAATAACTGCACCTATGGCTTCAGTGCACAGCAGGGTACTCTGTATGCCACCTTGCTGCGTGGCGCGGCCTACTGCGCCCATCCCATTGATGACTGGATTCTGATCGACCCGAACCGGTTCACCCCCACGATCGAGCAGGGGCGGCACAGCTTTGATTTCCGCCTCTCCTACGACAGACGGGAGGAGCTGGAAAACCGGGCACAGGCCTTTGTCTGCCGCCCCTACAGCCTGAATTTCTTCCCCCACGGGCAGGGAAATACGGCACATTCGGTGCTGCAAATCGAAAACACTGCCGTCAGCCTTTCCGCCTTCTATGAGACGGAGCAGGGCTATATCCTCCGGCTGGTGAACAACAACGGTCACCCGGTGGAAACAAAGCTCACGGTCTGCGATCAGGAGCATACCGTGGCATTTGGCAAATATGAAGTAAAGACCTTCTGCCTCAATGGGGGACAATGGAAAGAAATGGCGCTTTGGGTGTGATCCGATTCGCCGTAAGGAGAATACTATGCAGGATGTTTATTTGATCGGCAATGCCCACTTGGATCCGGTGTGGCTTTGGCGGTGGCAGGATGGCTTTTCGGAGATCCTGGCCACCTACCGAAGTGCGCTGGATCGGCTGTATGAATTTCCAAATATGAAGTTCACATCGGCTTGTGCGGTGTATTACCAGTGGATAGAAAAGCTGGATCCGGATATGTTCCGGGAGATCCAGGAGATGGTGCGAGCCGGACGGTGGGAGATCACCGGCGGCTGGTTCCTCCAGCCGGACTGCAACATTCCGGATGGGGAAAGCTTTATGCGCCACGCTCTGATCTCTCAGCGTTATTTCCGGGAAAAATTCGGCATAACCGCCACAACAGGCTATAATGTGGATTCCTTTGGCCACAATGGAGCATTGCCCAAGATCCTCCGTGCCAGCGGTATGGAAAATTATGTATTTATGCGTCCCTCCACCGCTGAGCAGGGGTGGGACAAATCCCTGTTTTACTGGGAAAGTGATGATGGCAGCAGGGTATGCACCTTCCGCATCCCCATCCGCTATAATATCAATGCTCAGCGACTGGATCAGCTGGAGGAGATCTGCCAGAAGGCGGATCGGGAGGATACCCCTCTGATGGCCTTCTACGGCGTGGGTAACCACGGCGGCGGCCCCACGATCCGTATTCTCCACGCCTTTGAGCAGCTTCAGGATCCCCATCTGCGCTATGGCACCACGGAGGAATATTTCTCCGCTGTCAAAACGCCGGAGCTTCCGGTACATACCGGGGAGCTGCAGCACCACGCAAGAGGCTGCTACAGTGCGGAAGCCACTGTAAAGAAGCTGAACCGAAAATGCGAGCAGAATCTGTTGGCAGCGGAACGCTTCTGCCTGATGGCACAGCAGCTTACCGGCCTGCCTTACCCGGCAAAAAAGCTGCGCAAGGGCTGGAAAAACCTGCTTTTTGCTCAGTTTCACGATATTATGGGCGGCTGTTGCATACGCTCTGCCTACGAGGATACCCGGGCACTGCTTGGGGAGACAATGAGTATCACGGAGCAGGCCATCGAGGCGGCGATTCAGAGTATTGCCTGGAATATTGATACCCTGCAGGGAGAAAGCCTGCCTGCCTATAAGTACGATCTTCACGATAAAGGGCAGTGGGCAATTTGGGAGCACGAGGTGCTGGGTACGCCGGTGGTGGTGTTCAATCCCCACGCCTGGGCGGTTACCGGCCCGGTCAAGGTGTATGCATATGCCTGCAAAATGACCGACGAGCAGGGCAGGGAGATCCCCTTCCAGCTTGTTCGGGGGGAGCAGACTGATGGCGCTGACCGCTCCAATACGGTCTTTATGGCGGAGGTACCGCCTATGGGCTATCGGGTGTACCGGCTCTTTACGGAAAAAACGGCACAGACCGTTCCGCAAAATGAACTTCGTGTTACAGCCCATTCTTTGGAAAACAGCCAGGTGCGGATCGAACTGGACGACAGCACCGGAGATATCTGCCTGTTTACGGATAAGCGTACCGGAAAGAATCTCATCGAAAAGCCCTGCCGGGCAGTGCTGCTGGATGAATCTGCCTGTGATACCTGGGCACACGATAAAAAGTCTCTGGGTGCCACGGTGGATACCTTTGGAAATCCCCGTTTTGAGATCATCGAGCGGGGACCTGTGTGCAGCGCGATCCGGGTCACCACCCGGTGCGGCCATTCCGTTTTGCAGCGTATCTACCGGATCTATGCCGGGCAGGATCGTGTGACGGTGGATACCCGTGTGGATTTCCACGCCCGGCATCGGGCACTGAAGCTTACCTTCCCCCTGACACAGGAGACGGTTTTGGCAAAAATTCCCTATGGCAGCCTGAAACGTACAGGCTACACCGGAGAGGAGCCCTGCGGAAGCTGGTTTGCCAGCGGCGGGTTGTGCGTTGCCAACGACTGTAAGTATGCCTATGATACTCAGGATGGTGAAATGCGGATGACCGTGCTTCGCGGTGCCATATATAATGATCATTTTGGCCACCGGGATTCCTTCTGCCAGTATATGGATCAGGGGGAGCATACCTTTGTTTATTCGATTTATCCCAGTGGAAGCCCCAGCAGCAATGAAAAGCGGGCACAGGAGCTGAACTTTGGCCTGCGCCGGGTGGTGGGCACCTTCCGCAAGGGCAAGCTCCCGGAGCACAGTAGCTGCATCCGGGTGGATGAACCGGACATTTTGGTCACCGCTGTCAAGCAGACAGAGGATGCAGACGGAATGATCCTGCGCTTTTACGAGGCCGATGGCCTGGACACTGTGGCACATATTACCCTGTTTGACAAGACCATCTGCGTGGAAGCTCCCCATAACTGCCTGAAAACGGTGGATGCGGATGGGATCTTACGCAACGCAATGGAATGGGAGGAATAAGCTTGTATTATATCGGAATCGATATTGGTGGCACAAAATGTGCTGTTTCTCTGGGAAAGGCCGGGGAGGACGGCAGAGTTGAGATCCTGCACCGCTGCCCGAAACGGCTGACCCTTAAGCGTGGCCCCGAGGCGGTCCTGCCGGAGCTTTTGGAGGATGTGAAAAGCTGCATTGTGCTAAGTGAAGTTCCGCCCAAAGCCATTGGCATCAGCTGCGGCGGCCCCCTGAATTCCAAAACCGGCCGTATCCAGTCGCCGCCCAATCTGCTGGGCTGGGATGATGTGCCTATTACTGAATATTTGGAGAAGGCCACCGGCCTGCCTGCCTTTTTGTGTAACGATGCCAATGCCTGTGCACTGGCAGAGTGGCGTATGGGTGCAGGTGTTGGCTGCGAAAATATGGTATTTATGACTTTCGGTACCGGCCTGGGAGCCGGCCTGATCCTCAATGGCCGCCTTTATGAGGGCACCAGCGACTGTGCCGGTGAGCTGGGACATATCCGCCTTTCCTCCTTTGGCCCTGTGGGCTATGGGAAAATGGGATCCTTTGAGGGCTTTTGCAGTGGCGGCGGCATTGCACAGCTTGCCAAAAGTATGGTGACAGAGCAGCTCCAAATGGGGCATAAGCCGGCTATTTGTCCCTCTGCCGCTGAACTGGACAGCCTGACTGCGGAAACTGTGTCCAATGCTGCCAAGGGCGGCGATGCCCTGGCACAGCAGATTATGGCCCGGTGCGGTCAGATGCTGGGTGTGGGACTTTCCATCGTGATGGATCTTCTCAATCCGGAAAAAATCGTGATCGGCAGTGTGTTTGCACGGGCACAATCCCTGCTGTGGCCTGCGGCCGAGCAGGTGATCGGGCAGGAAGCACTGGAGCAGACCCGGAATGTCTGCCGGGTGGTGCCCTGCGGCCTGACAGAGTCTGTGGGAGATATTGCCGCACTGACCGTCGCGGATTACTATTGGAAAAGGAGCGGGGTGTGATGAAAGAAAGAACAAAGGCATTTGTGGACAGCTTTTTCCTCCGCAATGAGGCGCTTTGTCCTATGCGGGAGCAGATCCTTGAAGCGGCAGATATTCTGCTGACGGCGTTCCGTAACGGAAACAAGCTGCTTTTGTGCGGCAACGGCGGAAGCTGTGCCGACTGTGATCATATCGCCGGAGAGCTGCTCAAGGGTTTTTTGCGGAAGCGGCCGGTGCCGGCACTGGCAGATAAACTGCAGCAGCAGTACGGGCAGGAGGGACTTGCACTTGGGCAAAAGCTTCAGCAGGGGCTTCCGGTCATCTCTCTTTGCACCCACGCAGCGGCAATCTCCGCTTTTGCCAACGATGTGGATCCGGAGCTGGTATATGCCCAGCAGGTGCTGGCCTACGGTCAGCCCGGAGATGTGCTTTTGGGCATCAGTACCTCCGGAAATGCAGGCAATGTGGCCAAGGCGGTAATGACTGCCAATGCCCTGAGAATGCAGACGGTGGGGCTGATCGGCAAGAATGGCGGTCACCTGGCTGCGCTTTCTCAGCTTGCCCTGATTATGCCTCAGCAGGAGACCTACCGTATCCAGGAAATGCACCTGGCGGTTTATCACCTGCTGTGCGCCGTTGTAGAAAGCGAACTGTTTGAAAACTGATTAAAAGTAAAATGAGCTTTTCTCCGATATTTGCCGGAGAAAGGCTCATTTTTTTTACTGTATGGAGTTTTTTGCATCTGCAAGGTCAAAAAGGGTGGGGGCGGGAGGTTGGAGAGAGGCGAGGGAGCTAAGCTGCTCCGGGGAGATCAGGGCGGCTCCACGATCGTGAAGCTGCTCTATCCCGGCAGAGCCGTCGTTCAGGCAGAAGACCGGGCTCCAGCTATGCCGCAGATTTTGCAGCGTGCCGCTCCAGGTACCGCCGGTACCGCAGGTGCATTGTGCGACCAGTGTAATGCGGCCCAGAGTATGAATGAGCCGGTTCCGGCTTAGAGCACGGATGGCGGAAAAGGGCAGATCAAAGCCGTCCTCGCTGATGTAGAGGATGCCGTCTGTGCGTTTGCAGCAGTCTAAATTGTCCGCAATCACACTGATGACCTGACCGCCTGCCTCCAGGCAGGCGTTTTGTGCAGTCCGGTCCGCACCGCGGGCATTTCCGGAGATCAGCACATACCCCTGTCGGGCGGCTTCTCTGCCGGCCAAAGCGGCAAAGGCGTGATTGGCAGGTCGCAACTCCCGGCTTCCAACCAGCGCAATGGCAGGCTTTTGCAGCAGAGAGGCATCTCCCTTGAGCCAAAGACAGCCCGGGCAGTCCAGCCCAAGCCGGGTACGCAGCACACCGGGGTAGTCCTCGTGGGCACGGGTCAGGCAGGTGATGCCGGCACGGTCCGCCTGAGAAAGGTAGAAATGAAGCTGCTGCTGGCGGGACATTAGAAAAAGAATGTTATCTGCTGCCGGGGCAGAGTAGCCCAGCTTTGTCAGGTCCTGGGTACATAGCTCCCGATCCTGGGTTTCCGGTGCCAAAGCCCGGATGCAGCCGGTCAAATGCCGGAATTGTGCCACAGTCAGCGGCTTGGCCTGGGGGTCACCCAAATGACTGGTCAGCAGCAAAAACCCCCGCTGTGCGGCGTTCAACGGAACCGCTTCCGAATCACGGGAGCCTTGACCGGTTCCTCGGTCAGTTCGCCCTCCAGACTCAGAAGCATAGCTTTTATGGTGTAGCCGGAGTATTTGGCAATTTCATCCAGCTTTGCTTTTTCTGTAAAGTTGCCGATCACGGACCAGGCAACGCCCTTACGCTTGGCACGGCCAGTACGGCCGATCCGGTGAACATAGTACTCGTTTTCTTCCGGAATATCGAAGTTGATCACGCAGTCTACATCGTCCACATCAATGCCCCGGGAGGCAACATCCGTGGCGATCAGCACCGGCAGTTTTCCGTCCCGGTATTTCTGCATTGTTTTCTCCCGTTGGCTCTGGCGAATGTCGCCGTGAATGCAGTCGCAGTCCATACCCGCGCGCTGAAATTCATCACACAGCCGCTGACACATATGCATGGTGTTGCAGAAAATGATCACCCGCTCATAGCCCTGGGTACGGATGAGCCGCAGAGTGGCCTCGGCCTTTTCCAGGGCGGTAACGCTCAGACTGAACTGCTGGATATCCGGGCGATCCTCCTGCTGAGGCTCCACGGTGATCTCCACCTCGTCCCGCTGGTACATCCAGGAGACAGTCATAACCTCCTGAGAAATGGTGGCGGAGAAAAGGCCCAGATTTTTGCGGTTTTTCACCTTTTCGATGATGTGGGTCACATCCTTAAAAAAGCCCATATCCAGCATCCGGTCGGCCTCGTCCAGCACCACGGTCTGAATTTTATCCAGCCGGATATTTTTCCGGTTGTAGTGATCCATCAGCCGGCCGGGGGTGGCCACAACAATCTGCGGCTTTTTCTCAAGCTGTCTGGCCTGACCGGATAGCCCGGCACCGCCGTACAGCACGGCTACACGAATCCCCTGAAAATAGGTGAGCAGCCCGCGCAGCTCGTCTCCAATCTGAATAGCCAGCTCCCGGGTGGGTGCAAGAATCAGTCCCTGCACATCGGTGCACTGGGAATCCACGTGCTCGATCATAGGAATGCCGAAGGCGAAGGTCTTGCCGGTGCCGGTGGGTGCCTTCGCAATCACATCCTTCCATTGTAAAAAGGCTGGGATGGCAAGCTGCTGAATGGTGGTGGGATAGCCGTAGCCCTTCTTTTCCAGTGCCCGCAGCATACTTTCCGAAAGGCCAAGCTCCTGAAATGTTATATTATCCTGTGACATATGTTTGATCCTTTTCAACTGTATTTCCTTATATTCTATCAGGTTTTTATCAAATATGCAACTGCCATTGCACGGGAAAATGGAAAACCCGCATCCTTTTCGTCGCGGGCAACATTTCTGTGGACAAATGGGAAAAAATATGCTATATTTTATCTTGAAATATTGTGTGCTGAGGGGAGTTTTCAAAATGGGCAAATTGATCGTCATAGAGGGGACAGATGGGTCGGGGAAATCCACCCAGTTCCGTCTTCTTTCCCAGCATTTGCAGGAGGATCAGGTTTCTTTCAAGCATCTGGTGTTTCCCCGCTACGGGGAGGAAAGCTCGGCGCTGATCCGTATGTATCTGGGCGGCCAATTTGGCAGTAACCCTGCGGATGTGAATGCCTATGCTGCCAGCTCCTTTTATGCGGTGGATCGCTATGCATCCTATAAAATGGATTGGGGGCAGTGGTATGAAGCGGGCGGACTGGTGCTTTCAGACCGCTACACCACCTCCAATGCCGTCCACCAGGGTTCCAAGGAGCCTGTGGAGGCCAGAAAGGCCTTTTGGAGCTGGCTGTA
>CAZTNP010000009.1:0-45296 GCA_964615545.1 uncultured Oscillospiraceae bacterium | reverse complement strand
AATGGACCCGGCCGCGAATAGTTCTTTGGGGTATACGATTATTGAGCGCTTACGAAATACGGGGCTTTTCCGGTTTGTCGTAATTATACCGTAAGGGCACACATTCGCAACCATGGCGTTGGAGCATGGCATGGATGTGAAAACACTTTCTACCATCATTGGTCATATCTCCTCGGCAACGACACTGGATATTTACTCCCATGTCACAGATACCATGCAGAAGCAGGCGGCCGCTAAAATTGATCGCCAAATCACCAAAGCCGACACCCCGATTCCAGAGAATGAACCGAAACAGCACACCGATCAAAGCGGCTTTCAGCCTTATAAATCGAAGTATCGTAAAGCCGGTACCGGCGGTGTTTACCAACTCAATGACCACCTCTGGGAGGGGAAATATTCTCCCAGAGGGGCAGACGGCAAACAAATCTCCAACAATGTCTACGCCAAAACCCGTGAAGAATGCGAGGAAAAATTGGCAGCCATGATCGAGGAAGTGAAGAGGGAAATTGCGGCGGAGAAAGAACATCTCAAATAATGGGACATAAACAAAGAAAAGACCGACGGCGTTCATAGAATGCTGTCGGTCAAACTATTATCCTTGGGCATCGGGAGAAACAGAGGGGAGGTTGCCGAGGTTGTTGTTTTCGCTGCCGTCGGGGATGGATTTGAGATATTCGGTATCACTACGGTGGGCGATGCCGACACCGGCGATTTGCCCCTGCTTTGCCATATTCACTGCCTGCTGTTTCGCTACAATGGAATTATCGGAAAGCTGATACTCGGTGATTCTGCCGCTTTCTTTGACTAGCCCGACAATCCGCTTTGCGTTAGCATTGGCCTGCGGAATCTGATTCAGGGTCTGCTTTGCAAGTTCCTGTCCAAAGTTGTTATTGTCCATATTCATCGCTCCTTTGAGGTAGTGTTTGCATCGCAACCTGCAGGAGAGATTTGACTTTCCCACATTAAAGTGCTATAATCACAAAGATGTTAGCGAATGCTAACTTACGAAAGGAGTTATACTTATGAAAGATGCTTTGATCGTTGGAATTTTACTGGTGCTTTTGCCCGGTGCAGTAGCTGTGCAAATCTGTCGGGCAGGAAGAAAGGGCTGCTGCGGCAGCAGTGATTATCGTCCTAAAAAGAAAAAGCTGAAAAGAGTTTCCGGTAGCCTGGTATTTGCCGTCCGGCAAATGCATTGCCAGCACTGTGCTGATCGGGTCACGGAGATCATTAATGATATTCCCGGACTGTCGGCCAAAGTGGATTGGCAGAAGGGAATTGCCACTGTTTTCTATGAGCAGTCGATTCCTACAGAGCAGCTCCTTATCCGCCTAAATCGTGCCGGATATCCAGCTGAGCCTATGCAAAAACTATAAATGAAACGGATACAGATAGGATAATTATGTCTTTTTAATATGTTATGTCGTTTTCAATATGTTTACTTGCTTTTTCCAGGCTTCCATGTTAAAATGCATTTATTATGTGCTCTTATGAGAGCAGAAAAGAGGAAACTATGGAAAATGATAATTTCAGCGGGGAACTGCAGGAACAGGGAAACGCTATGGAGCCCCAGCAGTCGAAAAGCGGTATCGAACCATTGAACGAGCAAAAACTGGAAACAGATGGTATTGAAGCAGAGCAGACCGTTGTGGAGGCAGCCCAGCCTGAGGCAGAAGATGTTGCTCAGAGCAAAATTGCAGAGGCGCAGGAGTTTTCTTCTGCTGTTAAGTCTGCTCCCTCCAAAAAACATAATGTGCTGAATATTGTGCTGGCAGCCCTGCTTGGCGCCGTACTGATGGCAGTGGTGGCTTTGGCCGTTCTCTTTGGCACCGGTGTTTTGCCTGCTGGCTCTACCAATGACCCGGAAACGACTGTTCCGGAGACTACGCAGCAGCTGAACCTGAAGTCCTATACCGTAGACGATGAGACCGCTGAAAAGATCCAGAACGATGTTGTGGTAAAGGTGGGCAATGTGGAGATGGATAACGGAATGCTCCAGGTCAATTACCGGATGAGCATTTACGATTTTATCAGTGCCAACTACTACTATCTTTCCTATATGGGCGTAGATTTTAACAGTCCCCTGGATCAGCAGGCTTTTGGCAGCGACAGCACGACGAGCTGGCAGCAGACTATGCTGGAATACAGTCTGCAGCTGTGGCATCAGTATGCCGCCATTAATCAGCTTGCGGAGTCTGAGGGCTTCCAGCTGGACGAGGAAGGGCAAACCTATATGAGCGAGCTGAGCAGTTCTCTCCAGGATAGCCTGGCACAGTCGGAATATGAGTCTATAGAGCAGATGCTTGCTGCCGAAATGGGTATTGGTGCTACAGAAGAGGATTATATCAACTACCTGAAAATGAGTTACATTGCTTACCGCTATATGCAGCATCGGCAGGAATCTATTCAGCCCACACAGGAGGAGCTGGAAAAGTACTTTGCTGATAATGAAGAGAGTTTCACCTCCAGCGGTGTTACCAAGGATTCCGGCGATGTGGTGGATGTGCGTCATATCCTGATTATGCCAGAGGGCGGCACGACAGACGAAAATAACAATACTGTTTATTCCGATGAGGAGTGGGATGCCTGTCTGAAAAAAGCACAGGAAATCTGGGATCAGTGGAAGTCCGGTGAGGCAGATGAGGATAGCTTCTCGGAGCTTGCAAAGCTTCATTCCAAGGACTCAAATGCCAGCACCGGTGGCCTGTATGAGGGCGTTACCGAGGGATATATGGTGGAGACCTTTAACGATTGGATTTTCGATGAAGCCCGCGTATACGGTGAGACCGGTCTGATAAAGACCCGGTTCGGTTATCATATTATCTTCTTTAAGAATCGGGAAGCACAGTGGATTGCCCAGGCTAGAACCGGCTTTGTCAATGATGCCATCAGTGCTATCCTGACAGCGGCAACAGAGCAGTACCCTATGGAAGTGAGCTACGAGTCCATCGGCCTGAGCAAGGCCAGCCTGGGCTAAGCTGAAAAAGAGAACAGAGCGGCGTGTACCGTTCTGTTCTCCTTTTTTACTACCGGAAAAGCTTTTTTTCGTTTTGGTAATAGGTGATGGCGAGAAATACAGTGGCAGCAATCCAAGCGGCTATTTCTGCACCGAAAATACCCATTTCGAAGCCGGTGTAGCCGATCACGGCAGATAGTATTACACGCATAAGCAGTTCCAGAATACCGGAAATCATGGATTGCAATGTTTTACCGATTCCCTGCAGACCAAAGGTGTAAACAAAAAGCAAATAGAGCACCGGCAGAAATACTGCCATAGTGCAAAGATAGTAATAAGCCACATTTCCAGCTTCTGCTACCAGAGCAGCATCGTCGGCGGAAATGAAAAGCATAGTGATGGGCCGTCCAAAAAGCACCATAACAAAACCAATGACCACAGAGGTTAGAATAGACAGCCAAACGGCACTTTTCATACCATCCCGGATCCGGTCGTATCGTCCGGCACCATAGTTTTGCCCCACATAGGTGGTAATGGCGTGTCCATAAGAGACGGCAGCAACCTCCAAAATGCCGTAAAGCTTTCCTGTGGCGGTAAAGCCAGCAATAAAGGCAAGGGAAAAACCATTGACGATGGAGGTTACAGCCATACCACCCAGTGCGATGATGATATTCCGTGCGGCAATGGGGGTGCCCATCCGCAAAAGATCACTACTGAGTCGCCGGTCAGGATAGGTGTGGATACGTTGAAAACGAAGTACAGGCGTTGCCCAAAGCTTCCTGGCACAGATCAGACCGGACAGACACTGCGCAAACACGGTAGCCCCTGCAGCACCTCCAATGCCTCAGTGAAGTCCAAAAACGGCAATGCAGTCCAGCACAATGTTGGTCAGTGCGGCTACAACCATAGCAATCAAAGGCGTTTTACTGTCTCCTACGGCACGAAGCACGCTGGAGCAGAAGTTGAAAAACATTACCACGGGAATGCCGCCCATAATGATTCGGCTGTAGAGTATTGCATCGGAACGCAGTGAGGATTTAACACGCAGAAGCTGTAAAAATAACGGCAGACAAAGCTCGGACAAGGCAGTACATAAAATAGCGATCCATATGCACAAAATTGCAGAACGGCCTACGGCCTGCTTTAACCCCTCCGTATCCTGTTCTCCGAATTTTTGGGACATCCGTACGGAGAATCCCTGAGTAAACCCTTGCACAATGCCAAGCAGCATCCAATTAAGCCAATCAACACTGCCCAATGCGGCCAGGGCTTCCATGCCTACGCCCCGCCCCACAATGGCAGTATCCACTACAGTGTAAAGCTGCTGAAAAATATTGCCGAACATCAGGGGTAAGGCAAACCGGAATAACAGACGAAAGGGCCTTCCTTCCGTCATATTCAGGGTTTTATCCATATCAATGCTCCTCTTTCGGATCAAAAGCATACATTCCGAAAAAAGCCAGCAGTCCTTCACCACAGTCGTATTCCATTCCGCAGCTGTCAGTAAGCTTTTTTACAAAAATGCAGTAAGCGGACATACAGGAATATTTCCATTCCGGAAAATTACAGGGTTTCCCGGATTGCTTTGCACAGGGGGAGCAAAGCGCGCAGCCGCTGGCTCCGACGATCAGACCATCGACCCCAGCATTACGCAGCCGCTTTACAAGTCGGGTGGTGGCAGCGTTGTGACTGCTTTTAGCATTTTTTATGACGGGTTTATCTGTGTAATCACTGATCTGCCAGACGGTTTGCAGTACCAGTGCCCGTTTGTAGTGCAAAATACGCTGGCGCATCTGCTCCGGGGAGCCGCAGTCCGGCGGGCAAGAGTAGTTTACCCCATATTGTCCGCACAGATTTTCTTCACAGTATGGGCGGAAGGAAAAGTCAAATGGGATAACCTCTGTATTTACGATCGCTGCATCCGCAAAACCCTCCGCTACAGCCCAGGCAATCATTTCCTGTTCAGTCATTGTTTTTCCTCCTGAAAGAATTATTTTACGATAAAATACCATTAAAAAATTTCACTGTCAAGAGGACACGGACACAGTTCAGAAACATTTTTCTGTCATACTGAAAAAAGTAAAATACAGGAGGTGTGGAATATGTCCAGTGTGGAAAAAAACGGCCAAAAGGTGAAGCGTGGAGCATTGCAGATCATTTTTGGACGGACAATGATTATTATGCTGGCTCTGGCGGTACACTTTTTTGTACTGTTTGCGTTTTTACTGCGGCTGACGGAGTACTTGCCGTATTTAATGGGCAGTGTCACGGTGATGACCGCGGCTATGCTGATCTACATTCTTAATACCCGGGATAATCCATCCCAAAAGCTTTCCTGGTGTGTTCTGGTAGCAGTGTTTCCGACGGTGGGTGTGATGCTGTATTTTTATGTAAAACTGGAACCGGGGCACAAATTGTCTCAAAAGCTGAATGAAAAGACCCTGAAGGAGACGGCACAATATGTGCCAGACCAGGCACCGGTGCTGGAGCAGCTTCAGGTGTTGGAACCGGAAATATATGGCACAGCCCGATATTTGAGCTGCTTTTCTCCGTATGGTATTTGCCAAGGAGAGGATATGGAGTATTTCCCTGTGGGAGATGCGCTGTTCCCACGGCTACTGGAGGAACTGGAAAAGGCAGAAAAATTCATTTTTCTGGAATTTTTTATTATCTCACAGGGCACGATGTGGGAGCAGATCCTGAAGGTACTGCGGAAAAAAGCGCAAAGCGGGGTAGAGGTGCGTGTTATGTACGATGGCACCTGCACCTTTTTCAATCTTCCGGCAGGATATAATAGGCAACTTGAAAAGTGGGGAATTTTCTGCCGTGAATTTTCTCCAATGACACCGTTTTTGTCCACCCATCACAATAACCGGGATCACCGAAAGATTGTTGTTATTGACGGGGTAACCGCTTTTACTGGCGGCATCAATTTGGCGGATGAATACATCAATGTAACCCACCCTTACGGCCACTGGAAGGATACGGCTGTTATGGTGCACGGACAGGCGGCGCAAAGCTTTACACTGATGTTTCTGCAAATGTGGAACATCCTGGAAAAAAAGCCCGTATATGCGCCTTATTTGATCAACTCCCCGCAGATATCTGATCGGCGCGGATGGGTGATCCCCTTTGCGGATTCTCCTACAGATCGGGAGCGTATAGGTCAAACGGTATATATGAATATGATCAATCAGGCAAAGAATTATGTGTACATTATGACCCCGTATCTGATTTTGGATGGGGAGATGGTAACAGCACTTTGCCAGTGTGCTAAGCGTGGCGTAGATATCCGCATTCTTCAGCCCCAGGTGCCGGATCACAAGTATGCATATGTTCTTGCACGGCGGCACTATCCGGGTTGATGGAGTCAGGTGTGAAAATCTATGCATATACTCCCGGCTTTGTCCACGCAAAAGTTTTTTTGGCGGATGGTCGCCAGGCTGTTGTGGGTACGGTGAATTTAGACTATCGCAGTTTGTATCTACACTACGAATGCGGTGCATACTTTTATAAAGCGCCGGTGGTATCGGATATACGCAGGGATTTTCAGGAAACCTTTGCGGTTAGCCACGAGTTAACCAATGACGATCTAAAAAAAGAGAGCTTTCTGTCACGCCTGTGCGGTGTGCTTTTGAAGGTCATTGCCCCACTGATGTGATCAATGCAAGGAGGAAAGAAATATGAAACATTTTGATGTAACAAAGGAAAATTTTCAGCAGGAGGTTTTACAGTCAGATAAGCCTGTGATTGTGGATTTTTGGGCGGAATGGTGCGGACCTTGCCGGATGTTGGCACCTATTCTGGAGGCGTTTGCCGAGGACCGTGAGGATATAAAGGTTTGCAAGGTGAATGTGGATGAGCAACGGGAGCTTGCCATCGAGTATGGCATTGAGAGTATTCCAACTTTGCTGATATTTCAAAACGGGAAAAAGACCAATCAAAGCGTTGGTGTGATCACCCGACAACAAATGGAAAATCTTCTATAACGCAACAATAGACAAGCACCCTCTCCGCCACATTGCTACTGGCGGAAAGGGTGCTTTTTTGTCAGCTGTCCAGAATGGAATATATTGGTGTTTATTTGTGCAAAAGTGGCTGTGCACTTTAAACGGCCTGAGCAGTCAGTCTCTGTCCCAGTTGTGCCAAACGTTCTGCACATCGTCATTCCGAGGGCGAAGCCCTCGGTGGGGAAACTGAAAACCTGTTGCAAATCAAGCAGTTTTCAATTCTGCGCTTCTCCAAAGGTGCTGTTTTTCGTCTATGTATATCACAGCCCATTTGATTGACTTTATGATAATTATATATGGTCATGGCGGGCTTTTCAAGCCCCGTCACTGCTTTTATTCTTGGGTAGGCTTTATGTCAATGAATTTTGATAATCTGTATGCGGAACTGCAATATTTTCCAGATACACCAAGGTCGGTAAGGTCAAGTCTGGCGGGGGTAGTATAATCAAAGATATTTGTATAGTCGATACTCAGCGACAAATCCGTAGTTCCAGAAGCCTTCAATAAATCCGAGGGGATTGCAATTCTGAGTTTGATTTTTCCTTGTGCTGGAATATACACAGCCATTTCTTTGTATAGTTCCATTCCTAACAGGATGCAATTTGAATTACCGCGGGGGCCGGGGTGAATGCCAATTTGGACAATAGGGTAATCGCTATTATTCCAAATGTCAGTATCCAAAACATAACGATGTGTGGTTTCGGGGGTGTCAGATGCCAAATCGATGTATTCATCAATAAGAGCGCTGGGCATATGCAGAAATTTTGCCTTGGACGAATGTGCTTCTTCGATTTTTCTGGAATGAGCGACAAGAGTTACCATAGAGATGAACTTTGCCTGTTCCAGTTTTTGCATTTGTGCGGCTAAGTCATTGGCTCGTTCGGTTTGTTTATTTGCTTCCTCTGTTTGCTTATTCGCATCTGCTGTCTGGATAACTGCCACTGCCCCTAACACGATAGAACCAAAAAAGGAAAGATAACTGCCAAAATAGGAGAACACATCCGATGCGTCCCAAAGGGTAATGTATGCATCATACCATCCTTGTCCGATTTTGTATATTTCGTTTATTCCAAAAGGAATTAGCAGCGATAGGACAAACAATGCCACATAAAACCAGATGTTAGTAAGCAGCTTCTTCAACCATTCCATATCTAAACCTCCATGCTCTATTTTTGTGCCGTAGCGGAGCGGTCAAGCCCCGCCACGGCTTTTTTGTTTTATTCTTCTTCCATCATGCCGACGAGTTTGTAAAAACTGGTGCGTTTCGTGTCGGTCATTTCCATGGCGGTCTTTGCGGTGATTTCTCCCGCTTTCCAAGAGGCATAAACCTTGTCCCAGTTGGCGGGGAAGGTCAGCGCGGGTCTGCCTAACTTCTTTCCATTGGCTTTCGCCGCCTCGATGCCCTCGGCTTGCCGTTTGCGGATGGTTTCGCGCTCCTGTTCAGCGATTGTTCCCAAAACCTCGATAAGAATGTTATTGACCATGTCGAACACCCATTCTTGCCCCTCTGGCAAGTCCATCATGGTGGTGGGGAGGTCGATAACTTTGAGGCGGATGCCGTTCTCTTTGAAATAGCGCAGTTCGTTGTGAATGTCTGCCTTGTTTCTGCTCAATCGGTCAAGGGATTTGACAATCAAGGTGTCCCCGCGCCGGAGCATTGCGTGTTTGAGGGCTTGATAACCCGCCCGCTCCAAATCCTTGCCGCTTTCCTTGTCGGTGATGATTTCGCGGTCAGTTGCTCCAAGAGCCTTGAAAGCGGCAATCTGGCGGTCAAGGTGCTGTTCCTTGCTTGATACTCTTGCGTAATAATAAGTGCGGCTGTCCATGTTTTTGTCCCCCTTTCTTTCATCTGTTCGTATTCTATCATAAGTGTTCGTAAATATCAAGCATTTTACGAATATATTTGTAAATTTATTTTTATATATTACGAATATAAAAAACAGGGTGATTTTGGGTGTTTGTAAAGGCACACTCTTGCGAACACATAATGAAATGGAGCGGACTTGCGCCCGCTCCACATAGGACATTGATTAGGGTTTCATTTTTAAGCCAACAAAGAATGCGATTGTAGAGATAGCGGTCAATACACTAAATACTCCGCTATCCATAGTGAAAATACCAATGATGCAAATAATATCAATAATACCCGCGATAATCATAAGTGTTTGTCCAAAACTACTTCTAACAATGCGGCTATCATTATCACTCAAAATAGCATCCTTGGATAAGCATTTGATTTGCTCCGGGGTAAGAGTTTCTGTGCTATTATCCATAAAAATGATTTCAACACTTTCAATTTTCACCGACGCAATATTGGTATTATACCATGCGTGTTCAAGGGTCTGCGTAAATTTGCCATTAGGTGCAAACGGACCAGTGCTTTTAGCATCATATAAAGAAACACCGCTCACAGTGCATTCAACGGGGTCGCCCACGGCATTATACGGACGGATACCAAATGTGATATACTTGATTTCTTTCCCGGTTTTATTGGTAAAAGTGAATTTTGCGCTCACGGGAGTTGTGCCGCTGGTCTGGTCAACACCACGAACCCAACCGAGCAGATTTGTTCCAACCTCTGCGCTGTTAATGATAACACCGTAAAATTTATCTTCGTCAAAAAGTTCAAGTTCACCACGAGCAACCTTTTCTAAAATATCAGCGCGTGCTTTATAATACTTTTCTTTCGTTTTCTTTCCTGCAAACAGACAGAGCCATGCAATACCGCCACACACCGCTCCGCAAATAAGGGCAAGGAAGAAGTTTACAAACAGCAGAGCGATAAATGCAACTACACCAATACCGCCATAGAGCCATGCGCAGAATTTAATTAGTTTCTGTGTCAATTTCTGCGGTTTAGGCAATTCTTCGGTGCTCAAATCAATAATGCCCATTTTAGGGTCTTTGTAAGTCATAATCTTTCCTCTTTCCCGTTATGATTTCTGCGATAATGTTTCAACCGCGATACGGATATTTGTGGGAACACCTTTCATCTGCACATACTTTGACACGGAGGACGCGCTGCGTCCCACTTCACGCGCTACGGCTGCATAAGTTCCTAATTGCCGATAGAGCCGCTGCATCTCAATGATTTCCTCCGGCGTAATTCTCGGTGCGCCCATATTACTTTCCTGCGGCGGGTTTCTTGTTGTCGGGCTTTTTGGGCTTATCGGCTACCTTCAAGTGCTTGTCGGTGTCCTTCATGCACTCCTGCCACACATCATCGATAAAAGATTTGAAAGTTTTCTTTTTCTTTTCATCCCCAGAGATTGCCATAACCATGTTGTTGTATTCTTCCAGTTTTGCGGCATAGTTCCACGGCACAGTAATGATTTTCTTGTCGGTGTCCAGAATGATACGCATTAGTAATTCCTCCAATAATAAAAAAGAAAATGTGCGATTTCGGAGAAAACCGAACTTTCGCACATCCTATTCTATATATATATATTCAAGCTATTTCCGCACATTTCCAGCAAATTCTACGATTTCAACAAAAACAATGCGCGATTTCCTAAAAAATGATGGATTTCATTGTGGAATTTCGCAAAACGCATTGAATATGCGGCGGATTTCGAGAATATCAAGTGTTTTCACGCGTTTCTCCGTCAAAACGCGGTGATTTCGTGCGTAATTCTGGAAATCTCGTTCGTTTTATCGCGTTTCGCTCTGTATTTCAACGAAAACACATTCATCGGAACGGAAACGGAGAATTTCAAAGGCATTTCGTGGCGGAACAGCCCACGCAGAAACAGAATAGGGGGTGCAAAACTATTTTCTCCCATAATACTACCCGCCACCCGGATAATGCTACAAGGCTTGCCGTGTGGCGGATTACTTTGATTTTTTATAAAAATTTTTGTATAATATATATACAAGGTAAAGGAAAAAACAAATTTCCAGAGCCTAAAAAATAAAGAAAGTGAGGTCTATTTATGAGAAATAGACAAAATGATTTCATGTTTGAATACTTTATCAAGGGGCTGGATTAGACAGCACAAATGACACTACGGCAAATGTATATGAACAGCCAGCGGTTTGAGGAAATGAACCGCCGCCGGGAATATGAGGAGTTGAAGCAAGAGGTCTTGGACTATGTGATTTCCCATTTGTCCGCCTCGGTGGATATTTCCGAAGTTCTTATGCAGATTGAGGAATTACGCAAGGCTATTGAAAGCCTTGGAAAGTAAGGAGGGAAAACAATGCCTGCAATTACTTTTCCTAATCAGCGCGTAGTGCGTATTCACCGAGAACCTGTAAAGACGGATTTCCTTGGTATCAAAAACGAAAACTGGCAAGCCGCGTCCCGCGATTTGGGCGCACATGGTCTGCGGCTTTACTTATACCTTGCGGCGAACGCAAACAATTTTAGTCTTGCGCTATCTCCTGCGGCGGCGCGGGCGGCTATTGGTATTCCGCGCTCTACATACTTTGACCAGTTTGCAATACTGGTAGATAGGCGGTATCTTGTCCCCGGCGCGGGGAATACCTATGATTTCTATGAAGTCCCACAGCCCGCCACGCAGACACAAAAAGAAGTGTCGGCGGACGGATTGGATTTTGAGGAAATTCCGAGCCACGGCGAACAGGGAGGCTCTGGCGGTCAATCTGTATTGCCAGAGGATATAGAAATAAATAATAACAATTCCATAGATAATTCCGAGATAAATAATACGAATAATCCAGAAGTGAAAGAAACAATCCGTAAGCCAGAAGTAAAGGAAATCGTAATATCTCGCCCAGTAGCAGAGGGAAAGAACAGACCTAAACCCATCCAAAAGGCAGAGTTCGTATTCTAATGGCAACCTATGAAGATAATGCATGTAACTGGCTAAAACGCAAAGGGCTTGCAGAAAAGTATGAACACGCGGGAATTTACTGTATCAAGATAGACGATAAGATTGTTTATATCGGAAAGAGCGCAAATATGCTGCGGCGGATTGCACAGCATTATGCGGGTATCAAAAAGGGAACAGAAAAGAAATACCGCATTATTTCCGAGGCGGAGCGCAAGGGACACCCAATCTCCTTTGATGTGCTTTACTATGCCCAGAGCCGCCGATACGCGGACAAACTTGTAGAGATTGGGGAAAGAGAGGGCGAGTATATTCGCCGCCACAAGCCCGTCCTAAACGCGCAGATACCCAAAGAACAGGATTGGAGCAAATGGGACTTGAACGAAGTGGATGCAAAGGCAATCCTTGAAAGTATCTTGTAATATAAAGCGGGAGGTTTCCGCCTCCCGCCAGCATCCGACACGCGCCGTGATTTCCGTATCGCGGGCAACACAAAAAATCAAATCAAACCCCACTTTTTGACTTTTGGAAAATTTTTTGGTATAATTTCCTTGTGAAAGTAATTGTGGGGATAATGTTTTCCTAATTCTCCAAAACGACAAAAGGGGACAGCACTTGCGGCTGTCCCTCTTTTTGCGTCTATACTGTTCCGCGCCGTGTCTTGCTTTACATTGAAAGCAGGACGCTTTTTTGTTTTGCGATATTGATTATGTCCTCGTTGCGGAGGCTGTTCAAATAGGTCTGCGTAATTTGGATGTTTTCATGTCCCAGGAGCCGGGAGATGGTATAAAGGTCTGTCCCCATCTTGATATGTTGCTGCGCGTAGAAGTGACGGCAAGTATGCGGCGACACGCGGATGCCTGTGATACCCTCCCCATGCCGTTTTATGATGTGTTCAACTGCGCTATTGGTCAGTTGCCGCCCATGATTGGAAAGAAAGTAATAATCATCGGTGTTTTTGAGGGTGAAGTAATTTTCCGCTGCAATATCGTATTTGAGCAGGGCTTTCCGCAGAACGGCGGTGATGGGGACAACCCTTTGCTTGTGGTTCTTGCCGTTGATGATGATAAAATCATCGTGTATGTCCGACTTCTGGATGCAGCACAGTTCCCAACAACGGATGCCAGTTTCGAACAGCATCGTGATGATAGCCGCGTCGCGGATGTTCAAATAGTCCCCGCCACGGCACGATTGCACCATACGGCGCACATCTTCTGGCTTGAAAGCCATGATAACCGCTTTTTCTTGCTTGCACCACTTGAAATTTTTGCGGGTGTTGAAGCCGCCGTAGCCCTCGTCGTAGCAGTATTGAATGAAAGCCTTTGCCACTTTCAAAAGTCCGTTGATATAACTGCCTTTTTTACCTCTGGAAACCATGTAGAGGGTGAATTGCCGAATAGTGGCTAATGACACATCTTCAATATCTACAATCTGCGCCTCGGTTTCGCAGTAGCGCAAAAAGAGGTTGAGGTTATTCCGATAACTGCGGATGGTTTTGGGAGTGAATTTGCGGACTTCGATTTCGATAAGGTATTCCTTTGCGGCGGTGGTGATTTTCATGGTGTTTTCCTCCTTTTGTATGTCGCAATCGGGGGAGAAACGTATGTCGCAGCGGAATTGATGTATGTCGCAGCGCGTTTTCAAAAAATACAAAAACCCCGCTGTTCTGCATTGAAAACAGCGGGATTTGCTTTTGGAATGTTCAGGTTTTACTCTTCCCAGTTGTGCCAGACGTTCTGCACATCGTCATCATCTTCCATAATATCGATGAGTTTTTCCATCAGCTTTTCATGTTCTTCATTGTCCAGCTTCTGATAGTTCTGGGGCACCATTTCAATTTGTGCGGAGACAAAGCTGTATTTCCTGGCAGTCATAGCATCTGCAACTGCGTTAAAGTCGTCAGGGTCAGTATAGATGGTGAAGCAGTCTTCTTCTGCTTCAAAATCGTCAGCACCACAATCCATTGCATCCATCATTACAGTATCTTCATCCAGGTCGCCATCTTCATTATCAATAACAAGAACGCCCTTTTTGTCAAAGCTCCAGGAAACACAGCCGCTGGCACCCAAATTGCCACCGAACTTGTCAAAATGGTGACGCATAGAACCGGCTGTCCGGTTCCGGTTGTCCGTCATTGTTTCCACGATTACAGCAACACCACCAGGACCATAGCCTTCATAGGTGATCGATTCATAGCTGTCGCCGCCACCAGCACCGGCAGCTTTTTCCAAACAACGCTTAATGTTGTCGTTTGGCATATTGGCAGCCTTGGCTTTGGTGATAACGGTGGCCAGACGGGAATTGTTTGCGGGATCAGCTATGCCGCCGCCCTCTTTTACTGCGACAATCAATTCCTTTGCAATTTTGGTAAAAGCTGCAGCACGCTTGGCATCTTGTGCACCCTTTGTCTTTTGAATGTTATGCCATTTGGAATGTCCGGACATAATAATCTTCCTCTCTTGATTTGTTAAGGTATATTAAAAAGTTCAATACATTTTAGCATATCTGTCTATAAAAAATCAACCAAAATTCATAATATCACGGTGATTTTTTGAAATTGTTACAGATAATTCAGGGAAATTCTGCAGAATAATGTCTGCAAGGACCTGACAGACCGGATTTTCTGTGTAGAAATGACTGGCATCGATCAGATTTATGCCAAGCTCTGCGGCATCCCAAAACTGATTGTAGCGGATGTCGGCGGTCACAAAAGTATCGCATCCGGCGGCAAAGGCCTGTTGCAGGGAGCCCGCACAGCTTCCGCCGCCTACGGCTACCCGGTGTACCGGGTTTCCGCCATCGGCATATCGTAATCCTTTACAGCCAAGTGTGCTTTTTATATGGGATAAAAAAGCAGACAGCGGTTGAGATGGGATCAGACCTTGCCGTAAAAGCCCCCACGGCTTTCCGTTGTCGTCCGTTCCGGAGGGGACTATGACTTGAATGTCTGTCAATCCCAGCACCTGGGCAAGCGTGTCATTTACTCCGCCGGGAGTACAGTCTAAATTCGTGTGTGCATTTATGTGGGCAATGCCGTTTTTGATCAAAAAAAGGGCATTTCTGCCTGCGGCTGTTTCATCGGTGATAAAGCCGGGATTCCAAAGAAGAGCGTGGTGAGTTACGATCAGTTCAGCCCCGAGGTTTTTTGCTTCCTGACAAACTGTTTCAAAAGGATCCAGTGCGACAAGTACTTTTGTTACAGGTGCATTTATATAGCCGCAATTGAGACCAACGCGATCCCAGCTTTCTTTCATATATGTTGGGGCAAAAGATTGTATACAGTTGAGAATATCCAGAACGGTTGTCATACTGTGACCTCCTTGGGTGGATTGTTTTCCAGTTCCTTTAGTGCTGCTGCGGCAACAGGATCGGCCTTGTCTTTTTGACCAGTAACGGAAAGCTGCAGACGGGATAGAACTTGCCGGTAATAAGCGGGCATTTCCTGGGAAATATCCTTATAAAGAGCAGGGGAGAAGTATTGCTGTCCGGGGGACAGGGGAGCGGTGGGACGATATTGAACAGACATAACGGTGTAAAGAAATCGTCCGTCTTTGACAACACTTTCTTTTTCTATATGCCAACCGTGCTCGGATAAATATTTTCTCAGGCAGTGGGTTTTGGATTGACATTGCAGTATAAGCCGATATTTTTCTCCAGACAGCCACGGAGCTCCCTCCAAAACAGATATAATAGTGTCTGCACCCATACCCGCACAGACGAGTGTGTCAAAATCACGGGGAAAGGATCGGAGTCCATCAGACAGGAAAAAAGCCATCTGTTCCGAAACACCATACTTTTCCGCATTGGAAATGGCACATTGCAATGGCTCCGGATGAATATCTCCGGCATATATAAAGCTTGCTTTTCCGCTGGAAAGCAGGTGAATACCTAAATACCCGTGGTCACATCCAACATCAGCAACACGGGCACCGGCAGAAATATAACTGCAGCAGCGCAGAAGTCTGGGAGAAAGTTTTCGTGTCATAGATAACCTCACAGATGCTGACAGATCGGCATCCGTCTATTCAAAAATGTTGGCAGCCTGCCAAAGCTGACAGGCTGCCGGAAAAATCAGTTTGCTTTTTCTGCCTGATCCGCCTCGTAAGCTTCCAGAAACTGGTTGAGCTGAGCAAGGAAAGAGTCGCAGTCAATTGCGTGAACATTGCAGGCTTCCTCAACGGTTTCGCCCCGGGAAGAGGGACAGCCCAGGCAGTGCATACCGATTGCGAAGAACAAAGGTGCACTCTGCGGAGCAATGTCCAAGATGTCACCGACAATGGTATCTTTTTCAATCTTAACAGCCATAATATGACCTCCTGTTTCTGTTTTTCTCTATTATAACCGTATCCAAAGAAAAAAACAAGCCCCCAAAAACCAAAATACAATAATATCGGCTGGTGCAGGTGCATTGTAACAATTTGTGTAGGTGTTTTATAAATAAACTGGTGTAGGTGTTTTGTAAATAAAATCTTGCTTTTTGTTATTTTTCGGGATATAATAAACTGATTGAATTTTGCAATGTGAGGAAAATGCTGTGTACTTAAAATCTTTGGAAGTTCAGGGCTTTAAGTCTTTCCCGGATAAGACAGTGATCCGCTTTGGCGATGATATCACCGCCATCGTTGGGCCGAACGGTTCCGGAAAATCGAATATTTCCGATGCGATCGTTTGGGTTATGGGCGAGCAAAGCACAAAGACCCTTCGCGGCGCAAAAATGGAAGATGTGATTTTTGGCGGCACGCAAAAGCGTGTGGCTGTTGGCTTTGCGGAAGCTACGCTGACATTGGATAACACCGATCGGGCACTTGCTTATGATGCGGATGAGGTTATGGTCACACGCCGTTATTATCGCTCCGGTGACAGTGAATACTATATTAACCGCCAGTCTGCTCGTTTGCGTGATATTCACGAGCTTTTTATGGATACCGGATTGGGAAAAGAGGGTTACTCCAATATTGGTCAGGGTCGTATTGATGAGATACTTTCCCTGAAAAGTGCGGACCGCCGTGAAATATTTGAAGAAGCGGCTGGCATTTCCAAATATCGCCACCGTAAGGAGGAAACGGAACGGAAGCTTGAACACACAGAAGAAAATCTTCTACGGATTGGAGATAAAGTGTCTGAATTGGAGCTTCAGCTGGAGCCTCTGCGGGTTCAATCTGAGAAGGCAAAGAAATACCTGACCCTGAAAGAGGAACTTCAGGGTGTTGAAGTAGCGGTTTGGATGGATCGACTGGAGAAGCTTTCCCAGGATGCAAAAAAAGCGGAGGAGGATTTTGCAACGGCCTGCTTCGTCCGTCAGCAGGCAAATGATGATTTGGAAAGCCTGTATGCTGCTGCCGAGCAGTTATCGCAGGACCTTCGGCAGCGCAGTGAAGAAGTGGAAAATCTTCGCGTTCAGCTTAGTATGCTGGAGGGAGCCCACCAACAAATTGATGGACAAATTGCTGTTTTAGAAGCGGGAATCCGCAATAATGAGGAGAATATTCGCCGCAATCGTGAGGATATGCAGGGGCAGGCAGATCGCAGTACCGGTATTGCTGCCCAAATGGTGCAGGCACAGAACCGAATTGAGCGTATTGGTCAGGAACTGACACAGAGCACGGAACAGGCACAGCTTTTGCAGGAACAGTTTACCCAAATGACAGCCAATGCACAGGGCATTACGCAGCAGTTTATGCAGCTTCGAACAAATGAAGTGCGCCTGACAGCAGAACTGGCATCCCGCGAGGCGGATCTGCGGGGAATGGAAGCAGGTATGCTGGAAAGCGCAGAACGTGCAAAGCAGCTTAAGGCAGATCTTTCTTCCGGCCAAAGTCGTCAGATGGATGCACAGAAACAATTACAGGATGCTCAGGAAGCCTTGAGAAAAGCCAATGAAGAAGTAACTGTTTTAAACAATGCCATTGCAGGATACGCCCTGCGGCAGGCTACCCGTGCAAAGCGGGCGCAGGAATTGTCAGATAAGCTACAATTGCTTCGAGCCAATTTGGATAGTATTCGTGCAAAGACTCGTGTATTTAAAGCTATGGAGCAGGACTATGAGGGTTATCAGAAATCGGTTCGTATGGTTATGCAGGAGTCCAAACGCGGAGCACTTCGGAATATTCACGCACCTGTTTCTCAGCTTATTCGCACAGAAAGCGAATATACGATTGCAATAGAGATCGCATTAGGTGGGGCTATGCAGCAGATCGTTGTGGATAACGAGCAGGCAGGCAAGGAGGTAATTGGATATTTAAAGCGTACCGGTGGCGGCCGTGCCACATTCCTTCCGATGACAACTACCCACGGGAAACGCCTTGACGAAAGAGGATTGGAGGAATGTGCGGGCTTTGTTGGAATTGCTTCTGATCTGATCACGTTTGATCCCTGTTACACCGATGTGATGGAAAAACTCCTGGGTCGAACTGTGATAACGGAGAACATTGATCAGGCTATTTCTATGGCAAAAAAATATGCCAGCCGCTTTAAAATTGTTACACTGGACGGCCAGGTGATGAATGCCGGTGGTTCTATGACCGGTGGATCAGTCAGCAGAGAAGCCGGTATACTGAGCAGAGCCAATGAGCTGTCTAAGCTGACATCACAGGAAAATGAGCTTGCGGAAAAGCTTTCCAAGCTGGAAGAGGAATATCAGGAAGCAAAAAGAAGTGCCGCCCAGGTGGATTTCCAGCTGACGGCAGCCAAAGATCAGCTTTCAGAACAAGAAAAAGCGGTGCTGACACTTTCAGGTCAGGTAAAGCAGCATGAAATCTGGTTGCAGGCTATCACACAGGCTTACGATGCGGCCAATCAGGAAATGGAAGCTTTGGAACGCCGTCGTAATTTGGACAACGAACAGCTGGCGGGAATTCGTGGTCAGATTCAGGTTTTTTCCCAGCAGCTTATGCAGACCCGTCAGGAACTGGGGCTTTTGGAGGGCACACAGTCTGATGCAGAAGCAAAAGTTGCGCAAATTACGGATAAGATTGGTGTGGTTCGCACGCAGATAGCGGCCTTGGAGGCAGAACGAAGCACAGCATTGGATCATATTGCAGATCTGAGAGTATTGGCCAGCGCAGCACAGGGAGACAAGGAAAAGAAGCTGCAGGATATTGAGCAGATAGAAAAAGATATTCTGCGACTGCAGGATGAAATTCGGCAGCAGACCCTGAGACAGCAGGATAATGACATACAGATAGCCGGTATCCGCAGTAAAATGCAGAATGCGCAGAAGCAGTACGCAGAAACAGAAGCAGAGAAATCCAGAAAGGAAGCCCAAACTCAGGAAAAGAATAAGGATTTGCTGAAAATGGAAAGTGCCTGTGCACTTTTGGAAAACAAAAAAGAAACAACAGCTATTGAAGAACGCAATACGATTGACAAGCTTTGGGAAACCTATGGCCTGACACCGGGTACAGCGCAGGAAAAACGCGGGCAGATCGAATCGGTAGCGGCTGGCACACGGCGTATTGCAGAGCTGAAACGATCCATCAGCAACCTGGGAACTCCCAATCTGGGTGCGATCGAAGAATATGTTCGTGTCAATGAGCGTTACAGCTATTTGACCGGTCAGCGGGATGATGTCCTGACTTCCAAAAAGGAGCTGGAGGGAATTATAGCAGAGATCACCCAGGAAATGACTGCCATATTCGTTAAGGAATTTAAGCGTATTGACGAGTATTTTGGTCAGACATTTCAGGAGATGTTTGGTGGCGGCAAGGGTCAGCTCATTTTGGAGGATCCGGACGACCCCCTTGGCTGTGGCATCGAAATTCGTGTACAGCCCCCAGGAAAGCAGGTGAAAACCATTACACTGCTGTCCGGTGGCGAAAAGGCGTTCGTGGCCATTGCACTGTATTTTGCTATTTTGAAGGTTCGCCCAACACCCTTCTGTATGCTCGATGAGATTGATGCTGCATTGGACGACCGAAATGTGGAGCGGTTTGCCTCTTATCTGCACAATTTGAGTCAAAAGACACAGTTTATTGTTATCACCCACCGTCGCGGCACGATGGAAGCATCGGATGTGCTTTACGGTGTGACTATGCAGGAGCAGGGCGTTTCAAAGCTTCTGCGGTTGGATATGCAGCAGATGGAGCAGCAGCTTGGGATTACGGAATGACCAGAGCAAAGGAGATTATATGGGATTTTTTGACAAGATAAAGCAGGGCTTGACAAAAACCAGGGATGCACTGAGCGGTTCACTGGGAGCCTTGTTTACCGCTTCGGAAATCAATGATGATTTTTATGAGGAGCTGGAAGAAAGCCTAATTTTGGGCGACCTTGGCGTGGAAACCTCTGTAAAAGCGGCAGAGCTTCTGCGTAGAAAAGTACGCGAAGAGCATCTGAAAACAGCCCAGGAGGCAAAAAAAGCCCTAAAGCAGATTCTTGTGGATATGTTGAACACAGGAGATACAGCACTGAATTTATCCACAAAGCCTTCGGTAGTACTTGTTATCGGTGTCAATGGTGTCGGCAAAACCACGACGATCGGTAAAATTGCTACCCGACTTGTAAAGGAAGGGAAAACGGTGATGCTGGTAGCAGCAGATACCTTCCGTGCAGCCGCAGCTGACCAGCTCGAAATATGGGCACAGCGCTCTGGGGCATCTATTGTTCGGCAGAATGAGGGCGCAGACCCGGCCTCTGTAGTTTTTGACGGCATTCGTTCTGCAAAGGCTAAGAATGTGGATGTGATTTTGATTGATACTGCCGGCCGCCTGCATAACAAGCAAAACCTTATGAATGAGCTGGGAAAGATCAGCCGTATTGTTGAGCGTGAGCTTCCGGATGCGGCAAGAGAGGTTCTTCTTGTTTTGGATGGAACTACAGGTCAAAACGGCTTGATTCAGGCAAAGCAGTTTAAGGAAGTTGCCGGTGTTACCGCTATGGCGATCACAAAGCTGGATGGTACGGCGAAAGGCGGAATTGTCATTGCTGTGGCGGACGCTCTGCAGATCCCAGTGAAATATGTAGGAGTTGGCGAGCAGGCAGAAGATCTGATGCCCTTTGAGGCAGAAGCATTTGTGGAGGCGCTTTTATGATGAGAGTAGTATTGGCAAGCCAAAATCCCCATAAGCTTGCAGAAATACAAAGAATTACAGAGCAGTTTGATATTGAACTTGTTCTCCAATCTCAGCTTGGCCTGCATTTGAATATTGAAGAAAACGGAAAATCCTTTGAGGAAAACTCCTATATTAAGGCAAAAGCCGTTATGGATGCCACCGGACTGCCGGCACTTGCAGATGATTCTGGTATTGCCGTGGATGTTTTGAATGGAGAGCCTGGTATTTATTCTGCACGTTACGGTTTTGATGATTCTTTGGACGATGCGGGGAGAAGAAAGCTGCTTCTGAAAAATATGGAACAGGTTCCTGATGGAAACCGTCAGGCAAAATTTGTATGTGTGATCACATTAGTAACGCCGGATGGACAGATTATTCAGGCGCGCGGAGAAGTTCAAGGTGAGATTACAAGGACAGAAGAAGGAGAAAATGGCTTTGGATATGACCCGGTATTTTATTATCCGCCGTATCATAGGACATTTGCTCAAATCTCTCCGGAGGATAAGAATGGCGTTTCCCACCGTGGGGAAGCCTTAAAGGTATTCTACGATAAATTAGTGGAGGCTGGTTATGCTGACAAGTAAACAAAGAGCCGAACTGCGTTCGCAGGCCAACACGCTGGATACGACATTGATCGTTGGTAAGGGTGGCGTGACGGAGGCGGTCGTGGCGGAAGCAGATAATCAATTGCTGAGCCGGGAATTGGTAAAAGGAAAGGTGCTGGAAGGTGCTATGATGTCACCGCGGGAGGTCTGCGATGCGTTGTGTGAAGCAACAGGTGCAGACGGTGTGGCGGTAATCGGCACAAAATTCGTAATCTACCGTTTTTCTGAAAGGCTTCAGCAGGAACGTAATCAGGTGGGAAGAGCAAAGCGGAAGGATGTTAAAGTAAATCCGGTTCGCAAAGGAGCACAGGCACGCCGTCAGGCTGCAAAGGCTGTGCGCGAACAGCGTAATGCGTATTTCCGGCAACAGGCCATTGATAAGGCCATCGAAAAAGCAAGAGAAAAGCAGCTTAGAAATCAGGACTAATCTTGAGAAGCATCAGTTGAAATGGAGGGCTTTTGATGGAACGGATCGGCATATATGGCGGAACCTTCAATCCGCCTCATATTGGGCATATTCGTGCGGCAGAATCTGCCGTGGAAAAACTGCGCTTGAACAAACTGCTTGTGATCCCTTCCTGCATATCCCCACATAAGCCCTTACCAGAGGGATCCGATTCGGCAACACAGCGACTGGAAATGCTTCAAATCGCATTGGATGATAAACCCAAAATAACAGTCTCGGATTTGGAAATATCACGCGGCAGTGTGAGTTATACCTACGAGACGGTGGCACAGATTGCTCAGCAATTTCCATATGCGGAACGGATCCTTATTATGGGCACAGATATGTTTTTCAGCTTCGAAACATGGAAATATCCTGATCAGATTCTGAAAAATACATCTCTCGCTGTTTTGTACCGCAGTTGCAGCGATAAAATGGCAGTTCTGGAAGAAAAAAAGAAGCAGTTGGAGCAAGCTGGTGCGAATATCTATTTTGTGGAAAATCCTGTGACGGAAATATCCTCCACAGATGTGCGAAGAATGCTTGCATTTGACTGCGCGGATGCTTTCCTGCCAGAAGGTGTGGGCGCATATATTCGTGTAAATGGTTTGTATGGAACCAATCAGCGGTTGTATGGGCTTTCTATGGAACAGCTTGAGCAAAAGGTCATCTCTTTACTCAATCCCAACAGAGTGGCACACGTGCTGGGCTGCCGACAAACTGCAAAAGAACTGGCACAGCGCTATGGTGCGAATATCGTCGATGCACAGCGTGCAGCTTTACTGCACGATATTACAAAAGCCATAGATGGTCCCTTGCAGTTGACACTGTGCCGGGAATATGGTATAAAATTAGACGAATTTTCTGCCCATAATCCCAAAACATTGCATGCACTGACCGGCTCATTGGTTGCACAGAAAATTTTTGGAGAAAAACCTGAGGTTGTTGCCGCTATTGCCAGTCATACCACCGGAAGAGCTGCAATGAATACCTTGGAAAAAATAGTTTATGTAGCGGATTATATGGAGCCAAACCGAAAATTCCCGGGTGTGGATCGTCTTCGTCTTCTGGCATTTGAAGATCTGGATGGCGCACTCAGGATGGGACTGGAGATGACACTTTCTATGCTGAAGGAGCAGGGGAGAGACATTTCTCCTGAATCGGCACAGGCCTTGCAGTATCTCAACGAGAAAGAAAAGAAAGGAAAATGATATGTTAAGCGCAAAAGAAGTAGCTTATGAAGTAACAAAGGCACTGGACAGCAAAAAAGGTATGGATATCAAGCTCCTGAAAATTGACAAGGTATCCAGTCTTGCGGATTATTTTTTGATCTGTACCGGCACCTCCAATACACATGTAAAAACCCTGTGTGATTTTGCAGAGTATACATTGGAGCAGCTTGGTGAAACATTGCTCAGCCGGGAAGGTCATCGGGGGAACTCCTGGGAATTGCTGGATTATGGCAGCATTGTGGTTCATATTTTCACACAGGAAGCCCGTGAGTTCTATAGCCTGGAGCGGCTTTGGGCAGATGCGGAGCAGATCGACATCAGCGCACTGGTGATTGAAGAATAAAGGAGACGGTTGAAAATGCAGTATGATTTTTCCACCATTGAAAAAAAGTGGCAGGCATATTGGGAAGAGCATAAAACGTTCTATACCGATGTGTGGGATTTTTCTAAGCCTAAGTACTATGTGCTGGATATGTTTCCGTATCCCTCTGGTGTAGGCCTTCATGCAGGTCACCCGGAAGGCTACACTGCAACAGATATTATGTCCCGTATGAAGCGGATGCAGGGCTATAATGTTTTGCACCCTATGGGCTATGATTCCTTTGGCCTGCCGGCCGAACAGTATGCTGTTTCGACAGGAAATCACCCCAACGGTTTTACACAGGAAAATATCAAGACATTTTCCAAGCAACTTCGGGAATTGGGCTTTGACTATGACTGGTCGAAGCAGATTGCAACCTCTGACCCGGAGTTTTATCGCTGGACACAGTGGATTTTCAAAAAGCTCTACGAAGCGGGCTACGCCAAGCGTGTAGAAATGCCGGTAAACTGGTGCGAGGAATTGGGTACTGTGCTGAGCAATGATGAAGTCATTGACGGAAAAAGTGAACGAGGCGGTTATCCGGTCGTAAAGAAGAATATGATGCAGTGGGTCATTGATCAGCCTGCTTTTGCAGAGGAGCTTCTTTCCGGACTGGATGAAATCGACTGGCCGGATTCCACAAAAGAAATTCAGCGCAATTGGATCGGAAAGTCCACTGGTGTAGAGGTCGACTTCAAACTTGTGGGCGGTGGAGATTTTTCCATTTATACTACTTGCATTGAAACGATTTATGGCATTACCTTTATGGTGCTGGCCCCTGATGGGAAAATCGTTGAATCCCTAATGGACAGAATCCAGAATCAGGATGAAGTGAGGGCGTATATAGCTGAGTCCATAAAAAAGAGCGATATGGATCGGACAGAATTGAATAAAACCAAGTCCGGTTGCCGCCTGGAAGGCATTTACGCAATCAACCCTGTTAATGGAAAAGAGGTTCCTGTTTTTATCGGCGATTTTGTTTTGGCAAGCTATGGAACAGGTGCTGTTATGGCTGTTCCCAGCCACGATCAGCGCGACTTTGAATATGCTGTGGCACATAACATTCCGATGATTCAGGTTATTGATGGGGCAGATGTATCTCAGCAGGCGTTTGAAAAGCAGAGTTATTTGGGCAAGGGCTGTAAGCTTGTCAATTCTGAAGAATTCACCGGTTTGACCGTGGAGGAAGCCAAGGAAGCAATTACCTGCAAGCTGGAAAAGCAGGGCGTTGCAAGAAGAAAGGTCAATTACCATTTCCGTGAATGGATCTTTGCCCGCCAGCGCTATTGGGGTGAGCCTGTGCCCTGCGTTTACACAAACGATGGAAAGACAGTGTTCCTTTCCGATGAAGAACTTCCGCTTGTTTTGCCTATTTTGGAGGATTATAAGGGACACGGTGGTCAGGCACCCTTGGAAAATGCCACCGAATGGAAGCATTATGAGGGGAATGGGATATGTGGTGTTCGGGAAACCTCGACGATGCCTGGATCAGCGGGTTCTTCCTGGTATTATATGCGCTATATCAATCCCCATAACGACAAAGCTTTTTGCGATCCGGAGCTTTTGAAGCACTGGATGCCTGTTGACCTTTATGTTGGTGGCCCTGAGCACGCTGTCGGTCATCTGATGTATGCCCGCATATGGAATCGTTTCCTGTATGATCAAGGCTTGTCCCCGGTCAAGGAGCCCTTTAAGAAGTTGGTGCATCAGGGTATGATTTTGGGTGAGAATGGCATCAAAATGGGCAAACGGTATCCGGAGTTTGTTGTCAATCCCAGTGATGTAGTGCGTGAATACGGTGCCGATACGCTCCGGCTGTATGAGATGTTTATGGGGCCACTGGAAGTATCCAAACCTTGGAGCACGGCAGCGGTAGCCGGTGCAAAAAAGTTTATCAACCGTGTCTGGAATTTCTTTACTGAAAAAGAAAACATCACGGAGGCTGATGACGGAAAGCTTACAAAGCTTTACCATCAGACTGTAAAGAAGGTAACAGCTGATTTTGAAGTCCTTGGCTTTAACACCGCCATTGCACAGATGATGATTTTCGTGAATGAAGTTTATAAGAATGGCACCTGTCCCAGAGAATATGCAGAAGGCTTTATAAAAATGATTTCCTGTATCATTCCCCACGCAGGTGAGGAGATTTGGCACATTTGGGGGCACGAAGATACCATTGCCTATGAGCCTTGGCCAACCTACAGCGAGTATAAGTGCAAGGATACGCAGGTGACAATGGCTGTGCAGGTTAATGGCAAAATGCGTGGCACGGTGGAAATGAAAGCGGATCTTTGCAATGAAGATGTTGTAGAAGCGGTTCTTGCCGATGAAAAGATTGCCCGTTTCCTGGAAAAGAACGGCGGTAGTATTGTAAAAACCATCGTTGTCAAAAATAAGCTGGTTAATCTTATCGTTAAGTAAAAATCGACGAATAGTGCGTAAAATGCGGAAAAGTACGGAAAAAACTGCTTGACATTTCCGGAAATTAAGCGTATAATAGAAAAGCCTACAAAAAGGCCCTGAACGCATCCAGGACATAGCCGGATGCCATCGGAGGGAGGGAAAACCATGTCTGAAGTTCGTGTTAAGGAGAATGAAACTCTCGAAAGCGCTCTGCGCCGTTTTAAGCGTAGTTGTGCCAAGGAGGGCGTTATTGCCGAAGTTAAAAAGCGCGAGCATTATGTCAGCCCCAGCCTGAAGCGTAAGCAGAAGTCTGAAGCTGCCCGTAAGAACAAGAGAAAGTTCTATTAATTTTCCCTCATAATGCTGTAGAAGAGGGCTGTAAAAGTCCCAGGTAAAAAGCAGGCTGTGCCATAAGGTACAGCCTGCAAATAATTTAGGCCTAATAAATATGACCTGCTGGTGTTCGCAATGTCATTAAGTTAGTGACATAGTTCCAGTGGTGGATAGCAAACAGAATGAGTGCAGCCGGCGACGGTTGCACTTTTTTTGTAAAAGGGCATTGAAACTATTACAAAAAACTGGGCCTCACATTTCTGTGAAGTCCAGCTTTTCTCAACTTAATGACATTGGCCACCCGGCAGGTCGTATTTATTTACCTATTACCTATGGGTAGGGGTCTATTCGAATACGAGATTATTTCAGAGCTTCTTCCACAGCAACAGCCACGGAAACGGTCATACCGACCATGGGGTTGTTGCCTGCACCCAGGAAGCCCATCATTTCCACGTGGGCGGGAACGGAGGAAGAACCTGCGAACTGAGCATCGCCGTGCATACGGCCCATAGTATCGGTCAGGCCATAGGAAGCGGGGCCGGCTGCCATATTATCCGGGTGCAGGGTACGGCCCGTGCCACCGCCGGAGGCCACGGAGAAGTACTTTTTGCCCTGCTCAATGCATTCCTTCTTATAGGTACCGGCAACAGGGTGCTGGAACCGGGTGGGGTTAGTGGAGTTACCAGTGATGGACACATCTACGCCCTCGTGGTGCATAATAGCAACGCCCTCGCGCACATCATCACAGCCGTAGCAATTGACAGCAGCACGTTCGCCGTCGGAATAGGCGATTTTATTCACGACAGTCAGCTCACCGGTGTAGTAGTCAAATTTGGTCTGTACGTAGGTGAAGCCGTTGATACGGGAGATGATCTGAGCTGCATCCTTGCCTAAGCCGTTCAAAATAACACGCAGGGGCTCCTTACGAGCCTTATTGGCGGAACGGGCAATGCCGATAGCGCCTTCTGCAGCAGCAAAGGACTCGTGACCGGCCAGGAATGCGAAGCACTTAGTCTCGTCACGCAGGAGCATAGCTCCCAGGTTACCGTGCCCCAAGCCAACCTTACGATCCTCGGCGACAGAGCCGGGGATGCAGAAGGACTGCAGGCCGATGCCGATAGCCTCAGCGGCCTCAGCGGCGTTCTTGACACCTTTCTTCATAGCAATGGCGGCGCCGACACAGTAAGCCCAGGCCACATCCTCGAATGCAATGGGCTGAATGCCCTTTACGATCTCGTAGGGGTCGAAGCCCTTAGCCTGGCACAGCTCCCGGCACTCCTCCACGGACGTCAGGCCGTACTGGCTGAGGACACCGTTGATCTTTTTGATCTTTCTTTCATAACCTTCAAACAAAGCCATTACAATGTCCTCCTCTTATTCGTGACGGGGGTCGATGTACTTGGCGGCGCCGGCAAAACGGCCGTAGTTGCCCTTAGCCTTCTCCAAAGCCGTATTGGCATCGTCGCCCTTCTTGATGAAGTCCATCATCTTACCCAGGTTGATAAATTCATAACCGATGATCAGGTTATCCTCGTCAAGTGCGCAGCGGGTCACATAGCCCTCTGCCATTTCCAGATAACGGGGGCCCTTTGCCTTGGTGGCAAACATAGTGCCAACCTGGCTGCGCAGACCCTTGCCCAAATCCTCCAGAGAGGCACCCACTGCCAAGCCGTCCTCGGAGAAGGCGGACTGACTGCGGCCGTAAACAATCTGCAGGAACAGTTCCCGCATAGCGGTATTGATGGCATCACAGACCAGGTCTGTGTTCAGAGCCTCCAAAAGAGTCTTTCCAATGAGAATCTCGGAGGCCATAGCGGCAGAGTGAGTCATACCGGAGCAGCCCAGTGTCTCCACCAGTGCTTCCTCGATGATTCCCTCCTTCACATTCAGGGTCAGCTTGCAGCAGCCCTGCTGAGGGGCACACCAGCCAATGCCGTGGGTAAAACCGCTGACATCGCTGATCTGCTTGACCTGCACCCATTTGCCTTCCTCGGGGATGGGAGCCGGGCCGTGGTAAGCACCCTTGCCCACAGGACACATGTGCTGTACTTCAGTACTGTAAATCATGGCGTATTTCCTTTCTTTGAAAGACGGTATGCCGTCTTTATTAATTTTCCGAAGCTATTATACCGACTTCCCGGAAAAAAGTCAATCATCCCCGGCAAAAAACAGATGCCCCAGTCGCAAAAAATGATTGATATACATTTACGCCTCGTATAAATGCGAAATGGTGGGATTTGCTTCTGGAAAGATTCAATTTTAATGGTTGACAAATTCGATATTTAAGGATATAATACTTTGGAATGCGAGAGTGTTGGAATGGTAGACAAGCACGTTTGAGGTGCGTGTGGTTACGCCGTGTGGGTTCGAGTCCCATCTCTCGCACCACGAAATAGGGGCTGCTGCAAAAATCGAATTTTGCAACAGCCCCTTTCTGCTTGAAAAATTGGGAACAGTTACAAAAAGAAACATCATTTCATACAGCAATCAGGCTGAATTATATTTTGAAGAGTCCGACATAGAACAATTTGTAGAACGTCTTGAGATGCTTTACCCTGATACAGAATATGTCAATCGCCTGGTGATACATAGTTGGGGGCAAAAAGCGGTCAGATTCTATGACCCTGACGGCAATCTGATCGAAGTCGGAGCACCTGTTTGATCCGGCTCGACAGATTTCAGCTTGACGAACAGATAAGCACAGTTTCACTTCCATCGCTATTGTATCATTTTTGAGTGAAACCATTTGAAACCCTGTGAAACCGTATCATTTTTTAACGAAATCCGCCTTCGGCGGAATAAATCCACGAATGTGGATGAAATCTTTATGTAATGAAATCTTGTGTCGCAAGGTTGGGCAGCGCCAGGTTCCAATACAACTTGTAATGCTTATCTTATCCATTAATACCGTAAAGGAGAATACAAAATGACAGGGCCAATTGTTACGGTAACCATTGACAGACCGTTGGGAAGTTATCATCCAGTGCACTCGGATCTATATTATTCTGTTAATTACGGCTATATTAAAGGAACGATGGTAGCAGACGGTGAAGAAGAGGATGCCTATATTTTAGGAGTAACCGAGCCTGTTTCTGAATTTACCGGTAGAATTATTGCGATCATCAATCGTGAAAACGATATCGAACATAAATGGGTAGTAGCACCGGTAGGTATGCACTTTACAAAGGATGAGATTGCAGAATTGACTTATTTTCAAGAACGGTATTTTAAAACAACAATCGAGGTGAGAGAATGGAATACCATGATATTTACGATAAAAAAAGGAATTTGACCGGTCGTGTAAATCTCCGGGGTACGCCTATGAAAAAAGGAGAATACGGACTTGTGGTGTGCGTGTGGGTTGCGGATGGAGAGGGAAATATCCTACTGACCCGCCGTGCACCGGAAAAGACCTTTGCGGGCACCTGGGAGAATTCCGGCGGTTTGGCTCAGGCAGGGGAGACCAGCCGGCAGGCCATCGCTCGTGAGTTATTTGAGGAAACGGGGATCCGTGCTGATCAGGAGGAATTCACCCTGATTGCAACCGGCCGGGACAGACATATGTACTATGATTATTACACCATCATTCGCGACATACCCATCGATCAGATTCGGCTTCTGCCCGGCGAAACTGATGGTGTGCAGTGGGCAAGCTTTGGGCAGATTCGGCAAATGATCAAACAAAAGCAGTTCTGCACCGTTATTGCCAGGCAGTTTTTTCGGCAGGAAAGAAAAATACCCGGCTGGCAAACTGCACAGAAAAACAAAGGAAATTTTGTGAAAAAATTCGGCCGATTTTTTATTGCAAAACGGGAAGATCCGGGTTATAATGAAAAAAAGCGTTTTTGAGGATACCGGCTGAAACGCTTCTGCCGGTACTGAGAACGCCTTTTTCTTTTTTGTGACAACAAGGAGGAATTCATTATGGTAGAATTAAAACAGCTTCCCATCATCCACGGGCGTGTCCCTCTGAGAGTGGCGCAGGGGCATTTCGCAACGAATCACAGCCATATCAATTACTACATTGACATTACTTATCAGAAGACACGGCTGAGCGAGGCCAAGGAAAGCGCAAAGCAGCTTGTCTCTCATTTTATCAACAATACACCGGTAGATACGATCCTGTGCCTGGACGGCACGGCAGTGCTGGGTACCTGTGTCGCGGAGGAGCTGACTCGAAGCGGCTTTATGACGATCAACCAGCACAAGACGGTTTATGTAGTGGAGCCGGAGTATAATGCCAATTCTCAAATGATTTTCCGGGATAATATCCAGCCGATGATTCGCGGTAAGCACGTTTTGGTACTGATGGCTTCCGTTACCACGGGTTTTACAGCCAAGCGAAGCATTGAGGCTATCGGCTATTATGGTGGTGAGGTGGCCGGCATTGCAGCAATTTACCGGGCAGTGGATGAGGTGTCAGGATATCCCGTCCGCTCTATTTACAATTTAAGCGATATTCCCGATTATGAAAGCTATGACTACCGGGATTGTCCTTATTGCAGAAAGGGTCGAAAGCTGGATGCACTTGTTAACAGCTTCGGATATTCTCCTCTATAAAAAATGCGTGCCGCAGAGCTTTTCTGCGGCACATTTTCTGCTCTGGGCGAGGGGCATTGTCTTACAGGTTACATTATGAATTTTCCGGAAAAAGATGAAAATTTCTATTGCCATACGCCGATTCATCCGTTATAATAGAAAGAATAATAGGATGACTATGCCATTCGGCAGAAAATAGACAGGCCAAAGGAGACGGGGGACTAATATGGAAAGTTTTCAGGAAATGCTCAAGCAGTTTTCCGGTATGCAGCTTAGTGACTATTTGGATATTCTTGCAGTCGCATGTCTGATCTACTGGCTGCTGCCTCTGTTCCGCACCACCGGTACGGGGAAAATTGCCCGTGTGGTGGTGGCTCTTTTGGTGGTTGCCTGGCTGACAGACCTTCTGAATTTGCATACACTTCACTTTATACTAAATGAAATGCTGACGGTTGGACTGATCGCTGTGGTGGTATTGTTTCAGCCGGAGCTTCGCCGGATTATCGACCGGCTGAGTAATGTGCGGCTGCGGAAACTGCTGGGGCCACAGGAAACAGATGACCAGATGATGCCGGTGATCCGGCAGACTGTCCGTGCGTGCGAGGAAATGAGCCGGGAAAAGATCGGTGCGCTGATCGTCTTTGCCCGAGATACCCATATGGAGGAATACAGCAAGACCGGTACTGTGATTGATGCACAGGTATCTGAGCACCTGATCCGCAATATCTTTTTTCCAAAGGCAGCTCTTCATGACGGTGCTATGATCATCCGGGACGGCCGGATGCTGGCCGCAGGCTGCGTACTGCCTCTTTCGGAAAGTGAACGGCTCAGTGCGGATCTTGGTACTCGCCACCGGGCAGCTGTTGGTATGAGCGAGGCCACTGATGCGGTGGTTGTGGTGGTGTCGGAGGAGACCGGTGTGATCTCTGTGGCGGTGGGCGGTATGCTCAAGCGGCATTTGGCCCCTCAAATGCTGGAACGGCTTCTGCGTAGTGAGCTTTGCCGGGAGGAGCCTGAGCAGAACACCAAGCTGAAGCTGCTCCAAAAGTTGAAGTTCAAGGATAAAGGAGGCAACAGACAGTGATGCAAAAGCAGATCATACGCAAAATTCTGACCGGACTGCTGTCACTTGCAGTTGCCGTTGCTCTTTGGCTTTATGTTGTCACCGTGGTTGGCCCGGAATATACCGATACCTTCCGGGATATTCCTGTGGTGTTTCAGGGAGCTTCTGCACTGGAGGAACGTGGGCTTATGCTGCTGACAGATGAAACGCCGACGGTTACGCTGGAACTTTCCGGTAACCGGTCAGATTTGAAAAAGCTCAGCACCTCCAATATTTCCGTAATTATTGATCTTTCCAAGGTCTATGACCCGGGGAAAACAGCCTATCGTTACGATGTTGGCTACCCTGGCAATGTGGCGAAGGATGCCATTACCGTGCAGAACCAAAAGCCGACAGGTATTACCCTTGAGGTAGTGCGTAAGGCATACAAGGATGTACCTATTGAGTTGGATTATACCGGTACCTTGCCGGAATCGTATATAAAGGAAAAGCCGGTTCTGGAAATGAACACAGTGCGTATTTCCGGGCCGGAGGAGGTTGTGGAAAAAATCGAGACGGCACGCATTACAGTTACCCTCTCAGAGGAGACCACCACTACGGTCACCGGTGAATATACCTTTACCCTTTGCGACGGAAATAAGGAGCCAGTGGATGCCAGATATATCTCTGTTAGCGGAGAGGCAGCACAGGCTGTCACGGTGACGGTTCCTATCAAGCGGGTCAAGGAAATTCCGCTGACTGTCAAGCTGGTAGAAGGCGGCGGTGCTACGGCAGCCAACAGTACGGTGGAGATCGATCCGAAAACCATTCAGGTTTCCGGCAGTGAAGCGGCACTGGAGAATCTTACAGAACTGTCGTTGGGGACAGTGGATCTTACTGCAATTCTGGAGGATACGCAGCTTACCTTTGATATCGTGCTGCCGGAGGGCATAACCAATGAGACAGGTTTGACCCAGGCAACCGTCAGCATTTCTTTCCCAAAACTGACCACAAAGCAGTTCCGGGTGACCCATTTCCAGACGATCAATGTGCCGGCAGGTATGAAGGCCACTGTTTCCACAAAGGAGCTGGTTGTGACATTGCGTGGCAGCAAATCGGTCATCGAAGCACTGATTGCTGATGATATCACGGTCACCGCGGATTTTTCCGGTGCAGAGGCCGGTACCCAGTATGTGGATGTGACTATTACGGTCAACGGTGGCGGCTCAGAGGTTGGCGCCATCGGTACATACACCGTGCTGGCACGAGTGGAAAAAGCGTAGTATCAGGATAAGAAAGAAAATATAGAAAAGGGGATAATGACCTTGATAAAGAGTATGACCGGCTATGGCCGGGCAGTCGAGACCGTCAATGGTCGGGAGTTTACCGTTGAGGTGCGTTCTGTCAATAATCGATACCTGGATTGCTCCGTTCGTTTGCCAAGAATTCTGAGCTTTGGTGAGGAGGTTGTTAAGCAGGCAGTAAAGGCATCTGTTTCCAGAGGCAAAGTGGATGTGTTCATCTCCGTGCGCAGCGAATGTGGAGACGAAGTACAGGTGAGCCTGAATGATACGGTTGTGCGGGGCTATTTGGATGCTATGCACCGGATGGTTGAGGAATTCGGTGTACGGGATGATATTCAGGTTTCCACTTTAGCTGGATTGCCGGAGGTATTTCAAATTGAAAAGCCGCAGGTGGACGAAGATCAGCTTATTGCCGACCTGATGGGTGTGGTAAATATCGCGCTGGATGGCTATAATACTATGCGTGCAACGGAGGGCACCGCGTTGGAGCAGGATCTGCGCAGTCGTGGGCAGACGATCCTTGGCTTTGTGGAACAGGTGGAGCAGGGCAATGCCCAAACGGTTTTGGATTACCATACCCGGCTGGAGAGTAAGATCCGGGAGGTGATTGAAAACACCGCTATGGAGGAAAGCCGCATTTTGACAGAGGTTGCCATTTTTGCGGATAAAGTCGCAGTGGATGAAGAAACCGTTCGTCTGCGCAGCCATATCAGGCAAATGAATGATATGCTTACTTCCGGCGGTGCTATCGGCAGAAAGCTGGATTTCCTTCTTCAGGAGATGAACCGGGAGGCCAATACCATCGGTTCCAAATGCACCGATGTGAAACTGGCACGGATCGTAGTGGATATCAAGGCGGAGCTGGAAAAGATTCGGGAGCAAACGCAGAACATTGAATAAGGGGATCCTATGAAGCTGATTAATATTGGATTTGGCAGTATGATCGCCCCGGAGCGTGTGCTTACGGTGCTGGAGCCGGAGTCGGCTCCCATTAAGCGTGTTGTGCAGGAGGCAAAGGAGCGCGCTATGCTCATAGATGCCTCCTATGGCCGCAAGACCCGGTCGGTGATTCTGATGGATACAGATCATGTGATCCTTTCTGCACTGACACCGGAAATGCTCAGCGCCCGCTGGGAAGATACAAAGGAGGAAGTTCGCGATGAGTAAGGGAAAGCTGTTTGTGATATCCGGTGCCTCCGGTGTGGGAAAAAGCACCGTGCTCAATAAGGTTATGCAAAGGCGGAAGGATCTGCTATTTTCCGTTTCCGCGACGACCCGGCCACCTCGCCCCGGTGAGGAGGAAGCGGTCAGCTACTATTTCGTTTCCAAGGATCGGTTCCGCTCTATGGTAGAGCAGGGCGAATTTGTGGAGTATGATGCTCATATGAACAACTTTTACGGCACGCCAAGGTCACAGCTTGAGGATAAGCTGGCGCAGGGCAATGTGATATTGGATATCGAGCCCAATGGTGCCTTCGCTGTCCGTCAGGCACGGCCGGATGCGGTGCTGATCTTTATTGCACCGCCCTCCACCGCAGAGGTGGAGCGCCGTCTGCGCAGCCGGGGAGATACCGGCGAGGAGCAGATCCAGCTTCGGCTGCAGCGTGCCCAATGGGAAATGGAGCAGAGCAAAAAGTACAATTACATAGTGATCAACGACCGAGTGGAAAACTGTGTCGATGAAATGTTAAAAATCATTGCCAAAGAGGCAGACTAAATTGGAGGAAAAGAATTATGTTATACCCCCCTGTTGCAGATTTACTCAAGAATGTGGACAGCCGTTATTTGCTGGTGAATGTGGTGGCACAGCGTGCCCGTCAAATCGCCACAGAGGCTGAGAAATTTCAGGAAGAGCTGCCGGAAAAGCCGGTGACTATGGCGATTCAGGAGGTGGCAGACGGAAAGCTTTCTGCCACATTAAAGGAAGAATATAAGAACTGAGCAAGGCACGCAGATAGAAAGGAGGGGCTTTATGATCGCGGCAATCGCAGTCAGTGCGGCAACCTTTTCCATAGATAAGCCCTATTCCTATCTGATTCCGGAGAAGATGCAGGTGCAGCCCGGTGTTCGGGTAATCGTTCCTTTTGGCCGGGGAAACCGGCAATGCGAGGGCGTCGTGCTTTCTGTGTCACAGGGCGCGGATGATAAGCTCAAGTGTGTGGAGCAGGTGCTGGATGAGCAGCCGCTTTTAACTGGGCATATGCTGCGGCTGGCGGCATTTATTCGGGGAAGAACCTACTGCACCCTTTACGAGGCAATCCGCGCTATGCTTCCGGCCGGTTTATGGTTCCGTGTCAACGAAACCTATAGTCTGACAGAGGATCTTTCCTGGCAGGGTAAGACTCTGCGGAAAAAGGATGCTGTCACCGTTTTGCGGCTACTTTCCGATTGTGGCGGCTCATGCGATGGTTCCCGTGTACGGGAGACGGTTGGAGATGAGGAAGCGTTTGAAAAGGCCATTGCCTATCTGCGTGGAAAAAAGTGGATATCTTCCCGGCAGGACTATACCCGCCGTATGGCGGATAAAGCGGAAAAAATCGCCACATTGGCTTCTTCTCAGGAGGAGGCACTGGCCTATGCGGCGGCCAGACCCCGTTCTGCAGTTATGCAGAAAAATGTCTTGGAAACACTTTGCGGTGTAGGCAGTGCATCCGTTAAAGAACTATGCTACTATACCGGTGCCAAGCCTGCCACGGTCAACCGTTTGGCACAGCTTGGCTACATCCGTTTGTGGGAACGTCCGGTACTGCGGTGCCGGCAGATACGCCCCGCAAAGGTAGAAAAGCCGCTGCAGCTCAGTCCGGAGCAGTTGCAGGCCTGGCAGGGGCTCCAGGAGCAAATGAATGCGCCTGTGCCCGGTGCGGCGTTGCTTTACGGTGTGACCGGATCGGGAAAGACATCAGTTTATATCCGACTGATACAAAGCTGTATCGAGGTAGGGCGGCAGGCGGTGCTTTTGGTGCCGGAGATTGCCCTTACACCGCAGCTTTTGGGACTGATGGCGGCTTGGTTTGGTGACCGGGTGGCTGTACTGCACAGTAGCCTGCCGGCAACAGAGCGATACGACCAGTGGAAGCGTGTGCGCAGTATGCAGGCACAGGTGGTAGTTGGCACTCGCTCAGCGGTGTTTGCTCCCTGCCCAAAGCTGGGGCTGATGATCCTGGATGAGGAGCAGGAGCATTCCTATAAATCAGATAATACCCCCCGTTATCATGCCCGAGATGTGGCACTATGGCGGGGAATCAAGGAAAAGGCACTGGTGGTTATGGGCTCTGCCACTCCTTCTGTGGAGACAATGTACTATGCCAAAACAGGTACCTTTCGACTTTATACCCTGGCTTCCCGCTATGGCGGCAGACAGCTTCCCCAGGTGGAGATTGTAGATATGAAGCAGCAGATCCGGCAGGGAAATGCGGGCACACTGAGCTATCCGCTGCAGGATGCACTGGGGCAGACCGCTCAGAGCGGGAAGCAGGCAGTGCTGTTCCTGAACCGTCGGGGCAACAGTCGTGCACTGGTATGTGTGGATTGCGGAGAAGCACCCGAGTGTCCCCGCTGCAGTGCGCGTTTAACCTATCATTCGGCCAATGAGCGGCTGATGTGCCATTACTGTGGCTATTCGCAGCCCACCTCCCAACGCTGCCCCCATTGTGGTGGGGCAATGAAGCCCATCGGCACCGGTACCCAAAGAGTGCAGCAGGAACTGCAGACACAGCTTCCACAGCTTTCCGTGGACCGGATGGATGCGGATACGGTCAGCGTATCCCATACTCACGAGCAGATTCTGGAGCACTTTCAAAAGGAGAATATCTCCGTTTTGCTTGGAACGCAAATGGTTGCCAAGGGGCTGAACCTGCCCAATGTGACACTGGTTGGCGTGCTGGATGGGGATTTGGGGCTTTATAGCGATGGCTTCCGTTCAGCAGAGACAACCTTTAATATGCTTACGCAGGTGGTTGGCCGCGCTGGCCGGGGAGATACGCCCGGTCACGCTATTATTCAGACGATGGTGCCGGAGCATCAGGTAATCCGTTTGGCAGCACAGCAGGATTATGAGGGCTTTTACGATTTGGAGATCGGTCTGCGGCGAACCCTTTCCTATCCGCCCTTTGCAGAGTTGGTCAGCGTGACCTTCACCGGTCAGGAGGAAGCCCGTGTCCTGCGGGGTGCAGTGAAGTTTCGGGATAGTCTTACTTCTGCTCTTCGTAATCCTCAGTACGAATGCCCGAATGCCAGTGTGCTGGGACCGGCACCTTGCCCGGTTCCGAAGATCAATTATCATTTTCGTTATCGGCTTATATTGCGCTGCCGGCTCAATGGAAAGCTGCGAAATTTGTTAGGCTATTATTTGCGGCAATTCAGTCTGGACAAGGAAAACCGGACAGTTTCCGCGTTTATTGATATCAACAGCTATGATGCGTAAAGGAATGAGAGTATGGCACTGAGAAAAATACTGACAGTGGATGAACCGGCACTGCATAAAACCTGTCGTCCGGTGGATAATTTTGACCGAAAGTTGCATATCCTTCTGGATGATATGCGGGATACCCTGATTGATTCTGAGGGCGTTGGCCTTGCCGCACCGCAGGTGGGCATTTTGCGTCGTGTGGTGCTTGTGGACAATGGCGAGCGGATTTTGGAGTTGGTGAACCCTGAGCTTGTGGAGACAGATGGGGAGCAGGTAGGTGCCGAAGGGTGCCTGAGTGTGCCCGGTAAATATGGCCTCGTCAAGCGCCCTTATTACGCAAAGGTCAAAGCACAGGATCGGAATGGCCAGTGGCATGAATATGAGGGTGAGGAACTGACTGCCCGCTGCTTCTGCCACGAGCTGGATCATCTGGATGGTATCGTGTATACCGAGGTGATGGATCGGTACCTGACTGATGAAGAACTGTATGGAGAAGATAACTGATGCGTGTTGTTTTTATGGGAACGCCGGATATTGCGGCGACCTGCCTGAATAAGCTATTGGAGGAAAAGATTGAGATCGTTGGCGTATACACCCAGCCTGACCGTCCTAAAAACCGGGGTATGAAGCTTGCTTTTTCTCCTGTCAAAGAGCTGGCACTGGCTCATAGTCTGCCAATTTTCCAGCCGGAGAGCTTCCGGGATCCGGAAACACTTGCCCAGCTGCAGGCACTTTGCCCGGATGTGATTGCTGTCGTGGCTTACGGACGGATACTTCCCCAAAGTGTACTGGATATTCCTCCTATGGGCTGTATCAATATCCACGCAAGCCTTTTGCCGGCTTATCGTGGCTCTGCGCCCTACCAGTGGGCGGTATTGGATGGACAGAAGACTACCGGTGTGACTGCTATGTACCTGTGCCGGGAGATGGATGCCGGGGATATCATCGATACGGCAGTAACACCAATTGAAGAGAATGAAACGGCCGGGGAGCTGCTGGATCGGCTTGCAGTGCTTGGGGCAGATTTGCTGCATAAGACATTATGTGCCATTGAAAACGGCACTGTGACAAGAATACCCCAGGATGAGGAAAAGGCTACCTATGCACCTATGCTGGATAAGACTATGTGCCCAATTGATTTCAACAAAACCGCTTCTCAGGTGCATAACCATATACGGGGGATGAATCCCTGGCCTGTGGCAACTATGCTTTTGCAGGGAAAGCACTTTAAGGTATATGAAGCACGGATTGTGGAAGAAGAAATTACAGCCGCACCGGCCACGGTACTTGGCCTGACAAAAACCGGCCTGCGCATCGCCTGCGGTCAGGGTGCGGTGGAGATCCGTATTCTGCAGGCAGAGGGCGGAAAGAGGATGGCCGCGCCGGACTATTTCCGTGGGCATCCTCTGGAGTTGTAAGCTGTGGGCGCGCGAGAAACGGCACTGGGTGTGCTGATTGCCTGCCGTCGGGAGGGTGCCTGGTCAAATGGTGCCCTGAAGGAGCTTGCTGTTCGGGACGGATTAGATCGTCGGGAGGCTGCTTTGGCATCTCGGCTATGCTATGGTGTTCTGCAAAACCGAGGTAAACTGGATTTTTATCTGAAACAGCTTTTAACCGGTAAGCTTAGTTCTCTGCATCCGGCAGTGCGTGATATTCTCCATTTGGGAATATACCAGCTTTATGAAATGGATCGGATCCCCGACCGAGCTGCCGTAAATGAATCGGTTACACTAGCTAAAAAATATTGTCCGGGAGTCAATAGTGCCCCGGGACTTGTCAATGCTGTGCTGCGTAATGCCATTCGCAGCAGGGATACGATCGGGCAACCTCAGGAACTCTGGGATCGGTACAGCCATCCCCGAAGCCTTGTGGAGTTGCTGCGTGCGTATGTGGGGGAGGAACAGCTGGAAGAAATGCTTCGTGCCAATAATGGTACACCAAGCACCTATGCCCAGGTCAATACCTGCCGGATCGAAAGCACTGCACTTGCTGAGCGTTTGGAGCGGGAGGGAGTATCTGTTCAAATGCACCCCTGGCTGCCGGATTGTCTGATCCTTTCCGAAACCGGAAGTATTGAGACATTGCCCAGCTTCCGGGAGGGACTTTTCTATATTCAGGATCCTGCTGCAAAACTGAGTGTGCTGTGCGCAGAACTGCCGAAAGAGGACACTCTTGTGCTGGATTGCTGTGCCGCTCCTGGAGGGAAATCCTTTGCGGCCGCCGTGCTCAGCGCCGGTCAAGCCCGGATCCTTTCCTGCGATATCCACAGCCATAAAACCGGGCTGATTCAAAAGGGTGCGGAGCGTTTAGGTTTTTCCGGCATTACGGTTATGCAATATGATGCCTCCCGACAGAATCCGGAATGGTTAGGAAAGCTGGATACCGTTATTTGTGATGTACCCTGCTCAGGCTATGGTATTATCCGTAAAAAACCGGATATCCGCTATAAAGATCCGGATCAGGTGCGGGAAATGCCTGCATTGCAGCTTGCTATTTTGCATAATCAGGCGGCCTATGTGAAACCCGGTGGTGTGCTGATGTATTCCACCTGTACGTTGGTAAGGCGGGAGAATGAAGGTGTTGTGGAAAAATTTCTGAAGCAAAACCCGGATTTTTACCTGGAAAAACTTAATTTGCCGGATATTTTTCCAAAGAACGAAACTGGAATGCTGACCCTTGTAGCGGGTCAGTATGATACGGACGGCTTCTTTATCTGTCGTCTGCGGAGAAAACTATGATGTACTTACAATCTATGACCGTACCGGAAATTGCACAGGTACTGAGGCAGATTGGACAGCCGTCCTTTCGGGCAAAACAGATATTTTCCTGGCTGCATAAAGGTGTTCGGGATTACGATGCTATGACCAATTTGCCGTTATCTCTGCGACAGATATTGGCACAAAGTTATCCGCTGTATACCCCTCAGGTGCTTCGCAGGCAGCAGTCAGCGAAGGATGGTACAATAAAATATCTTTGGCGCCTGGCGGACGGCAATTGTGTGGAGACGGTGCTGATGCAATATCATTACGGTAATTCTGTCTGTATTTCCACTGAGGTGGGATGTAAGATGGGCTGCGCCTTTTGCGCATCTACTTTAGCGGGCTTTGTCCGGCAGCTCGAGCCCTTTGAAATGTTGGATCAGGTGTTGTTTACACAGCTTGATTCTGGCTTACCCATATCCCATATTGTTTTAATGGGGATCGGGGAGCCGCTGGATAATTTTGATAATGTGATGCGCTTTTTGAAACTGGTGAATGCTCCGGAAGGAATGCATATTTCTATGCGGCATATCAGCCTTTCGACCTGCGGGTTGGTGCCTATGATCGATGTTTTGGCAGAAAAAAAGCTTCAGCTTACCCTTTCGGTTTCCCTTCACGCACCTACCGATGAGATTCGGAATACTATTATGCCGGTCAACCGTGCGTATCCTACTGAGCAGCTTTTATCTGCCTGCCGGAGGTATTATCAGGCGACAGGTCGGAGAATCTCCTTTGAGTATGCGATGATTGGCGGTGTGAACGACACCCCGGAGGCGGCTAAAACACTGTTACGCCGATTAAAAGGATTGCCTGCACATATTAATCTGATACCACTGAATCATGTGGAGGAAAGTCCACTGAAGCCCAGTACAAAGCAGGCTGTGGCACAGTTTCAAAAGATATTGGAGGATGGAGGTGTTCCGGCCACAGTGCGCCGTACATTGGGTGGCGATATTGATGCCTCCTGCGGCCAGCTTCGCCGCAACTATACAAAGCAGAAGGCTTGAAAGGAGTAGCTATGCAGTATTGGATGATGACCGATCCTGGCTGTGTCAGGAGCAGCAATCAGGATGCATATACAGTAGAAAAGCTGGATAAGAACACCCTCTTGTGCGTGGTTTGTGATGGTATGGGCGGTGCTAAATCCGGCAATATTGCCAGCTCTCTTGCGGTGGATGTGTTCGCTCAGGAGGTTAAGCGTAGCTGGGTGCCGGATATGCAGGTGGATGCTCAGGATCAAATGCTGTTGGGAGCTGTCAAGCTTGCGAACTTTACCGTTTTTGATCAGTCCCATCAGTTTGAGGAGTTTTCGGGTATGGGAACCACACTGGTGGCTGTGCTGATACATAATCGCACTGCTTCCTTTGTCAATGTGGGGGACAGCCGGGGCTATAAGATCGATGGCAACGGTATTCATCAGGTGACAGTGGATCATTCGCTGGTGCAGATGATGGTGGAGCGGGGGGAACTGCCCCCGGAGCAGGCCAGAAGTTATCCCGGAAAAAATTTCATTACCCGCGCGGTCGGCACGGAGGCAATTACTGAGTGTGATATATTTCATCGCCGTGTGAAGCGGGGGGAATTTCTTTTGCTGTGCACGGATGGGCTGACCAATGTGCTGGATGATCAGGAGATCCTGTTTGAGGTGATCCACGGGGATGATCCCCGACAGTGCTGCCAAAGACTGGTGGAAATTGCCCGGCGGCGGGGTGCACCGGATAATGTGACTTGTCTGCTGGTGGCCGTTTGAGCTGTGGTGAAAGGAGTGTGTATTGATGGATAAATATATAGGCCGTTTGCTGGATAACCGCTATGAGATACTGGAAGTGATCGGGACCGGCGGTATGGCCGTGGTATACAAAGCACGCTGCCACAGATTGAATCGGCTTGTGGCAATTAAAATACTAAAGGACGATTATTTAGAGGATGAGGATTTTCGGCGGCGCTTTCATGCGGAAAGTCAGGCTGTCGCTATGCTCAGTCATCCCAATATCGTTGCAGTTTATGATGTGTCTACTTCTATCTCCCTGGAGGCTGATTACATTGTTATGGAGCTGATAGAGGGAATTACCCTGAAGCAGTATATGGAGAAAAAGGGCGTACTGAACTGGAAGGAGACTCTCCATTTTGCTATGCAGATCGCCAAGGCACTGGAGCACGCTCACAGCCGTGGTGTTGTTCACCGGGATATCAAGCCCCATAATGTAATGGTTCTGAAAAATGGCTCTGTGAAGGTGGCTGATTTCGGTATTGCCCGCCTGATGTCCAAGGGTGATACCCTGACGAAAGAGGCACTTGGCTCAGTGCATTATATCTCTCCGGAGCAGGCCAAGGGTGGCCGGGTGGATAATCGCTCGGATATCTATTCTCTGGGCGTTGTGATGTATGAGATGATGACTGGACGGCCTCCCTATGAGGGAGAATCACCGGTTTCCGTAGCTATTCAGCATATTAATGGCGGAGCAGTGCTTCCATCCACCCTGAATCCCAATATTCCCGGTGGTTTGGAGCAGATCATTATGAAGGCTATGGCTAATGACCTGAAAGACCGCTACGCAACGGCAACGCAAATGTTGGCGGATATGGATGAATTCCGTAAGGATCCCACGCTGTTGTTTGATTATCATACACCGCCTCTGGACGAGGTGACCCGATTGAATCGGCCGCCGTTGGTGTTTGAACCGCCCAAGACTACAGCAGATCGGGTAGAGGAAAGGTCACAGGAACGCCACACTCAACGGCAAAGCCAGCGTACCGCTGGACAAACAACTGCCCGGCAGCCTCGCAGAAAAGAGCCGGTGACTGATGGGCAGGGGAGCCGTGTGGCAACAGCCGCTATTATAGCTTGCTCTCTTGTGGCGATCCTTGCTATCGCGGTGTTTCTGATCGTGGTGTTTAACGGTGGCTTTGGTACCGCTGCCCCTGAGACTGTGGATGTGCCTAATCTTGTAGGAAAGTATTTTGATGCATTGCCAGCTTATCCGGATCTGGACATTCAGATTGGCAGTGAGGTGTACGATAATACTATGGATGCCGGCCGGATCATAGATCAGACTCCGGATTTTGATTCGCCACCTGTTCAGCCTGGTACGACAATTTATGTGACAGTGAGTAAGGGTGTGGAGCCGGACTCTATTAAAATGCAGAATCTTGTGGATTTAAGTTTGGAACGGGCAGAGGATATTCTCAACACCCAAAGTCTGAATTTGACAGTGAAAATAGAAGAAGAGTACCACGAAACTGTGGCACAGGGCAATGTGATCCGCACAGAGCCTGCTGCTGATTTTTCCCTGACCTCCGGTCAAACGGTGATCCTCTGGGTAAGCCTTGGCAAGGATAAAAAGGTGGAGGAAAAGAAAATGCCCAATCTGGTGGGGCAGAAGCTGGATATGGCTATTAATATTATAAAGGCCTATGGCTTCCCTGAGCCGGAATTTGAGGATGTTTACAGCTTTGAGGATGTGGGTATTGTGGTTGACCAGTCTGAGGAGAAGGATACCAAGATCCCGCTGGATACGGTTATAAAGCTGAAGGTGTCCAAGGGACCGGAGCCTACACAGCCGCCCACTACCCAGCCGGAGCAGACCCAGCCCAGCACCACGACCCCGCAGGTTACAAAAAATGTGATCATTGATTTGACAGGTATCATTACCGTGCCGGATACCACTGTGGAAATAATCCGTTCTGGGGAGATCGTCTATGAGGGGACACACGGCCCGGATAGTGCTGTGATCACCGTTTATGACCAGACCGGAAGTGGGACAGTAGAGTATAAGGTATATTTGGACGGCAGCGAAACACCGGTGCTGAGAGAGAAAGTGAATTTTACAAACGATGGCTGAAAAAAGAACGGGACGAATCGTCCGCTCTCTCAGCGGATTTTATGATGTGAAGACAACGGAGGGCACTGTGACCTGCCGGGGACGGGGCAGTCTGCGAAAAAACCAGGAAAGTCCCCTGACCGGCGATTTGGTGGAAATCTCTGTAGAGGGCGGCAAGGGTATGGTGGAAAAAATTCTGCCACGGCGTAATCGTTTTGTTCGCCCGGCGGTAGCAAATGTGGATGCACTGGTGGTTTTTGCTGCCAATGTTAATCCCATTACTGAGCCGTATTTGATTGACCGGGTAGCGGCCATTGCCGGTGATCAGGAGGTGCCTGTCTATATCTGTGTCAATAAGTGCGACCTGGATCCGGCAGCTGAATTGGTGCGGATTTACCGCAATGCCGGGTTTTCCGTGATTGCTGCCAGTGCCGAAACCGGGGAGGGTGTAGAGGAACTGAGCAAATTGCTCACAGGAAAAATCACCGCCTTTACCGGTAATACCGGCGTGGGAAAGTCCAGTATGCTCAATCGGCTCTGCCCATCACTTTCTCTGGTCACCGGTCAGGTTTCGGAAAAATTGGGTCGAGGTAGACATACTACCCGCCATGTGGAGTTGTTTCCCATTGGGGAGGATACCTTTGTTATGGATACGCCTGGCTTTTCCTCGTTTGATACAGAGCAGATGGATGTAATCTTAAAGGAAAATCTGCAGTACGCTTTTGGAGACTTCTCACCCTATTTGGGGCAGTGCCAGTTTCACGATTGCTCTCACCGGTCAGAGCCCGGCTGCGCTATTCGGCTGGCGGTCACCCAGGGACAGGTGGAGCAAAGTCGATACGACAGTTATTTGCGTTTATATGAAAAATCCAGCCTGATCAGGCAGTGGGAAATGAAATAACCCGTTGCTTCACATTTTTTTAACTGCGGAATATCTTGGAATAAGCGGCATGGCCGTAAATCCTGATTTCGGAGGTAAGCTTATGTGTAACAACGGTTTTGGCGGCAATCTCTGCTGGATCATCATCCTGTTGATCCTGTTCTGCGGATGCGGCAACACTTGCACAAACAACAATAACTGTGGCTGCGATAACAATTGCGGCTGCTGCTGACACACAGGGGCACCCAAAACGGGTGCCCTATTCCTTTTACAGAGCCCCCGCTAATTTGGAGATTTTCTGTAAGCGCTCAATAATCGTATACCCCAAAGAACTATTCGCGGCCGGGTCCATTTG
>CAZTNP010000008.1:0-51361 GCA_964615545.1 uncultured Oscillospiraceae bacterium | reverse complement strand
ACAGCCATCCGGCCATCATTGAGCCGGAAGAATGGGACTTGGTGCAAGCGGAATTTTCCAGGCGAAAGGAGTTGGGCGGACGATACAGTTCATCCAGCGTATTCTCTACCATGCTGATCTGTGGCGATTGCGGAACGCCCTATGGTGCAAAAGTGTGGCATTCTACGGATAAATACCGCCGTACCGTCTGGCAGTGTAACCATAAATTCAAGGGCGAACACCGTTGCACCACACCGCATTTATACGAAAAAGACATCAAGGAAATGTTTTTGCGGGCATTCAGCAAGCTGATGGCAGATAGAAACCACATTCTTGAAGACATTCGTTTGGTACAGGCTACCCTGTGTGACTGCACGGAACTGGATGCACAGGAGAATAGCTTGGCAGAGGACATGGAGATCGTATCAGAAATGATCCGCCAGTGCATTGCAGAAAATACCACAATGGCACAGAATCAGACGGCGTTTATGGAAAAGTACGAACGCCTCACCAACCGCTACGAGAAGATGAAGCAGCAGTACACAGCCATTGAAGCAGAGCGGCAACGGAGAAAGGAACAGTATGACCGCATTGCTGCATTTTCTAAGATGCTGACGGAGCAAGCGGAATTGCCAATTGATTTCAGCGAGAACCTGTGGCTTGCAGCGGTTGACCATGCCACGATCAATGCAAACGAAACCGTCACCTTCACTTTTAAGGATGGGACGGAAATCACAGAGCAAATGTAAAATGGCTCGGAGCCTGGGGAGAATCCCAAGTTCCGAGCCTTAATTTTGCTGTTTTGATATGCACCCATGCGTAGATAATTCTAACGATAGGGGTTCTTTTTAACGCAGAAAGCCGACAATTATCCTACCAAAAATTCAACGATTGCAATACTTTTCTCATTTTCGGTAGCCTTTTCCAAATGGGTGCATTGCAAGTACGAAAAGCATTGCTACAGCAAGCCTTTTTCGCATAAAAATAACGAACCGACAGTCGATAATTGTATCAACTGTCGGTTCTGCTATGGTGCCGGTGACCGGACTCGAACCGGTACGCTGTCGCCAGCGGTGGATTTTGAGTCCACTACGTCTACCAATTCCATCACACCGGCAGGTTACTCAAACATTATACATCATACACATAAAAATAGCAAGCAAAATTTTTCTGTTCTTTCGACATCAAAAATCATTTCAAGTGGTGATGTCGCTCTTGCGCTTGGGGGGAGGGTGTGATACAATAGGGTAATAAAATGCGGAGTATGGCTTTCAGGTAAAGGAGAAGGGGTTATGAAAGATATTGGCTATGTGATCCGGCGGCTTTTTCATATGGATTATGCCGCTATGCTGAAAAAAATCAATTCCATCCATAAAAAGACCGGGATGTCCCGGCTGGCAATTTTCCGGGATATGCAGAAGTGCGCTGTCAATTACGGTGCGGGCTATATGGATTATGATCTGTTTGAAATGTACAATCTGACGGATGCCCAGCGGGATACCTATCTGACCCGCGGCCGGAACAACGCTCTGGTCAAAAAGTATAATGATATGACCTATGGCAAGTATTTTACCGATAAAGCGGCCTTTAATGAGCGGTTTGGCGATTATATCCACCGGCAGTGGATCCTGATCCGGGAGGATAATCGGGAGGAAGTGCTGTCCTTTATCCGCAACCATCCGGTGCTGATCGCCAAGCCTCTGGACGGCTGCTGCGGCCGGGGTGTGGAAAAGCTGACCGTGGCGGATTACGGCTCGGCGGAGGGCTGCCTGGAGCACCTTCTTTCCCTGGGGGTGCAGTATGAGCTGGAGGAGCTGCTGGTGCAGCATCCGGCGGTCAGTGCGGTGTATCCCCACGCGATCAATACGGTGCGCACCGTGACGGTGAATCACAAGGGAAATGTGCGGATCATCTGCACCTATTTCCGAATCGGAAACGGCGGCAAGCACGTGGATAATTTTAACAATGGTGGCATGGTGGCACCTGTGGATGAAAACACCGGCATCGTGCGGGACCGGGCCATTGACAAGCAGAAAAATCTCTATGCCGAGCACCCTATGACCGGCACCTCCATTCAGGGCTTCCAATTCCCGGACTGGGAAAAGGCGATGGATATGGTTCGCAAGGCCGCAACAGAGGTGCCCCAAATGGGCTATATCGGCTGGGATGTGGCTTTTACGGAAAGTGGCCCCTGCCTGGTGGAGGGCAATGATTTCCCCGGGCACGACATTTATCAGCTTCCTCAGCATACTCCGGACAAGCTGGGTATGATGGAAAAATTCCGTTTTGACGAGGAAGTGCAATAAGCAGATACCTGTCATTTACAGAAAAGAGAGAAGGCATTTTATGAGAGCGAAAAGCTTGCAGGATCGGAACGATTTGTGCACCGGGCCGTTTTTGCCCAAGATCATCCGCTACACGCTGCCGATCATTGCCACCAGCCTGCTGCAGCTTCTGTTCAATGCGGCGGATCTTGTGGTAGTGGGGCAGTATGAGGGCAACCACGCAGTCAGTGCGGTGGGGGCGACCAGCTCCCTGATCAATCTGCTGGTCAATCTGTTTATGGGGCTTTCCATCGGCGCCGGTGTGTGCGTGGCACAGGGAGTGGGCGCCAAGGATCACGAGGCACTGCACCGAGCGGTGCATACCGCCATCCCGGCGGCGACGATTTGCGGCGCGTTTTTAACAGTGGTGGGCATTGTGTTCAGCCCCTGGATGCTGGAGATGATGGCAACGCCGGAAAATGTAATAGATCTATCCGTTGTGTACATCCGGATCTATTTTGCCGGCATCATTCCCATTCTGGTATATAATTTCGGTGCCGCCATACTGCGCTCGGCGGGAGATACCAAGAGCCCGCTGATTTATCTGACGGTGGCCGGCGTGGTCAATGTGGTGCTGAATCTGTTCTTTGTGTTTGTGCTGCATATGAGCGTGGCCGGCGTGGCACTGGCAACCACCCTTTCCCAGACCCTTTCCTGCGTGCTGGTGCTGCGGGCTCTGATGCGCCGGGAGGATGGCTGCAGGCTGATTTGGCGGGAGCTGCGGATCCACGGCAAGACATTGCGGCGGATCGTTGGCATCGGTCTGCCGGCGGGCATTCAGGGCTCGCTGTTCTCCATTTCCAATGTGATCATCCAGTCCTCCATCAATTCCTTTGGCGATGTGGTGCTCTCCGGCAGTACGGCAGCTTCCAACATTGAAGGCTTTGTCTATGTGTCTATGAACTCCTTCCAGCAGACGGTCACCACCTTTGCCGGGCAGAATCTGGGTGCCGGAAAGCCGAAGAATATCGGCCGGATCACTGCGCTTTGTCTGGGCTGTGTCACTGTGGTGGGCATTGTGCTGGGTGTGGGCTGCTATGTGGCGGCTCCCTGGCTGCTGCCGATCTATCTGAAGGAGGGCGGCGAGGCGGTGCAGTATGGCATCATTCGTATGAGCTATATCTGTATGCCCTATTTCCTTTGCGGCATTATGGACATTATGTCCGGTGCCCTGCGGGGTATGGGCGCGGCCACTATTCCTATGATCGTATCCATACTGGGCGTATGTGTGCTCCGTGTGGGCTGGATCGCCACCGTTTTCCGTCAGGAGCATACGCTGCAATGCCTGTTTTTATCCTATCCCATCTCCTGGGTGGTCACCTTTGCCGCGCTGCTGGTGTTCTTCTTTGTCATATGGAAGCGCCGCCTGCGCACCAACGCTGCTGCCCGGCTTGTACAATAAGCTTTTTCGTGCCATTGCAAAGTGCTGCAATGGCGCGGTTTCTTTGACGGGGGCGCCGGCTGTTCCTTGGGCAAGTTGCTTAAATAATACCCGGGGCCCGTGGAAAAAATGGGAAAAATGATTGGTTTTGTGTTGCTAATTTTTGCGGGCTATGTTATACTGTTAGAGAATGAAAAGAACGCGCAATGCCGTTGGCGTTCATCCGATCTTATTATAAAGGAGTATGAGCAATGAGCTATTGTCTTGCGATCGACATTGGTGCATCCTCCGGCCGTCACATTGTGGGCTGGATGGAAAACGGCGAGATTATGACGAAAGAGGTTTACCGGTTCCCTAACGGCGTGAAGTCGGAAAACGGTCATTTGATTTGGGATATGGAAGCCCTGCTGGAAAGCGTGGTGGAGGGTATTCGTGTGGCATTCACCCAGTATCCTCAGATCGCCAGCCTTTCTGTGGATACCTGGGGCGTGGACTATGTACTGCTCAAGGGTGATCAGGAGGTTTGGCCCTGCTATGCCTACCGGGACAGCCGGACAGAGCGTTCCATTCCGGCCGTACACGAGATTATTCCCTTTGAGACACTGTACCGCTATACCGGCATCCAGTTCCAAAGCTTTAATACGATCTATCAGCTTTACGACGATAAGCTGGCCGGCCGGCTGGAGGGTGTCACCGATTTCCTGATGATCCCCGAATACCTGATGTATAAGCTGTGCGGCGTGAAGGCCAGAGAGTATACCGAGGCTTCCACCGGCGGCCTGCTCAGCGCCGAGACCGGCGAATTTGATATGCGCATCGTGGACGGCCTTGGCCTGCCCCGTCAGCTTTTCCCCAAGCTGTCTCAGCCCGGCACCGTGCTGGGTGGCCTGCTGCCGGAAATTGCTCAGCGTGTGGGCGGCAATTGCCAGGTGGTGCTTTGTGCCACCCACGACACCGGCTCTGCCGTGGAGGGCATCCCTATGGAGGGCAATCACCCGTTTATTTCCTCCGGCACCTGGAGCCTGTTGGGCGTGAAGGTACCCACCCCCATTGCCAATGAGGTCAGCTACCGCGCCAATTATTCTAACGAAGGCGGCGTGGGCTACATCCGTTTCCTGAAAAACATTATGGGTATGTGGCTGATCAACGAGCTGCGGAAGGATCTTTGCCCGGATACGCCCTTCCCGGAGATCGTCTCGATGGCAGAGCAGTCTGTCTGCGATGTGCTGGTGGATGCCAATGCCCAGGAATTTTTGGCACCTGAGAGTATGAAGAAGGCCTTTGACGAGGCTACCGGCGGCGCACTGGTGACCCCCGGCGATTATTTCCGCTGTGCTTACCGGAGTCTGGCCAATACCTATCGGGATGCACTGGATAATCTGGAAAAGATCACCGGAGAGACCTATGAGAAGCTGTATATCGTCGGCGGCGGTGCCAAGAATGCATTCCTCAACCGCCTGACCGAGGAGGCTACCGGCAAAAAAGTGGTTGCTTTGCCCATTGAAGCGACTGCTCTGGGCAATCTGAAAATCCAATTGGAGGTATTCAAATGAGCTATCAAGAAGCAAAGAAAAAGTACACAGATCTTGGCATTGATGTGGAGGCTGCTCTGGAAAAGCTGAAGACCGTGCCGGTGTCCCTGCATTGCTGGCAGGGCGACGATGTGCGTGGCTTCGACACCGACCCCAATAAGCCTCTGACCGGCGGCATTCAGACCACCGGCAATTACCCCGGCCGTGCCAGAACGCCGGAGGAGCTGATGGCGGATATCGACAAGGTCATCAGCCTGGTGCCCGGCCAGGTGAAAATGAACCTGCATGCCAGCTATGCCATTTTCGATGAGGAAAACGGTGGCTGGGTGGATCGGGATAAGCTGGAGCCCAAGCACTTCCAGAAGTGGGTGGACTTCTGCAAGGAGCGCCATTTGGGCTGCGACTTTAACCCCACCTTCTTCTCCCATCCCAACTGCGATCCGCTGACTTTATCCAGCCCCAATGAGGCGACCCGGAAATTCTGGGTGGAGCACGGCAAGGCTTCCATCCGCATTTCCCAGTACTTGGCTGACCAGCTTGGCCAGCCCTGCGTGATGAACATCTGGACGGGTGACGGCTTCAAGGATATTCCTGCCGACCGCCTGGGCCCCCGTCAGCGCTACAAGCAGTCCTTTGACGAGATCCTCTCCGAGCCCTTTGACAAGGAAAAGGTCTATCCCTGTGCCGAAAGCAAGGTGTTCGGCATTGGCGTGGAAAGCTACACGGTTGGCTCTGCCGAATGGTGCCTGAAGTATGCCGACAGCCGGGAAGACTGCATCAGCCTGTTCGATAACGGCCACTATCACCCCACTGAGGTGGTCTCCGATAAGCTGTCCGCCGTTATGACCTACGACAAGAAGGTGGCTCTGCACGTGACTCGTGGTGTCCGCTGGGACTCCGACCACGTGGTGCTCTTTGATGATGAGACCAAGGAGATCTGCAAGGAAGTGGTTCGCTGCGGCATTGACAATTTCTTCATTGCGCTGGACTATTTCGATGCTTCCATTAACCGCATTTCTGCGTGGGTCACCGGCTTCCGGAACCTGCAGAAGGCACTGCTGTTTGCGATGCTGCAGCCCCAGGAAAAGCTGACAAAGCTGCAGAACGAGGGCAACTGGACAGAACTGATGGTTATGCAGGAGGAGCTGAAGACTATGCCTTTCGGCGAGATCTGGGCAGAGTACTGCGACCGCTGCGGCAAGCCTCAGGACGGCCAGTGGTTTGCACAAATTCAGGAGTATGAGAAAAACACCCTCTTAAAGAGAGTTTAAACAGGAGGATAATTATGTTTACACAGCAGCTTGAAAAGCTGGCTGCCATGTCCAACCGATATGGCGCCGATCCCCGCTATGTGCTTGCCGGCGGCGGCAATACTTCTTTTAAGAGCGCCGACCGTCTGTGGGTAAAGGGCTCCGGCACGGCACTGGCCACCATTCGCCCCGAGGATTTCGTGGTGCTGGAACGGCCTCTGCTGGATCAGATGTGGAATGCCCAATATCCCCAGGACGAAGCTGAGCGTGAGGCCGCCGTCCTGAACGATATGATGATGTCCCGGGTGCGTGGCGAAAGCCGCCGCCCCTCTGTGGAGACACTGCTTCACAATCTGTTCCCCCAGCAGTATGTGCTCCACGTCCATCCCACGATGGTCAACGGCCTGACCTGCTCCGTGCAGGGCAAGGCAGCGATGGAAAAGCTGATCCCCGGTGCCGTGTGGGTGGATGCCTGCAAGCCCGGCTACATTTTGGCGCTGGCCTGCAAGGAGGTTATGGATGCCTATCAGGCAGAGCACGGCAAGCCTGTGCAGATCCTGTTCCTGCAAAACCACGGCATCTTCTTCGCCGCAGACACAGTGGAGCAGGTGGACGAGCTGGCACAGCAGGTTATGGATGCCATTTCCGGCGCCATTACCCGCAAGCCTGATCTGGAGCAGAGTGAATTCGACCTGGAAAAGGTTGTTTCCATTTCTCCCGTGCTTCGTGCACTGTACGGCGGCAATCAGCCTGCTACCGTGAAGTTCACGGTCAACCCGGAGATCCTTTCCTACGATCCCACCATTAAGAGCCTTTCCCCCGATCATATCGTCTATGCCAAGGCAAAGCAGCTTTCTCTGCCTGCAGATGTGACCGGCGATGAGATCAAGGAGCGTTTTGATGCATTTGTGGCCGAGAACGGCTACAAGCCGAAGATCGTCTTTGTGGCCGGCTTGGGTATGTTCTCCTGCGGTGCAACCGTTCAGGAGGCACTCACTGCGCAGGAAGTGATGCTCGATGCCATTTCCGTGGTGGCTTATGCCCAGTCCTTTGGTGGTGTCAGCGTGATGCCCGATTTCCTCATTGACTTCATTGTCAACTGGGAGGTGGAGAGCTACCGTTCCAAGGTTTCCCTGGCCTCCGGCAACGCCAAGCGGCTTGCCAATAAGGTGGCTGTGGTCACCGGCGGTGCCCAGGGCTTTGGCAAGGGTATTGCGGAGGCAATGGCTGAAGAGGGTGCCTACCTGGTGATCGCGGATATGAACCTGGAGGGTGCCCAGCAGACGGCTGCCCAGTTCGGCATCAAGGGCTATGCCGTGGGTGCCAATGTTTCCGATGAGGCTTCCGTGAAGAACCTGCTGGATCAGGTGGTACTGCAGTTTGGCGGTGTGGATATTTTCGTCAGCAACGCAGGCATTGCCCGTGCCGGCAGCCTGGAGGAGATGACCAAGTCCGTATTCGAGCTGGTCACCGCTGTCAACTACACCGGCTACTTCCTCTGCGCCAAGTATGCTTCCGCTGTGATGAAGCTGCAGCATAAGTATGCTCCCGATTATATGATGGACATCGTGGAGATCAACTCCAAGTCCGGTCTGGCCGGCTCCAACAAGAACTTTGCCTACGCCGGCTCCAAGTTCGGCGGCATCGGCCTGACCCAGTCCTTTGCTATGGAGCTTGCGCCCTTTAATATCAAGGTCAACGCCATCTGTCCCGGCAATTTCCTGGATGGCCCGCTGTGGTCGGATCCGGTTCGGGGCCTGTTTGTGCAGTACCTGAATGCGGGCAAGGTGCCCGGCGCCAAGAATGTGGACGATGTGCGGAAATTCTACGAGAGCAAGGTGCCGCTGAACCGTGGCTGCCTGCCCTCCGATGTGGCTCGGGCCATCTTCTATATCGTGGAGCAGTCCTATGAGACCGGCCAGGCCATCCCTGTCACCGGCGGTCAGGAAATGCTGAAATAAGGATATCCGATCCGTGCCCGGTCAGGGCACGGATCCGGAATTTCCATATAAGAATGTGAGGAACCAATATGACCCTTCAGGAACTTCAGGAAATTTATGAAAAAACCTGCCGGGGCGAATTGCCCGCACCGGAGGATACCATTTATGTGAACAATCATATTCACACCACCTATTCCTTCTCCCCCTATGACCCCACCGCCGCACTGTATATGGCGTGGAAGAACGGCCTGAAAACCGCCGGCATTATGGATCACGACTCCGCCTCCGGTGCCCGGGAGTTTTTGGCGGCGGCACAGGTGATCGGTATGCCTGTGACCTGCGGCGTGGAATGCCGGGTGGATATGTCTATGACCAGCCTTAACGGCCGCCGGATCAATAACCCCGATCAGAATTCCATCGCCTATGTGGCAATGCACGGTATTCCCCACCAGAACATTGAAAAGGTGGATGCCTTCTTCGCCCCCTACCGGGAAAAGCGGAATGAGCGTAACCGCAAAATGTGCCGCAACATTACCGAGCTGGTGGCTCCCTACGGGCTGAGCCTGGATTTTGATACCGATGTGCTGCCTCTTTCCAACTATGCAAAGGGCGGCAGTGTGACTGAGCGGCATATTCTCTATGCCCTTGCCAAGAAGATCACGGCCCGCTATCCCGAGCCTGCCCAGGTGGTGGCATTTCTGCGGGATGAAATGAAGCTGGCGCTTTCTCAGAAGGTCATTGATCAGATCGCCGGCGGCGCACAGACTCCGGAATACTACGAGTATGATATTTTGGGCGCGCTCAAGAGCAATATGGTGGAGAAATTCTACATAGATGCCACCGACGAATGCCCCAAGGTTGCGGACTTTGTGAAGATGGTGCACGAAAACGGCGGCATTGCGGCCTATGCCTATTTGGGCGATGTGGGGCAGTCTGTCACCGGCGATAAGAAGGCACAGAAGTTCGAGGATGACTATCTGGATGAGCTGGTGGAGGTCATTAAGGAATACGGCTTCGATGCCATTACCTATATGCCCACCCGGAACACCCCGGAGCAGCTTGCCCGGCTGAGAAAGCTGTGCGATGACAACGGCTTCTTCCAAATCAGCGGTGAGGATATCAATTCTCCCCGCCAGTCCTTCCGCTGCAAGGCACTGGATAACCCGGAATTCCATAACCTGATCGATGCCACCTACGCGCTCATCGGCTATGAGACGGCTGCCAGTGAGGATCTGCCCGCTGCCAAGGAAAAATACACCCACCTGTTTCGTTGATAGAGGATAAACAATGGCAAATTATATTTACAATGCTCCTTTTATGGAGGAAATGAAAAAGACCACTGCCAATATGTACCGGCTGGGCTGGGACGAGCGCAATGGCGGCAACATCAGCTATATGCTGGATGAAAAAATGGTGGAGGTCTATCTGGATCCCAAGCGTGTGTTGCGCCGGATCCCCATCGGCTTCAATGCCAAGCCTCTGGTTGGCAAGATCTTTATTGTCACCGGTACCGGCGAGTATTTTAAGAATGTCAGCGATGACCCGGAGTCCAATCTGGGCATCATCCGCATTGCCGAGGACGGCTGTACCGCAGAGCTGCTGTGGGGCTATAAGGACGGCGGCCGGTTCACCTCCGAGCTGCCGGCACACCTGATGAGCCATATGGCACGGCTTTCTGTGGATCCGGACAACCGGGTGGTTATGCACTGCCATCCCACCTATACACTGGCGATGAACTATGTTCACGAGCTGGACGAGCGGAAATTCAGCCATACGCTGTGGCAGATGTGCACCGAGTGCATCGTGGTATTCCCAGACGGCGTAGGTGTTCTGCCTTGGATGCTCTGCGGCACCAACTCCATTGGCGAGGCAACAGCCGAGAAGATGAAGCAGTTCCGGCTGGTGGTTTGGGGAATGCACGGCATTTACGGCACCGGCAAGACTATGGACGAGGCATTTGGCCTGATCGAGACGGTGGAAAAGGCCGCACAGGTGTATATGCTTACCTCCCATATGCCCCGGGTCAACACCATCACCGACCAGCAGCTCAAGGAGCTGGCTGAGTATTTCGGCGTACATTACCGGAAGGATTTTCTGGATCTGTAAACGATGAAAGGCTGCCGGCAGTGCCGGCGGCCTTTTGTCACAATAAAGAGGAGAAGAAATGAAATTACTTTTCAAGCAGCGCTTTTTTTCGTGGCTGGACAGCTATGATATTTATAATGAGGCCGGTGAAACGGTCTATACGGTCAAGGGACAGCTTGCCTGGGGGCACTGTCTGAAGATCTTTGACAGGATGGAGCGGGAGGTGGGCACCGTCCGGGAACGGGTGCTGACCTTTTTGCCCAAATTTGAAATGTACTTAGGGCAGCAGTATTTGGGCTGTATCTGCCGGGAGTTTTCCTTCTTTCACCCCCGGTTCAGCCTGGATTGCAACGGCTGGCAGGTATCCGGAGACTGGACGGAATGGGCTTATTCCGTCACGGACCGCACCGGAAAAGAGATCGCCACCGTTTCCAGGGAGCTTTGGCACTGGACAGATACCTATACGCTGAATGTGGCGGATCCGGCGGATGCGCTGGGGGTGCTGATGGTCGCGCTGGCCATCGATGCGGAAAAATGCTCCCGCAGCCGCCATTAAGGAAGGGACGGGGGTTGATTTTTGACGGTGCCCCTGCTATAATACGAATTTTGAAGAAAACCCTGAAAAATGGCAAAAGCAGCGCATTTGAGCCGCAGTTGGCGTTATTTTCCGGCGGAAACAAACGGAGGAACTGATATGGGATTTTTTGAACTACTATTGCTGGCGGTGGGTCTGAGTATGGATGCGTTTGCCGTGTCCCTGTGCAAGGGACTTTCTATGAAGCGTGCCGGCCTGCGGGAGAGTGCCATCTGCGGCGCGTGGTTTGGCGGCTTTCAGGCACTGATGCCCCTTTTGGGCTATTACCTGGGCACCCTGTTTGCCGAGGCCATTGAGACCTTTGACCACTGGATCGCCTTTGCACTGCTGGTGCTCATCGGTATCAATATGCTCAAGGAGGCATTCTCCGCTTCCGAAGAGCAGGCTGACGGGGATCTCTCCTTCAAAACGATGCTGGTGATGGCCATTGCCACCAGTATTGATGCTCTGGCGGTGGGTATTTCCCTGGCGATGGCAGGCGGCGTCAATATCTATACCGCTATTTTGCTGATTGGCGCCACCACCTTTCTTCTGTCCGGCGTGGGTGTCAAGATCGGCAACCTGTTCGGCAGCCGCTATGAAAAGGGAGCACAGATCGCCGGCGGTGTGATTTTGATCCTGCTGGGGATCCGTATCCTTCTGGAGCATTTGGGAGTTTTGGTATGAAAAAGAACCAAAGGGCTGTCCGGCTCTGTGGGATACTGATCGTAGTCAATCTGGCGTTTATTTGGGGAAATTCCCTGCTGCCTGCGGAGCTTTCCTCTGCCTTCAGCCGGGCGGTTGGCTCGTTTATCCGCCTGTTTTTGCCCGGCTCCGTGGATGTGGTGCAGGGGACAGGGCAGGGGCTTCTGCGAAAGCTTGCCCACGGAACGGAGTTTTTTACCCTAGGTCTGCTGCTGAGCCGCCTGTTTCACCTGCTTTGCACGAAAAAATGGGAGCACTGGGTGTTCCCGCTGCTGTGCGGTGTGGGAGCAGCCTGTATGGATGAGACCATTCAAATATTTGTCCCCGGCAGAGGCCCCGGCTTGCGGGATGTGGCTATTGATTCGGCCGGGGCACTGCTGGGCGTTACACTGATGGCACTGCTGCTTCGCCGGGAAAAAGCCATAGGGAACGGATGATCCGCCCCTATGGCTTTTTTCGGTTACTCAGGCACCCTTCAGAAATTCCTCCGGGTCAATTTCCAGCCCGTCCCGGGTCACGCTGAAATGCACGTGCTCGCCAATGGCCGTTTCCAGTAGCGCCGTGCATCCCACCGTGCCGATGGTCTGCCCCGAGGTCACCGGATCCCCCGCCTTGACGGTGGGCTGGCTGCTCAGACTGGCGTATTTGGTCACATAGCCGTTTTCGTGACGGATGACCACAGTGGTGCCCATAGTCTCGTCCTCATAGACCGTGTACACCGTGCCGGCTGCCGCAGCGCAGACAGGGGTACCGGCCTGTGCCGCAATGTCAATGCCGTTGTGCACACGCCAGTCCCGGGTGGTGGGGTTGTAGCAGAGCACATCCATTGCGTAGCCCAGCACCGTCTCGCCGGATACCGGGCGGGTCAGCTTGCCAAGCGTTTTCTTGCCTGCCTGAGTGGTTACCGGAGGAGAGGAGCCCTCCGGTGCGGTGGCAGAGCCCTGCGTGCCGGACTGGAGCATTGTGTCGCCGGCAGACACGGGGGCATCGTTGGAAGGATTTGCGTTTCGGTAGTACAGATAGCCGGAAATCCCGATTGCAGCAGCGCACAGGATCAGGGCTATGTAGTAGCCCTTACCGCTGAACATACTGCTAAATTTTTTGTTTGCCATAATTCAGCACCTCCGATGTTAAGTGTTTCCATTTTTTCGGAGGTTATACGGCTTTCGTAAAAAATCTCCCTATGGCCGGGTGCCATAGGGAGAAAAATTATCCTTTTTTGTAGATGGTCATTTCGTAGCAGGTGCTCCACGGGAGAAAACCGGCCTCCTCCAGCAGCTGGGAAAGGGAGGCGGGGGCATCGGCCCTGCCCGCTTCATTGTATTTTCCATAGCTGTCATCGGCCAAAGTACGGGCACTGAGGATCACATAGTCGCAGTCCTGAAGCTGCCGGGCGGAGACATAGTCAATATCGTAAAGGCTTTTCCGCTGGGAAAGATGGGAGGTATAAAAGGTTGAGGCAGTGACGGCGGCATCCTCCGGGATCTGCTGAAGGGCCTCCGCCATAGCATCGTATTTGACATAGCTGCCGGTGTAGCGGCGGGTGGCACTGTGTATAGAGGGGTATACGCTGGCAGTCAGACACCCGGCAGCCACCGTGACCGCCAGCAGCAGCACAGCCGGACGAACCGTCGGCTTCCGGAAGCGAAGCTCCGCAAGATTCACGGTGAGCAGATAGATCAAAAACGCGGTGGAGCCGAAGTTGTACTGGAAAAGCACACTGTGCTGGTACGGGTAGTCGCTCATCAGGTTGATCAGCAGATAGGGGATCAGCAGAATGTAGCGCTCATACCGCCGGGTCAGCAGAGGAAGCCCCAGCAGGGGCAGCAGAGTCAGGCCGATATATTCCAGCTTTTCCCCGTCCACGCATTCAAACAGCATTTTCATAGGGCACAGCAGCACGGCCTTGACCACAGTGAAAAGGGAGCTTGAGCCGTCGTACATAAAGTTTTTATACCGATAGGACATAACCCCGTCGCCGTGCCTGGAAAGATAGGCGGTGACCAGAAGAAAATAGACGATGGCCCCCACGGTCACGCCAAGACCGGTAAGCAGTTCCCTGCGGCCGGCCTTTTGCAAAAGGGCACTGACGAAAAAGAACAGCCCGGCCACGGCAACATATACCGCCGCATCCTCCTTGACAAAAAGTGTCAACAGAGCAAACACTGCGGTCAGGGGAAGGCTCTTTTTCTCCATAGCGTACAGCAGCCAAAGAATCAGGGGCAGCAGGAAGCAGTTTTCGTGCAGGTCATAATAGGCACCGCCGGCATTGGCAGGCAGGAGCAAAAGCAGAAGGCAAACCAGCAGAGATTGCAGCCCGGAAAGCCCGTGCCGCCTGGCAATCAGCCAAAGGGGGATCACAGCAGAGGCCATCACGGCCGCCTGCAGGATCTGCAATGTGGCAGGATCCGGAAACAGGCAGTAAAAGGGCAGCATCAGATAGTAGATAGGGGAGACGTGCACTGCAAAGTGGGAAAGCTCCACCCGGCGTTCCAGGGTCGTCACCGGCAGGCCGGTGGTACGCATACTGTGGAACATCTGGGCGAAGATGCCAAAATCGTAGGAGGGGGTGGAAAAGCCCCAATAGCGGCATACCGTCCAGACACTGACCACCCCGAAAAAGCCCACAGCCAAAACCGCGGCAAGAATGGGAAAAATAGGACGGCATTTTTGCAGGGTGGCATTTTCCGGTACGGCACAGTGACCCCGGAGGGCGTAGACGGTCAAAATCGCCAGCACGGCCAGGCAAATGCAAAGATAGGCCGGGGAAAAGCTTTCCGGCAGAGACAGCAGCATCAGCAGCGCAAAGGCACCGACGATACACCAGCGCTCAAGCCGGGGAAAAGGCTTTTTTCGGGACAGAAGCCACAGCCCGGCCGTCAGCACCGCCGTAACGCACAGCAGCCGTGGCAGAGACATAGCGGCCACCCCGGTGAGTTGAGAAAGCTCCCGCAGGTCGGGGCGGAGCAGCGCAAGCTCCAGCCCGGCAGCCAGCAGCCAGCCCAGCAGCAGGTGCCGCACAAGTTCGGGAAAGGAAAAGGATAGCTTTTTCATATGGTTACCTCAGTGGTGCCGTCATATAGGGCGGACGGATGTAACGCTCGTGACTGGCAGGTGCGGGGTGGGCAAATACGCCGGAGACCAGACCCATCATCGCATACAGGGAGACAAGAGAGGAGCCGCCATAGCTGATAAAGGGCAGCGTCAGGCCGATAACCGGTGTCAGGCCAATGCACATACCCACATTGCTGCACACCTGGAAGATCAGTGCGGAGGAAACGCCAAAGCAGATCAGCCGCCGCATATAGTCGCCGCTTCGGTTGGCGACCCAAATGCACCGGGCAATGATCAGCCCGATCAGCAGCACCGCCACGGCACAGCCGATAAAGCCCAGCTCCTCTCCAATGGCGGAGAAAATGTAGTCCGTGTGTTGGGCGTACAGGGCACCCAGTGCCTGGGTGCGGTTGCCTTGGTAAAGCCCCTGTCCGGTCAGGCCGCCGCCGGTCAGGGAACGGATACTTTGCATCGTGTGATACCGTTCCGCAATTCCGTCCGGGTCGATGGTGGGGTCAAACAGGATCAGAATACGGTTTTGCTGATAGGTGCCCAGAAAATTCCACAGCACCGGCGCACCAAGGGCGATCAGACCGCCGGCCAGGGCGAACCACAGCACGCTGATGCCGCCGGCAAAGGCCATACCGATAAAAATGAAAACGAAAATCAGGGAAACGCCCAGGTCACGGGACAGCACCATATTCAGCCCGATGATCAGCCCTACGTGAAACAGCAGATGAAAAACGGCACGCAGGGACGAGGGCTTGTTCTGATGGGAGGCCATAACCGAGGCCAGCACAAGCACAAAGGCGGTCTTGCACAGCTCGGCGGGCTGAATGGCAATGGGCAGGAAGGGAAAGTCCAGCCAGCTTCGGTTGCCGGTGCCATTGTCCGTGCCGAAGGGGATCAGCAGCAGAAGCAACACGCAGTTAAAGCCCACAAGCCAGTTGCGGTGCTCGGAGAAAAAATCCGCATTCACGGAGGATACGGTAAAAAACAGGAAAACACCCAAAAGGGCGGCACAGATCTGCACCAGCACATATCGGAAGGAGCCCTCGGCATTGGTGGCACTGGAGATCACCAGACAGCCAAAGGCGGTGGTCACAAGGCACAGCAGCAGAAGCACAAGATCTGCCTTGCGGATGGTATCTTTGATATATCCAATCAGACGGTTCACACGGACAGCCTCCGTTTCAGAAAATTGCAATCGGGATAAAATACCCCACTTTATTGGCTATTATATCATTGCAGGGGGAAAAAGTAAACAGAAATCCCCAGTGTTTTTCACCGGAAAAGGGAAAGGTTACAAAAAAGTGACAAAAAAGTTCCAGATTGTTAGAAAGCCCTTGCCTTTTATGAAAAAATGTAGTATGATGTCTTACAGTGAGAAATAAGGATACTATTGGAGGACAGTTCATGAGATCCGTAATGTCACGGATAGTCTGCTTTTTCCTGACGGCAGTGCTGCTTGTGCTGTGCCTGGCACAGACGGCGGACCCGGCCCGGGCAGACTTTGAAAATACATATATAAATACCGGCGACCAGCGTGCCGACCTGATCGGTGTGGCACTGACCCAGGTGGGCTACCGGGAGGGCAGCAACAACTACACCAAGTATGGCGTGTGGTACGGTGCTCCCAACACGGCGTGGTGCGGTATGTTTGTCAGCTGGTGCGCCAACCAGGCGGGGATCCCCACCTCGGTTCTGCGGAAGAACGGTTTTGCCAGTGCTTCCGGCTTTGGTCTTTCCCGGTTTTATGTCAGCGACCGGCTGCCCCGTGGCGGCGACCTGTTTTTCAAAACCGACGGCTCCCACACCGGCATCGTTTACTATGTGGACGGCAACTATTTCTATACCATCGAGGGCAATACCAACGACAATGGCTATGAGGGCATTGGTGTGTTCGTGCGTAAGCGGAATTTATACGGCTCGTACTATTTTGCCTCGCCCAACTACCAGAGCGACTCCGGCCACAGCTATCAGAAGTATTACGAAAGCACCCATCCCCATAAGGAGTATTATAAATGCTCCGATTGCGGCAGCTCCTATTACACCGGTGCCACCGGCACGGTCAGCGACTGCAAGCAGTGCAAAATGGCAAGTTGTACCCATTCCTATTCCAACTGGACTTATGCTGACGACGATACCCATAAGGCAACCTGCTCCCTCTGCTCCAAGGTGACCTACTTTAAGCACGATTGGGGCAGTGACCGGATCCTGACGGAGGCTACCTGCGAAAAGGAAGGCTCCAAATGGCAAAAGTGTAATACCTGCGGTGCCACCCACGTGGTGGAGATCCCCCAGACGGATGATCACCAGTACGGTGATTGGCTGTATGTGGATACGCAGGAGCACAGCCGTGTCTGCGATTCCTGCGGCCGGGAACGGACGGCGGAGCATACCGCCGGTCAGTGGCTGTGGGACAGCTCTGAGCACTGGGCGATCTGCGAGGACTGCGAGGGCCGCGTAAAGATCGGTGCCCACGAATTCAAGAACGGATGCACCTCCGGCTGCGCAGTCTGCGGTTATACCCAGGAGGGCGGCCACGCCTTTTCTCAGGAATGGGAAAGCGGCGAATCCGGCCACTGGCATACCTGCGACGGCTGCGGGGCGAAGGATGAGGTGCAGCCCCATACCTACAGTGCCGATTGTGACGAAAGCTGCGATGTCTGCGGCTATCTCCGGCAGACGACTCACAGCTATGAGGAAAGCTGGAGCAGTGATGGCACCGGCCACTGGCACAGCTGCTCCGTCTGCGGACAGACAGATGGGGTGCAGCCCCATACCGTGCTGCTGGCAGCAGCCCGTATGCAGGAGCAGGTGTGCAGCACCTGCCAGTATGTGGTGACTGCGGCACCGCTGCATATCCACAGCTATGCTTATTCCTCCAATGCTTCCACCCACTGGGGCACCTGCGACTGCGGTCAGGTGCTGGAGCCGGAGGGGCACATTTGGGATATGGAGACAGGAAAATGCACCCTCTGCCAGGCACAGCTCCCGGCACAGAAGCCCCAAACGGAGATCCCCTGGGAAATGGTGCTTCCGGCTGTTGCCGCCGTGGCCGTGCTGACGGCGGCGGGCATTGTCATCGGCACCTGGCGAAAAAAGCGAACCGCGCGGCTGAAAGCCGAACTGGATGCAGAGCTTGCCCAACCCGTAACCGCCTGATAAAAAATCACGCCATGACCACCCACGGTCATGGCGTTTTTTGATAGGCGGGATGGATATCCTGTAAAACCATCACGTATTACACGCAACTTCCTCTTGGCAGATGTGTATCTTCGGTTAGCAGCGCATTCAGCACCGAATAGGTATCGTGTATATCGTTTGAGGTTACGCGGACTTCATAGACCACATTTTCGTATTCAAAAATGGCATAATACCCATCCGGCAGCAGGTTGCCGTGGCTGTTTGGCGCAATGTGCACCGCAGTTTCTGCAATCGTGACGATTTGTGTCGCATCTGCTGTAAACACAGAAGGAACTTTCCATTCCTCCAGTTTTCCCTGTTGGTGAAACAGCGCAAATATCGTCATATTATAATCCGTATATTCCGCACCTATGATAACACTGTGCCAATCTTCCGGAAGCTCTGCATTTCCTTCTTCGTCGTAATAAAGGTCAATGCTTTTATTCACCACACCATCAAAAGACAACCGCTCTATTAACAGATCTCCGGAATAATGCCTGGAAAGAAACTCCATATCGGTAAAACGAATGCAGACACCGCTGCAATAGGGATCGAGTGCGTGCGTACCCGTAAAATCAATGGCAATTTGAAATGCCGTCAGGCAAATGAACACAAAGCAGGCTGCGGCGGCCAGCCAGCCCACAGCCTTCGGCTTCGCCTTTTTCTGCGGCTGGTAGTCAATGGAACCGGAAACCAGCTTGTCATCGATATATCCCATAGCAATGGCTAATTTTGGCGTTTTCATATCGCAAAACCTTCTTTCATCAAATGCTTTTTTAGCTTGCTCCGCGTGTGGTAAAGAATATTTTTGACCTTACTCTCGGTAAAGCCGTACATTGCCGCAATGTCACGAACAGAGTCCAGAAAATAGTACCGCCGGACAAATACATTCCGCACCTCCTCTTTTTCCCGCCAGAGGAAGTCGCTGATCACGCTGCCCAGCTCCCGGTACTCCTGCTCCGATGCCACAGCATTGTCGGACAGGATTTCCTCCAATTCGGAAAAAGCTACCGTTAAATTGGCGTTTCGCTTTTGCGCCGTATTATAACGCAATTTTTTCAGAGAGAGCTGCCGCACCACCTTGCAGACGAATGCCTTGAAGTCCATCGGACGGGTAGGTGGAATGGTGTTCCATAAGTTCAGATAGGTATCGTTGACACATTCTTCCGAATCGGCTGTGCTCCGCAAAAAATTCTCAGCAATACAATGACAAAGCCGGCCATATTTTTGATCTGTTTCCCGGATTGCCTGCTCATCACGGGCAAAATACAGTTCTATAATCGCAAAATCTTCCATATTATTCCTCACTTCAATGCTCGATAAAAGGCCCTTCACCAGATAAGTACCCATTTTTTCGCCGTTGGTCTCAGCCAATTATAATTTTTTTAAAAAATTACTATCACCGGATGGGTACAGGCGATGCTCTCTGGCGGCAGCAAAAAAACAAAAATTCCCTGCCGGGGCCGGATCTTGGGCTTTGGCAGGGAATTGTTTTGTAGTTTGGGTGACAGCTGCTTTGACATTGGCTATGAAATGGGGCGTTGCTTTGCAGAGCGGTCAGGGGAGGGTGTAGATTTGGAGTGTTTGGGCGGGACCTTCCAGAAGCAGGCCGGAGATCAGGCCGGCTTGCGCCTCTACGGTGATTTGCAATACACCGCCGGGATTCTTTGCAATTAGCCGTTTCCCAGGAAGTAGCCCGGCACTGTAGAGCACAGCTGCCAGAGCACCGCAGCCGGTGCCGCAGGCAAGGGTGTAATCCTCCACACCACGCTCAAAGCTGAGCACCCGGACGGTTTCGCTGCCCTCCCAGGCGTACAGATCCACATTGGCACCCTTGGGAAACACCGGGTCAAACCGCAGTGACACGGCCTGCTCCCGCAGCGCATCCCGCTGCTCCCAGGACAGGGATGGTAGCTCCACCAGCGCATGGGGAACGCCGCACACGCAGTAGGCTACACCGTGCTTGGCCTCCAGATCAATATCCACCGGCTGAGGCAGCCGCACACGATAAAGCTCGTCTCCCAATCGCCAGCCCTGTACAATACCCGCATCGGTCTGAACCGTCATATTCTCCGGGGCAATGCCCTGGTCGTAAGCAAATTTGCAGATACAGCGGCTGCCGTTGCCGCACAGCTCCCCCCGGGAACCATCTGCATTATAATAATGGAGCCGGATATCCGCAATATCCGAATTGTCCAGCGCCATAAAGCCATCGGCACCGGTGATGCTGCAAAGCTCCTTTGCGAGCATTTCATAGTCGTAGGACTGCCCACGGCCGTCAATGACCATAAAATCATTGCCTGCGCCGCTCATATGAAAGCACTGCATAGCGCCACCTCCTTTTGGGGGCATTATAGCAGGAATAAAAAGAAAAATCAACCCCACGTGCATTTAGCCAGCTTTTCGGGCAAAGATGCTGGTGTGTGTTTCTGGGAAAGCAAAACGCTTGTGCTTTTACATAGGGGAATGATGGTGGTTCCCGTTTCATCATTGATGAGATTCTGTAAATGTCAAAGACGCTGACGTTTACAAAGGACTCGTATATAATTTTTATCCTTTTTATATTGATTTGGAAGTATTTTTGTATGTGATGCTGCTGTGGATTTCTTTTGGAGTGTGCCTGCCTATATCAGCGGCCGAATCGCAAAATATGTGTTTTGCAAAATGGAATCCGTATAGCTATATGCACAGAGAAATACGCAGCTAAGGAAGTATTTTTGAATATGCCACATTTTGGCAAAGTGGCATTGAAGCTCCCGGTACGGCAGACACGATATGTGCCTGATGGCCTGTATCCAGACAATGCCGGGTATAAAAGGATTGCCCGGTGCCTAAAAGAGTACTTGAGATAATTGAAAGGTATCAACTGAAAAAATACGAAATAGTGGAAAATGTACACAAAACCCAGTCATACTGAGGGGGACCGTGTCACTGGTGTGGCAATTCCCCCAAGGAAATGTACCACACCTCGTTTAAGGCACCGAACCCCGTTTTAATAATCATCGGCGTAAGCCGATACAACAAGTGGCTCCCCTTGACGGGGGCGCTGGCAAAAATCTCTGATTTTTGACTGAAGGAGAGAGGTTGCCGGCAGGCAACCGTCACCGCCAAAGCGGTGACAAAGGGCAGTGCGTTTCTTGCATAGGTAAAACCAACCGGGAAAGCGGAATATACAAAGCATTTACGGAAGGTGTCCCTGCGGGACGATTGAAATTGTTGTCTGACGGCAACGCAATCCCTCAGTCACGGCTAACGCCGCGACAGCTCCCTTTACACAAGGGAGCCGCTTATGGTGTCCCTAACGGGACAATTGGAATCGTTGCCGGCAGGCAACCGTCACCGCCCAAGCGGTGACGAAGGGAGAGCATACTGTAGCCGTTTCCGGATCAATAGTGGGGGATTTTTCTTCTGGAAATATACTTTGCGAAGTTTATTTCAGGGTCGAAATTGGCAAAAAAGTTGGAAATTTGGGGGTATTGGCGGTAATGTCGAAATTTGCAAATAAAAAATCGTTAAAAAACCATTGACAAATATTTTGCAAGGGTATAAAATGTAAGCTGAATAAAAAGTGGGGGTAGCTATACCCTTATGGGGCGGAGCGGGATTGGTTAAGGGAGGATCCCGGAAGCCAATACTTGCTCTGAGGAGGAACATATTATGAAAGCAGGAAGTGTTTTTGCAAAGGTTCTTGCCCTTGCGCTCGTGGCAGTTATGCTGATGGGTATGCTGTGCGTAGCGGCATCTGCTGACCAGGTGTCCACCGTGGCAGAGGGCGATCAGGACGGCCTGAAGTTGAATAAAACGGTCACGCTGGAGGATGACGGCACCTACAAGGTCGTGCTGGAGGCCTACGCTACCGGCGAAACAAAAATCGAGACTGTCAAGCAGGTAAAGCCTGCGGATGTTATTTTGGTATTGGATCAGTCCGGCTCTATGGTGCAGGAAGCATTGAGTGGCATTCCTGCCGATACCTATACAGAGGTTTCCACCTTGCCCACGAATAAGGAACTGGAAGAGGGAACCACTGAGTATTATTATAAGTATGGTGAAAAGTATTACCCTGTCAAAGCCGTCAAGGAAGTCATCGGTAAGACAACTGGCTGGCTTGGTGATGATGGAAAAACATATTTAGATGATGAAATTTCTAATTCCTGGTCAACTTGGTATGATACGGAAGACAATGTGTTGACATTTACTACCAGTCGTCCATTTGCTACGGAATCACTTATGACATTCCATAGAGATAGTACTGGAAATGCATATTTCCGTTATGTTTGTGATCAGAATTCTTCTATAAAATCCGGCTATAGCGATTTGACAGATCTTGGTTCAAATCACAGTGGTGCAAAGGGCGCAAGATATTATTTTGTTAACGGAAAAAGCTCTGATTTAAACCAAGGAGATGCTTACGGCATCTCTCCCCGTACCGCAGAATTTCATAATGGTGAAGGAACTGGAGACACAGATAAGGATAATCTTCGCTATGTGGCAGCCAGTTATATTGCCGTAACAAAGTCTGAAATTAACACCGTGCGCTATATCTATACCATTGAAATGAACGGCGTAGATACTAAAATCGGACAGAGTGCAGAAGGTGATGAAGCCACAGTAGACAGTACTGCTGTCAGCATCAGCCCCCTGTACACGCAGGATACCAAGGACGGCACTCGTTTGGAAGCACTGCAATATGTGGCTAAAAAATTTATCAATAATATTCAAGCAAGTGCACTGAAAAACAATGTAGATCACCGGGTAGCCATTGTGGGCTTTGGATCTGATGAATATACTGGATCTACAAATGAATACTTTTGGTCTAACACAGAGTTGTTCGTTGGAGCAACGCAGTATAACTATTACAGCGGTGGTAAAGAATCAACCTATAATCAGTCCCCCAATCTGGCAGCAAACCACTATGGGGATGCTCTCCAAAGTGTGAATACACAGACCGGCTATAATAATCTCATTGCTTCCGTTGGTCAATTGGCAGGCAAAGGTGCCACATATCCGCAGTACGGTTTTGAAATGGCAAATGGTATTTTTGCAGAGGAAAATGAGGCATATCAGAATGGCGAACGCAGCAAAGTTGTTATTTTCCTGACTGATGGCGCACCGGGAGACACTGGATATGATGCTACAGTGGCAAGCAATACGCTGACCACGATCGGAACAACAAAGAATACCTACGGAGTAAAAGTATATACAGTTGCTGTGCTGAATAGCGTAGGCACCAACGAAGACAACTTCCTAAAGGATTCCTCGTCTTCCGGAAGTTATATTTTGGCCACGGATGCAAGTAAGCTGGAAGACTTCTTTGACAGCGTGGATAAGGAGATCAGTTCCAGCACGACTTCTGTTGAGTTGTCTGAGAAAAACCACGTGGTCGACCTGTTTACCGATTATTTCACCGTGCCTGCGGGCTTCAGCATTGCAGACAATGTGTCCGTTCAGGTGGCAAAGCATGTTGGTTACGAATCTTTCAGCACTACACTCACTCCGGCTCCGGATGGTGTAAAGGCGGAGCTGATTTCGGAAAATGAGCAGGTTGTAGGCGTAGATGTGACCGGATTCAACTTCATTTCCGCTGAGAATGTGGTTACAACAGATGACAGTGGCGGTTCCGTTAAGGTTACCGGCAACAAGCTGGTAATCACTATTGAAGGGTTACTGGCTAAGGATGCGGCCGCACAGGATGTGTATATCAACACCAACAGAACCACCTCCGGCATTTGGGACGATGACGCCAATGGCGACTTCGGTATGCTGAGGGCGTTCCCTATGCCCTCCACATTGCTGCAGAATAAGATGTTCGTTCTGGACTATGCCAAGAGCGCAGTGCTGGGCAGCTATGCCAGCGGCACCCCGCTGTTTGACAGCGCGGCGGACGGCATTTTCAGTAAGGTTGGCTCGGAGAACAGCAGCTTTACCGGCGATTACGGCAAGGTGACTGCGATAGATGGCAATGTGCTGTATACCCCCACCACTATGCAGTGGAAGGGCTATGATACCTTCTACGCCCTGACCAAGAATACGGAGCTGGGCGACAGTGTAACCAAAAATCTGTGGAGCAAGGTTTCCGTGATCCCTGCCAGCAATGTTTACTATGAGGATAGCTTCGTGACCTCTGAGGAAACCGGTGTGGTCGGCATCGTATACAGCGGCGAATGGACAGAGGAAAAGGAAGACAATGCCGGCTCCAATATGGAGACTCCCAACAACCCGATCCACGGCGGATGGGTAGAAAATGACACCGGCCTGAGCGACGACACCGGCTTTTCCGATGGCAGCGCCTATGTTTCCTCCACCAACTCCGCAAAGGCTACCTTTACCTTTAGTGGCAACGGCTTTGATATCTACAGCCGCACCAATGCAACCACCGGCACCATTTTGGTGGAGGTTGCCCCCGATGCAGCTACCGCACAAAACGGCGCAGTCAAGCAGTTTATGATCATTGACAATCTGTCTGCCTCCGGTGACTATTATCAGATACCCACGGTTACCTACAGCGGTATGTATGGCACCTACACGGTGACCATCACAGTGACGGATGCAGCGGCTGTCGACAACAACCGCACCACCTATTATCTCGATGGCATCCGGATCTATAACCCTATGTCCGTTGAGAATATGGATGACACTGCACAGGGTGCTTTGGGCGATGAAGCAGTGGTACTGTTCCAGAGCGTTCGGAACCTTCTGCTGGACTATGCCCCCGCAGGCCCGGATGCCCAGCTCGATGGCATTGTGTTCATCGACAAGATGGATCATCAGGACGGCACCTCCGGCACCACCAATTCCGTGGCTGTCTATGAGGAATTTGGCCCGAAGAATGAGGTCTATCTGCAGAAGGGTCAAAGCATCGTATTCAATGCCGGTTTGGGTGCTAATCTGCAGATTGGCCTGAAGGCACCCGAAAAGGGTACCGTCGCCTCTGTATCCCTGCTGGATAAGGAAGGCAATCCGGTGCAGGCGGAGATCGAAGTGACACATTCCACCGATCTGTTCTATGCGATCCAGCCGGATGCAATGGGCAATGTGGTTATCAAAAATAACGGAGATGGCCTGCTGTCCATCACAAAGCTGAAAACCCTGATCCCTCAGGAGAATATTATGGGCTTTGCCAATACAGCAGAGGCTGTTGCAGCCGTGGATGCCTTTGAAAGCCGTCCCACTGTTGCCTACAAGAGCCTGATGGCTGCTCCGGAGGAGACACCTGCCGAGCCCACCACTCCCGCCGAGACGGAAAATTCCGGCGTGGAGATCGAAAATCCCAGCGTACCGGATGCCGGCGTGCTGGAGGAGCAGATCCGGAAGTTTGTTACCGATCTGTTTGACACATTACGCGGCTGGTTTGGCCGTAGATAAGGAGGAGGAAACATGAAACAAGCGTATGTAAAGCCCACCTTTATTGTGGAGCGTTTCTCTCTGACACAGAATATTGCCAACGGCTGCGGCGCTTTGGACAACAGCACAATGGGTTCACCCAACTCCGGCGATAAGATGACCTGTGGCTGGGCCATCGGTTCCACCACTGTGCTGTTTGTCAATAATGCTATCTGCACGGAACCTGCGGGGGAAAATGACGATGTGTTCGGCATTTGCTATAATGCCCCCAATTCCAGTAACGCCATTTTCGGCGCCTGAGAAGCTCAGGTAAGCTTTATACCGTTTGTGGAAGGCGGTCATGCACCTCCGCATGACCGCCTTATCACGCAATGAATTAAAATGACATATTTTTTCCAAATTTGCCATATTCGGATCCGGTGCGATCTGCCATTTGCGGTGGTTCGTGCCCCGGAAGCAGAGCCTTTTTTGACCGAGGCACAGACACCGGATATGCAGATCGAATTCCACCCCGTATCCACCCTGACCCTCCCAAAGGGCTCCTTCGTGCAACGGGGGCTTTGCCGTTTTTATACGGACAGCACCGGAGGTACCCTTTGCCACCTTCTGGGGCAGCCACTGCAGCCGGTAGCCACGGTCAAATGGCAGTGGTCCCAGCCGGACAGGCTGATATGCAATTATTTGCAGCAGGAGATCCAGTGGATCTCCACCACCAAAGGCATATTGGATGCCATTGGGCTGGAAACGGTTATGCTGCTCCGGGGGGCACTGCTGCTCCACGCCTCTTTGATCTGCGTGCAGGGCAGAGGTATTGTGTTCACCGCTCCCTCCGGCACGGGGAAATCTACCCAGGCAGGCCTGTGGGAACACCACCGTCAGGCGCAGATCCTCAATGGTGACCGTGCCGGCCTGCGGAAAACTGATGGAAGGTGGTATGCCTACGGTCTGCCTTATGCCGGAACCTCCGGTGTTTACCGGGCGGAGGAAGCACCGCTTTGCGCCATTATTCTGCTCAGTCAGGCAAAGGAAAACCAGGTCACTCCGGCGACAGCCGCGGAAGCACTGCGCTTTATGTATCCTGAGCTGACGGTTCACCGGTGGGACCCGGAGTATGTGGATCGTGCACTGGCACTGTTTTCTCAGCTTTGTGCCGATATTCCTATTTACCGCCTGGAATGCACCCCCGACGAACAGGCCGTCCAGACCCTGGAAAACACCCTGTTTCCCACCCCCGACAAATAACTCCAGGTATCCAATCTAAAACGATGTGTCCCTGCGGGACGATTATAATAGTTGCCTGCGGCAACGCAATCCCTCAGTCACGGCTAACGCCGTGCCAGCTCTTGCGTAAGGGAGCCTGTGGAGGGAGAAAATGGAAGTATAACTTTTTTAGCAGAAAGGGGACAGGGGATGATTCAGATTCCGCGGGAGCCTGTTGTAACGGAATATCTTCACGCCAAGGCAGCCTCGGCCCGGATCCCGCTGAGCGGCACCTTTGAGCTGACTCCGGTGTGCAATATGGCCTGCAAAATGTGCTATGTCCGTATGACTGCCCGGCAGCAGCAGGCCATTGCCCCACTGCGTTCGGCGGAGGAATGGCTGGAGCTTGCCCGGCAGGCAAAGGAACAGGGTCTGCTTTATATCCTGCTGACCGGCGGGGAGCCGCTGATGCACCCGGAATTCCGGCAGATCCTTACCGGCTTACAGAAAATGGGCTTTATCCTTTCCATCAATTCCAATGGAACGTTGATCGACGAGAAGGTTGTGCAGTGGATGATCCAGTGTCCTCCTTCCAAAATCAACATTACTCTTTACGGTGCCTCCAATGAGACCTATCAGCGACTGTGCGGTGATCCCAATGGGTTTACCAAGGTTATGCGGGGCATTCGTCTGCTGCGGCAGGCGGGAATTACCGTTAAACTCAATTGCAGCATTACCCCCTACAATGCATCGGATCTGGAGCAGATCATTGCCTTTGCAAAGCAGGAGCAGCTGGTGCTGCAGGCTACCTCCTATATGTTTCCGCCCCTGCGGCGGGATCCCTCCCAAATCGGCCATAATGACCGGTTTTCCCCGGAGGATGCGGCCTATTATGCCGCCAAGTCCGAAGCCCTCCTGATGGGCACGGATAGATTCCTTGCTATGGACAAGCCGGAAATGCCTCCTCTCCCCGGAGAGACGGAGGAAATGTGCGATCTTCCCGGTGAAAAGCTGCGGTGCCGTGCCGGTAAATGCAGCTTTTGGGTCACCTGGGAGGGTGAAATGATGCCTTGCGGTATGATCCCCGGAAAAGGGGATAACAATGCCTTTTCTATTGGCTTTCTGCCTGCGTGGAAGCGGGCAGCAGAGCAAGCGGACAGTATTCGGCTGCCTGCGAAATGCGCCGGATGCCCGCAGAAGGATGTTTGCCGGGCGTGTGCGGCGATGGTGCTGACGGAATCGGGATGCTACGATGTGGCCCCCGCCTATCGGTGCCAAATGACACGGGCTTACCCAGCCCAGCGCCAAAAACTTCGAGAGGAGCTGATTAGTCAAAAGAAAGAAAACGGACAATGAGGAGAACACTATGATGCAAAACCCGAAAAATCCCGAAAGCCGGAACACAAGGCGCAACGCTGTGCTTCTTTGGAGTCTTGCAGCCTGCGTGGTGCTTTTGCTGGCGATCGTCCTGATCGTCTGGGGCATTGACCTTTCCGGCACCCCCGCACCCACCGATTCGGTCACCACATTGCTTTCTGAGACAACGGATGCTTCCGGTACTGCCGACCCGGAAACAACGGAAGAAATTCCGCCCATATCCACTGTCCCGGAGACAACAGAGGCGACGGAACCGACGGTGCCCCCCACAACAGATCCCCCTATTCCCTATGTCCCCGTGACCACGGCGGATACTTCCATTTCGCTGCCTTACCGAATTCCCAATACCACCTTGGAGCTGCAGTCCGTGGCACCCTACGATGGCACCTATCTGGAGGACAGCAGCGATGCGCCCATTACACAGGTAGCGATGCTGCTGCTGAAAAATGTTGGTTCGGAAGCGGTGGAATACACCGAGATCACAATGACCTATGGGGATAAGACACTGCACTTTGTGGCCTCCGCGATCAAGGCGGGCGGTACAGCGGTTGTGCAGGAGGTCGGCAAGCAGAGCTGCGCCGCAGGCAAGCTTTTGTCCTGCCAGGCAGAGGTTGCCACGCTGGCCGTGCTTGGTATGGCGGCCGACCAGGTCTCCGTGACTGATAACGGAAACAATTCCCTGACGGTTACCAATTTGACCGGTCAGGATATTGCCGTTGTGCGTATTTTCTACAAGTACTATATGGAGGATCTGAATACCTATGTAGGCGGTATCACCTACACCGCGAAAATTACCGGCCTGAAGGCCAATACTTCCGTCACGGTCAGCCCCAATCACTATGCCAGCTCCGGCAGCGTGGTGGTTATGGTGCGCACCTATACGGAGGATGTCCCTACAGAGGAGGGATGATATGAAATTACAGGGAACCTATACCGTCCGGGAAGTCGCCGGCGAAATTTTGGTCATTCCTGTGGGAAAAACCGCACTGGAACTCAATGGTATGATCGTGCTCAATCCCGTGAGCCGTGTCATTTGGGAGTGTCTGGAAAAGGGTACCGATCTGAACGGACTGTGCAAGGCAGTGACCGAGCAGTTTGATGTATCCGAAACTATGGCGAAAGAGGACATTTTGTCCTTTTTAAGCGATCTATCCGCGCAAAATATAAAAATAGAGGAATAGGTGAAAGAAATGAAAAAACCAACTCGCAAGCTTATCTGTCTGCTGGCTGTGCTGGCAATGCTCCTGTGTATGGTTCCCTTCCAGGCAGTGCCTGCCAATGCTGCCCAAAACGAAGGCACCTTCACAGTCTGCTCTATGAATGTGGACGGTCTGCCTAAGAAGATCTTGTTCGTTACCCTGAACGGGGATGGCCCCGGCTCCGACGGAACCAAGAAGATCAGCGCCAAAATGGCAACCTACGGCTGGGATATCATCGCCGTGTCCGAGGATTTTAACTATCACACCGAGCTGATGTCCTCCCTGACAGATTATAATTGCGGAACACACGGTGGCAAAGTTTCCGGCCTGAGCAACAGTACCGACGGTCTGAACCTGATCTGGAAAAAGTCCGTGACCACCACCGGGGAGACCCGTGTAAAATGGAAAGACAACTATGCTTCCGGCACATTTGGCACCGGCAACGGCGCCGATACTATGATCACCAAGGGCTTCCGGTTCTATCAGTGCACCGTGGCCGACGGCGTGACCGTGGATGTTTACACCCTGCATATGGATGCGGATTCCGATGCGGAAGACATTGCCGCTCGGGAATCCCAGCTCAAGCAGCTTGCCGCTGCCATTAAGGCAAGCAACAACGGCAACCCCATTATTGTGATGGGCGACACCAACTGCCGTTATACCCGCGAGAATTTGCAGACCTTGTTCATTGACTCCATCAATGCTGACGAGCGCTTTACCATCCAGGATGCCTGGATCGAGAAGGTACGCGAGGGCAATTACCCTGAGCACGGTGCAGAGTCTATTGTGGCTCAGGATAAGGGCGGTACATATCCCTATCCGGATGCGGAGATCGTGGACAAGATCTTCTATATCAACAATTCCGACAGCAAGGTACAGATCTCTGCCGACTACTACCTGATCGCTGAGAACTTTGTGGACAGCGACGGAATTGCTTTGGCCGATCACTGGCCCGTTGTGGTTCAGTTCAGCTACTCCATTACCCCCGACCATGTCCATAGCTATGCCGCAAGCGGCAGCCAGAATGCCACCTGTGAGGAAAATGGCTATGTTACTTATCGCTGCTCCTGCGGCGACAGCTATACCGAAACCATTCCGGCCATTGGCCACGACTATGACAATGGCAAGGTGACCACTACGGCCGGCTGCGAAAGCGAAGGTGTCAAGACCTTCACCTGTGCCAACTGCGGCGATACTTATACCGAGTCCATCCCTGCCACTGGTCACGACTATGACAATGGCAAGGTGACTGCTGCAGCCGGCTGCGAAAGCGAAGGTGTCAAGACCTTCACCTGTGCCAATTGCGGCGATACCTACACCGAGTCCATCCCTGCCATCGGTCACGACTATGACAATGGCAAGGTGACTACTGCGGCCGGCTGCGAAAGCGAAGGTGTCAAGACCTTCACCTGTGCCAACTGCGGCGATACTTATACCGAGTCCATCCCTGCCACCGGTCACGACTATGTTAAGACGGTGGAAGCTGCCACCTGTGAGAAGGACGGCCTGAATACCTTTACCTGCTCCCATTGTGGCGACAGCTACACGGAAGTCATCCCGGCCATCGGACATAACTATGTCAAGACCGTGAAGAACGCCACCTGCGAGGAAGCCGGTGCAAATATCTTCACCTGCTCTTACTGCGGTGACAGCTATTCTGAGACCATTGCAGCCACCGGTCACAGCTATTCCACCTCCATCCAGCAGCCCACCTGCGAGAAGGACGGCGCCACGATTCACACCTGCATCCACTGCGGCGACAGCTATTCCGAGACCATTGCCGCTATTGGCCACAACTATGTGAAAACCGTAAAGAACGCCACCTGCGAGGAAGCCGGCGCCAATATCTATACCTGCGAGCATTGCAGCGACAGCTACTCTGAGACAATCCCCGCCCTGGGCCACAGCTATGTGGACGGCTTCTGCGAAAACTGCGGCGGTAAGGAGCTTACAGGCGAGCTGAAGCTGGGCAGCGAGGTCAAGAGCCTGACCTCCGGCAAAAAGTATGCCATCGTGTTCTACAGCACCTCCGGCGACTTCAGCCTGAACCACAGAAACACCACCCCCACGGCCAGCCAGTTCACATACAGCAAGGGCGATGTGGTAGACGAGGGCTATGTCTGGACCATCATCGAGGAAAACGGCAAGTACCTGATCTCCACCCAGGTCGATGGCGAGACCTACTACCTGTATAAGACCAATCAGTACTACGGCTGCGGCTACAAGCTGACCCTGACTGCTGACAAGGATACCGCCACTGCCTGGACACTGTCCAGAAACTCTGCCGGCAACCTGACCCTGTCTGTCAAGGTTGGCTCCAGAAACTGGTATCTGCGTTACTTCAGCACCTTCTTTGGCTGGACCACCAGCTTCAATTCCTCCGGCCTCCACATCTTTGAGATCGAGGAAAGCTGATCCAATCTGCTCCGGATGGTGTAATGTCACCGTGCCCGGTTCAGCCCCCCAATAACCCAAGTGAGGCGCCTGCCACTCGCAGCCGCCTCACTTTTTTGCCTTTTCGCATATCCTGCCGGGAATGCGGGACTGTTTATTAACGGATTGACATCATTGTGTATCGGTGATAATATGTAAAGGAGGAGGGATACCAAATGACATTATTGTTTGTTCTGCTGCTTCCCCTTGCTGTATTGATCGAGTTGTTGAGAATATCAAAGTAAACGCAAGGCTGCTGTCTTGTGAAAAAATGCGTGGCAGAGCGTTTCGTTTCCGTGAGGTGCAGCCTCTCTATGCATTTGCAGTGTATCACAGGCTGGCTTGTTACCTACACAAATTCTGGCGTATTATCATTAAAGAAAGCCCTATGGCAGAGTGCGGACAGCGCAACTGCCAAAGGACTTTCTTTTTGTGTTTTTCGTGTAAAACCCAGAAAAAAGCGGCGTGACAGGGAGTCACGCCGCGGGGAATTTTCTGGGGGATCAGATCAGTCGGGCCCATTCAGTGAAGAGAAGGCCGGGGATGCTCCAGACGAGCTGGTACAGCAGCACCGGCAGGGGGGTAAGCAGCTGTGTAGCGCCGATGATCGTCAGGGTCAGCATAATGCCGATGCCGATGATGCCGCCGGCCATATGCAGGAAAAGCCCCAAATAGCTGGCCTTTTTCAGAGCACGGGCTCCGGTGATGCCGTAAGCGGCGGAGGCCAGAGAATCGTCGGTGGTCAGCACGGCGGCAGGCTGCTCCCGGTCGATCTGCACCTGAGACAGTGTATTACGCAGCTCCTTGTCCGCCAAAATCAGGCGCTTGGGCGGGAAGCCAAATTTTGACCGCAGGTAGCCGGGGGAGAGAAGCATATCGCCGCCCAGTAGAATGGGAGTCAGACCCCGGTAGGAGCAAAGGGTGTGCAGACCGCCGGCGGATGCGCGGGTCTTTTCGTAGCTGATGGCAAACAGACCGCTCAGCACCCCGTCCACGGCAACGCAAACCGCGTGGGAAACATGCAGACCCTCCGGAATATCCACTCCATTATCCCGCAGGAAGGAAAGGGTGCCCACCAAAACCTCCTCGCCCCGGACGGTGCCGCTCAGGCCGCCCCGATGGGTCTGCAATTGCTGGACAGCCATGTGGTGACAGTTGCGGCTTTCCAAGACCTGGGTAAACAGCGGTGCAAGGCCATTGTCGTCCGCCTGAATCAAGGCGGTGCCGTAGGCCACGATCTCGTCCGGGCTGCGGTTGCCAAAGAACTTTACGCCGTTCATTTTTACGGCACCGGCAGGGAAAAGATCTCCGTGCCGGATGGGGAAGCTGACCTTGCCGGCGGCGGTCTCCACGCCTTGCCAGCCGCAAAGCACGGCACCCAGCTTGTGAAGCCGGTCCTGAAGGATGGACATAGGCCGGGAAAGACAAATGAAGAAGCTGGCAGGCACGGCGGCCAGAACGGTTACGGCAGCGATCTGTACTCCGGTGGAAAGACCGTGGAGCACGCAGCCCACCGCACCAACGGCAACAGCACCGATCAGGGCACACAGTGCGTACCAGGAGCGGATCTTCTCCGGCTTGGAGGGGATCCAGTAGGTATCCATAAAGTCCTCCACCTGTCCTTCGTCCCGCATAAGCACGGCAGAACCATCCAGAGGCTCAGCGGCGGGGCGAATGGCAGTCAGGTTGGTGGCCTTGCGCAGGGTGTCCATTTGCCCGATCTCTGTGTGGCGGCGATAGAGGGAGTCCAAAATGGAAAGGAAGACCTGCAATGTAAAGGCACAGCAGCAGGGAACACGAAGTTCCTGCAGGCACAAGATGCCGTCAATGCAGCAAAACAGCAGGGAAAAAATCAGCAGAGAGTTCAGGGAAAACCGCTTGCGCACGATATCCGCCAGTCCTTCGACCAGAAGATGGCTGCCCAGCGCGGCCGATATCAGCATACAGAAAAGCTGACCGAAGATCATCAGCTTCAGCCGGTTCTCCGGAACAAGACCGAAATGGTACAGCACGGTGGCGCCAATGCAGATCAGGCTGCTCAGAAGACTGAAAAGCAGCAGCGCCTGCAGCTTGCCGGTGCCCTTCTCCGTAAGCTGATAGTATCGCTTCTCCGGGCCGGCCACCAGCTTCTTTTTCAACTCCCGCAGACGGGACTGGGGGTGGATCAGAATGGGCTGGGGCGGGACATATTCTCCCATAGGCTGCTCATATTCCGGCTCCCAGCTTTCGGAAAAGGGCTCCACGGGGGGCGCCTCCGGTGCTTCCGGCTCCGGTTTCGGTTTATCGGGGAGGGGCGCAGCCCCCTGATAATCGCCCTTGAGCAACTTGCTGGTGTCCAGCCGCACGGTGTCGCCGGTCATAGCCGGTTCTTCCGGCAGCACCTCTGCTGCAATCGTATCGTCGTTCTCCTCCGGAAGATCCCGGAATTCCCGGATAATATCGTCTAAATCAAATTCCAGCTCCTGGGGTTCCTGGTTATCCATACAATAACCTCCTACATACGCTGACGAACGGCTTCGTACAGCAGGATCGATGCGCTGGCGGATGCATTCAGGGAGGTGATGTGCCCATTCATAGGAATATGAACGGTCATATCACAGCTTTTTTGCACCAGCCGGCTCATACCGTCGCCCTCGGAGCCGATAACAATGGCGGCAGGGCCGGTCAGGTCGGCCTGATACATAGGAACAGAACCCTCAGCAGCGGTGCCGAAGATCCAAATGCCCTTCTTTTTCAGCTCTTCAATGGTGCTGACCAGATTGGTGACCTTGGCCACCTTCATATATTCCAGAGCACCGGCAGAGGTCTTGGCCACGACAGCGGTCAGCCCCACAGAGCGGCGCTTGGGAATGATCACGCCGTGGGCACCGGCGCACTCGGCAGAGCGGATAATGGCACCCAGATTGTGGGGATCGGAAAGCTCATCGCAGATCACGATCAGCGGATTTTCACCCCGGTCGGCGGCGGTTTGCAGAATATCGTCGATGCTGGCGTATTCCCGGGCGGCTGCCAGGGCAATCACACCCTGATGGGCACCGGTGGTACTCATAGCGTTCAGTTTCCGGCGGTCAACAGGCACCACCACCGCACCGGCCTCCTTTGCCTGGGCTGCCAAATGCTGAAGACCACGGTCTGTCTCTCCGGCGGCAATGAACACCTTGTCCACGGTGCGGCCGCTGCGCAGAGCCTCCGTCAGCGCATTGCGCCCTTCCAGCTGATTTTCATTTTCCTCGGGTGCCGCTTCCCGGCGATCCCGGCGGTACTGCTCTTTCATAAATAATGCGCTCCTTTTGCGTATACTACAAAACATTATAGCAAAGAATTGCCGGCACTACAACAGGTATTTTTTTCGCTTTTCCAAGAATTCACAGAAAATTTACCCTAAATTCCTGTATGGTTCATTGCAGGCAGAGGAAAAATGTGATATGATGGGCAAAAATAAGCAAAGAAGGTGCTTACCTTGGATACAAACAACAAGGATCCCAAAGGAAACCCCCAAAGCGAAGAGAAAAAGCCCCGGGGAATATGGCCGGCACTGCTGATCACCATTGCCATCGTGCTGGGCATCAGTATGATCTATAATTCCGTCAGAAGCAGCCAGTATGAGGAAGTGAAATACTCCGATTTTCTGGAAGCGATGGAAAGCAACCAGCTCAAAGAGGTGGAGATCGTCGGCGACCGGGTGTATTATATGACGGTTTCGGAGGCGGCCAAGCCCAAAGCACAGCAAAAGGCCTGCTATACCGGCCTGCCCAGCGGCGACCGGATGGCGCTGGCGGATAAGCTCCACGCAATGGGTGTGACGGTGAATCAGCCCATTGTGGAGGATAATTCCACCATTATTATGATACTGGGCTATGCCGGTATGTTCCTGCTGACCTATCTGCTTCTGCGCTCCATTACAAAGAAAATGGGCGATGGGGGTATGATGGGCTCCATGGGCGGTAATAAGGCCAAGGTCTATATGGAAAAGCAGACCGGCGTTACCTTTAAGGATGTGGCCGGTCAGGACGAGGCAAAGGAATCGCTGCAGGAGATCATTGATTTTCTCCACAATCCGGGAAAGTATACGGAGATCGGTGCCAAGCTGCCCAAGGGTGTGCTGCTGGTGGGTTCTCCCGGTACCGGCAAGACATTGCTGGCAAAGGCCGTGGCCGGCGAGGCCAATGTGCCCTTTTTCTCCATTTCCGGCTCGGATTTTGAGGAGATGTTTGTGGGCGTAGGTGCCAGCCGCGTGCGGAGCCTGTTCCAGCAGGCCTCCAAGGTGGCACCGTGTATCATTTTCATTGATGAGATCGATGCGGTGGGACATACCCGGGATGCCCGGTTCGGCAATAACGATCAGACACTTAATCAGCTTTTGGGTGAGCTGGATGGCTTCGATTCCTCCAAGGGCGTGGTGATTTTGGCTGCTACCAACCGGCCGGAGATCCTGGACAAGGCACTGCTTCGTGCCGGACGGTTTGACCGCCGGGTGATCGTGGATCGCCCCAATCTGCAGGGAAGACTGGATACCCTCAAGGTGCATACCCGTAAGATCAAGCTGGCAGAGGATGTGGATCTGAAGCGGATCGCCCAGGCAACTGCCGGCGCGGTGGGCGCGGATCTGGCAAACCTTGTCAATGAGGCGGCGCTGCGGGCAGTCCGTCAGGGACGGAAGCTGGTCACGCAGGAGGATCTTCTGGTGTCCTTTGAGACGGTCATTGCCGGTACGGAAAAGAAAAATACCGTTCTGACCGACACGGAAAAACGGATCGTTGCTTATCACGAGGTAGGTCACGCACTGGTGGCGGCACTGGAAAAGCATACCGAGCCGGTGAGCAAGATCACCATCGTGCCCCATACCTCCGGTGCGTTGGGCTATACCATGCAGATGCCAGAGGAGGAAAAATATCTGCATACCGCGCAGGAGCTTCTGGTGGAGCTGCGTACGCTGGTAGGCGGCCGTGCAGCCGAGCAGATCATCTTTGGCGTGCAGACCACCGGTGCTGCCAATGATATCCAGCGTGCCACCTCTCTGGCACGGAATATGGTCACGCTGTACGGTATGTCCGATGCGTTGGGACTGATGGCACCGGCCACGGTGCAGAATCAGTACCTGGAGGGACAGTCCTATTTGGATTGCTCCCAGGAAACGGCTGCCGTGGTGGATCGGGAGGTGCAGAACATCCTGAGCCGGGAATATGCCAATACCAAAAAGATATTGGAAGAAAACCGTGCTCTGCTGGATGAGATCGCTCTGTACCTGCTCAACAAGGAGACCATCACCGGCGAAGAGCTGATGGCCTTCGTAAATGCAGACAAGCACACCGCAGACCCTGCCGCCCACTGTACCGAAGAAACGGATTTCACAGAATAAACCTAATAACAGAAGAACCGCCTTATCCGTTGACCCGGATAGGGCGGCCTTCTTTATTAAGGGAGGGAAAATGAGCAATGATAGAGGGTGGCAACGGCGGAAACGACCCGCAGGCCGTTCCCTCCATTGAAAAGCACCCGTGCCTGTCGTGAAAAATCACGAAGCAATGAAGCAAGAATTTAGGGGCGTTCGTACCTGGGATAGTAAAAAAGCTTATCGTGGAGCCGGTAGGCGGCCCGCTCGGAAAGAAAGGGGATCAGGCATAAAACCTGACACCGCAGTTCCCGCCGCCAATAGTATGCTTCTGCCCGATTTGCGGCACGATGAAGTTCCATACGCAGATAACGCCGATGCCGAAAGAAGCCGCCGAAAAACTCTGTGATCCGTACGATCACCACAATGACAAGCAGCCCTATGACAATCAGAATCAAGTGTTCCATAGAACGCAACTTCCTTTGATATATATGAAAAATGCTGCCGGTTGCCCTCCCGCGAACGGGAGGGACTTGAGAGAGAATCAACCGACAATGCACGGTCGAACTGTTTTAACCGCTGCTGCAGCTGTACAACAGAATCCCTATTCTGTTGTAAATTGCGGCCGTTATAACGCCGGCTCCGCCCCAAAAGCTTTGCACAGAATATATTCCGGTCGTGAGGACAAAGCCTGAATATTGACTTTAAGGGATTGTACAGCGGCATCAGATAAAAAATCTAAAAATGGGTGCAAAAAAGTAAGCCTTTTTCCGCTTGCAAAAAATGAGCGTTAAAAAGGCTTTATTCTGTATGCAGTAAATCTGAAAAAATTGATGCAAAAAACGAAAAAAGTTTTGTTTTTTGCGTTTTAATACTTTACAAACCGGAAAAAATGTGATACCCTATGTATAGAAGAAGCCCCCCTGAGGGGCGGCTTGCCAGTTATACAACAGAATAGGGATTATGTTGTATTCCGTCGCGTTTGCGGCGGACTTTTTGTTTTTGTGCTTATAAAATCAGGTGCATAGCTTCCATTTTCTTTCGATGCTCTGTACCGGTGGAAATAATATAAATGCGGGTGGTATTTATACTGCTGTGCCCCAGAACATCCGCAAGCTTGGCAATATCCTTTTCCATAGCATAGAAAACCCGGGCAAATAAATGGCGCAGATTATGAGGAAATACTTTATGCGGGTTGACCCTTGCTTCTGCACAGAGGGATTTCAGCTCCCGCCAAATATTGGAGCGGTGAAGCGGCTTTCCGCTTTGGGTGATAAAGATCATACCACCGGTTATTTTGTGCTCACGAGCATATTGCAGAAGCTTTTTTCGCAAAGCCCGCACCATAAAAACACTGCGGGTCTTTCCCTTACAGCGAACAGTAAAGGATCCCTGACGGGCGGCTTCTACAGTAATAAACCGAAGTTCACTGATGCGGATGCCGGTGGAACAGACGGTTTGCAGCAGCAGATTCAGCCGTGGACGATGCTGTGCCTGTGCTGTCCGGCAAAGACGGCGATATTCCTGCATAGTCAACTCTTTCTCTTCCGGGCAATAGACCGGCCGTTGCAGCTTCAGTGACTTGACCTTCAGATCCGGCCGCTCCAAAAAGGAGAACAGGCTGCCAAGTGCAGCCAGTGCAGAGTTAACGGTGGCGGCACTGTAGCTTTGCATCAGGTGCTGCTTGTAATCCAGAACAGTCTGCCTGGTAACAGGCTGCTCCCCGGTGTAAACACAGAATGATTGTACCGTGCGTGTGTATTTTTCCACCGTTGCGGTGCTTCGTTCTTCTAAAAGCAAATGATTGCGAAAGGCTGCGACGGTGGCTGAGGATAAAACGATAGATTGCATGAAATACCTCCTTGTTTTCTTCTATTGTACCCTAAAAAATGAAAAACGGAAAATGGTTTTTATTTTTTTCAAAAATCCTGTGAGCCGGTATGGACAAAGGGGAGGAGGCAAGGTATAATGGAGGGACAGGGCAGCCTGCTGCCTTATCACCAAAAACAGAAAACGGAGGATCCAAAATGAAGGATTTCGGATATACCGCAGATAATGCGGTGATCGCAATGGAGCTGGAGGATTCCTATGTGTGGGATTGCTCGGTGATCTATGCCGAGGGCAAGTACCATATGTTCAGCTCCCGCTGGAAAAAGGAGTGGGGCTTTGGCTGGAACTGGGTATACAACAGTGAGATTATCCAGTGCGTGGCAGATCAGCCCCAGGGGCCGTATCAATTCCTGCGTGTCGTCCTGCCCCGCCGGGGCCGCCAGTATTTTGACGGTATGAGCACCCATAATACCTGCGTGCGTTACTATGACGGTAAGTATTATCTTTATTATATGGGCACCACCTACGGCGGCCCCATTCCTCAGGGCGTAGACCCGGAACCGGAGCGGAACACGGAGGTCTGGAACCGGAAGCGGATCGGTATTGCTGTAGCGGATTCGATCTATGGAGAGTTTGTCCGTCAGGATCAGCCTCTGCTGGAGCCCAGAGACTGCAGCCATTGGGACTGCACCGTTACCACCAATCCAACCGTGGCCATTTTGCCCAACGGAAAGACCTATATGGTGTATAAATCCCGCAGCGGCTACGCACAGCCCCTCAAGCTGGGCATCGCCGTGGCGGATCAGCCGGATGGCCCCTTTACCCGGCTGTGCGATGAACCGATCCTGCAATTTGAAGACCCGGATTTCCACGTGGAGGATCCCTATCTGTGGTATGATGCCCGGCGGGAGAAATTCTGCCTGATCGCCAAGGACGATGTAAAAAACGGCAGCTACGGCATCACCGGCGAATGGGGCAGCGGCTTCTATGCGGAAAGTGACGACTGCATCCATTTTGAGATCCCCCAGGAGCCCAAGGTCTATTCCCGGCAAGTGCACTGGAAGGATGGCCACGAGAGCCAGCAGGGCAATATGGAGCGGCCGTGGGTGCTGTTTGACGAAAACGGTGACCCGGAGTACCTGTTCTGCGCCAGCGGTGCCGGCCCCAACCCCTACAGCTTCCAGGGAAAAACCTTCGTCGTCGCCCAGGAACTGAAAAAGAAATAAGAAAGTGCCGCACGGTTCGGAAAGAGAGTCCGGATCGTGCGGCAAAATTATGGAAAAACCTGCTTTTGAAATCATATTATTTCTGTGTTTGGGCATCCTGTATTTGGAGGGATGGATATGACACAACGGCAGTATGAAAAAATGGTGGCGGATATGGCGCCCAAATCGCCCATTGGGAAGGATTGCCTGATTGCATTTCTTGTTGGCGGGCTGATTTGCCTGCTGGGGCAACTGATTATGGACGGATATGCCGCATTGGGGCTGGACAAGGATAGTAGCAGCACCGCAACCTCGATGACCTTGATCGCCCTTTCCGCCCTTTTTACCGGGCTGAGCCTGTATGACGATCTGGCCAGGCACGCCGGAGCTGGAACCCTCGTCCCCATTACCGGCTTTGCCAATGCCATTTCCTCCGCCGCCGTGGAGTTCAAAACCGAGGGCTTTGTGCTGGGGGTGGGGGCGAAGATCTTTACCATTGCCGGGCCGGTGATCCTCTATGGTGTCTCGGCCAGCACGGTGTATGGCCTTATTTACTGGATAACGACCTTATTTTAAAAAGCTATGGAAACCGGCCAGGGGCGGGGAAACACATTTTTCGACACAGGGTCATAGGATGTTTGGGAGGAGACTCTCAAATGATCAAGAGGAGTGTGTTTTATGGCAAGATTTACAAACTATGCCACCTTGTCCTACACCGGCGGCTCCACCGACTCCAACACGGTGATCGGGGAACTGCTGGAGACACTCACTGCCAATAAGACGGCAGTGACGGATCTGTATGAACAGGGAGGCAAGGTGACCTATGCGGTGTCCCTGATCAACACAGGCACGGCGCCTGTGACCAATGTGACCGTGCAGGATGATCTGGGCGGCTACGCCTTTGGCGGGGGAACGGTTTATCCGCTGCGTTATCGGGAGGGGACGATCCGCCTTTTCATCAATGGCACCCTTTCCGCCGCACCTACGGTTACCGTTGGGCCTCCGCTGGTGCTCAGCGGCATCACCGTCCCGGCCGGCGGAAACGCAGTGGTGGTCTATGAGGCAGAGGTGACGGCCTACGCTCCACTGGGGCAGGAGGCAGCCATCACCAACACGGCCACGGTCACCGGCCCCGGCATCACCACGCCCCTGACGGCACAGGCCACGGTCAATGCCCGCACCCGGGTGGAGCTGCGGGTAACAAAGGGACTCAGCCCCACCGTGGTGCAGGAGAATGGTCAGCTCACCTATACCTTTACCCTGGAAAACTACGGCTCCACGGCAGCAGTGGCAGCGGATCAGCTTGCCCTGACGGATACCTTTACCCCCCGGCTGCGGAATATCGCAGTGACCTTCAACACGGCCGCCTGGGCAGCGGGGACAAATTACACCTACAATGAGGCTACAGGTATCTTTGCCACGGTAGCCGGGCAGATCACCGTGCCGGCGGCAAGCTACACCCAGGCTGCCGACGGAACCTATACGGTCACACCGGGCACTGCCACACTGACCGTTACCGGAACCGTATAAAAATAACAAAAAACCTCCTGCAAAGACCTTGCAGGAGGCATTTTTATGCGGGTGATCCCCACTGCTGCCCCAAGTATCCCTCTTTTGGAATGCTTTCTGTTATCGGCACGGCTGAGAAATGTGGGCAGCCCCGGGAGAAAAACAGGGGGAGAAATGAGGACTGGACTTTTGGGTGGGGAATATGATACAATATGAGCCAATACCCTGAGCTGCCGATCTGCTGGAAAGGAAGTGTGTAATGACCGGTCTGCTGATACGCCTGTTTGCTGCCGGAGATCCCTCGGAGGCAAAAACACGGGCAAAAACCGGAAAGCTGTCCGGAATCGTGGGAATCGTGTGTAATATTCTGCTTTGTGTGCTGAAGCTGCTGGTGGGCAGCCTGTCCGGCTCTGTTTCCATTACCGCCGATGCAATGAACAACCTGTCCGATGCCACCAGCTCGCTGGTCACGCTTGTGGGCTTCCGGCTGGCGGAAAAGCCTGCTGATGCCGACCATCCCTATGGCCACGCCCGGTATGAATACCTGTCCGGTCTGGCAGTAGCGGCGATGATCGTGGTGATCGGCTTTGAGTTGGCCAAGACCTCCGTGGAAAAGATCCTTGCACCCAGTGCCGTGGCGGTCACGCTGCCGGCAGTGCTGGTGCTGGTGGGCTCGGTGCTGCTGAAGCTGTGGCTGAGCCTGTTTAACCGCCGCCTGGGAAGCCGTATCCATTCTGCGGCGCTGATGGCCACCGCTGCGGATAGCCGCAACGATGTGATCGCCACCGGTGCGGTGCTGGCGGCGATGGCGGTGGAACGCCTGACCCATTTGCCTGTGGATGGCTATATGGGTCTTGCTGTGGCACTTTTTATCCTCTATAGCGGCGTATCCCTGGCCAAGCAGACCATTTCCCCACTTTTGGGCGAGACAGCCAGCCCAGAGCTGCGGGAGCTGATTTTGAGCACCGTCCGGGCAGAGCCGATGATCCTGGGCTATCACGACCTGATGGTGCACGATTACGGCCCCGGCCAGCGCTTTGCCAGCATCCACGTGGAGATGGATCAAAAGGAAAGCGCACTGGAATGCCACGAGATCATCGACAGCATCGAACGCACCTGCCTGCAGGAGCATAATATCCATCTGGTGATCCACTATGACCCCATCGTCACCGGCGATGCCCGGCTGGAAAGTATGCGGCAGACGGTGCAGCAGCTTCTGCGGGAGATGGACCCCCGCATCAGCATCCACGACTTCCGGATGGTGCAGGGAAAGGAACACACCAACCTGATTTTTGATATCGCACTGCCGGCAGAGCAGATGGCAAATCAGCAGCAGATTCAGAAAGCTCTGGAGGACCGGCTCAATGCCTTGGATGAATGCACCTATCACACGGTGATCACCTTTGATATGGAGGCATTTAACCAATGAATGTAACGATCACGGTGATCCGTAAGGCCAGCTATCCCGACCTGATGGCGCAGTATGAAAAGCCAATGGAGCAGCCCTGTGACCTGCGGGAGGGACAGGTGTTTCTCTCCCGGGAGGGGGAAAAGCCGGAGGGACTGTGCGACAGTGCATGGGAGACTATGGCGCCTTTTGTCCGGGAGCTTGCCCGGGGTGGCGGCCATTTTTACGGGGACTGGATGCAGGATCCCCATTCGGCGATGCTTTCCTGCAACGACGGCTTCCGGCCGGTCAGCTTTTATTTACAGACACAAAAGGAGAAGATAAAATGATAACACCGGTCAATGTCCGTCATTGCCCGCAGGCAATGGAAAATGCCCATCGGCTGTATTTGCAGGCCTTTCCCAAGGCTGAGCGGGTGCCCTGGTGGATGCTGCGGCTGATCTCTCACCGGAAGGGGATCGATCTGACTGCCTGGATGGACGGGGAGACTTTTTGCGGCTTTACCTGCTCTGTGGAGGTAGATGGGCTGTATTTCCCCGTGTTTTTTGCCGTCAATGAAGCACTGCGTGGGCAGGGCTACGGCTCTCAGATCCTGAGCCGGATCCGGGCGGAGCACAGCCGGGTATCCCTGAATGTGGAAACACTGGATCCTGCGGCCCCCAATTACCCGGAGCGGCAGAGACGGTTCGCCTTTTATGAAAAGAATGGCTTTGTGGATACAGGCTACCACGTCTGGGAGGTGGGTGGAAAATTCCGCGTGCTGTCCACCCAGCCGGATATGGATGAGAAGCAATACCGTGCCGTCTTCCGCAAAATGACCTGCGGTTTGTGGCGCGTCCGCCTGAAAAAAGCCTGAAAATAACAGGATTCCCGCAAAAATCAGAGGTGTTCCTCTGATTTTTGCGGGAATTTATCACTTATTGTGGAATATCATTTTGACAGTCACGCTGTAAAAAAATGCATTGCCAGCGGGGTCAGGGCTTGTATCTGAGCACCTGGATTTTCTGTCCCCGGAGCTGCTTACTTTGCTGATGCAACATACCGAATACGCCCAAACCGGCAAACAGCAGACCGGTCAGGAAGTTGGTAAGCATTCCTGTCTTGCCAGCACTGTCCTGCATTACAAACTCCAGCACTAAGCCAAAGGATTCCGAGGGGATGCCCTCCTCGTTCATAACCGAAAGCACCTGCAGGACACAGCCTCCGTAGGTACCAAGGAGCACGCCAAGAATCACGGCGAAAATCAAAATGGCAATTTTGGCTTTTCCTTGCCGCCCCTTGAGTAGAGAATACCCCTTTTCGGACAGGAAGCCGATGAGCAGACCCACCAGACTGGCTACATAGCCAAAGGAGAGCACCAGTGCCCACACAATGGAGCCCAGCACGGAGCCCAAAAGCGCGCCCAAAATGCCGGTGGCGTAGGAGCCGGTATCCGCAGCCTGCTGCTGTGCCAGTTCGTCACTGGCTTGCTGTATAGCGTGGCTTAGGCAGCCTGTATGAACGTGAGAGGAAAAAACACCCTCACGGAGCATCCAGCAGCCGTCGTCTGTGATCAGGCTGTGGCATTCGTTACAGACCTGAACCTGTTCCGCATCGTGCTCCTGCAGCAGAGGAAGCAGAATATCCGCAAATTCCCGGATTTTCTTCAGGGTTCCTACCGTATCTGTAAATATCACCACAATGCCGTTGGGAATTAGGGTCAGCTGCAGAATGCGGTAGGTACCGGTGAGATCGTAGCTGTTCAGAGCCTGCTGAAAAGCATCCTTCTGCCCCGGCACGGGAAAGGCTGTGGCAACACACAGCCGCTTAAAGCCGGAGCCCTCGTCCAATGTCACCGCATATCCGCCAAAATCGCCGAAAGCTACCCCACGGTCGAGCTTCAGCCCTTTTTCCCGGGCGAACTTTTTTAGTCCGGATCCAATCATACTATTTTCCTCTCTTTCTGTTTTAATTGATAGAAAAATTGTAGCATATCCGTTGGGAAAAAGCAACTTGATTTCAGGGATTTTTCAGTCCAGGGGGAGGCCAAAGTAGGCGGGGAGGGAGGATGATTCGTCAAGAGAAAGGTAGAGGCTGCTTTTGGCACCGCCGGGGATGCGCACCCGGGCTTTTGGAAGCCCCAGCCAGGCCAGCAGGCCGGGAAGCCTTTCGGGATTGCCTAAAAATTCCGGCACAATGCCCTCCTCCGGCAGGACGACAGCGGTAAAATCCGGGCCACATAGTAGCTTTGCCTGAGCCTGCAAAAGCTCCAGCACCGCTCCCTCCTGCCGGATGCCGTTTTCCGGCAGCAAGGCTGCCCGGGCCCGGGCAAAGGCCAGTGCACCGCAGACGGCAGCAGAGCAGGGAACAGCCCCGGCCTCCGCAAGGATCTCCTGCCGTCCACCAAAGGCACGGTAGCCCAGGCGGGTGTAATATGCCCACAGAGAGGTGTCGGCGGCTTCTATGACCGCACCGGCATAGCCCTGCTGCCGGAGAAAGGCGTGGGTGTCTGTCAGCAAAAGCCGGGAAAGCCCCTGCCCCCGGTGGGCTTTATCTACCGCTAAGGCATACAGGTAGGCACATTTCCGGCTTTCCCATTGACAGTCGAACAGATAGACGGCAGCCACCGGCTGCCCTGCCACAAATACGCAGCGGCACCGGTCATAGGAAAAGGCTGTGCGGAAGAAGCTGTCTAAAAATGGCTCCGGGTCCTGAAAGGCCTGCTGCCAGAGGGCTCGCAGAGCGGCAACGTGGCACTGGTCGGGATGATCAATAATCATAGTCCTCCTCCAAAAGGCAGGCCCAGTATTTTTCTCCCAGCATAGCCGGGTGATAGGAAAGCTTTGCCTGCCGCAGTCCTTCCAGCCCCATATCGTCCTCCCGGTTGAGATAGACGAGGGCGGGATATTTCTCCCGCAGATATCGGGCAAAGTCCCGGTTGATAGCGGTGTATGCCCCATCCAGCCGGTCAAAGGCTTTTTCAAAATGCACATCAAAGGTATTTTCCGACAGCCGGCTGCCCAGTGTCATCGCCACGACGGTGCCCTCCACCCGCAAAAGCAGCCCTTCCAGCTGAAGCTCCCGGAGGTGCCCCAGTGCCCTGCCAATGGCAGCCCTTTCCATATGGAAATCCCGGGTGGGATCCTCCTGCAGGCGCAGTGTATACCATTGCTCCACCATAGCACGCACCTCCGGCAGATTTTCATCGGTAATGGGCTCCGTGCGGGCGGTGGGATTTTCCTGCAGAAAGCGGTTAAGGTGGTTCCGCTTTTTCTGGTATTTTCGCCCGGAAAGGTCGCACAGGTCAGAAATAGCGTACAGATAATCAAAGCTGTCCCTGTCGGTATGCACCCGGAAGCGCCCGGGATAAAGCTGCTCCAGAGTGAGGCAATCCGCCTTTGTCATACCTACGATCCGGCAGGGGATCTCCCGCCGGGCAGCATCGTCGATCAGGCTGTCCAGTGCAGCCTTTTTATCTCCGCCGCCTACGGGGAACAGGTAAACGCTTTTTCGGTCGTACTGGGAAAATACGCAGGCACAACCCTGATAAAAGGCGATTTTCTGCCGCCCCCAGCAGAAGAGATTGACGAAGCTCTGTTCGCAGCCCCGCTGAGGGCTTTGGGCAAGCAGAGCTTCGTATTTTTCTTTTTCGTTTATGGTGATTTGGGAAAAATCCATAGTATTTCCGGCTCCCTCCATTTTTTGTCTTGTGCTTAGGATGGCCCTGTAAAATCAAAATATCCGGCTTTGCGTATGGATCCGCCGGAGGGCGAAATAGAGACCGCTGCCAAGGGAAAGCAGGACGGCACCTTCTCCCAGTGCTACGCACAGGGCATTGACACAAAAGCCGCCACCGATGTAAAGGCTTAGCTCCCAGCCGACGATCAGGGCGTTGGACAGAGCGGGAAACAGCAGTCCCAACAGGGGATAGCCGCCCACCGTCCATTTCCGGGTCAGATACATACCGCCGCAGGCCAAAAATGTGGCGACTGTGCCGGCTAAAAAGTCCAGCGGCAGGGAGGCGGCATAGCTCAGGTTGAACAGAAAGCACCCAAGGCTCAGCCCCCAAATGGCCGCCGGGGTAAAGAGGGAGAGCACACACAGTGCCTCCGCCGCCCGGAACTGGATGGCCATACTGGCCGAGTCCGGGAGGATCCAATTTTGCAGATAGGCAAGCACCACATACAGTGCGGCGATCATAGCACCTTGTACCATTTGCTTTGTGTTTTTCCTCATTGCATAAAAAATGGGCGCAAAAAGCCCCCATCTCCTTTTCCATAGTTTTGTTTTCAGACAGGATGGTTGCGAACTGTCCTATATAACTTGGGTAATCATAGCGGATTTTCCCCCGTTTGTCAATATTTTTCTGCTTGGACAGACTGAAAATTTATGTTTTTGCACGACGAAAAAATGTTCTTGACAGAAAGAGTGATAATGCAGTATAACGATTTCAGGAACAATTCAGGATAGCAAAACCGACAAGATTCCGGGCTGCGAAAAACCTGAGATCCTTATGATTTTAATATGGATGTTTTTACAGCGCGGAAGAAGCTTGACACCGGTCAAGGCTTGTTCTGCGCTTTTTTGCAACCGAAAAAAGGCAAATCAAGGGAAGATAAGAAAGGATGATAGTATGTCTAAAAAATGGTTTATGGCGTTGCTTTTGTGCGTACTGCTGGCATTGTCCGGGTGCAGGGCAGATCAAAATGAAAAGCTGTCACAAACGGAACCGAACGACACACAGAATGTGGCTTTCTTTACGATCTGTGTGGAAAGCGGAGACGGCTCAGCATTTGCAAGCAATGCGCTCAATTGCGCCGAAGTGTGGAATCGCTGGGATATTCAAAAGGTTTACCGCTTTCCCATCATGATATTGCAAAGCCGTTCGGAGTTGGAAAGCTTTTTGAAGCAATATAAAGCAGACCTTGCGTTAGAAACATCTGTTGACGGCGCACCCTCTTTTGCAGAGCTTACGGACAACATGGAGGATCCCTATTTTGCAGATCATGCCTTACTGATCGTGTATGTGAAGCCGGGAGTTGTTTCCGGAGCCGCAGAGGTTTCCAGCGTAGACTATGACCCGACCGGTCTTTCCGGAGGCACAGTGGTTTGGATCCGGGGTACGGGAAAAACTTCTTCCCATATTCAATCCGGCCAACTGCTCCTGATCCCGGTGGAAAAAGAACTGCTTTCCGATGATCCCTTTGTGGATGCCATTTTGCGCGAATGATCTGCGCAAGCACAAAAGACGGGTAGGAAATTTGACAGGCACCTGAAAATTTGGTATTATGTACGAAAATGACGGATGTGGAGGTGCCTATGGAAATAAGCTGTGTGGCGAGCCGGGACGGGCGGCTGAGCAGTTTTCTTAAGCAGGAGCTGCACTTGTCCACCGGTCTGATGAACCGGCTGAAATGGTCAGATGGGATCCTGGTCAACGGCATTCCCCAACACGCGGATTTTTTGGTAACCGTGGGCGACCGGGTGACTGCGTTGCTGGATGACCCGGCACCCCAGTATCCGGCGCAGACCGGAGAACTTACGGTGCTGTATGAGGATGACCACATTCTGTGTGTGGAAAAGCCGGCCGGTATGCTCATCCATCCCTCCCGTGCCTGTCTGACCGGCACACTGGCCAATTTCGTGCTGGGATATTATCAGACCACCGGGCAGAATTGCGCTTTCCACCCGGTGACACGCCTGGATCGGGATACCTTCGGCGTGGTATTGCTGGCGAAAAATGCCCATATCCACGCACTGCTCAATCAGCTGCACGAGCAGAAGAAGCTGCAAAAGACCTACGAAGCACTGGTCTATGGCGGGCCGACAGAAGAAACAGGAATAATCGATGCACCTATTGCCCGGCTGCCGCTGCCCAGTCTTCTGCGGCAGGTATCCCCGGACGGGAAGCCCTCAATAACAGTATATACGCTACTGGAGCGGAGAGATGGCTACAGCCGCCTGCGCCTGCAGCCGGTTACCGGGAGGACCCATCAGCTTCGTGTTCACTGCGCCTATTGCGGCTTTCCCATTTTGGGGGATCCTCAATATGGCACCCCGGAAAGCGATGCCCTTTCGGAAAAAATGGGCTTTTCCACTCAGGTGCTTTGTGCCCGCAGCCTGCGGTTTCCCCACCCGGTCACCGGTGCGGAAATGGAGCTTGTGTCTCAAATGCCCATCGAATAACGGAATAATCCCCAAACGGACTTCATAGGATAGACCACAAAGCGTGGGAGGGAGCATTATGAAGCGTTTGGGGATTTTTTGTATGGCCGCGGTGCTGCTGTGGAGCTGCTGGGTATTTCCTGCCGCCGGGGAGGTGGAGGTGGCCGCCAAGGGTGCCATTTTGATGGAGGCAGCCACGGGCACGGTGCTCTTTGAACAGGATGCCCATACTCAACTGCCGCCGGCCAGTGTGACCAAGGTGATGACCCTGCTGCTGGTTATGGAGGCCATTGATGCAGGTCAGCTTGACTGGGAGGATCCGGTGACCGCCTCGGAGACAGCGCAGGCCAAGGGAGGCAGCCAGATCTACCTGAAGGCTGGGGAGACGATGACTGTCCGGGAGCTATTGAAGGCCGTGGCAGTCTCCTCGGCAAATGATGCTGCCTGTGCACTTGCCGAGCACCTGGCCGGAACGGAGGCAGCCTTTGTGGAGCGGATGAACCGGCGCGCAGAGGAACTGGGGATGCAGGACAGCCACTTTGTAAATTGCACCGGGCTGGATGATGGGGCGGATGCGGCTTCCCATTATACCTCGGCTTACGATATTGCCCTGATGTCCCGGCAGCTTCTGGTGTACCACCCGGATATTCGGGAATATACCACCATCTGGATGGATACGGTGCGGGATGGCAGCTTTGGCCTGGCCAATACCAATAAGCTGGTGCGGTTTTACACCGGCTGTACCGGCCTGAAAACCGGCTATACCAGCAAGGCAGGGTTCTGCCTGAGCGCCTCGGCAGAGCGGGAGGGAATGGAGCTGATCGCCGTGGTGCTGGGCTGCGAAAGCTCGGCACAGCGGTTTGCCGCCTGCAAAAGCCTGCTGGATCAGGGCTTTGCCGGCTATGCGCTGATCACGCCGGAGCCGGAAAATGCCGGCACCGTGGCCGTGGAGCTGGGAGTCAGGGGACAGGTGGATGCGGTGCTTTCGGGAAAAAATGCACTGCTGATCCAAAAAGCACAGAAAAACTCCGTCACATTTCAGACGGAGCTTGCCGAACGGGTGACCGCCCCGGTCAGCCAGGGGCAGCGGCTTGGCACACTGACCGTCCGTTCCGGCCAGCAGATTCTGGCGCAGCTTCCACTGGTAGCACAGGAAACAGTCCCTCGCCTCCGCTTCAGCCAAATCTTCCTCCGCCTCCTCAAAAGCCTCTGCTTCCGCAACCCGGCATAAAATATGGACCTGTTGCAAAACTATCATTTTGCAACAGGTCCATGCTGCTTCGTTTCTGCTAATACTTGATAACGCGTATTGTTGTGACAAAAAATATCTAAAAGAAATAAGGCATCAGACTGTTGAGCCCCCAGTTTTGCCTGACACAAAACTGGGGGGCTCGACAGTCTGCTCGGTATTCGCAGTGAATACCGGGTGTTTTTGTCAGTGGACTATAAAAAAGATATTTTTGCGGTTTTGCGTTAGAGATTTGAACCCTTGCGGTCATTGTGCGCAGTCTGTTCTCAACCTCTCGGTTGTTTCTAACCCGCCGATAAATATCACTTTGATTTCTTCTTTAGATTCGATGACTACGCATTCAATGATTTGTCTAACAAGCCATCACTTATACAAACGAGCAAGCCGAGTACAGCTATACAATATGAAGCAATTCCAAGACCTCCTATGAGCTTGCCTGCGCTCATTGCGGTTTTTCTATCAGTTGATACTCTTTTGATATGATGTCTTGGAGCAATGTGAAATAAACGATTGCACACCGTCATATTCGCAGAGCTTCCGTATGCACAAGGCTTACCGTGAGGGAAATCTTAATAAATTCCTTATCCAAAGCATTATGTCGGAGGAAAAAGCCAACCAAAAGGAAATGTTCAAACTGCCTATGGAACGGATAAAGCAATACGCTCCGAAAGCCACACCGCAGCAGTTGGAGGATTTTGTATTAAAGGCTTGTGAGCATTACAGAAAATATTTAATCCGTCTGCGTGACAGAGATACGAGATAGGAGGAATTTTAATGTATAAATATATCGTCGGCTTCGGTTACGAAAGCAACGAATACACCGTATCTATTACCGTTTTGTCGGGTATGTTGAACTGCCTGAAACCGCATTTTACGAGCACTACAGAGCAGACACAAGAAAAGGCGTATCGGTGGAATATCTCCCGAAACCGCTGTCTGCATAACAAAAAAGAGCAAGGCACAAACCTTGCTCGGTACATAACGAATGAGTCGAAATGAAAGACGAAAACAAAATGAAAATAAAAAATCGAGTATTCATAAAGTCAAATCCCTTATGAATACTCGATATGTGCTTGCACCCTATGGTCGATACAAGATACCCGTGCATAACGGTAGGTTCA
>CAZTNP010000007.1:0-51699 GCA_964615545.1 uncultured Oscillospiraceae bacterium | reverse complement strand
AATGGACCCGGCCGCGAATAGTTCTTTGGGGTATACGATTATTGAGCGCTTACGATTATAATAGTTGCCTGACGGCAACACTCTCCTTCAGTCACGGCGTATGCGCCGTGACAGCTCCCTCGACAGAGGGAGCCACTGGAGGTAAAAAAAGCATACGGGGACGAACCCCGTATGCTTTTTTATTGATAGGATTGCTTAGATTGAAAGTTGACAGGATCAGTTCAGGACGGGGATCACGAAGACACCTTCGTATGCGCCGACCGGGATCTGCACTGTGCCGTCTGCACCGATGACCATATAAGTGATCTCTCCCTTGCTGATAACAGCAACACACTTATACTGCTGGCTGTTTTCCAGTGTCAGCGTTGCGGTAGTATCGGTCATAGTAAGATCCTTACCATCACCAACGGTCGTCGAACCAACTTTACCGGCATTGGTAATCATATAAGCCTTGTTGCCGTTATTATCAAACACACCAACCAGCAGATCTTCTGTCGTAGAAACATTTTGCAAACCGTATGCAGTCAAATCAAGACTATTCTTCAGCTCTGTAAACATAGGATTATCGTTTACATTTACCGCAGAAGTGCCAAGATAACTGTATGCCTTATAGATGTTACCCCAGCTCAGGTATTCATTGTCCACATTCTTAATATCCGTGTACAAAGGAGTGGTTTTCCAGGTCTCCCACTCAATCATACAGCTATAGTCGGATTCATGGGAAACATAGGTATAATGGTTGATATCGCTGACACCGTAGGTCAGGGATACGGCCATCTGCCAGCGGAGTTCCTCCGCAGTAGGTGTATTAAAACTGGTAGATGTAGTATTATGTCCAGAGGACAGCATAGTGTACCATTTGGTAACGCTTTGGTGGGCCATAATTTCAAACTGTCTGTAGTACTTTGTCCGGATGCCATTGTTTTTCAGAAGAACATAATGATCCCAAGACAGAACTTCAGGCTGCACTTGACTCAAAAACGCACCAACATAATCTGTCACATAATCTTGTCCCCATACTAATTCAGAACCATAAAGCATCGTCTTACTATTGCCATCGCACAGCAGATTGACAAATGCAAGCTTTCCAGGCATATTGGTTTCAACCCATTTTTTTGTTTCAGCTATAGAACTAAACTTTTTTGTACTGGGTTCATCATAAAGAATCACACCAAGAAGTGCCGGATGGTTGGCATAGTCCGGAACAGTCTTGCCATCCCATGCGGAAGAATATCTCACACCATTTTCTTTAAAAGTTGCTTTTGATTCATCCGTACCTGCAAGATCATCAGTACGAGAACTAAGCTGAGCGATCACGGAAATACCATACTTTTGGCAGCGATCCAGGAATACATTCATGCTGATATTGCCATTTTCGTCGCTGCTTTCTGTGCCGATCCATTGGGGATCAATGCCGATCAGTCTTGTAATACCGGCAGCCTGCAGCTCAGCCAGCTTGTCATCTGTGAAGACATGGTAAGAACCGACCCAAACGCCGTAGTTGATGGTATCTTCAGAAGTGGGCAGGATAATATCGCCAAATTCTGTGTTTTCGGACTGGGTACTAAACAAAACCGTCTGATTGACCAAATCGAATTTAACATAGGTCTTGTCCACGTGAACTGTATAACCGTTGGAATTATTGACAAAATCTCCTTCGATGATCACAATGTCACCATCAGCAATACTTTCACCAGCTTCGAACGAAGTAATCGTCCAGGACTCAAGCTTCAGCCAAAGAACTCCCCCTCCAACCGGGATGAGCGTTCCAGCTCCAAGGCGACCCACGCTTTGCGTAACGCCGTTACGAACAAGTTTTACACAGTCCACAGAAGTAGGCGCATATTCCACAGACCAATCACTTGCAAACGGGAGCGCAGAAATATCGTTTGAAAGCTTGAAATAAATACCTGTTTTGGGTGTAGTTGTGCCTGTTTGCTTTTCATGCCATGTTGTTTCATTGGCAATCATATGGCCGCCATTGATATAATGTGGGCTTGTGGTACCAATCGTGATGGAATTGTTTTCACCAACCTGGATATAGGTCTTTTCCACAGTGACAAGGATCTCGCCATCTTCAGTCTTGAAATCGCCTTCTATAATCAGGATGTCACCAGCCTTGGGAGCCACATCAATGCCGCTATTGGAATTGTCTGCAAGTTGTGCCAGGTACTGAGAATGCTTGATATAGCCGTTGTTGCCACTCCAAACTACCAGAGTATCTTGTCCCACTGCGGCGACCTTATAGGTATTATCACCGCGAACAAGCAGAATATTGCTTGCTTTCGTGGGCCGAAGGGTAACTGCATTCTGGTAAGCAGCAGATGTTGCAGCATCCTGAAGAGAGGCTCCATTATATTTAAACAAATAAGAGCCATCGTTTTGCTTTTCAAGCACATCCGACTTCATACCGGTCAATGTCAGCTTCTCGCTGGGCTCCTTGGGGAGCTCTGTGCCAATGGTTACACTATCCTCATTGCAGATAATATATGTCTTCTCCACAGTGACCATAGTCTTTCCATCAGCCGTCTTGAAATCGCCCTGAATGATATAAATATCGCCAGTCTTGGGAGAGGGGTCAAGATTTGCATTGGCAAGATTGGCAAGGTACTGTGAAACCTTGATATAACCATCTGCACCACCTGCCCAAATAATAAGGGAGTCACTGCCTGTGCCGGAAATACCGGTAGTAACGCCATCACGGACAAGCTGAATATTATTAGCAGATGTAGCATACAGAGAAAGCAAACCCTGATTTCCAGCACTGGTTCCATTAAAATGGAACTGGTAAATACTACCGTCAAGCTTATAATTGTTCTCTTTGGCTTTCAGCCCCTCCAGCTTCAGGAAATCGCTGGGAACAACGGGAGCTTCGGTTCCAAAGGTCAAGGCGTCATTACTGTAAAGCACATAGGTCTTGGAAATGCGCAGGGTGTAATTGTTATCGGTATTGGCAAAGTTACCCTCAACGATCAGGTAATCATAGTTCTGCAGCGGCAGTACATCGCCGAGCAGGTTGAAGTCATAGCCTTCGCCATTTTCATACTTAACAATGTTGCCGGAAAGGGCAATGGTCTGGCCGCCACGAACCAGCTTGATCACGCCTTCCTCAGCAGTGTATATGACACCATCATCCGCATTACCGGGCAGATCCGTTTCCTCCAGAGATACATAGATCAGGTTCTGATTCAGATCAAAACCCATCTCATTCTCTGCCAATGTGCCGCCCTCCACAACGATGGTAGAAGGTGCCGTCAGGTAAGCCTGAGCAGCCAAATGATAGTTATACAGTGCCTTCAGCAGACCCTTGAGGGAAGCATCGTCCTTTGCGTTCATACGAACGATGTAGTTCAAGGGGCTGTAGGAAACATTCATATTGCTGTCGCCGGAGGTAACGGTCAGCGTGATCTGCTGATCCAAATCCTGCGGCAGAATGCCGGAGATCTCCACATAGGAAAGACCATTTTTCTCAGCGGCTTCGAAATAGGTCTCCTTAACCTGATTGGTTCCCTCGACCTGATTGGTTTCAACGATCTTAAAGGTGCAGCCGGAAACATCGCCAGCGAAATAGAAACGAATGGCGATACGATCACGATAAACCATAGAGGCGCCGTAGAAAGCTACATTCTCCACCTTGCCGCTGACGGACATATCGGTGCAGGAGTCGGTAATCTCCGCTGTGGCAGTATCGGTAATGCCATTGCTTGCCAGGTTATCGGAATGATAGCCGAAGTATTCCTGAGCAGCGCCGCCATAGGACAGCATTTCCCGAACAAGCGCCTTTGTGGCCTGGCTATAAGCACCGGTCAGAATCCGATCGGCGTAGCCACGGACGGTGTAATCAGAAGCCGCACTGGTGCATTCCCCGTACAGGAAGCTGACAGAAACGGTTTCGGTCATCTGTGCAGCAGCCAGCTCTACGCTCAGGCTGTAGACATCATCCTCGCAGGGCAGCTCGCTGAGAGCGTACTGCTTCTGCACACCGGCCACATTCACCTGAACCTTTGCGTTCGCCACATCGGGAACGGAAACTGTCAGGTTGAAGTTCAGCTGGATATTATCGCACAGGGTAATATTCCAATTCTTCACAGCACCAGAAAGCTGTGCAAGCTCTGTGCGGGAGATTTCCTCGCCGCAATTATCACAGGTCACAGCAATATAACCTGCAGCCTCAAAGGTAGCTTCCACAGTCGTCTGCGTGGTCTTGCTGTGATTGCAGGAAACATCCGGCTTTTCAGTGGAGAAGGTCAGAACATTCTCTGCACCGACGGTAACATAAGTGGTTTGAACAAATACTTTGCTATTGCCATCTGCAGTCTGGAAGATGCCGCGAACGACAAAAACATCGCCTTCCTGAGGTGCCTTATAACCGGAACCTCCTTGGGAAAGATTGGAATAAAATTCGGACACCTTGATATATCCGCTATTTCCACCGCCCCAAATTGCCAATGTATCCTGTCCGGGTGCACCAATGCTATAGGTCTTACCATAACGGATCAGCTGCACATTGGAAGGATCTGTCGGCTGAAGCACCAAAGCGCCTTCATTTCCACAGCTTGCACCCTGAAAATTAATCAGATGTTCCGTTGCAGAGTTTTCCTTCAGATTATTATTCTGCAAACCGATTAGGTACAACAGAGAACTGTCAATCACCGGAGCTTCCGTAGAGAAGATCAGTGCGTTATCTTCGCCAACAGTAATATACGTTGTCTCCACAACAACCTCGGTATCTCCGGATCTAAAGGTACCTTGAACGATAAAGATATCGCCTTCCTGGGGTGCCTTATAACCGGAACCACCCTGGGAAAGGTTGGAATAAAATTCGGACACCTTGATATATCCGCTGCTTCCACCACCCCAAATAACCAGTGTATCCTGTCCGGTTGCACCAATGTTATAGGTCTTACCATAACGGATCAGCTGCACATTTGAAGCTTCCGTCGGCTGAAAAACCAAGTCTTCTGAGTTACCAAAATTGGTGCAAGTAAAATTGATCAAATGTGCTGTCGCACTCTCTGCACGCAGGCCATTGCTCTGCAAGCCCGTAAGATGCGGCGTCGAGTCAATCACAGGTGCTTCTGTAGAGAAAGTCAATGCATTATCTGCTCCAACGGTAATATACGTTGTTTCCACAACAACCTTGGTATTACCGGCTTTAAAGGCGCCCTGAACGATAAAGACATCGCCAGCCTCAGGTGCCTTATAGCCGGAACCACCTTGGGAAAGGTTGGAATAATACTCAGATACTTTAATATATCCGTTGTTTCCACCGCCCCAAATAACCAGTGTATCCTGTCCGGGTGCACCGATGTTGTAGGTCACACCATTACGGATCAGCTGCACATTGGATGTTTCCGTTGGCTGAAGAACCAATATGTCTGGGTTACCCATATTAGTACCATTGAACTTAATCAGATGTTCCGTGGCACTGTTGGTTTGCAAACCGTCGCTTTGCAAGCCGCTAAGCTGCAGAACAGTTTCAATTACAGGCTTTTCCGTAGAGAAAGTCAGTGCATTGTCTGCTCCAACGGTAATGTAAGTCGTTTCCACAGAAACCGTTGTGGCACCGTCAGCTGTTTGGAATGTTCCGGAAACAACGAATACATCACCTTGCTCAGGCGCCTTATAGCCGGAGCCACCGTTGGAAAGGTTGGAATAATACTCAGATACTTTAATATATCCGTTGTTTCCGCCGCCCCAAATAGCCAGTGTATCCTGTCCGGGTGCACCAATGTTGTAGGTCACAGCATTACGGATCAACTGCACATTGGATGTTTCCGTTGGCTTAAGAACCAATGTGTCTGGGTTACCCATATTAGTACCATTGAACTTAATCAGATGTTCCGTGGCACTGTTGGTTTGCAAACCGTCGCTTTGCAAGCCGGTAAGGGTGTAGCTGGTTTCCGCAAATGCCGAAACCGGCACAAGAGAAACGATCAGCAGCACAGCCATAACCAAGGCAAGCAGGCGTTTTGTGTGAATAAGCTTACTCATTTTTTGTCCTCCTTAATTTTCCCCATTGCTGTACGGTATGGGGGTTATTTTGCCAGGATTCCGGACACGCCGCACAGCAGGCATACCCGTCAATTTGTCCACACATCACCAGGCTTTCCATTTTTTATTCGGTATTTTATCTAATTATACATTCTTCTTTTCCACTTGTCCACTGGTTTTTGCAACTTTCTGGTACCCTGGTACCTTTATCTTTGCAAAAAATCCACAATGATGGGTGCATCACCGTGGGTCTTTTTTATATTTTTCTTAATATTCGGCTGTTAGCCTATCAGCTCCTGTGACAAGCTGAGGATCTCGGGGGCGATCCGCTTCCGTTCCTTTTTCACCACACGCCGGTAAAGGGGGTAAGCCATTCCGACAATGACCATACCGGCCAGCCCGAAGGCCAGCCCGAGAGGCACCGCCAGCACGCCAAAATAGCTCCCCAGCTCAGACATAAGCAGGCTCATACCGCCCCCCAGCAAAAGAGTGCCCACCACGCCGACGGTAATGGCGGCAGCGCTTCCCTTTTTGGTAACGGAGGCATCCAGTGCCCGGAGTCTTGCCAGCTTATCCTCCTCCGGAGGCATATATTTATCCCGGATGGACTGCACCTCCTGCCGGAGCTGTGCGGAATAGGTCATTTGAAAATCTTCCTTATTCTCCATTTGATATCTCCAATTCTTTCAGTTTTCTGTCACTGCTGCCGATCATATACACGGCCATTGCCAAAATAAACAGCGCGATCACGCCGCCGCTCAAGCCCAAAAACAATCTTGTTTCCCGGGTGCTCAGCTCTCCACGGAAGGTTTGCAGCATAGTATTTTCCAGTGTAAGCATAGAAACGCAGGCCGATGCCAGAGAAATGGCCTTGGAGGCAGAATACACCGGGCTGCCATACTTCCGGTAGCGGAACACATTGACGATGGCCACGGTCAGGGTGGTAAAGGAAAAGGCCGCCATCGCAATGGTGGTGATCTCGTGGTGGCGGACAGGACGGTTTTCAAACACCAGGTAGGCGATCATACCGGTCAGGGCAAGGTTTGTCAGCAAGAATACCCAGCCGCAGGTTCGATACCGCAGCAGCTCCTCCCGCATTTTTTCGCCGGGACGATGGCGTGTGGAGTGGCGCACAAGGAAAAAGCGCATAACCGCCAGAGAGACATAATAGCCTGCCAGAGAATAGTACCACCAGGAGCGATGATAAATTCCAAGGGCAAGCTGAAACAGGCCGTAGGCCGTATTCCAAAGCACCGACCACAAAAGTGTCACATTGACACGAAGCCGGGTATTTCCCAGCCAAAGGCGGGCATATTTATTCTGCTTTTGAAAGTTCCGGCAAAACACCACCAGCTCCGGGATCCGGACACACCAGACTGTCAGCGTATAAAACGCCACAACATAGCTGCCGATCCGCACAGGAGAATGCTCCGGCAGACGCAGCATTGTATACACAAGCCCACCGGCACTGACCGGCAGCAAAAGAAGCATAATCGCAATATGGGGAGCAAGCAGGCGCCGGAGTACATTTTTCCAATTCATCCTACTGCCTCTCTATCTTTACCGTAAAGGTAGTTCCCTTCCCCACTGAACTTGTCACCGATATTTCTCCGCAGAGAATATCCACGACCCGCTTTACCAGCGCCAGGCCCAGTCCGTTGCCCTGCACACTGTGAGAAGGATCTCCCTGATAAAACTTTTCGAAAATATGGCTGCCCACCTCTGCCGTCATACCGCAGCCCGTATCCTGAACGGCAACAACCGCCTTTTCCCCCTGGGTACAAAGGCGGACTGTGACCGTCCCGCCGGAGGGGGTAAATTTGAAGGCATTGGAAAACAGATTGTTCCAAACAAGGCTCAGCAGCTCCCGGTCTGCACGGACAAAAATATTTTCTTCGATTTCCGTCTCCAGCGTGATCTCCTTTTCCTCCCACACGGACTCATAGGGAAGCAGGCATTCACATAGCTGCTCCCCCAGGTCGTACCGGGTGGACATCGGATAGATCTGCTGGTTTTCCAGCCGGTTCAGCCGCAAAACATTTGTCATCATATCCGTCATTCTGCGTGTACCGTCCACAACGCCCTTGGCATACGCCAGCCGATCCTGCCGGGTAAGCTCCGGCGATGCCAGGAGAGTACCGTAATTATGGAGGACGGAAAGCGGGGTCTTCATTTCGTGGGAGACATTGGCAATAAAATCGCTGCGCAGAGTTTCCACGCTTTGCAGCTCCTGCGCCATTTTGTTAAAGCAATCTATGATCTCCGTATAGCTTTCATCTGCCGCCAGCCGGGAGATTGGTGCGATCCGAACGCTGAAATCCCCCTCCACGATCCGACGTGCAGCAGATGTAATATGCCGGGTGATCCGGTCTGTGGTCAGCTTTCTGCGGATAATATCCACGGCGGTAAACAGAGCGCTCAGCAGCACCACATTCCAAAAGGTAAGCTTGGCCGCCCGGTTGAGATTTTCCCCGGTCAGTGTCAACCCCAAATCTCTGGAAAGGGTGCTGACAAACAGGGTCATCGTACAGGTTGCCAAAAAGGCCACCAGCAGGAAAAAGACGGCGTAACGGTAAATGGCAAACAGGACTCTGCCGCCAAAGCTCTTCTTTTTCATTTCAGCACCGCCTTGTATCCCAGCCCGTGGACGGTTTTGATCTCAAAATCCTCGCAGCGGGCCAGCTTGGACCGCAGCTTGGTCATATACACATCCACTGCCCGTGGTGCCGTCTCCGTATCCGCATCCCAAAATTCGTCCATCAGCTGCGTGCGGGTGAAGGTCTTTTTGGGATAGCTCAAAAGCTTATACAGTATGGCAAACTCCCGGCTGGTCAAAGGAATTTCCTCCTGCTCCAGGCAGGCAGTATGCTCATCTGCATCCATCGTAAATTTTCCGATCTCCAGCTTGCGGGCAGCCGCAATTTTTGCCCGGCGCAGCAATGCACCGATCCGCAAAAGCAGCTCCTCCAAATCCACAGGCTTGACCATATAGTCATCTCCGCCGCTCAGGAAGCCCTTCTGCTTCGCTGCCATATCCTCCCGGGCTGTCATAAACAAAACAGGAATCTCCTGATTCATTTCCCGTACCGTTTTGGTGAACGCAAAGCCATCTGTCCCCGGCATCATCACATCGGTTATGATCAGATCAAACACGTGGGCATACATAGCATCGTAAGCTTCCTCCGCATTCAGGCAGCCAATGGCATCGTAGCCTCTGCCATTGAGAAACGCACACACAGTACGGTTCAGCTCCCGATCGTCCTCTACGACCAAAATTTGAAACATCCTGTCCCCTCCCCGAATTTTTTGACTATTTTATCAGGGAATTGTTACAGTTTTGTTTACACATCCGCTCTACCGGAAATTTTATTGCTTAATTCGATGATCTGGGGTGCGTATTTTTTGCGGCGGCTGCTCAGGATATGCCGATAAGCAGGATAATTTGCGATAGCTATCGCCATTCCGGCAAGGCCTGCAACCATTCCGGGCACCAGCGGCTCGGTTATTCCAATCGTCGCTCCGATATCCGTCATAATCAGGCTCATACCTGCACCCATAATCAGTGCACCCGCAATACCAAAGGTATACGCAAAGACGTTGGCAGGCTTCTTCACCTTGCTGTCCAATGCCCGGAGGGCATCCAAATCGGTAAATTCCTTCTCCGTGTACTGGGTGCGGATCTTCTGCACCAAAAATTCCTGATTGTTGTGATTCATATTGTTTTCCCCTTTCGGTAATTTATGGCTGTATTATATCCGGGGATTGTTTTAGAAATTTTCAAGAAATGTTTCCGAAATGTTTCTGTACAAAAAAAGTTTGAGACCCGCCCAGTGGGGGCAGATCTCAAACAGAATAGCAAACTGGAAGCGGATATTACTCCGTTCGCAGCGCAACCACAGGATCCTTCTTCGCCGCACTGCGGGAGGGGATCAAGCCGGAAATCAAGGTCAGCAACACACTGATCCCCACAAGGATCAGCGCCACCTGCCAGGGCAGATAGGCCTGCAGGCTGGAAATACCGGTCAAGTGCTGCACAATGGCATTGACAGGAATACACAGCACCCAGGTCATCGCCACGCCGATCAGGCCGGAGGTAAAGCCTATAATCACCGTTTCTGCATTGAACATACTGGAAACATTCCGCTTAGAGGCGCCGATGGCACGAAGAATGCCGATCTCCTTTGTCCTCTCCTGAACGGATATCAGCGTGATCACGCCAATCATAATGGAAGAAACAACCAACGAAATGGCCACGAAGGCGATCAAAACATAGGTGATGGCATTGATAATACTGGTCACACCGGAAAGGATCAGGCCAACATAGTCCGTATAATGGATCTGCTTCAGTTCCTCAACGGAATCGTTATAATCGGCAATAAAATCCTCCACCAGCTCCTTATTTTCAAAGCTGGAGGCATAAAGGTTCATAGTTGCGGGGTAATCCAGCTTGACATAGCCAAGCTGAGTCAGATTGCTGTCATAGGTATTTTCGGAGAAGGTCAGCACTTCATCGTAATACCGGGCACACTGCTCTGCTGTATAGCCATCCATTGCCCCATCCAGCATTGCCGCAAGCTGGGCTTCCGGGACAGCGGAAAGCTGCTGCTGAACCTGTGCAGCTGTTTGCGCGCACACCTGCTGCTCCACCATTTGGGCATACAACTCATTGAGCTCTTCGTCGCTCATTTGCGCAATATACTGCTCCACCTCAGACTGCTCCACGCTCATTTGCTGGCGCATTGCCTGGAAGATCGTTTGCTCGATACTCTCACGGGTAGCCTGCTGTAGTGCGTTTTCCACCGCCGCATCTATCACCTCCTGAGCAGGAATGCTCATAATCTTCACATAAGCTTCCGCCTTCTGTGCCTGCTCCAAGGAACCGACAAACTCTCGGAATTTTTCCATTTTCTGTTCATCGGTCATCGTGCCGCTGTCCTTAAACGGCAAGCCGGACAGAATATCCGTATTGGGGTTTTCCAGCTGAGACTGAATCGCCGGAGAGTCCTGCACCTGCCGGATCACATACTCCGTCAGTGCTTTGGTATAACCGATGGAGCCGGTAAGCATATGGGAGGTGGAATCCGGATTGGGGGTAATGATACCGCTGACACGCAGAGGCACCGCATTGTCATAGAGATAGCGAAGGCCGGTTTCCGTTTCACGCAGATCTGTATAGATTCCCTGCTGCTCATCATAAACAAAGCAATCCGAATTCAATATCACACGGAACTTCATATCCATAATTTCCTCGAAGCTCCATTTTTGCTGGGTGGTATTGATCTGCGCACCGTTTTGGACGGCATCAAAAACCGCATTGATCTCATCCTGTGTTTTCAAACCCAGTGCATAGAGTGTCAGGTCGTCCAGCTCATAATTTTCATTGACCACCAAAACAATTTCATCATAGCTGTTCGGCCAGTCACCTCTTACCAAGGTATACTGATCCCGGAGAAGCGGGCTGATCATACTGCCATCCTTGCCGCTGAGCATTTCATTCCAAAGCTTCATTCCAGAACTGCTCATAGCGGACATTCCCATAGAACTGGTCATCTGCTCCCGCATATTCATCATAGAAGACATATCCGTTCCAAAATTGCGGGTCACCGCTTCCATAAGAAGCTGCTGGGTATCCGAGTAAATAATATTTCCATCCACTGCCTTTGTATAGACAAGCAGATCCAGGTCATAGGTATACTGTACACCGGAAAGTGCCTGACTGAGCGTACTTTCCGGGTCTGCAAGCTCCTGCTCCACCTGTGCACGGAAGGCGTGCAGATCGTTTTCCGTAGAGTCAATGTTATTCAGTGCATTAAACATATCAAACAGCACCGACTGGGAATAAACGCCATCCAGGGGATGCTCATTTTTCGATACATCGGCCGTGCCCATAAAGGTCTGCATCAGGGTTGTCAGGTCAACGGTGGTAGCCTCCAGCGTAAGTGGATACGAAGCCAGCGTATCCTCCTGCACATCTGCGATATAGCCGGTAGTTCCCTGCGAGACGGCATAGATCAGCGCAATGCCGATAATGCCGATGGAGCCGGCAAAGGAGGTAAGGATCGTTCTTCCTTTTTTTGTGATCAGGTTTTTCAGCGACAGGCCAAAGGAAGTAAACAGGGACATAGAGGGCTTGCGCACACGCTTGGGCTTTCCGTCCTTTCGTTGGGCCTGAAGTGCCTTCTGCTCCTGCGTATCCAGGGGCATTGTGTCGCCGATAATTTTCCCATCGAGCATACGAATAATACGGGTGGAGTATTTTTCCGCCAACTCCGGGTTATGTGTGACCATAATCACCAGTCTGTCCTTTGCGATCTGCTTCAGCAGCTCCATAACCTGCACGCTGGTTTGTGTATCCAGTGCACCCGTCGGTTCATCCGCCAAGATGATATCCGGGTCATTTACCAGTGCACGGGCAATGGCCACGCGCTGCATTTGGCCGCCGGACATTTCACTGGGCTTTTTTCGCAGCTGATCCCCCAGTCCCACCTGCTCCAAAGCCTTTTTCGCCCGCTCCCGCCGCTCTTTTCTTCCCACGCCGGACAGAGAAAGTGCCAGCTCCACATTAGCAAGAACAGATTGGTGCTGGATCAGATTATAGCTTTGAAAAACAAATCCGACAGAATGATTCCGGTAGGAATCCCATTCCCGATCTCCATAGTTCTTTGTGGAGACACCGTCGATGATCAAATCGCCTTTTGTATACTGATCCAGACCACCAATAATATTCAGCATTGTTGTTTTTCCGCAGCCGGATGGGCCTAATATGGACACGAATTCGTTTTTCCGAAATTGCAGATCAATGCACCGAAGCGCACGCACCTCACTGCTTCCTTCACTGTAGTTTTTACATATTTGCTTCAGCTCTAACATAGTTTACTTCCTTTCCGAAAGTGGGTTTATACAGGCGGCATTGCCGCATTGCTTCCTAATGAAAAAGCACGCAGACTCCCATAGGAGACTGCGTGCCATTACGCGCATATCCAGGGATCTACATCCAGCCAAGGTCTTCACACTCTGAGCGTTTCTGCCGCTTCAGAAGCTCCTGCACAACAATTCTTGCCGGTACTGCCTCATAAAGCACAGCATATGCTGCACTTACGATTGGCATATCCACGCAGCATTTCTTTGCCAGTGCATATGCAGAACCGGCGGCATAGTAGCCCTCCACTGCAGCACCAATCTGTGCCAGTGCAGCCTGTGGCTCCATTCCCTGCCCCAAAAGCACACCATAGCGGCGGTTTCTGGAATGCATAGATGTACAGGTAACGATCAGGTCGCCAATGCCGGCCAGACCGGCGAAGGTTTCCTTGCGTGCACCCAAAGAAACGCCCAAACGGGCAATTTCCGTTAAACCTCTCGTCATTAGCATAGCTAATGTATTATCCCCATAACCCAGTCCATCAACGGTTCCGGCACACAGAGCAATGACATTTTTCAATGCACCGCCCAGCTCCGCACCTACAATGTCAGGACTGGTATAAATGCGGAAGCTATCGGACATAAACACATCCTGCACCAGCTCCGCAAGTGCCTTATCGGCACAAGCTGCCAAACAGCCCGTTGGAATTTGCCGTGCGACCTCCTCCGCGTGACTTGGCCCGGTAAGGGCCACGACAGGGCGATCTGATTCCAGCGAAACAATCTGACTCATTCGCAAAAAAGTATCTTTTTCTATTCCCTTGGTCACAGAAACCATAACCGCATCCGGATCCAAATACGCTGCAATCTGCCGACAAACCGAGTGAATATGCACGGACGGACAGGCAATCACAACAATCTTACATCCAGAGATAAACCGGGGATCTGCCGTCACAAGAATTTCTTCCGGCAACAGGATCCCGGACAGCATAGGGTTTTGGCGTGTCCGTTGTACGGATACTGCTTTTGCCGGATCGTGTGACCACAGGACAGTCTCGTGACCGTTTCTATACAGTGACAATGCCAGTGCCGTACCCCAGCCGCCACTGCCAACCACGGCCGCCCTCATTGGCTTTTCTCCTTTTTGAAGAGATTTGTTTTCGTTTCCTTGCCAGTAAGCAGCCGTTTAATGTTGCTTCTGTGCATAAAAATTGTCAAAGCAGCCATAAAAACACCGCCAGCCACAACCCAGGGCGAATTCAAATGGAATACACAAAAGCCAGCCGCAAAGCCAATTGCGGCAATCACCGAGCCGAGAGAGACATAGCCGGATAAAAAATACACCGCAGCAAATATTGCAAGAATCAGCACAGCGACCCGCCAATCCGCAACCAGCGCAATGAAAAGGCCGCTTAAAATGCCTTTCCCTCCACGAAAGCCCAGCAATGCCGGATAAACATGCCCAAGCATAACCGCCGCACCGCCTGCCATAACCCCTTCCAGATAATATCCGAAGGGCTTCAGCAAAAAGCCGCAAACCAAGCACGCAAGCACCGCTTTCATACCGTCTACCAGAATCACATACAAGGCACTGCCTGTTCCAAAATTTCGAATAAAATTGGTCAGGCCGGCATTTCCGCTTCCACGGCTACGAACATCCTCGTGCATAAAAGAGGAAACGCAGATGGCTCCATTCAGATTACCCAAAAGGTATGCTGTTAAAACACCTACCACAAGAGAGAGCCACATGGTTATTCCTCCTTATCACCCTTTTGACGAATCGTGATCCGGACAGGCGTTCCCTGAAGGCCAAAGACTTCCCGAATCTGATTTTCCAGATATCTCTGATAGGAGAAATGGAACAACCTGGCATCATTGCAGAAAATAACAAAATGCGGAGGCTTCGTTCCTGCCTGGGTCATATAATAAATTTTCAGGCGACGCCCTTTATCCGACGGAGGCTGCACACGGGCTGTCGCATCGGCAAGCACACTGTTCAGTGCACCGGTGGTAATGCGGCTTGTGTTTTGCTTGTACACATCCTGAATAACCTGAAACAGCTTATCCACACGGGAGCCGGTAAGTGCGGACAAAAACACCACCGGTGCATATGTCATATAGCTCAGTCCCTGGCGAACGCCTGCTTCCTTATCCCGCATCGTATTGGTCTGCTTGTCCTCAACCGCATCCCACTTATTCACCACAATAATGGCAGCCTTACCCGCCTCATGAACCAGGCCTGCAATTTTGGTATCCTGCTCGGTCACGTCCTCATTGGCATCCACTAAAATCAGGCAGACATCACTGCGCTCAATGGCATTGATCGTACGCATATTGGAATAGCGTTCGATCATATCGTCCACCTTGCTTTTGCGGCGCATACCCGCAGTATCAATAAAGCAATACTTACCGGTTTCATTTTCAAATTCGGAGTCGATCGCATCCCGGGTCGTACCGGCCACATTGGAAACGATCACCCGCTCCTCGCCCAAAATACGGTTGAGCAGGCTGGATTTGCCCACATTGGGCTTGCCGACAATGGCAACCTTGATGACATCGGAGGTATCCTCTTCCGGTTCTTCCTCCGGAAACTGCTCCAGGCACCAATCCAGCAGGTCACCGGTGCCATGGCCGTGAAGCGCAGAAACCTCAAACAGGTCTCCAATGCCCAATCCGTAAAACTCATAAACATCCGGGTTCACCGGACCAATAGAATCACATTTATTAACAGCCAGTGCTACAGGCTTTCCTGACTTACGAAGCATAGTCGCCACATCCGCATCCGCTGCCGTTACCCCAGAACGCACATCTGTAACCATAACAATGCAGTCAGCAAGCTCAATGCCGATCTCGGCCTGCCGCCGCATAAATTTAAGCATATCGTTCTCCGTGCCCGGTTCAATACCGCCGGTATCCACCACAGAAAAACTTCTGCCACACCATTCGCAGTCACCGTAGATCCGATCCCGGGTCACGCCGGGAGTATCCTCCACAATAGAGGTTCTATGGCCGGTCAGCTTATTAAACAGCATAGATTTACCCACATTGGGTCGTCCAACGATTGCAACCAGAGGTCTTGCCATAACGATCCTCTCCTCTCATTCTGATCTATTATCGCACAGTTTTTCCTTGAAATCAACGAATATTACGCAAATAAATGTTAAATATTTCTTGAACATGGAAAAAGCGGAAGGCAATTTGCCTTCCGCTTGCTTTCGCTTTTTCCAGCCTTAGTCAGCCTTGGCAGCCAGAACCTGACGGCCATTGTAGTTGCCGCAGGATTTGCAAGCTCTGTGAGGCATGACGGGCTCACCGCACTTGGAGCAAACTGCTACGCTGGGAGCAGCCAGCTTGGAATTGCCGCCGCGACGCTTATCACGACGAGCCTTGGACACTTTACACTTAGGAACAGCCATGGATGACACCTCCTTGGTCAATCTGCTTTATCAGCATTTCATTTTTACTTACTTAGAAGCTGCCGTAAAGCAGCAAAGCGTGGGTCAAGCTCTTTTTCACAGGAACAGGAGCCATTATTCAGGTTGTGACCACAACGACAGCACATTCCCTTGCAATCCGGCTTGCAGAGAAGCTTGGAATCCATATTCAGGACAAATACTGTCCGAACGATATCCTCCAGATCCGCGCAGCCATCTATCTGGGGAAATACCCACTCATCCTCGCTGTCCTCATTGGCAAGCTCCTGCACCAAAACCACATCAATCGGGATCTTTAAATCCCGGGTAAAAGCAGACGCACAGCGGTCACAAACGCCGTGAATACAGGTTGAAATCTCACCCTTCATCACAAGAACACCTGCGGTGTTCCTCACAGAACCACTTGCCAGCACCGGCTCAGGAACCGGATAACTGGTGCCATAATGAAGATCGCTCAGATCAACGCTGACAGAAAAAGGAAGCGATGCTCCGGGACTATCCATAATTTTTGAAAGCCCAAACAGCATAGTATCCCCCTTCCTGACAATCACGCTTTGATATTATATAGGTTTTTTCGTGATTTGTCAAATGTTATTTTTTCTTTTTTTGATTATTTTCCAAATCTGTTTTGCAGGCGTTGATACAGTTCCTCTTCAAACGGGCTATACATTCCTGCCTGGCGAATGCAGGCTAAAAATCCCTGATCGGTTTCTGCCTGCTCGATCAGACAGCAGTAGTTTTCTCTTGCCTGCTGGCTATCTACCTCTGCCTGCAGAAACAGGTCCATAGCCGCAAGACCGGATACCGCATAACTAACATAATACACCGGACTTTCAATCACAACATATTTCCAATAAGATTGAATATCCCCTATAGTTTGACTCAGCTTCTCGATTCCACCGTAACACTCTGCAACCTGCTCCATCAATTCTTCATACTGCGCCAAAGACATATTGCCGGCATCTTCATTTGTATATACCTGATACTCAAATTCATCCACCATCGTATAGAGCACTGTCATACCAATATCATTCACCAGCTTATATGCAGAAATGGCATCATAAATATCGCCCTCTACCACAGTGGAAGCAAATTGCGTGAACAGATACTCATTTCCCTGAGAATGTGTTTCCGCCAAATCCATAGGAATTGGCCAGGTGTCTGATTCCATACTTGCATAATAATGTCCCATTTCGTGAATCACCGTCGTATTATCTGCATAACTGGGACCAAAATAACAGAACGGTAAACCGGAAATATCCAATGTGAATGCACCGGCATACGCTGTGTCCGACGTTGTGAATACAGAAGAACCGTCCAGCATACAATTCATATCCTCCTGTGCTTGCTGCGGCATTGAGGATATATATTCTTTTACATACTTACTGGTACTATGTTGATAATTATTGCCTGAGGAAAAGCCGTAAAACAGCTCCCGCTGCTTTCTGTCAAACTGTTCGTAGCGTGTCTCAAAATACTCTGTTCCCTTTTCACAAAGTTCCGGTAAATATTTGGCAACAAGGGTCCGCATTTTTTCCAGGTGGCTCAAATCATAATCCCGCTCATAGACCATATCGTGGGCAAATTCGTAATAGTTACTATAACCGTAGATCTGTGCAAGTTCGTTGTTCAGTTTCACCAGTTCGTTATATAATGGAATCATATCCTGTGCAAAGCTATCTTCCGAAAGCTCCCGATACGCCACAACGATCTGTGTTGTGCGGTCATTGATCTGCTGAACTCTGTCATTGTAACAGAGCATATTTTGGATACGTTCCTCCGACCAGTCTCCAAACAGTGCTTCATGAAGAGGCAGTTCCATAAGATACAGTTCTTTTGCCACGGCATTATAGTCAGCTTCTGCCTGGGAAAGGATCTGTGTACTGTTAACATACTGGCTGCTGTATTGGGAATTGCTTAAATCCAGGCAATAATACAGATAGGCAATCTGGTTTTGATCGTATATGTCCATATATGCTTCATCCAATGCAGAAAACGCAGCTTCTGCTGCCTGCTCATCCGTCTCCATTGCTGCTTTTTTTGCATTTTCCATAGCGGTATAAAACTGTTCTACCATTTCATTGTCTAAAGAATAGGACAGTCCCTGGGGCAAATCTACACGGGGAGAAAACTTATTTACAACGCGATTTACCAAAGAACCTACACTGCACCCTGAAAGCATACAAATCAGCAGACAGCCAGATAACAGTAACGGCAGTATTTTTTTCATCTTTCTCTTCTCCTTATATTGAAATTCAAAAAGCTTTTTGATAGAATAAAGCAAAAATGTAGGGGGATATTATGGAGCTTATATATCAGGACGATGCGTTGGTCGTATGCATAAAACCGCCCCGCGTGCTATCCACCGATGAGCCCGGTGGTATGCCAGAGCTGGTTCGGCTTGCGTTAGGTGATCCCAATGCAGATATTCGCACCGTGCACCGGCTTGACCGTGTAGTCTCCGGCTTAATGATTTTGGCACGGTCACCGGAAGTGGCTGCCGTGCTGTCACAGCAAATCAGAGAAAACCATTTTCAAAAAGAATACCTGGCTGTTGTTCACGGATGTCCATCCGCACCTTCCGGCCGTCTGACAGATCTGTTGCTCAGGAATAAGCAGGAACGGAAAACCTATATTGTCACGCAGCCGGGAAAAGGGGTTCAGGAGGCCATACTGGATTATCGGGTTCTTTCCACAAAGGAAGGTCTAAGCAAGGTAAATATCCGATTGCTCACCGGGCGAACACATCAAATCCGGGCACAGTTTTCCGGGCGGAATATGCCCCTTGTTGGCGACCGTAAATATGCAACCTTAAACGATCCCTGTGAAATTGCACTATGGTCTCACCGGCTGGCTTTTTCCCATCCGCTTACCCAAGCCCCTATGGAATTCATAAAGGAACCGCCAAGCACCTATCCGTGGTCACTTTTTGAAAGCAACGCAGCAAACGATTTTTCAAATGCCTGATCCTGTGCGCTTGTCCGTTTCGATAAGCCCTTTATCCTGCCTCCGGCCATACGATATTTCTTATATGTATGCCGCTGAAAAAGCAGTGCATCTATGTTTTCCCGGGTGTATTCCCAGCCATCCTGATGAAGCACGCGTGCATTTCGAGCAAGACACATAGATGCCAGGCCATAATCCTGTGTAACAACAATATCCCCCGTCTGAACACGGTTTACAAGTGCAAAATCTACACTATCGGCACCTTTATCCATAACAATTGTCTGTGCGCCCTGGCGATGCAACTCGTGTGCTGTATCGCATATCAAAACACACGGAACTCTCATTTGATTGCATAACCCAATAACTTGAGCAACGACTGGACAGCCATCCGCATCCACAAATACACGCATATGTTCACCTCACCGTTGCAAACATTGTAACACAACCAGAAAGGAATTACTATGGCTAATTTCAAATTTTTCCAAAACATAAGCTGCGAATACTTCCCGTGTCATTCTGGTGCAGATCCGGAAAAATTCAACTGTATGTTTTGCTATTGCCCGCTTTACGCATTAGGCGATCAGTGTGGCGGAAGCTTCACATATACGGAAAGCGGAATAAAAGACTGCACAAATTGCCTCCGCCCTCATCGTCCGGACAGCTTTTCTGTTATTTCCCGGGAAATGGATAAAGTAATTGAAATGTGCCGCAAACCCACAAACAAATAAAGTCCCCTGCTCCATTGGATGCAACATTCATCGTTTGGAACATCTTCCATCGTTTGGAACATCTTCCATCGTTTGGAACATCTTCCATCGTTTGGAACATCTTCCATCGTTTGGATTAGCACTTGATTTTTATTTCACTTACTGCTATAATGTTGAAGAATTTATGGAGAGTTATCGAAGTGGTCATAACGGGGCTGACTCGAAATCAGTTTGCGAGCAATCGCACGAGGGTTCGAATCCCTCACTCTCCGCCAGATTAGTACGATGGTTTTGATACAAAATCATCGTACTTTTTCTATATTCCCATAAACACTTTGATGTTGTTTAATACCGTGTCTATTTTCCTGCCTTGACTGCGGGAAGTCAGTTTTCGCAGTTTGTCTTTGGCTAACAATTCCTACTGCCAAGTCTGTAATCGACTTTCACCACCAAGTGATAATGCGTGCCGAGCACACTACGAATGGCGGCACAGGATCAAGCCCTGTGCCGCCGATTTTTTTATTTCTTCTGTGCAACGCTTTGACGGATCAATGCACGCTTTAGCCGGGCTTCTGCCAGCCGGATATCCGCATCGCTGGAATTCTTATCGGCCAGAATGCTGCGGGCACGGCTTTCCGATGCCGCACTGCGCTGCCGGTCGATATTCTCTGCCCACTCAAAGGTGGTAGCCACCAGAGTAACATTTCCGTCAATCACGCTGAGCATACCGCCAATGCAGGCTGCATACCGGCGTTTTCCGTCAATCAGGAACATTGCCTGTCCCATACCAAGGGGTGTCACGCAATTGATATGCCCTGCCATAATGCCAATGTCACCGGTTGTAGAGCGGGCAATCACTTCCTCTGCCATACCGTCATACTTCAGGCCGTCAGGCGTAACGATTTTCAGGGGAAAAGCAGTCATTCCATCTGCCCCTTCCATTTTTCCACTACATCGTCAATCGTCCCGGCAAACAGGAAGCAGGATTCCGGAATTTGGTCATACTTGCCGGCAATGATCTCCTGAAAGCCCCGAATGGTCTCTGAAAGCGGAACATATTTGCCCTTCATACCGGTAAACTGCTCCGCGACACTGAAGGGTTGAGACAGGAATCTTTGTACCTTTCGTGCACGGCTGACCGTCAGCTTATCCTCCTCGCTCAACTCATCCATACCCATAATGGCAATAATATCCTGCAACTCTTTGTAGCGCTGCAAAATACTCTGAACCGCCCGGGCCACCTCATAATGCTCCTGACCGACAATTGCGGGTGTCAGGATGCGGGAAGAGGAACCGAGGGGATCCACTGCCGGATAAATACCCAGCGAAGCAATGCCACGATCCAAAGCGGTGGTGGCATCCAGGTGGGCAAAGGTTGTTGCCGGTGCCGGGTCTGTATAGTCGTCAGCAGGCACATAAACTGCTTGCACAGAGGTGATAGACCCGTTTTTCGTTGAGGTAATACGCTCCTGCAGTGCACCCATTTCGGTGGCCAATGTCGGCTGATATCCCACAGCAGAGGGCATACGGCCAAGCAGTGCCGACACCTCAGAGCCTGCCTGGGTAAACCGGAAAATATTATCAATAAACAGCAGCACATCCTGATGCTTTACATCCCGGAAGTACTCCGCCATAGTCAGACCTGTCAGTCCAACACGCATACGGGCTCCGGGAGGCTCATTCATCTGGCCAAACACCATAGCCGTCTTTTGAATAACGCCGGACTCTGTCATTTCGTTATAAAGGTCATTCCCTTCACGGGTACGCTCGCCAACACCGGTAAAGACAGAATAGCCGTTATGCGCCGTGGCAATATTATAAATCAGCTCCTGGATCAGCACTGTCTTGCCTACACCTGCACCGCCAAACAGACCAATCTTACCGCCCTTGGCATAGGGACAAATCAGGTCAACCACCTTGATACCTGTTTCCAGGATTTCCGTTGCGGGCTCCTGCTCGTCATAAGCCGGTGCACTGCGATGAATGGGCCACTGTTCTTCCGTAACTGGGGCTGCTTTACTGTCAATCGGCTGACCAAGCAGATTGAATACACGGCCGAGGCAGGCCTCGCCCACAGGGACAGATATGGGTGCACCGGTATCCACAGCCTCAATTCCACGGCGAAGTCCGTCGGTGGAACTCATAGCAATGCAGCGAACCACATTATCACCAATATGCTGGGCAACCTCCACAACAACGGTTCGGTCATCCTGCTTGACCTCAATGGCGGAAAGCAGCTCAGGCAAACTCTCCTCCGGGAATCGAATGTCCAGCACTGGTCCCACGATCTGGACAACGGTTCCGATATTTTTACCCATAGGATTCATCTCCTTTTATCATTCGGGGAATTCTTATGATTGCCAAACCATATGTTGCCATATTCTCAGGAGCCGGCAACAATTTCCGTGATCTCCTGCGTAATGGCCGCCTGCCGCGCCTGATTGAATTTCAGACTAAGTTCCGCGATCATTTCATCTGCGTTTTGCGTTGCGGAATCCATTGCTGTACGGCGGGCTGCCTGCTCGGCTGCACGACTTTCACACAATGCACCATAGATAATTCCACCCACATACTCCGGTACGATCCGTTCAAACACCTGCTCACAGTCCGGTTCATACAACAGCTGTGTGCCACACGGTTCTTTTTCATTTTCCGTCCTGACCAGCGGAAGCAGCATCATATGCTTTGGTGTTTGGTTCAGCACGGAAACAAACTGCGTATACACAATGCAAACCTCGTCTACCTGATCAGAGCAATACAAGCCACACAAAAGCTTGGCTACCGAAAAGCAATCGCCAACATTCATTTCTGCTGCTAAAGTATATTGCCCGGTAAGAATCGGCACACGATGGGTGTGAAAATAATCCATAGCTTTTTTTCCAATAGGCACTACGCAGATCTCCCGGTCAGAAAATTGGCTTTCCGCAAGCTTTAAGGCATTACTGTTGTATCCACCGGCCAGCCCCCGGTCTCCGGCAATCACAATATACGCCACTTTTTTAACCGGACGGCACAGTAAATAAGGGGAGGAAAACTCACTGTTACTGTCCATAATCTCCGAAACGGTATTGGACAGAATTTCAAAATAAGGGCGGGACTCCTGCACACGGTTTTGCGCATGCCTCAGCTTGGAGGCTGCAACCATTTCCATGGCCTTAGTGATCTGCTTTGTGGACTCCATACTGCGGATTCTATTTTTGATTTCCTTTGTGGAAACACCGGCCACGATTTTCCCCTCCTTAAACCTTCACAAGAAATTCCCGAAGAAGCTCTGCAAGAGCCTGCTTCAGATGATCTTCTGTTTCGCTTTCCAGCTTACCGGTGGAACAGATCGCTTCCAGGACGTGATCATACCGCCGTTCCATAAACTCATACATCCGTCTTTCAAATTCCGGTATTTTCTCCACAGGCACTTCCTTTAAGAAGTCGTGGGTCACCGCGTAGAGAATGCACACCTGCTGTGCCACCTCCACCGGAGCATTATTCTTCTGCTTCAAAACGGCAACGATCCGTTCACCTAATGCCAGGCGGGCCTTGGTATCCGCATCCAGATCTGAGCCAAACTGTGCAAAGCTTTGCAGTTCCCTATACTGAGAGTACAATAGCTTCAGGGAACCTGCCACCTTCTTCATAGCCTTGATCTGTGCATCGCCACCCACACGGGACACAGAAATACCCGGGTTGACCGCAGGCATAATTCCCGCGTGGAACAGTTCATCCTCCAGGAATATCTGACCGTCTGTGATGGAGATCACATTGGTGGGTATATAGGCAGAAACATCGCCTGCCTGTGTTTCAATAATCGGCAATGCAGTAAGACTGCCGCCGCCAAGCTCGTCGGAAAGCTGCGCTGCACGTTCCAAAAGTCGGGAATGGAGATAAAACACATCTCCGGGATAAGCTTCCCGTCCGGGCGGTCTGCGGATCAGAAGGGAGATAGCTCGATATGCAACAGCGTGCTTGCTCAAATCATCATAGATTACCAGCACATCTTTTCCCTGATACATAAAATGCTCGCCTACCGTACATCCCGTATAGGGAGCAATATACTGCATAGGCGCAAGTTCAGAAGCAGTTGCGGAAACTACCACAGTATAATCCATAGCCCCGCCGGCCGTCAAGCTTTCCACAGTCTGTGCAACGGTGGAGCGTTTCTGCCCAATGGCAACATAGATACAGATAACATTCTTTCCCTTTTGGTTCAAAATGGTATCTGTGGCAATGGTGGTTTTACCGGTCTGACGGTCACCAATGATCAGCTCACGCTGTCCCCGGCCAATAGGGATCATTGAATCAATCGCCTTAATGCCGGTCTGCAGGGGGCGGGAAACATGCTTCCGCTCAATGATGCCGGGAGCCGGCATCTCAATGGGACGGTAGGCTTCCGCAGTAATAGGGCCCTTGCCATCGATCGGCTCCCCCAATGCATTGACGACACGGCCGATCAGCCCGTTTCCCACAGGTACAGAGACCACACGGCCGGTACGCTTGACGGTATCGCCCTCTTTAATACCCTGATCGGTGCCGAGAATAACAACGGATACTGTATCCTCCTCCAGATTCTGCGCCATACCATAGGAGCCATTTGGAAAAGCTACCAGTTCCCCTGCCATACACTGGTCCAGTCCGGTAACCTTTGCAATGCCATCACCAACCAGAATAACCACACCTGTCTCATCAGTCTGGAGCTTATTTTCATAATTCTTGATTTGGGCACGAATGATTTTTGTAATATCTTCGGGTCGTAATTCCATAATTTCCCTACTCTCTTACTAAACAACTGTATTTTTCAGCAATCGGCGTACCGATTCCAAACGATTGGCCACACTGCCATCCACACGCTTTCCGTCATAATCCAGTCGAACGCCGCCCAGGCAGGACGGATCCAGCCGATTCTTTACCTGTGCCGTCTTACCCGTTACAGTAGAAAGCTTTTCCGTCAAACGTTCAAGCTGGCTTGCAGAAAGCGGTATGGCGGTCACCGCAGTAACCGGCAAAATATTATTATCCGCTTCATATTGCTCCTGATAAGCCCGCAGGCAATCCGGAAAACTGCGGATAATACGCTTTTGTGTTAAAATTTTCAAAAAACTCAGCACATAGCTATGCACCTTATCAGCAAAGCAGGTATCGAGTATTTGGCAGCGTTCCTCCAACGGAAGTTCCGGCAGACTGAGCAGGCGTAAAAACGTCGGCTCTGCCTGAAAGCTTTCCTGCAAAGCCTGAAGCTGCTGAAGAATTGTATCAGAAACAGCTTCGTCATTGGCGAGGTCATAAAGTGCCCGCCCGTAGATCCGGCCAACATCACTCATGACTGTTCACCCAATTCCTGCAAAAACTGCTCAAAAAGTTGATCCTGATCCTCCGGCTTCAGTTCCCGTCCCACGACCTTCCGGGCAATGGCCAAGGCCATGTCAGAAATTTCATCCTTTGCATCATTGAGTGCCTTTTTCTTTTCCTGGGCAATATCCGCAGTCGCCTTATCCCGAATCGCAGATGCCTCAGCATTGGCCTGACGAATGATCTCACTTTCCCGCTGCTGGCCTCTTTCCACCGCCTCCTTCATCAGGCGGTCTGTGGTTTGCGAAGCAGTATCCAGCTTTTGCTGATAATCTGCCTCCATTTGTGCAGCAGACTGCTTTGCCTTGTCCGCATCGGCATACATCGTATCAATCTCGTCCTGCCGATCCTTGATAAGCTTCATAACGGGCTGGAAAAGAAAATGCTTCAGCACCAAATAAACGGTGACAGTATTCAGAAGCGTAAACAGTGCCGTCCATGTATTAAAGCTGATAAAGCTTTCTTGTCCCGGCATATCAATGTCCTCTTTCCTTTATTAATAAAGCTTGCATTACACGGCAAAGATCAGCAGCAGTGCAACGACCAGAGAGTAGATACCGGTGGTCTCGGTAATAGCACAGCCCAGGATCATATTTGTACGCAAATTGCTGGCAGCCTCAGGCTGACGGGCCATACCATCCAGTGCGTGGCTGACTGCATTGCCTTCGCCCAAAGCCGGACCAATTGCACCGATACCCATACACAGACCTGCTGCCATAACCGCACAGGCTTTTACAAAGAATTCATTGAATACCATTTTATTATCCTCCTGATTTTTTGTAGATGTTTTTACTGCTTATATTCCTCCGGCGGCGGGCATGCACCGGCAATATACACCATAGTAAGCAGTGTAAAAACCAGTGCCTGAACGAAGCCGGAAAAGATATCAAAATAAACGGAAAATACGGCGGGCAAACCATATGCCAAAATGGGAATGCCGGAAAGTAGGCCCGTAAATTCAAAAATCCCGCACAAGCCGATCAAAAAGAATGCCACACCAAATATCCAAAGAGCAGCTTTTTTCTTTTTTCTGCCCCGTAGAAACATAGCAATGCCTAAAACAGCAAGTATCACCGGAATGACAACAGTTCTAGAAATGGCACCGATCAGTGCCGTGGATGCAAGCCCCAATGCGGTATACAAAATGGAAGTAATCACACCGCCACCGGCCACATTGCCAAAATGTCGAAGTGCCATAGCAAAGGGTTGCGCGATCTCCGATACCAAATTCATAGGAGTCATTACAACAATCGGCTCGGTAAAGCCCTTGAGCCAGCCCCAAAAGCCATTGCGTTTAATAGACTGATACCAAATAATCACACTGACCATAACCGCCCAGGTAAGTGTGCAGCTTAAATCCGCTGTTGTTGAGCGAAGGAAGCCGGTCAGGCCAATATAAGAGCCGCAAATACTGCTGAGAAAAATCGTCGCAATAAACGGTGTCCAATGCACATTATGCGCACCCATAGTATCTACTACAAGATTTTGGATCATCGTGACACCCTTTTCCACCAGCACCTGCTTTTTCCCAGGCCGCTTCTGCAGATTTCTGCCAAGCAAAATACCTGCTATGCACAAGATAACAGAAACCACAAGCAGAGAAAGAACGGTCTGCGAAATATTCATAAAGCCAAACAGGGTGATATACGAAGCACCCTCAACTGTGATATTCAAAAGCCGTCACCCTTTCTTGCGAAAAAACTCGCCAATCATAAGCACAGGACGAACAAACACCAATGGCAGCACCAATGCCAACACATCGCAGACCCCGCTTTTGGCAAAGGCTACCAGCAGTACAAGTAGTATCACATAGCGAAGTCCCATAGAGCTCCGAAGCAGGAGCTTGCCGCCACTGACATTCTGATCCTGCGCCTTATCAGCCGCAAGGCTTGTGCTCACGGCCATAAAAAAGAAGTTACCAACACTCAGGAAAAAGCCGGCAAGGCAGCCCCAAAAAACAGGCAGCTGAAATCTGCCCAGCAGTGCATACACCCCCAGCATAGCTGCACAGCACAGTGTTTCACCCAGCGCAATGCGCCCGGTCTCCTTAAGGACGATTTTACGAGACTCTGACATATACTGCTTCCTCAATCATGATCATTAAAGCTTACGGGAGGCGTATCCTCTGATTCTTTTTTTGCAAGGCGGTCCATCGCCTTCAGGGAAGAACGCAGACCGTCTGCTGCACAAAGCAGCCCAATCACACTGCCAACCACTACGACCCATATTCCCCAACTAAATTGGCGGTGAAGCCAAACCCCGAGAAAAACAAAACTGGCAAGTGGAACGGCTACGGAAAGGCCAAGCTGTGTCAGCCAAACCAGCAAGCTGATATTCTTCATACATTCCCCTCGCCTGTTTTATAATTCTTGCTTATTATAGCCCAATCCCGAAAAACTTTCAATAGAAAAAAGATAAATTTACCAATTCTTCATCATTTTATGAAATAAATATTTCCTATTCTGATAAAATGTGTTACAATTATCTGCAGATAACAACTGAATTGAGGTGTAACTATGCCCCGTTCCTACGATCAAAAAATTAAAATCCTTTACATTTGGGATTATCTGCAAAAAAACTCCCACGAGGAGCACCCCGTGAGAGCAAGCGAATTGATTGAAATGCTGGATAAAAAGCAGATTCACTGTGACCGAAAAACAGTCTATTCCGATATTGCCACCTTACAGGAATTTGGTGTGGATATTCTGACTATTCCCGGCAAAAAGGGCGGTTTTTATATTGCATCCCGGATTTTCGAAATGCCGGAGCTGAAGCTGCTCATTGATGCGGTGCAATCCAGCCGATACCTGACGGAAGCGAAATCCCGGGAGCTAATCGGCAAGCTTTGCCAGCAGGTCGGTGAGCACGAGGCAAGCTTGCTGAAGAGAAATGTGTTTGTCTCTGGCCGAGTCAAAAGTATGAATGAGACCATTTACTATTCCGTCAACGATATTCAGGAGGCGATCAGTCAAAACAGTCAGATCACCTTTCGTTATTTCGACTGGAATATGGATGGCAGCCGCCGTTACCGGGAAAAGCCCTATGTTGCCAGTCCCTATGGCCTTTGCCAGGACAACGAAAACTGCTATCTGCTTGCCTACTCCCCCCGCCACGGCATCACCTCCTACCGGGTTGACCGGATGGTGGGCATTACATTAACAGGAGAAAAGCGGATCCCCTGCCCCGAGCTGACCGGCTCCGCCTTTACCGCGCACGCCAACAAGCTGTTTCAAATGTTCTCCGGAGATGCTGTCAATGTCAAGCTGCGTTTTCACAAAAGTCTCCTCAATGTGGTCATTGACCGCTTTGGCCGGGACACTATGCTGATCCCCGATGGTGAAGAGCATTTCAATTTCACGGTAAAGGTTGCCGTATCCCCTATGTTTTTAAGCTGGGTCATCGGCTTCGGTGATAAGGCTCAAATCTTATATCCTCAATCCGTCATTGACGAATGCAAGCAGCTCTGTCAGCAGGCTATGAGCCACTACTGACCACTTCTGCCGGATCTATAAGCCGGAACGAACGGAATATAGTCTGCCACGCCCCACGCTGCAGCTCACCGGAATTTTCTTCCTCTGCCATTACTGTGAGAATATAGTGATAGCTTCCGTCATCCAGCACAGCGCACTGCCCCACCTGGTCTCCTGTATCTCCGGCAGCCGTCCATACCGCCCGATAGCAGGTGGCATCTGCCTGTTTTGTTTTCATAATGGACAGCTGCTCCGGCAGAAACCCGGTCGTTTGAAGGAAAGTCTTCTGCAAATCCCCTCCATCTGTTATTTGCATTGTCAGCACATACCCATCGCAAAAGTACACTGTATTGTTTTCCTCCGATGAAAGTGTCTGCTGCACCGCGTCTGTCGGCAGCTCCACCACAGGGTGTAATGGCTTTGCTTTTTCAGGCTCTGTGGCTGAGTCCAAAACCGTCTCATACGTTTTTTGCAATGCGCAGCCACACAGCAGAAAAAGCACTGCCAGTATGGCAATCCATCCTTTTTTCACGATAATTCCCCCTTGAGAAAGGCTGATAATATGCCCTTTTTGATTGGTTACCTGCTTTCAGTCAATGCCCTTGGCTTTCTTTTTATGCACATAGACAAGCAAAAAGCAAGATGCGGTGCCTGGCGGATCCCGGAGAGGGTGCTTCTTGGCATTGCTCTGATTGGCGGAAGCATAGGCTGCATTTTCGGAATGTGGGTGTTCCGTCATAAAACAAAGCACCCTGTCTTTTCCGTCGGACTTCCTGTGATACTGGCTGTGCAAGTTCTTTTAGCACTCTTCGTTTTCTGTTTCTTCCAGCAAAAATCTTTTCCGTAAAAGCAAATGCCCGCAATCTTTTGTCACCCCCTTTGTCTCACAGAATGTGGGACGATTTTTTCTTTACATACAGATGAAAATATTGTAGAATATCATCGAAGGGAGGGCTTATATGGAGGAGCTGATTTTTGAGCCGGAACAGGATTTTAACACAAAATACTGCCCCCGGCATATGGCACTTACTGAAAGGTTTCTGGATGATCTGACAATCCGTTCCGGCATCGACATTGAGGAAAATCGGCATACCGTTAAGCAATACCATTTATTTCAGGATAATCTTAAAAAGCTGAAACGGAAGCTGAACTGGTTCCGCGTGCTGCGGGTTTTTCTTTGCATTACCGTGATATTCATTCCGCTTGTGTTTTGGAAGGTCACGCCAATAATTCAGGCTCTGCGAGAGGATGTTCACAATGCGGACAAAAAAGTCTCAGAGCTTTATGCGCAGGCGTTGGCACAAATGGAACCTCTAAACCGTCTGTTTACTGACCGGGATTGCCTTCACCTGATCACCTCCACCATACCTATGCTGACATTCGAGGATTGTTTCCATGCAAAGCAGGAAGCAGATATGCAGATTAACTACGATTTTTCTCCCGTGGGAAACAGGGAGCAATCAACCACCGATCTGTTGGCCGGTCATTTTCACGGCAATCCCTTTCTGTTTGAAAACCGTGTCATACACACTATGGGAACAGAAACATATCACGGCTCTAAAACCATTCACTGGACCGAAACATATCGGGACAGCGATGGCCATTTGCAAACTCGCTCCCGTTCGGAAACATTGCACGCCTCTGTCACCAAGCCGAAGCCCTTTTACACCGCGCAAATCGTTCTCAACTATTGCGCACAGGGTGGCCCGGAGCTTTGCTTCAGCCGGGATGCTACACATCTGGAGCAAAAAAGCGATAAGCAGATTGAGCGTTATGTAAAAAGCGGTGAAAAAAGAATTAAAAAGCTGGCCGATAAGGCCATTGCTGATAACCTGGATTTTACCTCAATGGCCAACAGCGACTTTGAGGTGCTCTTTGATGCACTTGACCGCAACAACGAGGTCCAGTTCCGCACCTTGTTTACTCCATTGGCACAGATCAATATGGTAAAGCTGCTTTTATCCAAAAACGGCTTTGGCGATGATTTTCACTTCATTAAACGCAAGCGCACAAATTTGATTATTTCCGGTCATAGTCAAAGCAGGCCTATTCAGATAAACGCCGGCTGCTACCGTTCTTTCTCCTATGACATTACACGAGATCGTTTTCTATCCTTGAATCAAGAATACTTTAAGCAGGTATATTTCGATTTTGCACCTCTTTGGGCAATTCCTGTTTATCAGGAGCAGCCTGTGCAGTCCCTCAAGCCTATCCCTGCACTTTCTCAGCACTACGCCCTTAAGGAAAACGAGGCATTAGCCAATAGTATTGATACAAGCCATCTTGTACACCCCAGCACAAAAACACAGGCGATCCTTAAATCTCAGTTGATCCGCTCCGATGATACCGGCGACACCACGCGCATTACCGCCTATTCCTATGATATTCATAAGCGTGTAGATGTTGTTAGCGTTCACGGCGGTGACGGATACTTCCATGATGTGGAGGTGCCCTGGGATGAGTATATTCCTTTGGAGGAAAGCAATCTTTTCCGCATCAGCGAACAGCCCCAGGCCGGCCAAACGCCACTGGGACAGCGAAACAAACTCTACATATCAAAAATAACATAAAAGGAGAAAACACTATGGCAAACCAATTGGACGAACTGAATCCCGAGCTGCGTGAAGAAGGAGTGGATACCAATGTAATTGTCAAAAAAATACCTGCACAGGTAGGTTTTGGCTCCACACTGTTCCAGATTTTCCTTTGGATATGCGGTATTATCCCCGGCCTTATCTTTCTTTTTATGAAGACCAATGCGCAAAAGCATTTTGATCAGCTTCAGCAGAAAATTCAAAGAAATGCTTCTCAGATTGACAATTACCTGGAACAGCGTGTGGTTGTTCTGCAAAACTGTGCGCGGTTACTGGATAAAGCCATTGATCTGGATAAGAGTACATTTGAAAACATTGCAAAATACCGTTCCGGCAGTTCCGCTGATCTGGATGAAGCACGCAATGCACTGGGCGGGCAGGTGGACACCCTCGCCCGCAGCGTAAATGTAGCCGTGGAAAGCTATCCTGAGTTGGCTGCCCATCGGGAAATTGCCGATGCTATGCAGCAGAATATGTATTTGCAGCGGGAAATCACCGCAGCGCGGGAGCTGTACAACGACACCATCAACGAATGGAACAAGGATATTTTCGCTTGGCCCACCAAGAAGATCGTTGCCGCCAAAAACGGCTACACCACCCGTATTCCCTTTGTAGCCTCCAAAGAAATTAAAGAAAAGGCACGGGGCATTTTCTTCTAAAAAATCCAGGTACTATAAAAAGCAGGCAGGAATCGGTTCGATTGGAATCGGCTCCTGCCTGCTTTTTTAATTTTTTATTTCATCAGCTTACAAACAAGGTCTGTATAAGCGGCGGGATCTGTCAGGGGAAGGTCTGCCAAAAGCTGTGCCTGGCAGCACAGGAGTTTTGCGTAATCCTTTGCTTTTTCCGGATCCTCAGTCATAGCACTTTCCATTGCCTGAACTGCCGGATGGGTGGGATTCAGCTCCAGCACGCGCTGACTAGGCATAGCAAAGTCCGGATTCATCCGCTTCATATACTTTTCCATTTCAAAGCTCATACCATTTGCTGGAACCATACACACGGGAGCCGCGCCTAAATTGCCGGACAGGCGCACCTCGGAGATCTCATCGGTCAGTGTGTCCTTCACAAAGGTCAAAAGGCCCTGCATTTTTTCCGTATCCTGCTTGATCTTCTCTTTTTCCTCGTCGGTCTGCAAGCCAAGATCCTCAGTAGATACATTGCAGAAGCTCTTTTCCTCATAGTTCATCAGCGTTTGAGGCACAAACTCGTCCACCTCGTCGGTGCACAGCAATACATCATAGCTCTTATCGGACAGAAGCTTCACCTGGGGCAGCTTACTCAGCCGGTCTACACTCTCACCGGACACATAATAGATCTTCTCTTGACCCTCCGGCATTGCTACAACATATTCCTTCAGGGTGATCAGCTTCTTCTGGCTTTGGCTGTAGAACAGCAGCAGATCCTGTGTCATATCCTTGTGCATACCGTACTGAGCAACGGTGCCATACTTTAACTGGCGGCTGAAAGCAGCATAAAACTTTTCATACTCTTCCCGCTCATTTTCCAGCATAGAGGCAAGCTCTGCCTTGATCTTCTTCTCGATGCCCTTAGCAATCACCTTGAGCTGGCGGTCGTGCTGCAGCATTTCCCGGCTGATATTCAGGGAGAGATCCTGGCTGTCCACAACGCCACGAACAAAGGAGAAATGCTCCGGCAACAGATCCTCGCAGTGCTCCATAATCATCACGCCGGAGGAATACAGCTGCAGGCCGCGCTTGAAATCCTTGCTGTAGTAATCGTAAGGTGCCTTGGAGGGAATATACAGCAATGCCTTAAAGGAGACTGTTCCCTCCGCGCTGAAGGGAATCACCTTTGCGGGCTTATTGTAATCAAAGAATTTCTCCCGGTAAAAGCTTTCGTACTCCTCCTGGGTCACATCCTTTTTATTTCTCTGCCAAATAGGCACCATAGAATTGAGCGTATCGATCTCCGTATAATCCTCATATTCCGGCTTATCCTCCGGGCAGCCCTCTTTCAGGCGGGACTTAGTGACCTCCATACGAATGGGGTAACGGATATAATCGGAATACTTCTTTACAAGAGAGCGAATCTCATATTCTTCCAGGAAACGGGAATATTTCTCATCCTCTGTATCCTCTTTTAGAGTCATAATCACGTCCGTGCCGGGATACTCCCGCTCTGCCTCCGTGATCGTATAGCCATCTGCGCCATCGGAGGCCCATTTCCAGGCGGTATCTTCGCCATACTTTTTGGAGATCACCGTTACAGAGGAAGCCACCATAAAGGCAGCATAGAAGCCCACACCAAACTGGCCAATAATGTCAATATCCTCGGTCTGCTCCATATTCTGCTTAAAGCCCAGAGAACCGGATTTACAGATGGTGCCCAAATTCTCCTCCAGCTCTTCCCTGCTCATACCAATGCCCCGGTCAGACACGGTCAGGGTACCGGCTTTTTGATCACGGGCAACCGTAACTGCAAGCTGGCTGCGGTCAAGTGCGATCTTATCGTCAGTCAGTGCGGTATAGGCCAGCTTATCCATAGCATCACTGGCATTGGAAATGATTTCCCGGAGGAAGATTTCCTGATGGGTGTAGATAGAGTGGATCATCAGATCCAGCAGCCGCTTCGATTCGGCCTTAAACTGTTTCTTTGCCATAATACTTACTCCTTCTTCGCCATTATTTTTGGCACTCTTTTTATCTGAGTGCTAAAATTATATCACAACCGCAGAAAAATGCAAGCCTTTCTAAAAAAGTTCTTTGAATATTCATAAATATGTGATATGATTAGGCTGAAAAATTATGTGCCTGAGGAATAGATGCTTTTCCGCAGGCAAGAAAATTGAGGTACGAAGAAAATGATTACAGTCAGCAACTTAGGTATGCAGTTCGGTGGGCAATGGCTGTTCCAGCACGTGGATCTGCAATTTCTCCCCGGCAACTGCTATGGCATTATCGGTGCCAACGGTGCAGGTAAATCCACCTTTCTGCGCATTCTTTACGGTGAACTGGAATCTACAGCCGGCTCTATCACCATTGCTCCGGAGCTGCGGGTTTCCGTTTTGAAGCAGAACCAGAATGCTTATGATGAATATTCCATTATGGACACCGTCATTATGGGCAATGCCCACCTTTATGAAGTAATGAAGGAAAAGGATGCCATTTATGACAAGCCGGATTTTTCCGATGAGGACGGTATGCGGGCATCCGAGCTGGAAGTAGAATTTGCGGAAATGGGCGGCTGGGAAGCCGAATCCGATGCCTCCCGTATGCTTCAGGGGCTGGGCGTCCCCACAGAAATGCACTATGACCTGATGGGTGACACTGACCCCCGGCTCAAGGTGAAGGTGCTTTTGGCACAGGCTCTGTTTGGCGATCCGGATATTGTTATGCTGGACGAGCCCACCAACAACCTGGATATTGACTCTATTAACTGGCTGGAGGACTTCCTGCTGGATTTTCCGGGTATGGTCATCGCTGTATCTCACGACCGGCACTTTCTAAATACCGTCTGCACCCACACGGTAGATATCGACTACGGCAAAATCAAGATGTATGTGGGTAACTACGACTTCTGGTACGAGTCCTCCCAAATGGTGCAGGCTATGATCCGGAACAAAAATAAGAAAAATCAGGAAAAGATTGAAGAACTGCAGCTGTTCATTCAGCGTTTCTCCGCCAACAAGTCCAAGGCCAAGCAGGCCACCGCACGCCGGAAGCTACTGGACAAGCTGACTGTAGAGGAAATGCCCTGCTCCACCCGCCGCTATCCCTTCGTTGGCTTCCAGCCGGAGCGGGAGCTGGGCAAGGATATCCTGACAGTAAAGGATATTTCCGTCACTGTGGACGGCGAAAAGCTGCTGGACAATGTGTATTTCTCCGTAGGTAAAAACGATAAAATTGCATTTGTCGGTGAAAACGAGCTGGCACAGACAGCACTCTTTCAGATCCTTATGGGGGAACTGGAGCCGGATGAGGGCTCCATCAAATGGGGCATTTCCACCATCCGTAGCTATCTTCCCAAGGACAATACCGCTTACTTCGAGGGTAATGACACAGAGCTTGTGGACTGGCTGCGGCAATACTCTGCCAAAAAGGACGATGTTTATCTGCGCGGCTTCCTCGGACGGATGCTTTTCTCCAATGAAGATGTATTCAAGCCTGTAGGTGTTCTTTCCGGTGGCGAAAAGGTTCGCTGTATGCTCTCTAAAATGATGCTCAGCGGCGCCAATGTGGTGCTTCTGGATCAGCCCACCAACCACCTGGATATGGAATCCATTCAGGCGGTGAACAAGGGGCTGGAGGCCTTCCCCGGTGTGGTCTTGCTGGCCAGCCACGACCACGAAATGCTCACCTCTGTATGTAATCGTGTTATTGCATTCCAGCCTGATGGTACCATCGTCGATCGCTACGGCACCTACGATGATTATCTGCAATGGCTGAAAAACAAATGAGGAGCCGATTATGGAAAAAATATTAGATATCATTTCCGAAAAAGTACAAAAAGCCTTTGAGCAGGCCGGATACGATGCCGCCTACGGCCGGGTTACAGTGTCTAACCGGCCTGACCTGTGCCAATATCAGTGCAACGGAGCCCTGGCCGCCGCCAAGGTATATAAACGTGCCCCCATTCAAATTGCAAACGCTGTGTCAGAAAAGCTGCAGGGTGAAGACTTTTCCCTCTGCCAGGCTGTTATGCCCGGTTTTCTGAATATGAATCTTTCCGACAGCTTTCTCCGGGATTATCTGGAGCAGATGCGTACCACTGAAGACTTTGGCGTGGAAAAGCCCGGTGCCGGAAAGACAGTCGTCGTGGACTACGGCGGAGCCAATGTGGCAAAGCCCCTGCATATCGGCCATCTGCGCCCGGCAATCATTGGTGAAGCCCTGAAGCGGCTGCACAAATTTATGGGCTATTACGCTATCGGCGATGTGCATTTGGGTGACTGGGGTCTGCAAATGGGTCTGATCATCGCCGAGCTGCAATGCCGTCAGCCGGAGCTGCCCTATTTTGACCCGGATTATGCCGGTGAATACCCCACACAGGCACCCTTTACCGTTGACGAACTGGAGGAGATCTATCCCACCGCATCCTCCAAAAAATCCGACCCGGAATTTTCCCACAAGGCACATCAGGCCACGCTGGAACTGCAGCAGGGTCGCCGGGGCTACCGGGCCATTTGGGATCACATTATGGCCGTTTCTGTTGCTGACCTGAAAAAGAACTACGACAATTTGGATGTTCATTTTGAAAAATGGCTGGGCGAAAGTGATGCAGACCCCTACATTCCCCCGATGGTGGAGAGTATGAAGCAGCGGGGCATTGCTGTTCAGTCCGAAGGCGCCTGGGTCATCCCCGTGGCTTTGGAAGGTGACAAGAAAGAAGTTCCTCCCTGCATCCTGGTAAAATCTGACGGCTCCTCCATATACGCCACCACTGACCTTGCCACTATGGTACAGCGGATGGAGGATTGGCATCCGGATAAAATCCTTTATGTGACAGACAAACGGCAAAATCTGCACTTTGAGCAGGTGTTCCGTGCCGCACGCAAGGCCGGTATTGTGCCGGAGAGCACCGCACTTGAGCACGTAGGCTTCGGTACTATGAACGGTGCCGATGGCAAGCCCTTCAAGACCCGTGACGGCGGTGTCCTGCGTTTGGAGCAGCTCATCTCCGATATGACCGACTTTGTGCGGAAAAAGGTTGTGGAGAACAAAATCGTATCCGATGATCAGGTGGAGGCAACCACCGCGAAAATCGCTATGGGTGCACTGAAATACGGCGACCTGAGCAACCAGCCCACCAAGGATTATAACTTTGATTTGGAGCGTTTTGCCGCCTTTGAAGGCAACACCGGACCTTACATTCTCTACACCATTGTGCGCATCAAGTCTATTCTTACCCGGTACGGTGCGTGGGAAGATCTTCCCATTACTCTGCCCGCCAACCCCTACGCACAAGAGCTGATGCTGTGCATCACCCGGCTCAGTCCCGCACTGGAGAGTGCTTTGCGCACCTCCTCCCCTAACCTGATCTGTGCCTATATCTATGAGCTGGCCGGTGCAGTCAACAAATTCTATCATGAAACCCGGATCCTGTCGGAAGAAAATGTTGAACTGCAAAAAGGCTACATTGCTTTGATCGGTCTTGCCAAACGGATTTTGGAGCAGTGCATTGATATTTTGGGCTTCAGTGCCCCGGAAAAAATGTAATAAAGCCCCGGCTGGTGATCACAAATCGCCAGTCGGGGTTACTTTTACTCCATTTTCACTTTTGCAAAGCCGGCAAATGCCTCATAAAAAAGGCCGATATGATAGCCATCCACCAATGCGTGATTGCACTGGATATGCAGTGGCATCAGAGTTCGATCTTCCTGCGAAAAGAATTTTCCAAATACGATCCGGGGTGTACTGTCCGCCGGAATGGGAGATGGTTGAATCACCTGGGTGAAGGACACCCAGGGAACACAGGAGAGAAAAATCAGGTTAGTCTCATCCTCCTGGGTAGCTGCAAAGCCGTGATGGTGGCAGGCTTCCTCCTGGCATTGCTTTCCATATGGAAGAAATTCCGCAAGTGTCCGCCTGCAATCAGTGCGGCAATTGCAGAAGGTATGATCCGGCAGCAAAACCGTATGTGCCGTATCGCAATGATCAAATTCCACAATCTGACCGTCCACGATTCTTTGCCGCAGTTCCGGCACGGCATTGGCAGCCTGCGCTGCCGTCCAAAGGCAAGCCAAAAATACAGATCCGCCGCTCACCTTTGCGTATTGCTTCAAATCCGTCACATCCACATTGGCAGTCATTCCCACATAAGGATAGGTCATTTGCCGAAAAAAGTCAAAGTGACTGCGCCGGGGGTAGGTTTCCAAATCAATCAGCTTTTTCATATGCTGTCCAACAGTGCCTCCAATTGTGAAATTCCCGCAATCTCATAATCCGGCTGAATATCCGGCGGTGCTTTTTTATGCCCGGGGTTGACCCAAGCCGTATGAATGCCTGCCCGAATACCGCCCAAAATGTCTGAGGTCAGGCTGTCACCGACGATCATTGCCTTTTCCCGTTCAAAATTAGGAATTTGGGAAAAACAGCGGTCAAAATAGGCAGTTTCCGGTTTATTGGCTCCCAATGCTTCAGACACAAATATGTTCTGAAAGTATGGAGTAATGCCGGCACTTTTCAGCCGTCCGGCCTGTACCCGTGCCGTACCGTTGCTGGCAAGATACAGCTTATAGCGCCGATGGAGACTTTTCAGTGCTTCTTCTGCACCGGGCAGGAAATAATGACCAACCGCAAGGTTTTCCTCATATTGCTCTGCCATCCGCTCCGGTGCTGCAGAAAGTTCATACTCCTGCGCAAATCGGCGAAAACGGCCATCGAGCACCTGCTGCCGGGTCACCTCTCCCCGCTCTAGGCGATGCCACAGATTAAGATTGATCCGACTGTAGCCCTGAAACAGCTCCGGCGTTGGGGCAATATGAAAAGCGTGCAGTGTTTTCTCCAATGCGACCCTTTCCGCCCTGTGAAAATCCAGAATAGTATCATCCAAATCCAAAAACAAGAACTCGATCACACCGTTTTTCTCCTTGCAATGGCATTGGCAATCACGGCAAATTCCGGTATGCCCAATGTCTCTCCCCGAACATTTTCCGGAAAACCGCATTCCTGCAGCAGTTCTTTGGTCCCCGCCTTTCCAAGCTCTGGGAAACCAGCAGCCAAACCGTTGTGCAGCGTTTTGCGGCGCATAGCGAAGCTGGCACGCACCACACGGAAGAAAATGCTTTCATCAGCAATTTTCCAGGGAAGCTGCTCCCGGATATGCAGGCAGATCACTGCAGAGGTTACCTTTGGCTGTGGCATAAAGCAGTGCGCCGGTACATCAAACAAAATTTCCGGCTGCGCATAATACTGACAAAACACCGTAAAGGCACTGTAGTCTGCTGTACCGGGCCTTGCGGCAATTCGCTGGGCAACCTCCTTCTGCACCATAACAGTGACCTTTTCAAAGCACTTTGCTTCCAGCAACGCAGAAAGAATGGGCGATGTAATATAGTACGGCAGATTTGCGCACGCCATAGGGCGAAGCCCGGCAAACTTCTCCCGGACAAGCGCCGGAATATCCTGTTTGAGCACATCTCCCCAGAGAATTTCCAGATTGTCAAATTCTCCCACTGTCTTATCCAGTATAGGAGCAAGCCGCTCATCCACTTCCACGGCGCAAACCTTTCCCGCACGCAGGGCAAGCTGCTGTGTCAGAGGCCCAATTCCGGGGCCGATTTCCAGCACACCGGTATTGCCATCCACACCGGACTGCTCTGCGATCTGCTCCGGCACCCACGAGGCGATCAGAAAATTCTGACCCTTTGCCTTGGAAAAATGAAAGCCGTGAAGCTCCAAAAGCGGCTTCATAACCTGTGCGTTACATACATCTATCATAGCATTCCCTCATCCCATAAAAATCCGTCTGTTTGCTGCTATTATAACAGCAAACAGACGGATTTGCAATCTTTATGTAGGCTCGTCTGTCAGGAAATATACCTGAATATCCCGGCGGCCAAACTGCCAGCATTCCGATTCCGTATCAAAGAACAGGTCGATGATCTTTCCCTTAATTGCACCGCCGCAGTCCTCTGCGGAGGCTTCTCCGTAGACATATACGCCATCATTGGAGACAATAAACATCTTTGTAAAGTAAGGGATCACAGTGGGATCCACCGCCACAGCACCCACGCGAGCCGCTGTGCCGCAGGCTGTTGTACCTGTCACATCGTCGATCCAGGATGTATATCCGGTAGCCTCAAAGGTATCCACGTGGGAATAGTACATATACTTCCCTTCCCCCGTCACGATCACCTTGTCGCCAAACAGCGGATAGGAACGAGGCTGTCCAACACTTTCGCCGGTACCAACCGCAACGACCCGGTGAACTGCTTTTTCCACAGTGGTATTTTCCAGCACAGTCATATCCTTACGGACACCGTTTACATAGCCGGCAAGCACCTTGGTATCCTGCACGCCACAGATTCCCTCCGCCAGCAGTTCCTCTTCACCCTCCGGCAAGGAGGGATCGTAGCAGTAAACCGTGCTGTACTGCAGGGGGCGTGTAACGGTTTCTTCCACGGTCTCCACATAGTCCACCTGAATTTCCATTCCGTCATAGGTCTGCTCTGTCAACTCCACAGATACCTGCCAGGGTGCCTGTGTCTCCACCTGCAGGCGGCTGAGCAGGCTTTCCACCGTCTCCCCCTGGGTGTAAACACTCTGCGATTCTCCCCGGACGGAAAGGGTCACGCACTGAGCTCTTTGAATTTGAATATGCGTACCGTCCTGTGTTTTTGTAGTTTCATACCGGTCATCTGCAGAAAGAGTGATTCCCTCCTCCGCCAAAACGACTGCCGGATCCTCGCTGTTGCTCTGCACATATCTGACCCGATCCTGGTCCTGAATGGTGTAGAAATAGGGAGGCTCAGAAAGCCGGAAGCCGCCCACACCTGCCGCTGCCACAAGCAGTATGGAAGAAATGACGATCAGGGGTATGAGGTACTTTGTGGTGCGCGGATGTAATTTAAGCTTTTGCATCAACAAATCTCCTTTCCCACGATTTGCGTTGATTTTTTCTTGAAAAAATTGGATTTTTACCCAAAACCGCCCATCGGTTGAGTCTTTGAGAGTGTACCACATATTTCAAATTTGTCAAGCTTTTTGGAACATTTTCCTCCACTTTGACCCGATTTTATGTTGACATAATCTGTTTTTTATGCTATATTGACATCATAAATGGCAAAGACGAAGACATATGCACTTTGTAAGATTCTTAGAGAGGAGCCTCTTTGGTGAAATGGCTCTGTACCCCTGTAAGGCTGCACACCACTTCCGAGCCGCCGGTTGGAAATAGCCGGACGGGTACGCCCGTTACCGCGTAAACGAGTGACAGCACGCTGTGCTGTAATTAGGGTGGAACCGTGGAATACATTTTGTATCCCACCCCTGTTTTTGATCAGGGGATGGGATTTTTTTATTTCTCTCCCCACAAAACGAAAGGAGAAAACAAACTATGAGCGAAGAAAATCTGTACACCTTTGAAAACCCTGAGTACCGGAAAACCTACTGGCATACCTGCTCCCATATAATGGCACAGGCTGTCAAGCGGCTTTGGCCGGAAGTCCAGCTTGCCATTGGCCCTGCCATTGACGAGGGCTGGTACTACGACTTTGATGCCCCCTTCTCCTTCACCCCGGAGCATTTGGAAAAAATCGAAGCCGAAATGAAAAAGATCTGTAAGGAGCGTATCCGTCTGGATCGTACTGAACGAAGCCGTGAGGATGCTTTGGCCTGGGCAGATGCCAACAAAGAACCCTACAAGCGTGAGCTGATTGAGGATCTTCCTGCCGACGCAGTGATTTCCTTCTATACACAGGGCGATTTCACCGATCTGTGTGCCGGCCCCCATCTGGATCACACCGGCCGTATCAAGCACAACGGCTTCAAGCTGACCAAGTCCTGCGGTGCCTACTGGCGTGGCGACTCCAACCGTAAGATGCTGCAGCGTATCTACGGCATTGGCTTCCCCAGCAAGGACGAACTGGACAGCTATCTGGAAAAGCAGGCCGAGGCACTGAAGCGGGACCACAACAAGCTTGGCAGAGAGCTGGAATTCTTTACCACCGTGGAAGAAATCGGCCAGGGTCTGCCCATTCTACTGCCTAAGGGTGCACGGGTTATTCAAACCCTTCAGCGTTGGGTGGAGGACGAAGAAGAAAAACGCGGCTATCTACTGACCAAGACCCCTCTGATGGCCAAGAGTGACCTTTATAAGATCTCCGGACACTGGGATCACTATCTGGACGGTATGTTCGTTCTGGGTGATCCCCACGATGAAAGCAAGGAATGCTTTGCCCTGCGGCCGATGACTTGTCCGTTCCAGTATCAGGCTTACCTGAACCGGGCACGCTCCTACCGGGATCTGCCTATGCGTTTGGGCGAGACTTCTACCCTTTTCCGTAACGAGGATTCCGGTGAAATGCACGGTCTGATCCGTGTCCGCCAGTTTACCATCTCCGAAGGTCATATTATGCTCCGCCCCGACCAATTAGAAGAGGAATTTAAGGGCTGTCTGGAGCTGGCGAAGTACTGCCTGGATACTGTCGGTATGCTGGAGGACTGCACTTTCCGCTTCTCCCAGTGGGATCCCGCCAAGGCCGGCACAAAATATATCGGTACCCCGGAGCAATGGGACGAAGCCCAATCCATTATGGGCAAGATCCTGGATGATTTGGGAGTAGAATACACCATTGGTATTGACGAGGCCGCTTTCTATGGCCCCAAGCTGGATATCCAGTACAAGAATGTGTTCGGTAAAGAAGATACCATCGTAACCATTCAGGTCGATCAGCTCCTTGCTGAGCAGTTTGGTATGGAGTACACCGATGCAGACGGTCAGAAAAAGCGCCCCTATATCCTCCACAGAACCTCCCTGGGCTGCTACGAGCGTACACTGGCCTATCTGATTGAAAAGTACGCAGGTGCCTTGCCTATGTGGATGATGCCCACACAGGTCAGAGTACTGCCCATTACCGACCGTACCCACGGTTATGCTACTGAGCTGGTTGAAAAGCTCAAGGCTATGGGGATCAAAGCAGAGAGCGACTGCCGCAGCGAAAAGCTGGGCTACAAAATCCGGGAAGCTCAGCTTCAAAAGATCCCCTATATGCTGGTCGTCGGCGACCGGGATGTGGAAAACGGCACCGTTTCTGTCCGTACCCGTAAGGGTGACGACCTGGGTGCAATGACTCCCGCCGATTTTATCAGCAAATGCCTGACAGAAATCGCCTCCAAGAGCAAAGATATCTGATTAATTCCATCAAAAAAATCCTCGCATTCACAGACGAATGCGAGGATTTTTGATAACTATTTGTTTACTTTTCCTGTGCCAGAGAAACGATGATCTGTGCGCAATTTTCAATGCCGACAGTACTGCTGTTCAGGCAAATATCGTAGTTCTGTGCGGCGCCCCAACTGCGGCCGGTATAGTGCTGATAATTAACACGGCGGCGCTTATCCTTCTCCTGCAGACGGGTCTCAGGGCTCTTTTCGGATTCACCATACAGACGGACGATCCGATCTGCCCGGAAATCCATATCCGCGTGAATAAAGGCGTGAAGGCAATCGGTGCGATCCTTCAAAATATAATCAGCATTCCGCCCAACGATCACACACGGGCCCTTATCCGCAAGCTGCAAAATAACATTACACTGGATATTCCAAAGGAAATCTGCCGTAGACAGGCCATTCATAACCCCGGGAACACCCTGATGGGCAAAAGCATAGGAGAAAAAACTTTTTCCGGGAGAATGCTCCCCATGCTCCTCCACATACTGGGGGGCAAAGCCGGATTCCAAAGCGATCTGCTCTACAAGCTCCTTATCATAAAAAGGAATATTCAGCTTTTCCGCAACCATACGGCCAATGCTGCGGCCGCCGCTGCCAAATTCGCGGCTAATGGTAATGATCTTCTTCTCCATAAAAGAAGCCCCCTTTACATTTTTGTATTTTTATTATAATCTGCACCGCAGGAAATGTCAATTTGGCATTTCGCTGATTGTGACGAAACATATTGCGAGCTAAAGTCATTTCAGAAGGATGGTATTGTGGTATAATAGTTATGGATATTTTAAAGATTGCCCAGCCGGCAGATGAGAAATATATATGACTAAAGGAAGAAAAACCACACAGGAAGAACGAGCAGAAATATCCTTTATGCAATCAAAAGAAGGACAGCGCCAGCGGATTTTTCTATGGAATTTCCAAGTTTCGTTTTGTAATGCTCGTTTCGTAACATCTATTATACATTGAGCATTTCATTCGTCAACCTCTTTCTCCACCCAAAAGCTGTTCCACCAAATGAGGAAGTTCCGTAGAATGTGACCCATTAACCGAATATCCAACCATTGCTATATACCTGGCATACAGCAAAACACAGTGTCCCGAAATGATGACACTGTGTTTTGCTGAGTAGAGATATTTTTTGTTTTTTCTATTTATAAAACCCTTATTTCAATTCCGATAACACCATATTTTTCTATTTTATCCATACTATAATACGCAAGCATATCCGCTGGATTTGCATTTTCATCCTCTGCATAACCAATGGAAATCTTATCGTGATGTTTATACAGTTCATCAAAACTATTGTATTTATACAGATTCGTAACGATACACTCCAAAACTTCACCATTTCTCGCATTTGTAAATTCAATAGAATCACCGGCAGAAATGATCGAGCGCTTTTCGTCACATAATCTCATTTCGATTGTTTTCGTCTTCTCTTTGATTTTTTGAAAAGAATCATTCCAAAGGTTCATTTTATGTACCATATGAATCCACTCCGTTACAACCAATTTACATTCTAATTGTAGCATAATCACACACAGTATTCAATACTTGTTGAAATAAAAAATCGGCTATGTTATAATGTACCCAAATAAAACACATCCAATCAGGAGGATATTATGCTGGAACAAATCAAAAACAAGATTGGCTTTATTTGTGATATGGACGGTGTTGTCTATCACGGCAACAAGATACTTGATGGTGTCCCTGAATTCATCAACTGGATGATTGAAAACAACAAGCGTTTTGTATTCCTGACAAACAGCTCCGAGCGTACGCCTCAGGAATTAAGTATGAAGTTGGAGCGTATGGGACTTCAAATCAGTGCCGACCATTTCTATACCTCAGCTATGGCTACCGCAGAATTTCTTTATGTGCAAAAACCCGGTTGTACAGCCTATGTGATTGGCGAAGCTGCATTGACAAAGGCATTATATGACAAAGGGATTTATATGAACGATGTCAATCCGGACTATGTTGTGATCAGCGAGACCCGTACCTACAGCTACGAGAAGATTGAAAAAGCCATAGATCTCGTACTCAAGGGAGCAAAGCTTATCGGCACCAACCCGGATATCACCGGCCCTACCGAAAAAGGGCTCGTTCCTGCCACTGGTGCATTGATTGCCCCCATTGAGATTGCGACTGGCAAAAAAGCCTACTTTATTGGAAAGCCCAATCCTCTTATGCTTCGGCACGGCCTGAACAAAATCGGTTGTCACAGCACAGATATTGCATTTGTCGGTGACCGGATGGATACCGATATTATTGCCGGAATTGAATCCAATGTAGATACTGTTTTAGTGCTTTCCGGTGTGACCACACTGGAGGATATTGACCGCTTTCCTTATCGTCCAAAGTACATTGCAAACAGTGTTGGAGATTTGATAAAATAACATTAAGGAGGCCAAGCTATGGTTCATCCCCATTTATCCTTTGGAAGTGACTATATGGAAGGTGCCCATCCCCGGATTATCCAACGGCTGACAGAAACCAATCTGTGTAAAACTGTCGGATACGGCCTGGATGAGTACTGCAATTGCGCAAAAGAAAAGATTCGTCTGGCCTGTCAGGCTCCGGATGCCGAAGTGCACTTTTTCGTTGGAGGAACGCAGGCCAATGCAACTGTTATTGATGCTTTGCTTCGCTCATATCAGGGGGTCCTTGCTGCGGATACTGGGCATATCAGTGGACACGAAGCCGGTGCCATTGAGTTTGGTGGGCATAAAGTACTGACTCTTCCCCATTGCAAGGGAAAAATCACCGCTGCACAGATAGAAAATGCCATCCGTCTTTACAATAACGATCCAAGCCGCGAGCATACCGTTATGCCGGGTATGGTTTATCTTTCCCAGCCAACGGAGCTTGGAACATTATACACGCTTCAGGAATTGGAAAGCATAAGCAATGCCTGCCATACAGCAAATATTCCTCTGTTTGTAGACGGTGCTCGTCTTGCATACGCATTGGCTTGTCCTCAAAATGATGTTACCCTTCCGAATTTGGCAAAGCTTTGTGATGTCTTCTATATTGGCGGTACAAAATGCGGGGCACTTTTCGGTGAAGCCGTTGTTATACCCAATACTTCGCTAATACCGCACTTTTTTTCCATTATCAAGCAGCACGGTGCTCTGCTGGCCAAAGGGCGGCTTCTCGGTATTCAATTTGATACACTTTTCACCGATGATCTGTATGCTTCTGTCGGCATAACCGCTATCCAAACCGCAGAGGCCCTCCGCAGCATTTTCCTTGAAAAGAACATTCCCTTCTATATTGACACGCCAACAAATCAAATCTTCTGCATCCTGGAAAATACGCTGATGAACAAGCTTTCCAGGCAGGTAGAATTCGGATACTGGTCAGAATATGATGAATCTCATACCGTTGTCCGTTTTGTCACAAGCTGGGCAACCACGCCGGAGGATATTGCCCGCTTCCGTGCAGTGATGGCTGAATTATGAGAATGTTTTAACGCAGCACTTTTGACGGTGCTGCGTTAATTGTTTGCCTGATTATTTTCCGGTGGAACCAAAGCCGCCTTCTGCCCGGAGTGTTGAGGAAAGCTCATTGGCTTCTATAAAACCAGGGGTCACAACCGGAGTGATCAGCAGCTGGGCAATCCGGTCACCATTTGCTACTGTCTGCATTTCACTTCCGTGATTGTGAAGTGCCACAATAAACTCCCCACGGTAATCCGGATCGATCACGCCGACTTTATTCGCCGGTGCAAGATCAAGCTTGCAGGCAAGTCCGCTTCTTGCATAAATCAGTCCTGCATACCCGGCAGGAAGCTCCATAGAAAGGCCTGTCGGAATAAATGCAGTCTTCCCGGACTCGATAACAACTGTATTGTCAAGGCAGGCGTACAGGTCTGCCCCAACTGCGCCGGAAGAACCATAGGTGGGAAGAATTGCCTGTTCCCTCAGTTTTTTCACTTTGATCGGCTCCATTTATTTTTCCTCCAATTTATCCTTCTGCTTTCCCAAAGCAGAAAACCATGTAAAGCTCAGCGGCCAAAGAACACCCGCCACGAAAACAACAAGAAAATATCGAACCATTCTGCCAAAATACTCACCAAAAAGCATCTGCAGCGGAACTGTTAATCCGCTTTTCACAGCAAGCACCAGTGCAATGCCGACACCTACCTTTATGATCTGTGCCCACCAAACCGCCTTTACAGGAAAATGGATCCATTTGGTATCGGCATAATATGCTGCAAGGAAGCCGAGCAGGGCACCAACAAGGGTATAGGCATTTTTTGTTCCGGAAAACAGGTTTTCCGGGTCAATATCCGCGGGAAATGGATATCGCTCAACAAAAGCCAAATAAGAAATGGCAAATGCTGTCATACTCCCCAACAGGATCGGAATATGTTTTCCATTTTGTTTCCAGATCAGCGGTTTCAGAAGAAAAATCAGAACCAGTGCCATTGCTGCCGCTACGGATACATCCAGTGGAGTGTGTACACCCACATACATTCTGGAAAACGGCACCAGTATTGCCACAAGGATACACGAAATGCGGATGGCTTTTTTCTTTGAAACCGCTGCGATTCCTCCAAAGGTTCCCACAGCATTTTGCGTGTGCCCACTGGGAAAGCTGTATCCGCCAGCACCTTCTCTGGCCTGCTCCAGAATGGAAAAGCCGGGATCCTTGACCCACGGCCTTGGAATACGGAAAATCAGCTTCATAAACTGATTGGCAACCGTACCTATGCAGCCAAGCGCCAGAACATAATAGCCTTTTTTCTTATCAATGCACCAGTACAGGATCAAAGTTACCAGCAAAAAAGCAATTTCGTCTCCCAAATATGTAATGCCAAGCATAAAAGCATCCAGCCCAGGAAACCGTATTTTTTCAAGCATATACAGAAAATCCAAGCATCTCATCTCCTTGTTAAGATTATACACAGGATTTACAAAAAAGTAAAGAAAAGAACTTGCCCTTTGTGGTACAATAATAAAAAAGGATAAGGAGAGGGTTCTATGCTTTACGGCTTTGACATCACATATATTGTTCTTGTGCTTCCATGCCTGCTTTTGGCAATGCTGGCAAGCAACTGTGTGAACAGCACATTTAAGCGCTATTCCAGGCAGATCAGCTCCCGCCATTTGACGGGTGCGGAAGCTGCTGCGCGTGTTCTGCGTGCAAACGGCGTACAGGGAGTCCGCATAGAGCGTGTCAACGGCAATCTGACGGATCACTATGATCCCAAAAGCAATGTGATCCGCCTTTCAGACAGTGTTTACGCAAGTGCCTCAACCGCAGCTATTGGCGTGGCGTGTCACGAAGCCGGGCACGCTGTGCAGTACGCCAAAGCCTACGCCCCTATAAAGCTGCGTGCCGCGATCATCCCCGTCACCAACTTTGGCTCCAAGCTGGCTATGCCCCTGATCCTGCTGGGCTGTCTGCTCAGCTTTATGGGAGAATTTTCCTATACCGTCATTTATATTGGAATTGCCTGCTTCGGTTTGTCTTTTCTCTTCCAGCTCGTTACACTTCCGGTGGAATTCAATGCCAGCCGGCGTGCCATTGCTGCCATATCGCAAAATGAGCTGCTTACTTCTGCGGAATTGAAGGGCGCGAAAAAGACACTCTTTGCCGCCGCTATGACTTATGTTGCTGCGACGGCGGTTGCATTGGCACAGCTTTTACGGTTAATTGTTCTTTTCGGTCGCCGCAGAAACGATTGAACCAAATTTTTCCTGCCCCGGTATTGACAATCGGGGCAGGATTTTGTATACTCTGCTTTGTTTGAAAAGTATGAAAAATAGGAAATGGAGTGATAGGATGCCTGGAGGCAAACACATCTTAGGCAAGGGCAATTCCCGCCGGGTTTTCGGGACCGCCAAGGTCGGAGACCGTGGGCAGATTGTGATTCCAAAGGAAGCGCGAGAGCTTTTCGGTATTCATCCCGGCGATACGCTGCTGATTTTAGGGGAAGAAGAAAAAGGAATGATCATTTCCAGGCCGGAGCTGTTGCGTGACCTGGCCGACCAAATTTTTGATACAGGAGAAAAATAGAATGGAAAAATTAGAACAGCTATATCAGCAAATGGGGATCTCCCCTGCCGTTTACGCCTATGGTGAGAAGGCCATTGCCAGACTGCAGGAGCGATTCGCTGAAATTGACAAAACTGCGGAGTATAATCAGGCAAAGGTTCTTTCCGCTATGCAGAAAAACAGGGTCTCCGCCGCCTGCTTTGCCGCTACAACCGGCTACGGCTATGACGATGTGGGACGGGATAATCTGGAGCATGTGTATGCCGATGTGTTCCATACAGAAGCCGCCCTTGTCCGTCCGCAGATCACCTGCGGTACACACGCCCTGACGGTGGCGCTTTCTGCCAATCTGCTTCCCGGGGATGAGCTACTTTCCCCTGTCGGTCTGCCCTATGACACTCTGCAGGAGGTCATCGGCATTCGGGAAAGTCCCTGTTCCCTGGCTGAATATGGGGTGACCTACCGGCAGGTAGATCTTCTTCCTGACGGCACCTTCGACTATGATAATATCCGAAAAGCCATCCACGCCAAAACCAAGCTGATCACCATCCAACGCTCCAAGGGCTATGCTACCCGGCCCACCTTTTCTGTTAGCCAGATCGGGGAGCTGATTGCCTTCTGTAAGCGCATCAAGCCGGATGTCCTGGTTATGGTCGATAACTGCTATGGCGAATTTGTGGAGACCATCGAGCCCTCCGATGTGGGTGCAGATATGACCGTTGGCTCTCTGATCAAAAACCCCGGCGGTGGGCTCGCCCCAATCGGCGGCTATATCTGCGGAACAAAGGAATGTGTGGCGAGGTGTGCCTTCCGCCTTTCTGCCCCCGGTCTTGGGCAGGAGGTTGGCGCCAATTTGGGCCTGATGCCCTCTCTGTATCAGGGCTTCTTCCTGGCCCCCACCGTAACAGCCGGTGCGGAAAAGGGTGCCATTTTTGCCGCAAATCTTTATGAGCCCCTGGGCTTCCGCTGTGTGCCCAATGCTCTGGAGAGCCGCCACGATATCATTCAGGCTGTGGAGCTTGGCAGCGAGGAGGGGATGATTGCCTTCTGCCAGGGCATCCAGGCCGCTGCGCCGGTGGATTCCTTTGCTACCCCTATGCCCTGGGAAATGCCGGGATATAATGATAAAGTGATCATGGCGGCCGGTGCATTCGTGCAGGGCTCCTCCATCGAGCTTTCCGCAGATGGCCCCATCCGTCCCCCCTATGCGGTTTATTTTCAGGGTGGCCTGACCTGGTGCCACGCAAAGCTGGGCATTCTTATGAGCCTGCAGAAGCTGGTGGATGCCGGTCTTGCCTCTGTGGAATAAGGGGGTGCCGGAATGTCCTGGTTCTGGTTTGCAATCATTGCACTGCTGTGCTGGTCCGGTTCCGATTTCTTTTCCAAAATTGGCTGCCGGGACAGCCGCGATAAGTACAGTCAGTTTAAAATGGTCACCGCCGTTGGCGTGGTTATGGGGCTTCATGCCGCCTATGAGATCTTCATTGGCGGTGTGCAGATCAGTTGGGAGGTCATCCTGACTTATCTGCCCGTCTCATTGCTCTATATCTGCTCTATGACCCTGGGATATGTGGGGCTTCGCTATATTGAGCTGTCCATATCCTCCCCCATCTGCAATGCCTCCGGTGCACTGGTTGCCATACTGGCGATCCTGACGGGCACAGCCGGTGCTATGGAGCCAATGCAATATGTGGCTATTGGACTTTCCTGCCTTGGTGTGATCGGCCTTGGCTTTGTGGAGGCCAATGAGGACGATGCACTACGGGCAGCCCGTCAGGAGGCCTCCAATTATAAGTATGCCAAATCCTGGCTTGCCTTGGCCCTGCCCATTGCCTATTGTCTTTTGGATGCCGCCGGAAGCTTTTCTGATGCCATCGTTCTCAATCACCTGCACGGTGCCTTTATCCGGGCCAATGCTCCTGCGGAGTTTGCCTCCGTCTTTGCCTCCGGTATACCGGATTATCTGCTCAGTGCAGAGCTTCCCTTCCCGGCAGAATTTCTCAGCAGCTTTACTGCCGAGCAGGGAGAAGCCCTCCGGACATTTGTTGTGGAAATGAGCGATGCCTCTGCAAATTCCGCAAATGTAGCCTATGAGCTGACCTTTCTCTTTGCCGGTGTGGTCTGCCTACTCTATACATACCCCATCCGCAAGCAGAAAAGCCAGTTTAAGACCGAGTTTCCCAAGTATATCGGTGCTGCTTTTGAAACAGCCGGCCAGTTTGCTTATATCTTTGCCCTGGCTGATGAGGACCACGTGGCACTCTCTGCCCCCATCATTGCATCCTACTGTATGGTATCCGTCCTGTGGAGCCGGATCTTCCTGAAAGAGAAGCTCAGCTGGAAGCACTACGCCTGTATCGCCGTTACCTTCGCCGGTATTCTGATTATGGGCATTTACGATATGTAACTATTTTTTCTGTCATTAACAAAAGCTCCGGGCTGGAAATGAACCGCACCCCGTCAAGAGGACAATGAAATAATATAAAAATTTTGTAGAG
>CAZTNP010000006.1:0-57729 GCA_964615545.1 uncultured Oscillospiraceae bacterium | reverse complement strand
ATCTCCCGAAACCACTGTCTGCATAACAAAAAAGAGCAAGGCACAAACCTTGCTCGGTACATAATGAATGAGTCGAAAGAAAGACGAAAAGAAAAAGAAAATAAAAAAATCGAGTATTCATAAAGTCAAATCCCTTATGAATACTCGATATGGTCGGAGTGTCGGGATTCGAACCCGAGGCCTCTTGGACCCGAACCAAGCGCGATACCAAACTTCGCCACACCCCGATATCCATACTATTATATGAAATCGTTGTGCAATTGTCAAGTATTCTTTTCCTGTTTTTTTGTATGGTCTCAGGAGGGCGTGCGGGTACAGCGGATGGTTAGGCGGGTGGAGCCGCCGGGGGTGCAGGTGAAGAGGGTCAGGTCCCAGTCGCCGGTGCACATCTGCTGGGTTTGGCCGGGCTGCAGTGTTTCCACCTCCAGCACCTGATAGGAAAATTCTGTGCCGTCCACATCCGTAAAGAGCACGCTGTCCCCGAGCCGCAGCTGGCGCAGTGTGCCAAAATGGGCGGCATAATTATGTGCACAGATCACCATATCATCCTGATAGGCCGAACCGGCATAGCGGCAGGGGGACATCTGCAACGCCTGTGTGCTCCACTGACTCTGCACCGGAAGCTCCAATTGCAGTTCCGGGATCCGGAGCAGCCCGATATACGCCCGGCCATCCACCTCCACGGTGGGCATTTCCCGCTGGGGAGCGGGTTGTACCTGTTCTGTCTGCGGAGACTGGCCGGCGGCGGGCTCCGTTTCCGGTGTAACAGCGGCAATATGCTCCCGGAGCACAGCGGCCGTCTCCTCCGACCGGGTACCGGCAGCAGCGGATTGCCCTATATTATAAGCAGTCAGCAGCCCGGCGCCCAGCAAAAGCACCGTGCCGCACAGGATCCAGATGCGGCCTTTATGCTTCATCTCCGGCACCTCTCCGGCGGATCAGGCCAATGACGATCAAAAGCAGGCCGCCCAGTACCAAAACCGGCACCGGCCACCACAGCTGCCCGGTCTGGGGCAGAGAGGGGGTATCCGAGGGCTCGTGAAGCGTGCAGGTATTGGTGATCAGGAAATTCCAGCCGTCTTTTTTTGTGACGGTGGGCGAATAGCCCTCCACCGGCTCCTCCTCCACCGTCCACCGGTGGGCAGCCTCCAGCATTTCCGGCCAGGTGTAGCTCCAATGTCCCTGATAGGGCAGGGTGACCGGTGTGCCGTAAGGCTGGCCGTCGCAGTACAGCTGAAAGCGGATGCTTTGGGGACGATGGGATTTGTGACAGGGCTCGTTCCAGGCCTTGCTGACAGAGATCATAATGTATTCGTCGCTTTCGCCGGGCTTTGCATAAGCGGTAACCTGGTAGTCCCACCGGCCGTTCTCCCGCTGGGGCAGCTGCACAAAGAAGGGGGAAACGCAGTAGACCCGGCCATCCTGGGGATGCATATCCGCGCAGATCAAGTAAAGCCCCTGCCGGAGAACACCAAAGTCCGCAATGCCCTCGCTGTCGGTGGTCACAGTGGTTTTGGGATAGGCGGACGGCTGTGCCGCCACCTCCTGTGACAAACGGTCTGCCAGCGACCGCCAGGCCTCCTCATTTTCCCCGCGAATGTCCATTTCCAGTGCAAAGGGGGCAAAGGCTGCCGTGGGGAACAGCTCACCGGTCTCATCCACCGTGGCTACCAGATAGGCATCGGTCTGCATCCCCGTCAGGGCAACGGTGCCGCAGACTGCCTGGACAGTCAGGCTGGTCTCCCGTTCCGGGTCAATGCTCCCCTCTGCCAGTGCCGGCAACGGCAGAAGCAGCACCGTCAGTGCCGCAAGCAGAAGGCACAATATTCGAACAGGCTTAAAACGCATCATCTTTGTTTCCTTTCCTGGGCTTTTTTGTAAGCAGCAGCACCAGCAGAAGCAGCAGCACAGGCGCCGCCACCGCCGGGGCAACGATCAGTGGGTCGATCTGAATGGCATCGGCTGTTACACGGATGACCGCCGCCTGCGCCTGATTCTCGATCCGGTGTCCCCGCACCAAAAGCCGGTGGGTATTGATGCCGTAGGGGGTACAGGTGACCAGCGTGCACAGATCCTCCCCGGGAACAATCTCCAGCTCGGAGGTTTCCTGCGGCTCCACAATGCGGATCTGATCCACCTCATAGGTCAGCACCTCATCCAGCACACGCAGCAGGAAGGTATCGCCCTCCCGCAGCTTATCCAGATCGGTAAACAGCCGGGCACTGGGCAGTCCCCGGTGACCGGAGAGAATGCAATGGCTGCTTTCCCCGCCCACAGGCAGGCTCGACCATTCCAAATGGCCCACGGCAACCTGCAAAACCGTTTCGGAGATGCCGTGGTAAATCGGCAGACTGACATTCAGCTCCGGGATCTCGATATAGCCCATAATCCCCTGACCGGAAATATCCAGCAGGGCATCATATTCCTCCTTCTGCCCATCGGACAGGGCAAAGCCGGTATTCCGGGAAAGGAGGGACTGATTATACGACCAGGCCGCAGACCATATCTGTTCATAGGAAGTCTCATCCAGCTGCGCCACCTGCTGGGCATAGCCTGCAATGGCACGGGACTGGTGGAGAGAATTCCAGTAGTTACTGACTGTGGGGTACAGCAGCAGGGACAGACCCACAAGAAGGATCACGACCAGCACGATATTGATAAATGCGCTATTTCTCTTCTTCATTGGGGATTTCTCCTTGATGCTGCGAAAAGGTATCGGCTTCGCCGATAATGATAAATAAGGTGCAGACAGCCCATCACTTGTGTCCTTGCGAGGCCGTGGAACACGGCCGTGGCAATCCCCCCGTTGGGTGCTCCGCAGTTGCAAAAAACGCACTGCCCTTTGTCACCGCCTGGGCGGTAACGGTTGCCTGACGGCAACCTCTCTCCCTCAGTCAGCCTGTTCGGCTGACAATTGCCTGCGGGCAATCCGGTCGCGGCTCTGACAGCCCACCGGGCTGTCATTCACTCCCGCGACTGCGCTTCGCTTACCCCCGTCAGGGGGAGCCACTGGAGGTATCGGCTTACGCCGATAAGGATTAAATAGGGTGCGGTGCCTTGAACGGGGTACGGTGCCTTAAACGGGGTACGGTGCCTTTCCTTGGGGGATTGCCACACCAGTGACGGCGGTCACTGGTGTGGCAATGACAGTTAGGTTTTAGCCGGGTGCCTCTCAAGCACACGGCAACGATCTCAATCGTCCCGTTAGGGACACCGCCAGTGGGTAAAATCAAGCCTCGGCGCTCATACGCTTTCTGGTGATCAGCAGCACGGCGGCGGCCAGTACCAGCAGGGAGCCCAGTACATACAGCACTGTGGTGCCCACGCCACCGGTGGAGGGCAACTCGGTGCCGCTCTGGTTGAGCACCTTGACCTCGCCAGTTGCGGAGGTGCCGTTGTAGGTATAAGAGACCGTGCCATCATTGGCGATCACAACGGTGATGGCAGACTTGAGCACATTGTAGCCGGCGGGCGCCTTGGTCTCTGTCAGGTAATAGGTATCGCTGTCCAGACCCTGGATGGTAAATTTACCGGTTGCATCGGTGGTAATGGTGGTAACGGTGTTTTCCTCGCCGGATTTTGCCACCCGGTAGACATTATTTCCCTTGCTGATCAGGGCAATGGGGTCAGTGCCGTTGGAGGACTTGCTCAGGGTAAATTCCGCACCGGCCAGCGGGGTATTGGTTTTGGTGTACTTGAACACATTGACTGCCCAGGTGTAGGTCTTTGTTTCGGAGACCGGGGTGTACTTTGTGTTGGAGGAATCGCCGTAGGACAGCTTGCTTTCGTTGGGGTTGCCGTCACCGGCGATCACGGCATTTTCATTGAGCACTGCGGTGTAGGAGATGACGATCTCGTCGTCTGCTTTCAGGGTGTTGCAGAATTCCTGGGTAAATACCACTTCAAAGGTGCAGTCATCGGTCAAATCTTCAATCTTTACGGTGTAATACTTTGCATCAACGGCCACATCGTTCAGGGTGATGCCGGTCACCTCTGTATAGGTCAGGCCGGCGGACATTTTATCGTGGAAGACATAATTTTCCGCACCGGCCTGGGCGGTGATGGTGCTGTGGAAGCTTACGGTCTGGCCGATATCCGCATCGTCACAGTTGCCCCAGGCAGAGTTGGAGTCCTCCTGCACCTGCTTTTCGTTTTCAGGCACAGCGTTCTTTTCTTTGATCGTGACGGTGGGGTTGGTGGTATCCAGGGAGCACAGGGTGCCCAGGGTGGTATCCACCAGGTAGTAGCCCAGCTTCAGATTCTCAAATGTAACAGTGGTGCTGTCTGCGGTGGCACTGCCGTCAGCGGTCATCGTTGCGGTCTGTGCCTGTGCCAGCTTGGCAAAGGCGGCAGCATCGGCACCCTCCACCCAGGTCACATAGTTCTGCTCGTCAAAGGTCACATAGCTGGTCTGGTTTTTCAGCCAGGCTTCCCAGGCGGAATTTGCCTTGTAGGAATAGGCACCTGAGGCACTGTCGTAGCTTTCCAGATAGAGGATCTGATAGATCTTGTAGGTCTGACCGGAAACGGCGTTATCAATGGTGATGGTGCCGCCGGTCAGTGTGCCCTGCTGTTCGGCCAGAGCCGGAACGGTCAGGCTGAGCATCAGTAGCAGTGCCAGCAGCAGGCTGGCGATTTTTCTCATAGTTTTCATAATAAAAGTTCCTTTCGTTTTGATTTTTTGGGAATAAAAGCGGGGATACGCATTCAGGAGGTGCCGTCCTCCTTTCTGCGTGCGTAACGGTTATATTCCAGGAGCACAACGGCAAGCATACAAAGTGCCGCGCCTCCTATCGTATACACTTGCACTCCAAAGCCGCCGGTATTGGGAAGCTCTGGATAGTTCATCCGGTTGGTCACTGTGACCTGAACCGTGGGATTTCCGGCAGTTACCTCCATACAGTTGCCGGAATAGCTGACAACAAATGGCTTTCCGCTCACCGTTCCGGAACCGGAGCAGATCGGTTGGCCGGTGTCGTCTATCTCATAGACCACATAGCTTTTTCCCAGCTCCACATTGGTAAAGTGTGCCTTTCCGTCTGCGGGGTAGCAGGTTCCGTTTGCCCAGCGGACGGTTGCCGTCTGACAAGGCGCATTTGCTCCCTGCTCGTAAAGGCCAAAGGTATAGGTTCCGTCGATTTTCTCCAGTGCAGAGCCATCGGCATTCTGGAAATTCTTTTTGACAAGGATTTCGCCCTTATGGTTGTAGGCGGTGTAGGTGTACGCAACGCCATAGATAATGCTGGCGCCGGCCGCCTTATAATCCTCCAAAATGACGGGATATGCGGAATTTTCCTGCTTTGCAAAGACAAAATAACGGGGCGTTTCATCCCGCACATAGCCATCCGGGGGATGCACTTCCACCAGACGGTAGGGAACATTGCATTGCAGCTTTTTTCCGGTCTCCTTGCCGAAAACGATTTTGCCTGCTTCATCGGTGGTTCCCGTAAGGGTCAGCCCACCTTCCTTTTCCGCAAGCCCACTGTTTTCCTGCAGCTCCATTTCCGTCAGGGTGAAGGTAGCACCGGGAAGATTGGTTCCGGTGTCATACTGATCCACCTTTGCCACCGTCAGCTCCGGGTTTGTGGTGGAGCCCACCAGCGCACCCACGCTGTAGCTGAAGCCGAGCACGGATACCGCACCGCCGGGAGCCGTGGTATAGCCCTCCCAATGGGCATTGTTGGTAATATGGAGCTGTTGTCCGGGAGCTGCGTTGATCGCAGCCTCATAAGTAACTGTCAAGGGCTGATCATCCGGCAGTGTCAGTGTCAGGATATGGCCATTGATCGCCGAAGTGTATTTTACCTCTTCCCCTGTTACGCTGTTCACCACCTGAATGGTGCCGGGATCCAAAATCAGCACATCGCACAGCTCGTCTATCAGCCGGATGGTATCCGCACCGGGCACCAGATCCGTTCCCAGCTCATTGAGCACGATCTTAAAGGGATACCGGCTGCCTTTTTCGGAGGAATAGACACCGCTTTTGCTCAGGCTCTGTGACTGCAGTGTCACATCCGCAGAGCCGGTACCCAATTCCCTGCCGGAGGGATTGGAAATGGTGACGGTGTTGGTGTAGGTTTTTGCTTCGCCGCCAAGCAGCAGATCGGAATCCGTAACCTTGCAGACCACCAGATAGTCCGCATATCGGGAGCTCGGTTCAGCGGGATTGGCTCCAAGATTCAAAATATCCCAGATCACCGTCTGCCCCTTGATATAATAAATGGCCGGGGTTGGGTTTTCGTCTCTGAAGGTAAAGGTCTGCTCGACTCGTTTCCAGTCTGCCAGATCCGTGCATTCGGCAAAGACAGGACCTGGGCGTTCCGCTGTGGAATAGCGCTGGATATACACAACCTCCATCCCCTCAGGGATCTGCTCTGTTACCCGGTATCGGCCGCTGAGGGTTGCACCGTGGTTGATATTCACCCGCCATGCCACATAGTAGCCGCTGCCCGCATTCCTCAGGTAATCATTTTGAAGGACTGTATTGCTGTCTCCGCTGATACACGCAATTTCCGTGGTTTCTGCGGTATCTCCTGCCATTACCTGAAAGGCCTCAGCCATTTGCTTATAAATGGTCTCGCCGCCTACCAGATAGGTGGAGTCCTCACTGGCGCCGACCCATTCCCTGTCGCTGCCGGGATCTCTGGTAGAAAGGGCATTGGTATATTTTTTGTTTTCCCCTCTGTTTTGGGGTACGCTGGTGGGATAGGTGCTGACTACAAAATACAGGCTTCTGCCCGTTCCCGGACGGACATCCTCTGTTAAGGTCACGGTCAGACCGTCCGCAGTCTTTTCCGTCAGATATGCCGTAAAGCCTGTGCCTCCCGGCCACACACCGTCCTCCGGGTCGGCAAATTCCAAATCGGAAGCAGCAATAAACGCCTGCTCCACCTTCCCGGCAATATGGGCGCCATCCGTTACAGCATCCAGCAGCCCCGTTCCCTTCGGGATCAGATTGCCATCCAGCTTCAGTACCCAGTACATCGTGCCGTGGGAAGCTCCCTCAGCCTTTGCCTGCGCATCATAATACCAGAAATGCTTTTGCGCCTGGAAATAATTGGTGCCTTGCACGATCACGCTGGCGGTGACCTGAATGCCGCCCAAAATATAATATTTCCCGTTCACACCGACCGTACCGGTTATTTGGAATTCATTGGCCACAATGACACTGGTGTATTCGTCTGTGTTTTTCGGTTGGGCATAGTAGGTCAGCAGGTAGGCATAGCTGCCCTTCTCCATTCCGATTTTCTCCGGCGTAAACGCAAACGAGGTGGCTGCATCTATTTTTACCCATTTGGTCTGCACAGGATCCAGGCCGGTCAGCAGCTTCACTGCCTCCTGATCGCCGGAGGCTGCCTTTTGGGAAGCGGAAACGCGGTAGGCATCCACCCGAACATAGCCCACATAAGCCATATTGGCGCTGTGAAGATCATCCTGCATTGTTGCAGAGGAAACATCCCAGTCGCCGGCTTCGTTGATCACCACCTGATACCGGTAGCTTCCGGCGGGGACGGTAAACTTCCCGTCTGCACCCATATTCACTTCCATGGCCGTCCCGACCTGATTGCCCAAAAGCTTTCGTGCCCATTTTTTGATGGTAATGTTTTTTTGCTGCTTATAGCTTTCCAGCCGATTTCCCGGATCATCTTTTCGGTTGGGATCGGTGATAATATAGGCGCGGTTATTTATGGTGATGGTTTCATTACTTTGGGTGAACACACCCGGGTCAATCAGCACATCGTAAATCAGCAGGCGGCTTTCCCCGGGCTTCAGATTCCCCACATTGAAGCGGAAGCTTTTTTCATTCTTCGCAAATCGGGGCACTTCCTCCGTGTCTACCGGCTCCAGCCCTCCGGCACCGTTTTGCTCCTTAACGCCACCGATATAGTATTGGAAGCTGCCTTTGTCGTAGGACAAATACGGCAGGAGCTTTTCATCATTTTTGAAGGAGCCATCCACCGCACCATCCAGACTGTCCCAAATGTTCACATTCTCCATGGTGTAGTTGTTGCCCTCATCGGCATGCACCCAGACAGTATAGCGGATCTTGCCGCCCGGTATTTCCTCGCCGCTGTCATTTGTATTGGGGATATATTCCGAGGCGATTTTGGACATGGTTGCCTTGCCGGCCGGCCGGAAGGTCTGTGCATCGCTGATTCGCTCATATTCCCCGGAGAACACGGTTGCCTGATTGGTCAATGCTCCCTTGGGGCGTACGCCCAAATAGTCCGGTGCCAGCCGGACCCGGTAGGTCAGGAGCTTTGTCTCTCCGGCGGCCATTTCCCCGATCGTCCAGGTCAGAACCTTATTTTCTACAGACCAGCTTGTTCCCTCCGGGCAGCTTTCCACGATATAGGTGCCTGCATAGGCACTTCCTGCCGTAAAGCTGTCTGTTACCTTCACCTCCGGGCAGCCGTATACACCGGCGGTAACCTGCAGCGTATAGCGGATATAATCATAGCAGATCCCGGTGCCTTCCTCCGGAACATTCTCCTCCAGCTCGCCCATAAGCTTTGACAGAGACACTTCTCCGTATTTTGCGATCAGGTCGTTGCCGAAATTGACTTGAATATTGACCTTGCCCACGGTGATTTCCGTTTTGCCGCCCTCCGGGAGCTTGGAAAGATCCGCCTGGGCTTCCACATAGAAATGGCCGGAAACCTCCGCACCCTCTGTTAAGCCCTCCCAGTCTTCATCAAAGGTCAGCAGGACGGTGCTGTCGTGCACCTGCATAGTGCCAACCGTATTGTTTTTATTATCCTTGATGGCATCGGTTGCGGAAACATCCCGGAACCAATCCGGCAGCGGGCTGTACAGCATTTGATAATTGGCAGCACGCAGATCCGAAACCTTTACCGTAAAGCCGACCTTGAGCCGGAAGGAGGCATCGCCGGGAATTTCCTCTTCCTGCCCGTCAATGGGGATCCAGATATCCGAATCCTTATTTTTATAGGACAGCTCCGCACTGGTGGGATTTAAGGTCAATGCCTCTCCGGTTCCCTCGGCCACCGGCTGCAGGTTTTCCTCTGCCGGTGCCTGCAGGGTGTCCGCAGAAGGTGTGCAGCTTTCATTATGGGTATGCTCCGGCAAGGTGCAGCTGAGGATTTTTTCTTCCCCTGTCCGGAAGCATTCTTCTGCGTGAATATGGGCAAGCAGCTCCTGCTGCCCGCAAATCAAAGCGCCACTGCTATCCCGGCAGCGATCGGAATGGGTATGCAGCACCGCCTCTGTGCGTTGGCAGCCCTGCTCCTCCCCCGGCTTTTGGCAGGCATCCGTGTGGGTATGCTCCCGCAGCTGAGGCAGCGGGCAAAGCAGCCGGTTATCCGATCCATAGCAGCTTTCATTGTGGACATGGACAAAGAAATCCGCATAGCCGCAGCAAATATCGCCGGATTCATCATAGCAGGCTGAACTGTGCGTATGGGGTGCCGCCGTACAGGCAAGCGTGGAGACCTCCCGGCTCTCATAGCACGCTTCTGTGTGAGTATGCTCCTGCCAGGGGCAGGTATTTTCCATTGTGATTGCAGGCAGGATCAGCGCATAGGTGGTGCAGAACACCACCACTGAGCACAGCACCGTCAGAAGCCTGTACCAACGCTTCCGGAAACGGCGCTTTTTTATGAAATTGTCGCCGTTCGGCAGGTTGGTATGCTTCATCATTTACTCCTGTTCCAGGCCTCCGAAGCCGGAAAATGGCCAGATACGAAATACGATTTTCCCGACGATCTGTTCCTCGGATACACATCCGATCTCCGTGTGCCGGGAGTCCACGGAGGTGGAGCGATGGTCACCCATACAGAAATAGCGGTTTTCCGGTACCTGGAAGGGGAACGCAATATTGGCATCGCCAAAGGCTTTTTCTTTCAGATAGGGTTCGTCAATCAGCTTTCCGTTCACACTCACATTGCCTTCTTCGTCCATATCCACCCATTGCCCCGGCAGGGCAATGCAGCGCTTGACAAGGATTTTATTGCCAATATAGAAGGCCATCAGATCTCCGGGCTGAAAATCCGTTCCCTTGACGGATACCACCACATCTCCCTCCTGCAAAGTGGGGGTCATAGATGCGCCGTAGATCTGCAGCACAGGCAGCCAGATCGTCGCCACCAGCACCGCAATGGCCGCCACCACGATCAATGTGTAAACCGTGCTGCGAAGCACGCTTTGGAAGCGGGAACGGTAGCGGCTGCGGGAAAGCTCTGCCTCCAGCTGGGCAAGCTCCGGGATCTCATATACAGCTTTTCGTTTCATAGTGTTTCCTTTTGGGTAGCAAGCCGGAAGAGCCGCTGCAATTCCTCCTGATTGGCAAAATAGTCCTGGGTCTTGACCAGCAGGTCATCCCAGTATTTTTGGGTGCGTGCCTTGGCATCGCTGAGCATCCGGTCGCACTGCTTCTGGGTATCCTCCAGCATCTGCTGCGCCCGCAGGCGGCTTTCCTGCTCATAGCGGTCGCATTCCTCGCTGCGCCGGGCAACGCTTTCGGTGTACTGCCTGCACGCCTCCTGGGCTGCCTCAAATACGCCGTTGAGCCGGAGGGCAGCCTCCGCAATGGAGCCGGATTCCTCCATAGTAAGGGTACGCTGCTGAAGCTGCAACTGCGCCGCCTCGTATTTTTCCTGCAGAGCCTGATACTCCCGGCTCTGACGGATGAGCATTTGCAGAAGATCGGTACGGGTTAGCTTTTTCAGTTCTTTTTCTGTCATAGCACTGCCTCCCCACGGGTCAAAAAAACGGCAAAGGATTGCCTCCCCTGCCGTAAAAACGCCTGCCCGCGGATCTCTCCGTGTCACACATTACAAAGCAGTGAGTCGGTATGCCGGTGTAGCTCAGGGGGAATGCTCCACCTGAAGCTATATAATGAACCCTATGCGATGTTTGTGAATAAAAGATACGATTGCTTCTATATCCTACCACAGAGAAAGCAGGAAATCAAGTACATTTACCCCGAAGAGAGGTCGCTTTCGACACTTTTCGGCAGACTTCCCCCAACCTCCGGTGCAGAAATTAGCCCTTGCTTTTTCCGGGGGACTATACTATAATATATGCGAAAAAATACGAGCAGAGGTTTTGCGTTCGCAAAGGCCAACCGGTCAGGCGCAAAACTTAACAAGGGAATGGGGTAAAAAGCCCCGCATTGACCAATACCGTGTGCACTGAGAGACAGCTTCGTTGGCGAAAGCCAGTCATTGGGGAAACCTGAGAAGGCAGGAGCTTTTCTTGTTTGAGGTGCGAGTCGGGAGACCTACTGTGATCGTCAGAGTGTTGCTAAGAATGGTTATGGTGATATTCATTACGAAATCACTATGACCATTTTTTGTTTGGACGGAGAATCAATGTGAAGAAAAATAAGTGGATCCCTCAGCTCACGGCCTGGCTTTTGGTCGCCGTGCTGCTTTTTGGCCTGCTTATGCTGGGAATGGGGCGGCAAAGGCAGGAGGTCACCGTGCCGTCGGGTGCGGAAATGCCCATTCTGCTGGAGGCGGATCTGCCGGTGGGCGATCCGGACGGGGAAGAGACGGAGGTCACTCAGCCCCCGGAAACCACTCAGCCTCCGGAGACGGAACCGCCGGAGACTACCCTGCCACCGGAAACCACGGCTCCCCCGGAGACCACACCCACGGCCACGGAGCCTGTTTCCGACCCGGAGCCCGGCACCCCCGATGGCGGCAGCGGCGACACAGAGGACGGCAGCACCGGTGCCACCGTTCCGGCGGAGGGGCCGGAGGACGACTCCCGGCTGCAGATCCTCACCGATCTTTTCAATGGCGAAATTACCTACGATGCCCTGAAGCAGGATGTGCTGCCCTTTTACGCCTATCTGATCAACGGCGGCACCTGCACGCTGCGAGTCAAGCTTCGCAACAGCTCCACCCCGCAAAACGGCCGTTACCTCACCGGTGACGGAAAAAATTATCAGGCGGTGCTGTGCCGCAACGAGACGAATTTCTTCACCATCTATGTAAAAGATGGCAACGCCACGGTGCAGGAGGTGAATTTCGCCGTCCGGTATGTGGCCAGAAAGGCGGACGAAAGCCATCCCACCGTGGGGGATTCGCCCCCTTCCATCATCACCAATTTGCAGGGCGTGGAGCAGCTTAACAACCGCAATTTCACCCTGACGGTGCGAGCAACCGCCGGCACAGGCAAGTTCCTGACCGCCAGCTTTATTGAGGTGCGGCTGGACGGTCAGCTGATCACCAATCCCACCGGCGGCCCCAACTATGAATATCAGCTTTATTTCCCAGACCCGGTCTCCGGCGATGTGGTTCCCCACACCGTAACCGTCCGGGCGTGGGACGGCGAGGGCAATTCCGCCTTTCAGGTCTACCGGTTCGACTACCATTTTGTGGACACCGGTGACGAGATCGGCACCGCCTACATCATTCTCGATGCCACCACTGTGGGATTGGGCATTTTCCTGGAGCCCTATACCTATCGGGTGCGGCAGAATGTGCCCGCCTCCTATGCGGTGCTGGAAATGCTCACCGATGCGGGCTTTGAGTTTGACTATGCCGGCACGCCGGATGTGGGCTTTTATCTGCGCCGCATCAGTATGGGCGGGTTTATGGATTACCCGGATATCCCGGAAAACCTGTGGGCCAAGGTTCTGCAGGACGGCCTGACCCTGACCGGCCAGAGCGACAACAATTCTCTGGGAGAATTTGACTATACCCAGGGCTCCGGCTGGATGTACTCCATTGGCGGGGAGCTGTACGCCGGCAAGGGGCTTTCCAACTATTACCTCAACAACGGCGACACCCTTTACCTGCGCTTTACGCTGGCCTACGGCAAGGACATCGGCGGCTATGTATCCACCGGTGGCACCTATGGCAATCTGGCAAGCTACTGTGGCAAATGGATCAACGGCACCTATATCGACCAGCACCAGTGGGGCGAAAGCGCCCTGATCCAGGCACCCACCTGCACCCAGGAGGGTCTGATGAGCTGCGTATGTGCCCTTTGCGGCGACCGGAAGGACGAGGTCGCCGTGCCCGCTCTGGAGCACAGCTACCGGGAGATCGGGTATCAGGCACCGGCAGCGGGAGTCGATGGCTTCCGGCTGCTGGAATGTGAACACTGCAATGAGCAAATAAAGGAGCGTATCCCATGGATCGAAGAAGCACTGCCGCCGGAAAGCACCGGCGAACCGGAACAGCCGAAGGAAACGGAAGATACCGGCGAATAGCCGCCCTGGCAATGCTGCTGGCAATGCTGCTGAGTGCGCTGCCCGTGGCGGCGCAGGAGATGGGAAATCCCCTGCGTGCCGTGGCGGCAGCGGTTCCCTGCGAATATACCGAGCTGCTGAACAGCTCTGCCGTTGTGGCCGGAGAATCCGTCTCCGACTGGATCGCCATTGCCTCCGGCTGCTCAGCAGACCCGGTTCGGGGGCAGGGATATTTGCAGGCGCTGGAGCAGTTTGTCAGTCAGGCCTATCAGGAAGACGGCTGCCTGCACCGGATCAAGGCCACCGAGTGGCACCGGATCAGCCTGGCCGTGTTGGCTCTGGGGGGTGACCCCACCTGCTTCGGCACCGATGGTGCCGGAAAGCCCATTGACCTGATTGCGGACGGCACCTACAACTGGACACAAACCGATTCGCTGGGCACCCAGGGGCTCAACGGCTGGCTGTTCGCCCTGATCACGCTGGATGCGGTTGGCTATACGGTGCCGGAAAACGCCAATTTCACCCGGGAGGATATGATAACCGCCCTTTTGAACGCCCAAACGGAGGCAGGAGGCTTTGGCCTTTCCGCCGGCAGCCCGGATGTGGATATCACCGCTATGACCCTGCAGGCGCTTGCGCCCTATGTGCAGGAAAACGCCCTTGTGGCGGACAGTGTGGAGCGGGCACTGAGCTGGCTGTCTCAGCAGCAGAACAGTACCGGTGACTTTACAAGCTGGGGCTTTGCCACCGCCGAGGGTACGGCGCAGACGGTGATCGCCCTGTGCGCCCTGGGCATTGACCCGGAGCACGACAGCCGTTTTATCAAGGAGGAGGGCAGCGCGCTGGATGGTCTGCTTCGCTATCAGCTCAGCAGCGGCCTTTTCTGCCATACCCTGGACGGCACGGCCGACACTATGGCCACCGAGCAGGCGGCACTGGCACTGTTTGCCCTCCGGCGATTCCGGGAAAACGGAACACGGCTTTACGAGCTGACCAATGTGGAAATTTACCCCGAGGAGCCGGCGCCGGAGGGCGGCAGCAACCCGGTAGCCTGGATTGCCGGCGGGGCTGCAGTATTGCTCACAGCTGGTGCGGCGATCCTTTGGAGCAGGAGAGGAAAGAAAAAAGATGTATGAAGTAACAGAAAAAATCATCCGGGAAGTAAAAAAAGTCATCGTCGGCAAGGACGATGTGGTGGAAAAGATCTGGACGGCCATTTTAGCCCAGGGTCACGTGCTTTTGGAGGATGTGCCCGGCGTGGGTAAGACCACTATGGCGCTGTCCTTTGCCAAGGCACTTGGGCTGGAGATCAAGCGTGTGCAGTTCACGCCGGACACTATGCCCTCCGATATTATCGGCTTTTCCGTCTTTGATCAGGAGAAGAAGCTGGTCTATCAGCCCGGCGCGGTTATGACCAATCTGCTGCTGGCAGATGAGATCAACCGTACCTCCAGCAAGACTCAGTCCGCCCTTTTGGAGGCGATGGAGGAAAAGCGTGTGACCGTGGACGGGGTGACCCATCCCCTGCCGGAGCCCTTTGTGGTGCTGGCCACCCAAAACCCCATCGGCTCTGCCGGCACCCAAAATCTGCCGGATTCTCAGCTTGACCGCTTTGTGATGAAGCTGCAAATGGGTTATCCCGATGTACAAAGTCAGATCGACATTCTCAAGGAACGGGGGCATGGGGATCCGCTGGAACGGGTGGAGCCGGTGATGACCCGGCAGGAGCTGCTGCAGACCATCCGTCAGGTATCCCAGACCTATGTTGCCGACAGCGTGTACGACTATATTGCCCGGCTGGCGGAAGCCACCCGGCACCACAGTATGATCCGGCTGGGGATCAGCCCCCGGGGTGCCCTGGCGCTTTGCCGCGTGGCAAAGGCCCGTGCCTTTGTAAGCGGCCGGGACTATGTGATCCCGGAGGATGTGACCGGCTGCGTGGGGGATGTCTTTTCCCACCGGCTGATCCTTTCCTCCAAAGCCCGGCTCAATGAGCAGAGTGCGGATATGCTGGTTGCGGAGATCGTCAGCCAGACTCCCCCGCCGGCCTTTACGGAGAAAAATCTATGATCCGTCTGCTTTGGCTGCTGTGCTTCGGGCTGAGCTGCCTGTCCGCACTGCTTTTCCCCCACCCGGTGCTGCTGAGTGGCGCATCTGCCTTTCTGCTGGCACCTCTGATCAGCTGGCTTTGTCTGCTGCCCTGCCGCAAAAAAGCGAGGCTGTGCCTGCAGGCGCCGGCAGTTGCCTCCAAGGGGCAGCCGTTCTGCCTGGAGCTGCATATGGCAGGGAAAAGCTTTGCCATCGGCAGTGTATCCGTCCGTCTGCGGCTGCATAATTTATCTACCGGTCAGCAGACCCTGTCCCGGCTCTGCTTCCGGGATGCCGGCAGCGCAGAGCTTTGCAGTGACTACTGCGGCTGCGTGGTGTGCGAGGTGACCCGGGTGTGGGTGTGGGATGTTTTCGGCATTTTTCCCATGCCGCTGGTCACCCGTGGGAAGAAGCGGATCCTGGTGATGCCGGATACCTTCCCCGTGGAGCCGGAGCATTGTATCCCCCCCGGGCTTGCCGACAGCTGCACGGAGTATGCCCCGGACCGGCGGGGCACAGACCGGACGGAGACCTTCCAGATCCGGGAATATGTGCCCGGCGATCCGCTGCAGCAGATCCACTGGAAGCTTTCCTCCAAGTGGGATAAGCTGACGGTGCGGGAGCCTGCCCAGCCTCTGGACCGGGAGCTGACCATCTTTCTGGAGCAAAGCGGCCAGCGCACCCCGGCGCAGACCGACGGTCTGCTGGAGGCGGTAACCTCCGTCTGTCAGACCTTTGCGGAAAACGGCATTCCCTTCCGGCTTGCCTGGAACGGGGAAAGCATCCAGTTTTTTGAAGTTACCGGCCGGGAGCAGCTCCCGGAGGCCATCGGCGCCCTGCTGAAGGCAGAGCGGTGCCCCACCGGCCTCAGCGGCACGGCGCTTTGCCGCAATTCCGGCAGAGCGGCTATGACCGGCTATGTGCTGTACTTCTGCGCCCAATGGGAGGAAGACCCCTTCCCGTGGGCAAACACAAGAATTTTCCTCTGCGGCGAAGGCGAACACCACCCGGCAACGGTCTTTACGCCGGAAAACGCCCCGGAGGTTTTCAAGGGACTCTCTTTTTTTCAGGAATAACCATTTGGAGTTGACATTTTTTGAAGGGAAAGACAAGTACTTTGCGGGTAAATCGCCCCCAAAGAAAAGAAATTCCATATCCCCGCCGCCTCTGGGCAGCACTGGTGCCCGGCAGTCTGTTGCTGCTGGGCTTTTGGGGCACCGCCACAGAGCTTTGGAGCCTCGGCACGCCTTATCTGCCCTTTGCCTTTGCCCTGCTGTACCTGACCGCCGCCCTCTGTGTGCGATGGGAAGTCCCCTGGCAGGCCTGGGGAGCCATTGGCGTCCTCGTGCTGTCGTGTGCAGGCTGCGTGCTGCTTGCCCAGCCTCTGGGGGACAGCCTTACCGGCCTTTGGCAGACCATCGGCACCTGGTGGCTCAGCCGCACCGGCACCTGCCTTCCGGGCGGTGCTGACCCGGGAGACCCCACCGCCGCTTTGCTGCTGCTGTCCGGGCTCAGCGGTCTTGCCGCCGGCTGGAGCCTGCGGCAGCGTGTACCGGTACAGCTTATTTTGAGCCCGTGTATTTTTGTGCTTTGGCTGATTTTCTCCGGAAGTGCCTCCCTTTGGATCGGGCTCTTCCTTTTGGGCACGCTGCTTTCTCTGCCGCTGTATACAGCCGGCTGGGGGAAAAAGCAGCTTTTGGCTGCCGTAGCCGCCCTGCTGACCGGGGCACTGTCCCTGGGCATTTTGTCCCTGACCGGAGTCTCCCCTGAGGGCACCGGTCTTGACCGGAAGCTGTCACACCTGTATCACCGGCTGCAATGGGAATCGGCCGATTCTCCGCTGCCGGAGGGCGATCTGACCCAAACCGGTCCCTTCCGCCCCACCCAGCAGCCTGCGCTGACGGTGACTATGTCCCAATGGACGGCACTCTACCTGCGGGGCTTTACCGGCGGCCACTACACCGGAGCCGGCTGGGAGCCGGCAGAGCTTTCCGCGCTGCCGGAGGCAGAGGACACCCTGTACGCCCTGCAGCAGACCTGCTTTTTTCCGGCGCAGCAGCTTTCCGCTGCCGCCCAGTCGGTGGAAAAGCAGCCGGAAAACAGCATCCGGGTGGAAAATGTGGGTGCCTGCCGCTATACCTCCTATCTTCCCTATGGGCTCAGCCAGGTGTCGGAGGGGATTTTGCACAGCACCGACCTTGCCGGGGAGGGGCAGCGTGCCCCCACTGCGCTTTCTTACACCGCCGGGCTTTACAGCGTGGAAAATGCCTACCTGCTGCAGGAGCAAATCTCCCACAGCAGCAGTCAGTACCGCCGGCAGGAGGCCGTGTACCGGCAGTGGGTCTACGACCGGTATCTGACCGTGCCGGAGGAAACGGCCGGTGCGCTGGCAGAGGTGCTGGATACAGGAAAATGCGGCACCACCGTTCAAGCCACCCGGGAGATCACCCGCATTTTGCAGGAAGCCCTTTCCTACGAGGAAGCCACCGTCACGGTGCCCGGCCGGCAGGATGCTGCCGCCTATGTGCTGCAAGTCAGCCGCTGCGGCTACAGTGTCCACTATGCCACACTGGCCGCCCTGATGTTGCGCTGTTGCGGCATTCCGGCACGGTATGTGGAGGGATATGTGATCTCTCCCAGTCAGGCGGAGGTTATGGCCGACGGCGAAAGCCTGACCCTGACACAGAAAAACGCCCACGCCTGGGCAGAATACTATCTGGACGGTGTGGGCTGGATCCCCTTTGATCCCACACCGGGCTACAGTCAGATCCTTTCCTATACGCTGCCGGAAAACGGGCAGCCCACCCAGCAGACCGGTGCGACTGTGGAGCAGCCGCCGGAGGAGCCTCCAGAAACGCCACAGCAATCCCCCGAGGTGCGGCAGGATCCGCCTAAAGCCAGTCGCTTTGTCTATCTCCGGCAGGCCATCGGCATCGGGCTTATCCTGCTGCTGGCCGTGCTGCTTCTGCTTGCCGCCCGCACCTATATTCTGCGACGGCGGCTGAAAAAGCGGATCGCAGCCTTTGCCACCAACGAGCCCCGTGCCGCCTGTGCCGGGATTCTTACCTATCTGCGTACCCTTACAGGCACGGAGCAAGCCTTTGCAGCCGCCTCCACCCTTGCCCGCCGGATGGCGCTGTCCCCCTCCATTCCACCGGAGGCGTTGGCAGAGCTACTGAACTGGGTGTGGTTCAGCCCCCATCCGGTCACCCCGGAGCAGCGGGAGCAGGCGCTTGCCTGGCTGGCAGCGGCGCAGACACACTGGAAATGCTCCACCGGCCGGATCAAGCGGCTGAAGGAGCGCTTCCTGACCTGTAAAATTCTATAATCTCCGCTTTTTCATATGGCTTTCTTTTCTGCCATTGTCTGTCCTCCCCCGGGAGAGAGCACAAAGCAGTGCGCTGCCCGCCCTTTGCAGTCGTGCCGCTGTGCGGGTATGAGGACCGGACACCAAAAAATGGCAGAAAACAGCCCTTTGAAATGCGGTATCCATAAATCCGGCTTACTTTGTGGCAGAGATGACCTCTCTGCTGAACAAGGGAATCAGGTGCAAAACCTGAACACGGCAGGGCGCCTGCTGTGCTGTCAGCGTGGAGTCTGCGGCTTTTCTGCGAAAGCAGGTCATTGGGAAATATCCTGAGAAGGCGAGCCGCCGGCGCTGAGCAGTACTCTGAACACGCAAGTCAGAAGACCTACAAACTGTGCCAACGCGCAGCTTAAGCTTGTCCTTATGATGGCGGAAAACCGTCGCATCAGAGGAAGCCGGCTGAACCCCTTTCTGCGCCCTCGGGCGTTTACATACCGGAAAGTGCGATCCTGCGCTTTCACAAATCAATACAGGAGGATATTATGAAAAAGACAAATCGAATCATCAGCTTGCTTCTGGCCGTTTTGCTGGTGATCAGCCTGTTCCCCACCGGCGTTTTGGCAGAGGTTCCTCAGCCGGAATGGGCACAGTGGAACGAGACTCCCGCCGATGCCGTGACCGTAACGGCCACCGTATCCAAGGACGGCGCCATTTTGCTTGGCAACGATGCAGCTACCACCCGGCTGGAAAAGGTGACGGTCACCGTCCCTTATTTTGACCTGGATCTGTACGGCCTGGGGGACTTCGCCCGGACACCGGCTGACAACAGCAGCCCGGAGGTCATTCGCCGCCCCACGATGCTCCACGCTATGATCTACCTGATGGAGCTGTACTATTTCGGTATGAGCGAGGACGAATGTGCCCAGGGCAAGGCAGACCTGAGCCGCCACGTGGATATGCTGGCAGAAACCTCTTCCGGCAGTACGATCTCCGTCTCCAACGGCAATGACGGTGCGGCGCTGGAGGTTATGGGCAGTGCCCGCAGTATGTTCCTGCAGAGCTTCTGGGGCTATTCCAGCTATAATCTCCACTATTTCCGCAACCACGCAGAGGGTCTGGTCTCCTACAACCCCTCGGATGCGGAGGGCAGCGATGCCTATGGCTGGTACAGCTCTATTTCCGCCACCGGCGACTACTATCTGCTGGAGGATGGGGACATTCTGGATATGGGTATGTTCACCATCAGCCCCTGGGGCAGCGGCGGCAGTGCCTTTATGGCAGACTACAAAAATTCCGAGGCTGTCACCCTGACTGCCGGGCAGGAATTTACCTGGACAGCAGATTGCTATGAGACCAACTGGGGTACAGAGCTGCACGTGCCGCTGATCTGGCAGGTACGCAGTGACAGCGAGGTGCTGTACACCTCGGAAGCTCCCTCCCTGACCTTCTCCTACACCTTCACCCAGCCGGGCAGCTATACGGTTGTCGGCTATGATGAGAAAAACGGCACCGACTCCTGCGTGGTTATGCCGGCTGTGGCCAAGGTAACGGTGGAGCCGGAGCAGACCCAGAGGGAGGAGATCGGCAGCTTTGCCTTTATGGCGGTCAATGCCGATGGCTTTGTGGTGGAGCCCTGCTATATCGGCTATGCCGCCGGGGAGACCCTGAAGGATGCCCTGAAAGCAAGCAAGCATACCTTTGACGGCATCGACAGCGGCTTTATCAGCGCCATTGACGGTAAGGCGGATAACTATTCTCTCCACTACGATGGTGACGGCTACCTGCTGGATACGGAAGCATCCGCAGTGACAGCCCTTTGGTTCACTGCCAATTCCTCTCAGGCCTACACGAATGACCTGCTGGAGCTGACACGGCAGATGGCACGCTACAATACGGCAGAAAACGGTGTGGATAGCTACTCTGCCGCTAAGGCTGCCTATGACAACGCCGCCAAAAGCTTCTATCAGACCTCCAACGCCGGTGCTTTGGCCACCGCTCTGAAAAACGCCATAGATAAGTATGAAATCTTCCTGACTGCAAAGCCGGAAAAGGTGACTATGAAGATCACCCAGGGCAAGCAGACTCTGACCACCGGCAAGGCAGTTTTCACCAGTGAATTCGGCACCGTCGTGGAAACGGACAGCCTGGAAAGTGTCTCCCTGATCCCGGCAAGCTACAGCTTTGAAATTTCCGACGGCAGTATTCATTGCGTGCGTGGCACGGTGGAAGTGACGGAGGCAGGCGCGGCCATTGAGGCACCTCTGCCCGTTGGTACATGGATCGCCTCCGTAGATTTGGGCGTAGACAGCGGAACGACTAAATGGACAGCTATGGAAAAGACAGATGTGTCCGATGGCGGTGCGACCTTCTACATTCCGGATTACAAGGGCCCAAACCTGTATCCCTATTTGGTCAGAGATCCGGACACCACCGAGTCGGATACCTCCCATCGGGTCTATTTGGCAGGTACGGAGACTATTTCCAATAAAGCAAAAGTCTGGGCAAGTAAGCAAACCGCTCTTTCCAAAGTCATTGAAGAAGACAGCCTGACCGACTGCGTTGTCCGGCTGGAATGCCGTCAGACGGACAAGGTAAACGGCTACGAGCTGTACGAGACCTTTGATATGCGGATCGTCCGGATCCCCACCCTGGAAAACCTGGAGGCCTCCGGAGACGGCACTGCCCTGAAGCTGGACTATAAAAACACACAGACCACTTACAGCCTGGTCACCGGCTCTGATACCGTAGATATCACTCCCACAGCCCTTGTCTCCGCTGCAAGCATCACCGTTGCCGGTCAGGAGACTGTCAGCGGTCAGAGCACCCGTGTGACACTGGCAGACTGTGCGCAGGACAGCAGCGGAAATTATCAGATACCCGTCCGCATCAGTGCTCCCAACGGGCAGTATACCCAGTATACGGTCAGTGTGAAAAAGGTAGCTACCATCCCTGTGACCTTCCAGGCGGAAAGCACCGATGTGACCGTGCAGATATTCAACAGTGCCAACGCAGAAATTTTGCCTGCCTCTGTGGAGGATACGGTGTGGACATATCGTCTGATCCCCGGCGAGAGCTATACCTATCTGTCCACTGTTAAGGAGCATTACCATGCCACGATGGACTTTACGCCTACAGCGGAAAACAACACCTATACCGTGGCAAGTCCCAAAGCGGTGGACTGGCTGACCAACCTTGCCGCAAAGGCAGGTACCAATTCTAAGTATCCGCTGCTGCAAATGGATACGACGTTCACCCCGGAAAATCACAGCTACACCTTCTGGGAAGAATCCAACAGTAATCTGTTTTACCTGCAGGCCGTCCCGGTCAGCACCTCCCTTTACACGGTGACCGCCCGCTACTGGACCCACAACAATTCTGCTTACAGCGATTTTAATAACGGCGATTTATCGAAGCGGAAATTCTATGATGATAAGAAGCCCAACACCAAAGAGGGCTCCTTTACAACTATGGGCAATTTCCTTGCAACCGGCGGCTGGGGCAATACCATGACTGTCCGGGTGCAGCAGAACGCGGCAGAAAACGGCGTTACCTTCTACCAGGATTATGAGATTGCAGTAAAGCGTACCATCACCCTGAATAAGCTGACCGCCTCCGCCAACAGCAATACCATCTTGCTGACCCAAAAGGATACCACCACCACAAATTTCAGCAAGGATGTGTTCCATTACACCGCCGAGCTGGGCCAGCGGGTGTCCACCCTGGAGCTGAACTTACAGGTGCTCAGTTCTGCAAAATATGACTTTGATTTCACCGCTACTGTGGCCTGCGGCGACTGGAGTGAGACCATAAGCTACAGCAGCGAGCAAAAGCCCAATACATTGCAGACTGTATCCGTGCCTATGAATACCGACTCTGCGGAAACGCAGACCGTTACCGTCACCGTCTCCCACAGCGAGGCGGGCAGTGTGGCGCAAACCTATACCATAGATATTGTCAAGCTGCCTCCCATCGCCACTTCTTTTACGGTTTCTCCTGCCAATGCCACCGTGTTCCTGACAGCGGATGCCACCGGCTCCCGGGTGCTCCCCAATGCAGATGGCACCTATACGCTGGATACGGATTCTCAGTACACCTATATTATCTCCTGCAACGGCTATGTGGCACAGAAGGCCACCTTCACTGCCGGACAGGAAAATCAAAGCCTTTCTGTCACACTGGAAAAGGCACCGGACAGCACACTGAAGGATCTGCTGATCGAGGGTGACTGGCCCAACTTCCGTGCCGATACCAATAATAACGGCGTGGTGAACGCCCTGACCCCCATCCGTTCGGAGGATACGGTCTTGGAGTGGGCAAACCAGATTGGCGTGGGCTTTGACTCCGGCGCCACCGGCTGTCCCATTCTGGTTGGCGGCTATCTTTACACCTATGCAGGCAATTCCATTGTCAAGGTCAATAAGGATACCGGCGAGGTGGTCGCCTCCGGCGAAATGACCGCCTCCTCCAGCTTCGCCATCAACTCTCCCACTTACGCAGACGGTATGATCTTTGTGGGACTGGCCGGTGGCAGAGTGCAGGCGTTCAACGCGGAGACCCTCACATCCCTGTGGGTCTATCAGGATAGCTTGGGCGGCCAGCCCAACTGCCCCATTGCTTACTGCGACGGTTATGTGTACACTGGATTCTGGAACAAAGAGACCGAGCAGGCAAATTTTGTCTGTCTGTCCGTGACCGACGAGGATCCCACTAAGACCAATGAAGCCAAGCTTGCCACCTGGACTTATGCCCACAACGGCTTCTACTGGGCAGGTGCCTATGTCTGCAAGAGCTTTGTTATGGTTGGCACCGATGACGGTGCCAGTGGTTACACAGAAGGCTATGCCTCTGTGCTCACCCTGGATCCCAGAACCGGCGAGCTGCTCAGCCATCAGAAGCTTCCCAATGTGGGTGACCAGCGCAGCAGTATTTGCTATGATGAAGAGACAGATGCTTATTATTTCACCACCAAGGGCGGCGACTTCTATCAGATCCGCGTAAATGAGGACGGCACCTTCCAGGATGGCTCCCTGCGCCGGCTGCATCTGGACAACGGCTCTGATAATACGGCCACCCCGCCTATGAGCACCTCCACCCCGGTGGTGTATAAGGGAAGAGCCTATATCGGCGTGTCCGGCACTGCCCAGTTTGGTGCATACTCCGGCCATAATATCACGGTCATTGATCTGGATACCTTCTCCATTGCCTACACCGTGCCCACTATGGGCTATCCTCAGACCAGTGGTCTGCTGACCACAGCCTACGAGGGAACGGATGGCTATGTGTATGTCTATTTCATTGATAATATGACACCCGGCAAACTGCGGGTGATCCGGGATCGCAAGGGTATGACCGAGGTAGACCCGGACTATGTGACGGAGGAAACCTATCAAATAAACGGAGAGGAAAAAACCATTCAAACCGCCTATGTGCTCTTTACCCCCTATGGTGAAGAAGCCCAGTATGCCATCTGCAGCCCCATTGTGGACAGCGAGGGCAATCTGTACTTCAAAAACGATACGGCCAAGCTGATGCGGCTGAGCAACCGGATCGTCAGTCTGGAGGTCACCCGTCAGCCCGATAAGCAGAGCTATATGGAGCTGGATACCTTTGATGGCACCGGTATGCAGGTGATCGCCCACTACGCCAACGGCACCAGCAAGGATATTTCCGACTATGTGAGCTACACCACCGACAAGCTGACTATGGACGACACGGAGATCACCGTCTCCTACGATTCCACCAAGCTGTACGAAAAGGATGCAACTGCCCAAACAGGCGGCTACTGGAAGTGGTACCGGGATGTGGACGGCGCAGCCGGACAGACCTACGACCTGCCCACCACCACCGTCACCATCACCCTGACCGCCCACGCCTGGGACGAAGGAACCCAAACCAAGGCTCCCACATTGACCGCCGAGGGAGAGATGTTCTATACCTGCTCCGATTGCGATGCCACAAAGGTTGAAAAGCTCCCTGCTCTGTCCGGCAAGGTAGACGAGTGGAATGTGACCCTGGCGGACGATCTGCGTGTGAATTTTGCAATGGAGATCAGTCCGGAGATCCTGCAAGGCGCACAGATCTGTGTGACTCTGAACGGAGAAACCACCATCTATTCTGCAGCAGAGCTTCCCACCGATGAAGCGGGCAGACCGGTGTTTACTGTCTGCATGGCGGCAGCCCAGATGACCGATGCCATCACCGTACAGGTGAAAAACGGCGAGGATGCGGCCCCGGCAAAGGACTACACTGTCCGGCAGTATTGCGACAGCGTTTTGGCTGACAGCGAGATGAGCGCCTATCATGCTATCGTGAAAGAATTGCTTCGCTACGGCAGTGCAGCGCAGACCTATTTTGGCTACCACACCGACGATTTGGCAGACAGCGGCCTGACACTGGATGAGCCTGTCGCCATCCCGGAGACCGCACCTGAGGTGTCCGTTTCCGGCAGTGCAGAGGGCGTGGCCTTCTACGGTGCCTCCCTGCTGTTCCGCAACCGGATCGCCCTCCGGTTTTACTTCACCGGCGATCTGTCCGGCTGCACCGTTCAGGTCGGGGGTAAGACCTATACCCCGATAGAAAAGAACGGCCTGAGCTATATTGAGATTGCGGACATTCTGCCTCAGAATTTGGATGAGGCCATCACCGTTCAGGTGCTCTCCGGCAGCAGCACCCTGACCGTGACCTACAGCCCCATCAGCTATATGGTGCGTATGAGTGCCAAGGGCACCGAGTCCCTCGCCGCCCTCCTCACCGCCCTGTATAACTATCACTTAGCCGCCAAATCCCTGTAATCCCAATACAGGCACACCAAAAAACGACCGGGCTGGAAAACCAGCCCGGTCAAAACATTTCCCTCTCCCCCAATATACCCCGCAAGGGTAATTCAAATAGTTGCCTTTGGCAACATAATTTTTTATCCCGGAGCACCCAACCAGGGGATTGCCACGGCCGTGTTCCACGGCCTCGCAAGGACACGAGGACTGGGCTGGTAGCACCGTATGATGGCACAAATATTGAAGCGGCTGCACTTTATTTATAATTATCGGCGAAGCCAATACCTCCAGTGGCTCCCCCTGACGGGGGTAAGCGAAGCGCAGTCGTGGGAGTGAATGACAGCCCGGTGGGCTGTCAGAGCCGCGACCGGATTGCCCGCAGGCAATTGGCACAGCGTATGCTGTGCCAGCTTCCTCGACAGAGGAAGCCGCTGGATGTGTCCCTAACGGGATGATTGGAATCGTTGCCTGCGGCAACGCAATCCCTCAGTCACGGCTAACGCCGCGACAGCTCCCTTTACACAAGGGAGCCACTGGAGGTGCCCCTGCGGGACGATTGATTGTCTTCGGCAAAGCTTTAGCGCAGGAGGATGGGTTGGAGCTGTTTGTTGTTGGCGGCGAGGGTGACAGTTTGGGGGAGCCTGGTGAAATCGGCTACCATAGAGCAGGGCTTTTTCTCCGGGTCATCCTGGCCGAAGGGGACAAAATAAAAGTGTCGCCGGTTGAGCAGTCTGCCGATATTTTCCGCCGCCCCGGAAAGGGCATCGTTGGTGGAAACGGCGATCACCACCGGCCGGCCGTTCCGCAGATGGCTCTTGGCGGCCATAGTCACCGGGGTATCTGCGATTCCGTGGGCAAGCTTTGACAGGGTATTGCCGGTGCAGGGGGCAATGATCAGAATATCCAGCAGCTTTTTTGGCCCAATGGGCTCCACCTGCCCGATGGTGGTCAGGGGTGCCTGCCCACAGATCCCGGTGACGGTGGCGATATGCTCCTGGGCTGTGCCGAACCGGCTGTCAACGGTCTGGGCGCTGTAGGAGAGAATGGGGATCAGGGTGTGGGTATGGGCAAGATTTTTCATAGCGGAAAACACAGCGGCATAGGTGCAGAAGGAGCCGCACATAGCAAAGCCGATATTCACAGCAGACCCTCCTTCCGGCACAGAGAAAGAACGCTCCGGCCGATCAGCTCCCCGGATTGACTGGGGGCGAGTCGTCCGGGCAATCTGTGCCCGACCAGCACATCTTTGCCGCCCAGTCCGGGCTGGGAAGCCAGCTCAAGCTTCAGGCAGTCCTCCGGGGGATGGGGCAGCAGCATAGCAGGCACGGTATTGACGATGACCCGGTAGCCCTGGCCGGAAAGTGCTTCCGTGGAGCAGACCCCATAGCCCAGTGCGGCAGCGGTTGCCCGGTCGGTTTCCCGGCGGGCGGCCACGGTGACCTTTCCCTCCAGTGCCTGCAGCAGGCGGGACAGGCATTTGCCGATCCGTCCCCAGCCGATAATCAGGATGGGGCAGTCCCGCAGCACCGGCTGGTGGGTCAAAATCAGCCGGAGGGCGCAGCAGGCGGTGATGTAGGCGTTTTGTGCGGTGTAGGCCGGCTCCGTCAGCAGATCGAACACCCGGCAGCCGGGCAGCGGCGGCAGTTTTCCTCCAAAGATCCGCACATCCCCGGGCAACTCCTCCAAAAGGGAGGGCAGTGTACTGGCAGCCTCAGCCGGTGTGGGTACAGGCAGCAGCAGACATTGCACCTGGGGCGAGGGAGCGGAAACGAACCGGCAGCCGGCCTGCTGCAAAACCGCCCGGGCGTACTCCGCCGCCGGGTCGGGAAATGGGGCGTAAAATACGGTTTTCTCCATAAAAATCATCCTTTCATCACAGATTATGCCCCTGCGGTGCGGTTGGTGCTTGATTTTTTCCCGGGAGTATATATAATAAAAGCTAAGAGGTGAAGGATATGCAAAGACTTGGCTATATTCATAATATGATGGATGTGAAGGTGCTGATTCTGTTTGTGGCGGCGCGTTCCCATTACCCTATGACCGTGCAGGAGCTGTATGAGCTGTGCTATCAGGATGAATGCCTGAGCTATTTTGATGTGTGCACCGCCGTGCCGGAGATGGTGCAAAGCGGCCATCTGCAGCAGGTGGAGGGGGATAAGTTTGAGATCACCGAAAAGGGGCGCCAGGATGGTGCCACCACGGAGGACTCCCTGCCCTTCACCGTAAAGCGGGCTGCAGAGGATGCGGTGGCAAAGTTCAACCGTCAGCTTCGCCGCAGCAGCTTTGTCAAGACCAGCGTGCAGGAGCGGGAGACGAAGGATTATTCCGTGATTATGTCCCTGGATGATGAGCAGGGCAACCTGATGAAGCTGGAGCTGCTGGCACCGGACAGCCGTCAGGCCGTTCGGCTGAGCCGCCTGTTTGAGGAAAAGGCGGAGGATGTCTACAAGATGGTTATGACCGTTTTGCTGGACGATGAGGACGAAGAAATTTAAAGTCCCCCCCTTGTCGGTTTTTGCCTTTCGGGGTATAGTATCCCTGAGGAACCGGTGTACTGCCGGTCAATACGAAAGGAGCGACCGTATATGAAGTTTCAGTTTAGTGAGAAGAAAGTTAAGCTGCCGGAAAATGTCCACGCTTATGCAGAGAAAAAGGTTATGAAGCTGGCACGGTTTTTCGAGGAGGATGCGGAGGCGCTTATCGTATTTTCTGTAGAGAAGGATCGCAATAAGGTGGAGCTGACGGTGCACGGCGCCGGTACCTGGTTCCGCGCCAGCGAATCCACCTCGGATATGTTCGCATCCATTGATGCGGCGGTAAGTACCATTGAGGGGCAGATCCGGAAGAATAAGACCCGCCTGGCCCGCCGTCTGCGGCAGGATGCCTTCAGCCGCACCGTGGAGGAGACCTCCTTTGCGGAGCAGCCGGAGGAGGAGCTGAATATCGTCCGCAGCAAGAAATTCTATTTCAAGCCTATGACCCGGGAGGAAGCAGTGATGCAGATGAACCTGCTGGAGCACAATTTCTTTGCCTTCCGGGATGAAGACAACGGCGGCAGCTTCGCTGTAGTCTACCGCAGAAACGATGGCGGCTACGGCCTGATCGACGATGCAGGCTGAGCACAAAAACATAAAAAACCGGAGTCTCCCCCTCAGGAGACTCCGGTTCTTGCAAAAGATTATATCATACGAACGAAAGGCTGTTTTATAAGGTTACTCCAGGGCCATAACTTTGTCGATTCGTCTTTGGTGGCGTTCGTTGTGGGAGAAGTCGGTGGACAGCCAGGTGTCTACGATTTCCAGTGCCAGCATAGTGCCGACGACACCGGCGCCGATGGCCATCATATTGGTATCGTTGTGCTCCCGGGTCATCCGGGCAGACATCACATCGCTGAGCAGTGCACAGCGAATGCCCTTGACCTTATTGGCGGCAATGGAGACACCGATACCGGTGGTGCACAGCACGATTCCTCTGTCGCACTGCCCGTTGGCAACGGCCTGCGCCGCCTGGGCAGCATAGTCGGGATAATCGCAGCTATCGGAGGTGTAGGTACCGAAGTCGGTAACGGTGTAGCCCTTTTCCTTCAGGTGTTCCACTACGGTGTTTTTCAGCGCCAGAGCGCCGTGGTCGCATCCAATTGCAATTTTCATAATCTTTATCCTTTCTTTACAGGACAAACCCGCCGTTGACACCGACGACCTGCCCGGTTATAAATTCCGCATCCGCAAGATGCACGATGGTTTTGGCCACATCCTCCGGCTGACCGAGGCGGCCAATGGGGGTTTCCTCCCGCAGCGCCTCCATAATGGCCGGCTCCACCTGCGCGCACATATCCGTCCGGATCACCCCGGGGGCAACGCAGTTGACCCGGATGCCGCTGGGCCCAAGCTCCTGCGCCATCGCCTTGCTCAGGGCGATCACTGCCCCCTTTGTGGCGGAATAGGCTGCCTCGCAGGAGGCGCCCACCTGCCCCCACATTGAGCTGACGGTGACGATGCTGCCGGCCTGCTTTTTCAGAAATCCGGGGATCGCCGCCTGCATACACAGGTACATTCCCTTGACATTTACGGCAAACAGCCGATCCCAGTTCGCCTCGGGGAGGGTTTGTAGCAGGCCGGTGATGCTGATGCCAGCGTTGCAGATCAGGATATCCCCGTCCGGCATAGCGGCAAAGGCGGTCTGAACCTGCGCCCGGTCGGAAACATCGCAGCATATGGCGGTGGCACCGGTTTGCGCCGAAAGTGCCTGGGCCTTTTCGTGCTCTTTTTCATATAGGAAGTAAACCCGGTCACCCCGCTGAGCAAAGGCACGGACGGTGGCCGCACCGATCCCCCGGGAGCCTCCGGTCACGATCACAGTTGCCATATTTTTTCTCCTGCAAATATTCAGGCTGCCGCCGAGGGCAGCAGCCTGAGAAAATTTCGGTTATCTTCTGCGGCTTTTTGTCCGATGGTCGGAATACTGCCGGATAGAGGATATTTTACTGTCGGATTCCGACATAAACTGCTTGAGCTTTTCCTCAAAAAGCTGATCGGCAGTTTTGGGAGCCGGTGGGGGAGTAGGGGCGGTACGGTTGGCACGGGGTGTACTTTCCCTCCGGGGCGCATTTTCCCGCTGGGGCTTGGCTTCCAGCCGCTTGATGGACAAATTGACCTTTCCGCCATCCAGACCGATGACAATGACCTTTACCTCCTGCCCCTCGGTCAGGTGCTGGCGAATATCGCTGACATAGGTGTTGGCCACCTCAGAGATATGTACCAGACCGGTCTTGTTCTCAGGCAGGGAAATGAATGCTCCAAAATTGGTGATGCTCTTGACCTTGCCGTCCAGGACGGCTCCCACGGTTAACTCCATGCTTTGAATGCTTCCTCCGATTTAATTCTGATTTTCCGCCACATCGAAAAAGACTGTATCCGGATCCACATAATCCAGCTCTTCCTCGGCGGCAGTGCGGATACCCTGCTCGGTATCCCGGTTTTGATTTTTCTGCTCCAGCTCCCGGTTCTCCTGCTCAAGCTGCGCTGCCTGCGCACGGAAAGCATCGGCGGCCTGCCGATTCTCCAGGATCCCCAACCGCAGAGAGGTCAGCGCCACGGCAGACAGTACAATGGCTGCAAGCAGAATGCATTTAAGCAGCAGGGGACTGTGCCGGTAAACAAGCTGAATGCGGTCACACAGATGTTTCTTCTTTGCCACGGTTTACACCTCCGGTTTTTCGGCGCGGTCTGCGCCGGTGGGTAAGTATTATTGTAAACCATTTTTTCCATCTTGCAAAGAGAAATTTTGCGATTTTCTGAATTTTTTTCAAAATTTTTTCAAAACAGGCGAAAAATCCGTGAAAAAATCGGAAAATTCCCTGCCAAAAACCGAAAAAGAGGGGTCTGAGCCACCGGCCCAGTGTCAATTCCCAGGCAAAGCCGCCGATGAGCAGCCCCATACAGTAGCCCAGACGAATGTCCCCACGGCAGATGGCAAAGCCCAAATACAGCCAGGCGTACCCGGCAATGGGAAGGAAAAGCAGGTCGGAAAGCAGGGCGTGGCGGGGGCGAAGGGGGCGGAGAAAGCCGTAGCAGATCCCCAGCCCCAGCCCCAGGATCACAGCAGCCAGCAGCCGATAGCCGTCCTGTGCCGGTGTACTCATCGGAACAGCCGCCCCAGCCAGCCACGCTCCGGGCGGGGCTCCTCGTAGATCAGCGCCGCAATTTGCCCCTCCACGGCTACCTGCCCGCCCTCCAGAGAAAGATTTTTCAGCTGAAGATGTTCCCCGTGAACGGTCAGGCCGCCCAGCTCGGTCTGCAAAACCACGGCACGGTCGTCAAAGCTGCTGACCTGCTGCACGCCACTGACGGAAAGCCGGCTGCGGTCACTCAGGGTCAGCTTATGGGGCAGCTGCAATGTTTCCTCGGTCATCCTCCATCCCTCCTCAAGCCCAGTCTATGCCGGGCAGGGGAAAAATATGTTTCCTGCCTGCAGCCGCATTTTCTGTTTTTTTGCAGCTTTTCCCGCAAAAAGCCTGTATTTGCGGCGAAAAACTCCATTTTTTGATGTGGTTGCATTTTGGGGCGGAATATGCTATACTTAACTCAATTAATCGTAAGGAGCTGAAAGCTATGCATATTCAGGAATCCGGCGAGATGTATCTGGAATCCATCTATGTGCTGTCCCAAAGATCCACCCACGTGCGTAGCGTGGATGTGGGCGAATATTTGGGCTACTCCAAGCCCAGTGTGAGCCGTGCCGTTGGCCTGCTGAAAAATGGCGGCTATCTGCTTATGGACAAGGACGGATTTTTGACTCTGACAGAAAGCGGACTGGAGATCGCCCGGAAGATCTATGCCCGGCACACGCTGATCAGTCAGGTTTTGGAGCGGCTGGGCGTTTCCCCGGAGGTGGCTGCCGCCGATGCCTGCAAGATCGAGCACGCCATCAGTGATGAGTCCTTCGCAGCCATCTCAGCCTATGTGGAAAAATTGCAATAACGGATTTTATCCCCCGTCAACCCCAAATCGCCAGGCCATTCCCGGCCCGGCGATTTTTTCTGCCATCCCGAAAAGACAAGAAGGTGCAAATAACTCCATACAAAACATCGAAAAAGGTGCAAATAACTCTCCGTAAAACACCTCCAAAGGTGCAAATAATGCCATAAAAAATCAGGCGCTGACCGGTTGGGTCAAAGCCTGATTTTTGGGGGTTATAGGTCGTGTTTATGGGCGGCTGGGGGTGTGTACATTCAGGTAGGCTTCCCGTCCCAGGCGGTACAGGTCATTGCCCTGGGAGTCGATGATGACCACAAGAGGCATATCCTCCACATACAGCCGGCGCAGGGCTTCCGCACCCAAATCCTCATAGGCGATCAGCTCACATTTTTTGATGCATTTTGCAAGCAGTGCCCCCGCACCGCCGATGGCACCGAAATACACGCCGCCATATTGCTTCATAGCCGCTACCACCTCCGGCAGCCGGGCACCCTTGCCGATCATCCCCCGAACCCCTACGGACATCATCGTGGGGGCATAGGCATCCATCCGGCCGGCGGTGGTGGGGCCGGCAGAGCCGATCACCTGACCGGGCTTGGCCGGGGTAGGGCCTACATAGTAGATCGTGGTGTTTGCAGGGTCAAAGGGCAGTGCCTCACCCCGTGCCAGGGCTTCACACATCCGCTTGTGTCCCGCATCCCGGGAGGTGTAGATCGTTCCGGTCAGGTACACAGTATCTCCGGCACGCAGTGTCCGTGCCATTTCCTCTGTCAGAGGCAGGGTTAACCGGTGTTCCATTTACAGCACCTCCGTCTGATGTCTGGTCACGTGGCAATTGATATTGACGGCACAGGGCATCCCCGCAATGTGGGTGGGCAGGACCTCAATGTTCAGCCCGATGGCGGTCGTCCTGCCGCCAAAGCCCTGGGGGCCGATGCCGAGGGCGTTTACCTTTTCCAACATTTCCTGCTCCAGCTGTGCATAAAACGGATCCGGATTGGGAATGTCCAGCGGCCGCAGCAATGCTTTTTTTGCCAGCAGCGCCGCCTTGTCGAAGGTGCCGCCCAGACCCACGCCGATGACCGTAGGCGGGCAGGGGTTGGGACCGGCGGCCTCCACGGTTTCCAAAATGAAAGCCTTGACCCCTTCCAAACCCGCAGAGGGCTTGAACATACGGATGGCGCTCATATTCTCGCTGCCAAAGCCCTTGGGGGCCACCGTCACCTTTACCTGATCGCCGGACACCAGCTCCGTGTAGAGCATAGCGGGGGTATTGTCCCCGGTGTTGCCCCGGCGGATGGGATCGGCCACCACGCTTTTTCGCAGGTATCCCCGGGCGTAGCCCCGGCGAACGCCCTCGTCCACCGCTGCACGCAGATCGCCGCCTGTAAAATGCACATCCTGCCCGATCTCCAAAAATACGCAGGCCATACCCGTGTCCTGGCAGATGGGCACCGACTCCTGCTCTGCAATGGTATAGTTTTCCCGGAGCTTGCTCAGCACATCCCGGGCAACAGCACCGTCCTCCCGGTGATACCACCGGGTAAGCGCCGCCTTTACATCCGCCGGAAGCTGGGTGTTGGCCCGGATACACAGCCGCTCCACCGCATCCGTTACGGTGCATACAGATATTTCTCTCATACCTGCTCCTTTCTGACGGCCTTTTTCACCGCCGGTACCAAAAGCATTGCCACACCGCCGCCGATCAGGGCGGTCACAAGTTGCGGCCAGGAAAACTGCAGTGGCAGAGCCTTCTGCATAGCCTGAGACAGCAACCCCTGAGCAGTCAGTGCGGGGGCAAGACAGCCGCAGAGCACCAATTTCACAAGGCTGTACAGCACCGCCGCCTTGGCACAAGCTGCGGCCAGCCAGCAAGCCAGCTGCCGGATTTGCAGACCGCTGCGGGGACTCCGGCTCAGCACGAGAATAAAGACGGCATTGCCCAGCATAATGGCAGGCACGACCAGTATCTGCGGGGCAATGCCCAAAAGCCAGGCGAAAACCGGCGACAGCAGAGCCACTGTCAGGCCGCAGGCCGTTCCGCAAAGCCCTGCGCTCAGCGCCAAAAGCGCATTTACGCAAGAGCCGGTCACAAGCTGCCCAAGGGGTCTGGTGATGGCCTGCAGTGCGATCAGCAGTGCCAGCAGCAGACCGGTGCGTGTGATCCATAGTGTTTTTTCTTTCATAGCGATCCCTCATTTCTGCCCTTATCATAGCACAAAAACCGGTCAATGTACAGCAGGGAAAATTCTTTCTGCCCATTCCCAAGGGAGAAAAAATGTGCTATAATGTGCTATAATATGAAAAAACCTCAGGAGGAATCAAATGATGAAGCTGATGATCGCATCGGATATTCACGGCGCCGCCGGATATTGCCGTGCCCTTTTGGAATGCTTTGACCGGGAAAAGGCCGACCGGCTTTTGCTGCTGGGCGATATTTTATACCACGGCCCCCGGAATGACCTGCCCCCGGAATATGCGCCCAAAGAGGTGATCGCTCTGCTCAACGGCAGAAAGGAAAGCATTTTCTGTGTCCGAGGCAATTGCGATACCGAGGTGGATCAGATGGTGCTGGAATTTCCCATTTTGGCGGATTACTGCATTATTCCGGCTGGCAACCGGCTCATCTACGCCACTCACGGACATAATTACAATCTTTCCGCCCTGCCGCCGCTGCAAAAAGGGGATATCCTGCTCCACGGCCATACTCATATCCCTGCGTGGGAGCCCTTCGGCACAGATAATCTGTATGTAAATCCCGGCTCTGTCTCCATCCCCAAGGCGGCTTCTCCCCACAGCTATATGCTGCTGGAAAACAACACCCTCCACTGGAAAACCCTCACTTCCCAGCCCTACCACACCCTGCAGCTGTAACACCCCGACGGATGCTCCCTTGATTGCCTTTTCCGGATCATTCTTTCAATTGCCAAACCAGCGTATAAATTCTTGGATTGCGTAGCATCCAAATATTCATATTGACTTTTTCGGAAAACTGGTGTACAATGCCATTAGAAGCTATTGATTGCTGAAGCCGTATGGGGAATTGTACCCCAGCGCCTGGCAGGGTCAAGGCTTCTTTTTTTGCATAGTGCTCTGCCTCCTGTATTCCCGGCAACCGGCGTTTGGAAAGCACTGACCTCTAAAAACAGAAAACAGCGGTAGAAATCACGGCCAAACCGGATTTCTACCGCTAAAATATTGCCTCCCGTTCAGAACCCCCCGTGCCCCATCCACATCACAAAACGCCGCTGGAAGCGACCGATCCGGCGAGCAATTTTTTAAAATTACCGTAAGAAAATTGTAAACTTTTTTGGGGGTATCTTGCAATCCGGGGTGGGTGTGGTAAACTATATGAATATTGTATTTTTGTCAGGAGGTATGGGAAAACCATGATAAAACGATTGGCCCGATGCGTTCGGGAGTACAAATGGCCGACCCTGCTGAGCCCGGTGTGTATGATCGGGGAGGTTGCTATGGAGGTGCTGATCCCTCTGGTGATGGCAGACCTTTATGATATTGGCATTGTTGGGCAAAATATGCAGGTGATCGTGCAGAAATCCATTCTTTTGGTGCTGCTGGCACTGGCCTCTCTGGGCTTTGGCGCGGCATCTGCCTTTATGGCCTCCAAGGCGGCCACCGGCTTTGCAAAAAATCTGCGGCACGATATGTACCACCACGTGCAGAATTTCAGCTTCAGCAACATCGACCGCTTCTCCACCGCGTCCATTGTGACCCGGTTGACTTCCGATGTGGCGAACCTGCAAATGTCCTTCCAAATGATGATCCGTATGGCCATCCGGGCACCGATGATGCTGATTTTGGCTATGGTGTCGGCGATGGGCATCAATGTGCGGCTGAGCCTGGTGTTCTGCGTGGCACTGCCGATCCTGGTTTTTGCACTGGCTATGCTGGTGCCCCGGGTGCATAAGATCTTTGAGAAGGTGTTTAAGACCTACGACCGGCTCAACACCGTGGTGCAGGAAAATGTCCACGGCATCCGGGTGGTCAAGTCCTTTGTCCGGGAGGAAAAGGAAACGGAGAAATTCACCGATATTTCCGGCTCCATCTATCAGGACTTCACAAAGGCTGAGCGGATTATGGCACTGAACAACCCCATTATGCAGTTCTGCGTGTACGGGTGTATGATCGCCATTTCTTGGATGGGTGCGCATATGGTCATTGCCTCCGGCAATGATATCACCCGTGGCCTGACCACCGGTCAGCTCAGCTCTATGTTTACCTATACCACACAGATACTGTCTTCTTTGATGATGTTCAGTATGGTTTTTGTTATGCTGACGATGAGCCGGGCACCGCTGAAGCGCTGCTATGAGATCCTGACAGAGGTTCCCAATCTGACCGATCCGGAAAGCGGCGCGGTGACGGAGGCAAAGGACGGCTCCATCGACTTTGAAAATGTCAGCTTCCGCTACAGCGAAAAGGCCAAGCACAGAGCCCTGAAGGAAGTGAGCCTGCATATCCCCAGCGGTGCGACCGTGGGCATTTTGGGCGGCACTGGTGCCTCCAAGACTACCCTTGTTCAGCTGATCCCCCGGCTTTACGATGTGACCGAGGGCTGTGTCAAGGTTGGCGGCGAGGATGTGCGCAATTACGATCTGCAGGTGCTGCGGGATCAGGTGGCTATGGTGCTGCAGAAAAACGTGCTGTTTTCCGGCTCCATTAAGGAAAATCTTCGCTGGGGCAATCCCGATGCGACGGATGCGGAACTGGAACACGCCTGCCGCCTGGCCTGTGCCCACGATTTTATCATCTCCTTCCCCGATGGCTATGATACCCACATCGAGCAGGGCGGTACCAATGTTTCCGGCGGCCAAAAGCAGCGGCTGTGTATTGCCCGTGCCCTGCTGAAAAAGCCGAAGATCCTGATTTTGGACGACTCCACCTCCGCCGTGGATACCCAAACCGATGCGATGATCCGCAAGGCGTTCCGGGAGGAGATCCCCGGCACCACCAAGCTGATCATTGCCCAGCGTGTGGCCTCTGTGCAGGATGCGGATATGATCGTGATCTTGGATAACGGTATGATCTCTGCCGTGGGCACCCACGAGGAGCTGCTGAAAACCAGTCAGATCTATCGGGAGGTCTTTGACTCCCAAAAGAAAGGCGGTGAGGAATAATGCCTCCTGTTCGTATGCGCGGGGACGGCCGCAAGGCAAAGAACCCCGGGAAGACCCTTTTGCGGTTACTAAGCTATATGAAGCGGTATATCCCGCTGCTGATCGTGGTGCTGGTGTGCATTGTCGTCTCCGCTTTGGCGCAGACAAAGGGCAGCGAGTCCATCGGTACGCTGGTGGATGATTACCTGATGCCTATGCTGGAAAGCGGCTCCACGGATTTTACCCCTGTTTTGAATTTCCTGATCAAGATCGGCTGCTTCTTTGCCGCCGGTATGATCGCCTCTTTCCTGAATCAGTTCCTGATGGTCACAGTCAGCCAGGGCAGTCAGAAGGTCATCCGGGATGAGCTGTTTACCAAAATGCAGAGACTTCCTCTGCGGTACTTCGACACCCACACCGCCGGTGATGTGATGAGCCGCTATACCAGCGATATCGACACTCTCCGGCAGATGATCTCCCAGTCGATCCCGCAGTGTGTGTCCTCCATCGTTACCCTGATCGTGGTGTTCATAGCTATGCTCAAGGCATCCTGGCTTTTGACCTGCGTGATTTTGGTCACCGTAAGCTGCATTCTGTTCGTCACCGTGAAGGTGGTGGGCGCCTCTGCCAAGTATTTTGTGGGGCAGCAGCGTTCCCTGGGCAAGCTGAATGGCTTTGTGGAGGAGATGGTCAATGGCCAAAAGGTCGTGAAGGTGTTCAATCACGAGCAGGCCTGTAAGGACGACTTTGACAAGCTTAATGAGGAGCTTTGCAAAAACGCCTACACCGCCGGCAAGCTCTCCAACCTGATGGGCCCCCTGAATAATAACCTGGGCTATGTCCAGTACGCTATTTTGGCTATTGTAGGCGGCCTTGTGGTGCTGGCCTCCGGCGGTCAGCTGCTGAGCCTGGGCAAGCTGATGACCTTTATGCTGCTGTCGAGAACCTTCAATCAGCCCATTTCTCAGGTCTCCAATCAGATCAATGCCATTGTAATGGCGCTGGCCGGTGCGGAGCGGATATTTGAGATGATGGACGAGGAGCCGGAGGTGGATAACGGCTATGTGACCCTGGTAAATGCAAGGATCGCACCCGACGGCACCGTCACAGAGTGCAGCGAGCGTACCGGCCACTGGGCGTGGAAGCACCCCCATCAGGCGGACGGCACCGTTACCTATACCGAGCTTAAGGGCGATATCACTATGCACGAGGTGGATTTCGGCTATGTGCCGGAAAAGACGGTGCTGCACGATATTTCCCTCTATGCCACACCCGGTCAGAAGATCGCCTTCGTGGGCGCCACCGGCGCGGGCAAGACCACCATTACCAATCTGATCAACCGCTTTTACGATATTGCCGACGGCAAGATCCGCTATGACGGCATCAATATCAATAAGATCAAAAAGGCAGACCTGCGCCGCTCCCTGGGCATCGTGCTGCAGGAGACTAATCTGTTCACCGGCACCGTGATGGACAATATCCGCTACGGCAAGCTGGATGCCACAGATGAGGAATGCATCCACGCGGCAAGGCTTGCCAATGCGGATGACTTTATCACCCGTCTGCCGGAGGGTTATGATACTATGCTCACCGGTAACGGCGCCAATCTGTCTCAGGGTCAGCGGCAGCTCATCGCCATCGCCCGGGCGGCAGTGGCCGATCCTCCGGTGATGATTTTGGACGAGGCTACCTCCTCCATTGATACCCGGACGGAAGCACTGGTGCAGAAGGGTATGGATGCGCTGATGAAGGGCAGAACCACCTTTGTGATCGCTCACCGGCTGAGCACGGTACAGAATTCCGACTGCATTATGGTGCTGGATCAGGGCAGGATCATCGAGCGTGGCACCCACGACGAGCTGATTGCCCAAAAAGGCACCTACTACCGCCTCTACACCGGTGCCTTCGAGCTGGAATAACCCGATCCGTTTCAAACATAATCCAAAAGGCTGCCGGACATCCGACAGCCTTTTTTGCGTGGGTAAAACCAACAGGGAAAGTGGAATATGCAAGGGATTTATGGAAGGTGTCCCTGCGGAACAATTGAAATAGTTGCCTTCGGCAACACTCTCCTTCAGTCACGGCTAACGCCGTGCCAGCTTCCTCGACAGAGGAAGCCACTGAAGGGGTCCCTGCGGGACGATTGGAATTGTTGCTTGATGGCAACGCAATCCCTCAGTCAGCCTGTTCGGCTGACAATTGCCTGCGGGCAATCCGGTCGCGGCTCTGACAGCCCACCGGGCTGTCATTCACTCCCACGACTGCGCTTCGCTTACCCCCGTCAGGGGGAGCCACTGGAGGTATTGGCTTCGCCGATAATTATAAATAAAGTGCAGCCGCTTCAATATTTGTGCCATCATACGGTGCTACCAGCCCAGTCCTCGTGTCCTTGCGAGGCCGTGGAACACGGCCGTGGCAATCCCCTGGTTGGGTGCTCCGCAGTTTGGTCTTGCTTTGTAGAATAATGGAAACAGGCAAAAGAATTGGAAAAACGGGATGCGGTGCCTTTCAATGGGAGATTGCCACACCAGTGACGGCGGTCCATTCCTTGATATTACAGATAACAAATGTGCGCTGTATCATTTGCTTGGCTTCTTGCATGGTCAAAGACTCGTCAATATCCGAAGAAACTGAAGCTTCGCGTAAATGAAATTTTTCCTTGACTTCTGCTGATTGCTGTGGTATATTCTCAGTAAAGACATTGCTTTTCTGCGCGGTAGAGTGATCTGCCGCTCTGGTAACCCTTTGGGTAAGCCAATCAGAAGTAGCGGTGTCTTTTTTTATATCCACAACATCATATAGGTATTTCTTTCCATCAGAAGCGTTGCGAATAAGGATTTCCGCGTTGTAAACATTGGCACCAACAACATCCCCGTTAGTATTCTTTGCCGAAAAACCAAACCGTACATCGTAGCGATACATGCCATACTTTGCATCTTTCGTTTCGGTATGCTTAGTCTTCTCCCATCTGCGATTTTTGGCTGTTTCAATTATTTCTCCGAGATTAGAAATAGACTTATTTTTGGCTTTTAAAAGGACTCGCCTGTTTTTTAACAACGAATTTGTATACTTGGATTGCGTGAACTCGCCCGGCAGATCCTCGTCTATATAAACGCTCTGCCCACTCTCGATGATTTTGTATACTTCTCCAATATGATCAGCTATGTAATTCGCTACAAATTTATAGTCATTAAGCTGTGCATTGGTAATGCCGGTATCCTCAATCCATACAACATCTTTTCCATTCACATTTCGGAGTTGCATTTTGGATGTCACATCACTATCCGTAGTGATGTTTTCTTTTACCTCCGCACCGTTCTTGGCCGCCTGATAGTTATCGCTGGCATCCAATAGCCCCTGACCAAACAGAGCTTCCAAATTCTTAATAATCTCCTGCATATTGGAAACGGCCTTGCCCTCTGTGCTTTCCGGGCTGTAGCCCTTGTAGGCCTCCACGGTGGCTTTCAGATCCCCAATAAGATTTTGGAACCACTGCTTTATCTTTTTCCACAAAGAGATATCCGTCTGCTTGATGCCGGAAATAAACTCTGTTACATTGCCATCTGTCAGAATATCCTCCATAGAATTGGCAACAACTTCCTCATAAGCGGTACTCCAAATTAGGCGTACTAAAGCAGCTTCTCCGCTTTGCTGCCATTTTGAATCAATCCACGCCCACCCCCTGACACCTCCACCCCGGGCGATCCGGCGGCAGAGCTACCGCTCCTGCTATTTCCCGGAAGCACATAAAAGCAGCCTCCGCAAAACCGTGCTGTCGGTTTTGCGGAGGCTGACTCTTTCTATGGCATATCCGAATCCGGAGCTTTGAAAGCCTTCCCTATGTAAGGCGCCCGGTATTCCGGGCACCTGGCGTAGATCAATGCAGACCCTGCTCGTAGGCTTCGATCATTTTCTTGACCATTTGGCCGCCGACGGAGCCGGCTTCGCGGGAGGTCAGGTGACCATTGTAGCCGTTCTGCAGGTTCACACCCACTTCGGAAGCAGCCTGCATCTTGAACTTGTCCATGGCTTCCCGTGCCTGAGGCACATTGATCTGATTGCTGTTCTTCATAATCCTATCTCTCCTTTTTCCTTCTTCGGAAAGCCAAGCCGCTTTCCGAATGGAGAGCGCTTTTCTTTCCGCAAGGATAGCATAACCTGTTTTTGAAACATAATCCTTGCATTTTTGCGGTAAAAGTGGAAAAAACAACCAAATCAGACCCATTGACTATGGCCATAATTCTGCGCATAATATTATTCGATAAGGATAAAAACTGGAGTTTGTGCACGAATCATATGCGGCAGGGCTGGTTGAAAGCTGCTGTGCCATTGTACAAACGGGGGTGTGTTCAGGGCTCCTCCGGTTGGTGGGCGTGGATGTAGGACTGGCGGATGGGGGCTGGGAGCTGGTCGGGAGTGAGCCGGCGCAGGGCTTCATCTGTGCCCGCCGCCAGCGCCTGCTCATAATACCAGCACTTATACCGGAGCATATCCAAAGCCTTCTCCATATGGGCAATTTCCGCCTCCACGGTCTGCTTTTGCTGCTCCAAAAGGGCTTTGCGCTGGGCAAAGGTGGCCGGTCCCTGGGCGCACCAGTCGATAAACTGCTTAATGTCCCGGATCTCCAGGCCGGATTTTTTCAGGCAGCCCACCAGCCGCAGCACCTCCAGCTCCCGGTCCGAAAAGCGCCGGGCGCCGCCCTGCCGGGTCATATCCGGGAACAGCCCCTGCCGGTCGTAATATCGCAGTGTTGAGATGGGGATATGCAGAAGCCGAGAAACCTGTCCGATGGTGTACATAAAAATCCTCCTCAATTTTTCAAAAAAGGTCTTGACCTGAAGTCAGGTTCAGGTGCTATGATTATAACAGCTTTTCAGGAAATTGCAAACCGCACAGGTGTGCCCGGAAGCTGAAAAATACATTCAGGAGGAAACCGTATGAACTATGTAACGCTTTCCAACGGCGTGAAGATGCCCCAGCTTGGCTACGGTGTCTATCAGGTGAGCCGTCAGGACTGCCGGCGCTGCGTGGAGGATGCTCTGGGGATCGGATACCGGCTGATCGACACGGCGCAGAGCTATTTCAACGAGGAAGAAGTGGGCAGTGCCATTGCCGGAAGCGGCATTGACCGCAAGGAGCTTTTCCTGACCACAAAGGTCTGGCTGGAGCATTACGGCTACGAGGCCACGAAAGCCTCCGTATTCCGCTCTATGGAGAAGCTTCAGGTGGATTACCTGGATCTTTGCCTGCTGCACCAGCCCTTTGGGGATGTCTACGGTGCCTACCGTGCTCTGGAGGAGCTGTACGAGGCCGGAACCCTCCGTGCCATCGGCATTTCCAATTTCTATCCCGACCGGATGGTAGATCTGGCAGCCTTCAGCCGGATCAAGCCTATGATCAACCAAATTGAGATCCATCCCCATCACCAGCAGGCGGAAAGCAAGCTGTGGCACGACCGCTATGGGGTGCAGCTGGAGGCCTGGGCTCCCTTTGGAGAGGGACGGGGCGATATGTTCCGCCTGCCGGAGCTGGCGGCCATCGGGGAAAAATACGGAAAAACGGTGCCCCAGGTGATCCTGCGGTGGCATCTGCAGCGGGGGATTGTCGCCATTCCCAAGTCCACCCACGCACAGTGGATGGAGGAAAACTTCCGGGTATTTGATTTTACTCTCAGCCCGGAGGATATGGCCCGCATTGCATCGCTGGATCAAAAGAAAAGCAGCTTTTTCTCCCACACCGACCCGGCAATGGTGGCTTGGTTTGCGGAAATGGTGGAGCAGAGAAAGCACCAGCAGGACAGTCAGAAAGAAAAGAAAAACTGGTAAGGAGGAACCCTGTTATGAGAAAGAGCTTTGGTGCAAAACCCATTTTGTATCCCCAGCCGGTATTTATCATCGGCACCTACGACGAAAACGGAACTCCGGATGCTATGAACGCAGCCTGGGGTGGCCTGAGCGAAAGCGACCGGATCACCCTCTGCCTGAGCCCGGAGCACAAAACGGTGGAAAACATTTTGGCGCGGAAGGCCTTCACCGTCAGTATGGGCACGGCTGAGCAGGTCACAGCCTGCGACTATGTGGGACTGGTCTCCGGCAAGGAGGAGCCCCGCAAGCTGGAAAAGGCCGGCTTCCATACAGAAGCTTGCCCGACGGTGGATGCGCCGCTGATCCGGGAGCTGCCTATGGCAGTTTGCTGCACGCTGATCAGCTATGACCCGGAGGAATGCCTGCTGGTGGGCAGGATCGTGGATGTATGCGCTGAGGAAAGCATACTGACCGACGGAAAGATCGACCCGGACAAGCTGCGCCCCATCACCTACGACGGGATGAACCGGGCGTACTATGCACTGGGAGAAAGGGTAGGCCGGGCATTCCACGACGGTGCGGCGCTGCGGTGAGGCATATGGAAAAGAATATTTTGATCCTCTCCGGCAGTCCCCGCAAGGGTGGAAATTCCGATTTGCTCTGCGACCGCTTCGCCCAGGGTGCCCGGGAGGCCGGCCACCGGGTGGAAAAGCTTTCGCTGGCGCAGAAAAAGATCGGCTTCTGCTGGGGCTGCTACGCCTGCAAAGAATCCGGCTGCTGCATTCAGAAGGACGATATGGCGGAAATTCTGCAAAAAATGATCGATGCGGATGTGCTCGTGATGGCAAGCCCGGTCTATTTCTACAGCATCGATGCCCAGCTCAAGGCACTGATCGACCGCACGGTGGCACGGTGGGTGGAGGTTCGGGACAAGGATTTTTATTACATCGTGACTATGGCAGACGAGGAGCTTTGTTCTGCCGACACCCCCCCTGGCCTGCCTGCGTGGCTACGCCGAATGCGTGGAGGGCGCCTGTGAAAAGGGCGTGATCATCGGCAGCGGCGTCTACGAAAAGGGCGAGGTCGCCAACACCCCAGCTATGGAGCAAGCCTACCAAATGGGTCTTTCCGTCCGCTGAAAAAGCACACGCCGTGAGCAGTAGTTTTTTACTGCTCACGGCGTGTTTTTTTATCAGACCTCCATAATCACAGGCAGGATCATGGGGTTACGCTTGGTGGCCTTGAACAGGTAGCTGCTCAGGTCATTCTTGATTGCGGATTTGATGCTGGAATAATCCCGGATGTGCTTGCGGCTACACCGCTCCAGCGCATCGGTGGCCACATTTTTAAGCTCCTCCATCAGCTCCTCCGACTCCTTCACATAGATGAAGCCGCGGGTGATGATATCCGGCCCGGAGATCACGCTGCCATCCTGGCTGCTGATATTGACGCACACCACGATCATACCGTCCTGCGCCAGATGCTTTCTGTCGCGTAGCACCACGGCGCCCACATCGCCTACGCCGGTGCCGTCCACAAATACCTTGCCGGCAGGGACAGTGCCGTTTCGCTTGCAGCTTTTTGCCGTCAGCTCGATGACACTGCCGATCTCGCCAATGCAGACATTGCGGGGATGCATTCCCATCTGCACTGCCAGTCTGCCGTGAAGCTGCAGGTGGCGCTGCTCGCCATGGACAGGGATGAAGAACCGGGGCTTGCACAGCCCGTGGATGATCTTCAGCTCCTCCTGGCAGGCGTGGCCGGAGACGTGAAGTCCCTCGCTTTTTTCATACACCACATCGGCGCCCTTGCGGTAAAGCTCATTGATAATATTGGACACGGCCTTTTCGTTGCCGGGAATGGCAGAAGCGGAAATAATGATCCGGTCGCCGGCTACGATATCGATCTGCTTATGGGTGGAAAATGCCATCCGGTACAGCGCGGACATATTTTCGCCCTGAGAACCGGTGGAGACGATGACCACCTTGTTCTTCGGCAGACTTTTAATGGCGTTCAGCTCCACCACCGTTCCGGCGGGAACCTTAATATAGCCCAGCTCCTGCGCCACCTTGAGCACATTTTCCATACTCCGTCCGGTGACGGCGACCTTGCGGCCATACCGGTGCGCTGTGGCCAAAATGGCCTGAATGCGGTGCATATTGGAGGCAAAGGTGGTGACGATGATCCGCTCGTTGCAGTTTTTAAACTGCCGGTCCAGGCTTTCCGCCACGGTCGTCTCACTGGGGGTATAGCCCTGCCGCTCCACATTGGTGGAGTCGCACAGCAGTGCCAGTACCCCGGCCTTACCCAGCTCACCCAGCCGTGCCAGGTCGGTCATACCGTCCTTGGCGGTGGGGTCGATCTTAAAGTCACCGGTCATCAGCACGGTGCCGATGGGGGTGTGGATCGCCAGTGCCACCGCATCGGCGATGGAGTGATTGACATGGATGAATTCCACGCTGAAGCAGCCGGCCTTGACCACATCGCCGGGCTTATGAGTGATGAGCTTGACCTGCTCGGTCAGGCGGTGCTCCTCCAGCTTCAGGCGGATCAGGCCGTTGGTCATAGCGGTGCCGTGAATGGGGCAGCTGATCTGCTGCATACAATACGGGATCGAGCCAATGTGATCCTCGTGGCCGTGGGTAATGAACATACCCCGCAGCTTTTTCGCGTTCTGTGTCAGGTAGGTGAAATCGGGAATGACCAGATCCACACCGTACATATCCTCATCCGGGAAGCCCACGCCGCAATCGACAACGATCATATCCTTGCCGTATTCCAGAACGGTCATATTCTTGCCGATCTCGTCCAGTCCTCCCAGGGGGATGATCTTCAGTTTTTGTGCCAAATAAATACTCCTTTCCGTTCGCAATAAAAATGCGCAACAAAAGCAGGCAGCCGCTTGCCCCTATAGCAGCCCTGAACCGCTGCCGCCTGAGCAAAAATGCGCCCGCAATGAATGTTTGATTGAATGCTGCCGGTCCGCACTGCCGACACGCTGCACCTATAGTATAACACAATCTTTCCGGTTTGTATACAAATTTTTTTCGCCGGGCTCCGACTTTATGCTGCAGGAACCCCCCTGGGACAAGCGGAAACGAAAAAACGCAGCAGCTGAGCTTTTCTTTTTTTGCACAGCAAATGTCTGCCTGAGAAAAATACTTGTTTTTGCGGCGCTTACATCTTGTGCTTCCCGTTCAGGTGTGCTATACTGAACGAAACACCAACAGGAGAGGAGCTTTTTATGAAGGGCACTGTAACAAAGCTATATGATATTGACCGGGTGGAGATTCCGGAGGAAATGCTGACGGTATCCGTGGAGGACAGTCAGGTGGAGCAGGGGGTGCAGGCACTGAGCCTGCGATATGCCCGGGAGATCCCGGCACAGACCGCCGCCCCCGGCGATATGGTTCGCTGCCAGGGAGATGGTATTTTCCCGGACGGCCGGACGATCCTGCTGTACCCCGGTGTGGAGCTCCCCGGCGGGGAGCAGGCCGCTGAGGCGGTGATCGGTGCCGGTGTGGGCGCCTGCATTCAGACACATCTGTGCGGCAAGCCGGTGGCACTGACGGTCACCGGGATCCTTCGCCGGGAGCCGGTAACTGTGGACGATGCCCTGATCCAGGGTATGGGCATTGCCGGCGTTTCCACCATGGATGGCTATCGCAGCTATCTGAAGGCAAAAATGCTCAGCGATCAGCGCAACCAGCAGAAAAAGGAGGCTTCCCGCTACCTTCTGGAGCAGGCCATTGCCAACAGCGAATTTGCCTATGACACCCACGAGATGAACCTGTATCTGGAAAAATGCAAGGCCGAATATGACCGCTATGTGCAGGAGGATCCCTCTATGGAGATGGATCCGGAGGATTTTGAGGAGAGTGTGATCTATCAGTTCCAGTCCGGCCTGCTTGTCAAAGCCTTCTGTGAAAGCAGGAAGCTTCCCATTGACCGGGAGACCGTGGAGGAAGAGACGGATCAGATGCTGGAAATGATGGCACTGATGGGCGAGGAGGCACCCTCCCGGGAGGAAATGCTGGAATCGTCTCTGGAAAACGCCTGCTACACGGCATTTTTCCAATATGTGGACAAGCTGATCGAAGAAAGGATGGGTGCGTAATATGGCAACTGTGGAATTAAAGGGTAGCCAGTGGAAGGATTTTTCCCGGCAGGAATACGCAGTGATCGATGTTTACGGTGACCAGTGCGCCGCCTGCGTAATGCTGGAGCCGGTTTTTGACGGCGTGGCAGACGAGCTGGCGGGCATTGGCTTTGGCCGGATCAATCTTTCCACTGAGCCGGAAATTGCGGAGGTCTATGGCATTGAGTCCATCCCCACGCTGCTTTACTACCGCAAGGGTGAGCTGGTGCAGCGGGGCAGCGGCTCTATGAGCCGGGAGGAATTTCTGTCTGAGCTTTCCGGTCTGCTGTACCGGTAAGCCATATACATTATATCAGGAGGTAGCTTATGGGAAAGGTAAGACTCAACGACGATAAGGAGACCGTTGCACGGATCCGGGAGGGCTTAAAGCGCACCGGCGGCTTCTGCCCCTGCCGGGTGGAGCGCAAGCCGGAATATAAATGCGTTTGCGAAGAATTCAAGCAGCAGATCCAGGCCCCCAATTTTGAGGGCTTCTGCCACTGTATGCTCTATTACAAGGAAAAATAAAGGAGAGACGATCATGAAAAAGTTGATTTGCGCCGCATTGGCCTTGGTTATGGCATTTTCGCTGGTGGGCTGTGGCCTGTTCAGCGACAGCACCATCGTAAAATTCACAGACAGCTTTACCCACAAGGATCCGGAGGGTCTGAAATACGACCAGCGGCTTGCTATGAGAAACGAAAGCTTTGATATCACGATGGAGGAAATCGCATCCTCTGCCGCTTACCCCGACATTATGATGTACGGGGAGGACGGCTCTATGGTCGGTATGTACAACTATGACCCGTCCACCGGTCTGGCCGCCGGCTACACCGATCTTGCCACCGGCGAATACACCGCCTTCCCGGCCGGTGAGGAAGTGGAGCTGGGTATGCCCGACGAGAGCCTGCTGGTGGAGCTTGCCGGTGCCGTCACCCTGGGCTTTGTAGTCTACAGCAATGAGGGTGCCGCCCAGTGCGCCTATGTCTATTTCCTGCTGTCCGACCCTGCCGACAAGGAGATCGTCCGGGAGCAGGCGCAGAATTTCTTTACCTGCGAGCTGACAGATGCCGGGGATAATGTGCTTTCCGGCATTTTGGATGCGGACTACATTGCCGCCGATTTCGAGCTGAACGAAACCTACTACGGCCAGAGCTTTGAGACAAAAGATGCCGCCGCCTACGGCGAGATCCTTTCTATGAGCTTCGGCGTCCGGGAATTCGGCAAGGCCAACCCCTACAAGCCCTATGAAGGACACACCGATCCGGAGGGACTGGATTTTGACAAGCGCTCCGTGCTGACTGGCTCCGGCGAATATGCGGTGGTAGACCCTTACTACAAGGATATGAAGTGCCTGACCGACTATATCTACGGCAAGGATGGCAAGGTGGTTGCCCACTACTCCTACTACGAATTCGGCACCAAGGAAACGGTGGACGAAATGATGAAGACACCGGACAACTATTTCAACAATGCCGTCCGGATCTCCGACACGGTGATTCAGGCCTCCCTCAGTGGCGATGAGCTTGCCGATGCCATCACCGCCTATATTGGCTACAGCGTGCTCAAAAGCGACAGCTTTGACGAATATGTGAAGATGGTTTGCGAGAGCTTCCTGTCTGAGATCGCAGAGTAAAAAGCAGCGGATGCCATACACCTGCAAAAGCTGTGTGGCATCCGTTTTTTTACCGTGGTAGCGTCTGCTGTGGAACAGGACCGCAAAACGGTGTATTCCTCTTTAGGAAAATACACCCCGAAATTCAGGAGGGACCCTATGAAAAAGAAACCGAAGGAAAAGCCAGCGGGCAGCGGGTGGAAGCCCTTTATCCGCACGGTGAAAGCGCTTCGTCTGCCCTGGCTCTGGATCATACTGGGCCTGGGGCTGAACCTTTATCTGAGCAACCTGATGCTGAAAATGCCGGATACCACGGCCGCTCTGCTGGGAGGCGATCTTTCCGGCCAGGCACTGTGGCAGGCAGTCCGCTTTTATATCATTTTGGGCGTTATGACCGTGCTGATGGTGGCCGGTCAGGTGCAGGCACAGACCTATGGCTCCTGCCGGGCCCGGCAAAGTGTCTGGAACAAAATGCTCAGTCTGCCTATGGAGCATTTTGACCGCAACGACCCCTCCGACCTGATGAGTGCGGTGGTCAACGATACCGGCACCGCCGTGCAGGATATGGTCAATCTCATCATCTACCTGATCCCCAATGTCTACTATGTGGTCGGTGCGATTCTGACGATCCGCTCCTACCACTGGCTGCTGGCACTTTCCTGCTTTGCGCTGCTGCCGCTGAAATCGCTGTACGCCCTGATTATGGGCAGAAAATTTCAGGCAAGCTCCGCCCGGGTCTATGGGCAGATCGGTACCCTGACCAGCTTTTTAGCGGACCGGATCCACAATCTGCCCCTGATCAAGGCCTATACCAACGAGCCTGTGGAAAAGCAGGCCGGGCACGATGCCACCCACGCGCTGCTCAAAGCCAATATGAAGATCGTCCATCTGGATAACATTGCCGTGGGTGCGGTATCCGTGATCGACATTCTGCAAAAGTTTGTGGTCGTGGTGGTGGCGGTCATCCTGCTGCAGCGTGGGGAGATCGACATTTCTATGTGGCTGGCCTTTTTCCTGTTCTCTCAGAATCTGTTTTCCTATATGGATCAGATTTTTGACAGCTGGGTGCGGGTCAAGAGTATGCAGGGCACCTTCCAGCGGGTAACACAAATTATGCAGGGGCACAGCGAGCCGACAGGCGGCACCGCCGCTTATCCGGAGGCAGGAGATCTCTCCTTCCGCAATGTGACCTTTACTTACCCGGAAACCGATACCCCGGCACTGAAAAATGTATCCTTCACCGTGCCCCGGGGAAGCTCTGCCGCCATTGTCGGCCTGTGCGGCAGCGGCAAAACCACCTCCATCAGTCTTTTAGAGCGGTTCTACACCCCGGATGCGGGGCAGGTGACTTTGGGAGATACGGATATCCGGGATATTTCCCTTGCCCAGTACCGCAGCCATATCGCCTATGTCCAGCAGGGAGCCGGAAGCTTTGAGGGCACGGTGCGGCAGGCACTGACCTACGGCATCGACCGGGCCGTGACCGATGAAGAAATCCTTTCCGCCGCCGCACGCACAGGCTTTGACGAATATCTTGCCCGGAGCCCGGAGGGGCTGGACCGGCTTTGCAGCGATGATACTATGTCCGGCGGTCAGAACCAGCGGCTGGTGCTGACCCGTGAATTCCTGCGCGGCGGAGATATCCTGCTGATGGACGAGCCCACCTCCGCACTGGATGTGCAGGTGGCTGCCCGGATCCAGGAGACGGTAAACACCCTCTTTGCCCATACTACCCGAATCCTGATCACCCACAATCTGCGCTTTGCCCAGGGCTTTGACAAGATCCTTGTGCTTTCCGACGGCGTTCTCGTGGGCGAGGGTACCCACGAAAGCCTGCTGGCGGATTGCCCCCGGTACCGGCAGATGATTGAAAATATGCAAAAGGAGGCGGCTTTATGAAAAAGAGAATGGGGCTTTCCCGCTATTTTTCCGTGCTTCGGGGCGTAAAGCTGCCCTGGCTGCTGATCCTTTGCAGCTTTGCCGTTTCCTACGGTATGACCAGCTCGGAGATCCAGGTCGCCACCCTGACGGCCTCCATCATTGATGCCAGTCAGAATGCCATCAACGGTGCCGAGCTGCTGAAATTTCTTTCCGCCACCGTGCTGGTTGCGGCCTTTACCATTGTATATACCTATTTCGAGCGGCGGATGGAGGAAACCGTGACCCAGCGTGTCCGGGTCAAGCTGTGGAACAAGATCCTGACCCTGCCCAGCGCCTATTATGACAGCGACAGCGGCGAGGGCCTGATCTCCCGTGTCACCTCCGATGCCTCCGCCCCCGCCTCCCTGTTTACTATGGCGGTATCCTGCGTGGTGTGCGTGGTGACCACCGTCAATGCCTTTCTTCAGCTTTTTTCCTATCACGAGGCACTGGGCACGCTGGCGATGCTCATCATTCCGCTGACACTGCTGGTGTGCCTGTTCAACGGCATTTTCCAGTTTAAGCTGGGTGTCTACAGTACCACCACTATGGCAGGCTCCCTGGGCTATCTGGCCCAGCGGGTGCGGAATTTCCGGCTGATCAAAAGTGCCGTGGCGGAAAAGCTGGAGCAAAAGCAGGGCAAGCACACCTTTGTGCAGATGTACAAGGCGGATTTTCTGAACTGGATGCTGGTGGCGATGTATCAGCTTGCCAACAGCCTGTTTTCCATTATGTTCATTGTCATCACCTTCGTGGTGGGCAGCCGGTATATCGCTGCCGGCGAGGTGACGGTGGGCGACCTGACCGGCTTTTATATGATCTGTGGCGTAGTCAGCGTGCAGCTTATGCAGTTTTTTATGAATGTAGGCTCTGTTACCGGTGCCTTCGGTACGATGAAAAAAATGGCAGAGGTGATGGAGGCTCCCTCTGAGCCGATGGATGGCAAGCCCGCCCCGGAGCAGTGCAGCAGCATCACCTTTCAGAATGTCAGCTTTTCCTATGACGGGCAAACCAACGCCCTCCACGATGTGAATGTGACCATCCCTATGGGCAGGATCACCGCCATTATCGGCGGCAACGGTGCCGGCAAGACCACTATGTTCAAGCTGCTGTGCCGGCTGTACGAGCCGGACAGCGGGCAGATCTCCTTTGGCGGTGAAAACATCCGGGACTATTCCCTCCATTCCTGGCGTGAAAAATTTGCCTATATATTCCAGCAGCTTCCCCTGATCGGCGGCACCGTCCGGGAGAACATCACCTACGGCCTGAACCGGAAGGTGACTCAGGAAGAGCTGCTGCAGGTGGCAAAGGCTGCCAATTGCTGCGATTGTATTTTGGCAAAGCCTCAGGGCTTTGATGCGGATGTGGGGCTGGACGGCTCCAATTTCTCCGGCGGTCAGGGGCAGTGCATCTCTATTGCCCGGGCTATGCTGAGAAATGCCGACTACCTGCTGCTGGACGAGGCCACCAGCAACCTGGATGTGGTCAGTGCAGCGCAGGTGACGGAGGCCACGGAAAGCCTGATGCGTGGGCGTACCACGGTAATGATCGCCCACGATTGTGCCGCCACCCGCAGTGCCCAGTATATCATCATTATGCGTGACGGCACCGTGGAGGATGCGGGTACCCCGGAGGAGCTGCTGCAGCGCAGCGATTATTACCGCGCATTCTGTAAGCAAATATAAGCATACCCAATATGAAGGAGAACTATGGATAACGAAACTCTTTTACAGCAGCTTCCCCTGGGAGGCACCGCAGCCGGCTTCCGGCTGGAAAAACGGGAGGCAGCGGAGCAGCTTCACGCCACCGCCTACACCCTGACCCACATACAGACCGGCGCCCAGCTTTTTTACCTGGATCGGCCGGACGAAAACAAAACCTTCTGCATCGCCTTTCCCACACTGCCGGAGGACAGCACCGGCGTGTTCCACATTCTGGAGCACAGCGTACTCAACGGCTCGGAGCGGTACCCGGTCAAGGAGCCCTTTGTCTCTCTGCTTCAAAGCTCTATGCAGACCTTCCTCAACGCTATGACCTACCCGGACAAGACCGTCTACCCGGTATCCAGCCGCAACGAGCAGGATTTCCGGAATCTGATGGCCGTGTACCTGGATGCGGTGTTCTGCCCGATGATCCACAAAAAGCCGGAGATCTTTATGCAGGAGGGCTGGCATTACGAATTTGACCCGGAGACCGGGGAGCCCTTCTTTAACGGCGTGGTCTACAGCGAAATGAAGGGTGCCTATGCGGATGTGGAGCGGATCCTGGACAACGGTGTCAATACCCTGCTGTTTCCGGATACCTGCTATGGCTATTCCAGTGGCGGCCACCCGGAGCACATTCCGGAGCTGACCTACGAAAAGTTCACCGCCACCCACAAGCGGTTCTATCATCCCTCCCACGCAAAGATCTTTCTGGACGGCCATATGGATATTGGCTGGGTGCTTTCCTATCTGGACAGCGAATATCTGGGAAAATACCAATACCGGCCGGCTGACTACACCTTTGCAGAGCAAAGCCCCCGCACCGGGGAGCTGACCGTTACCTACGAGGCGCAGAGTGAGGAGGAGCTGGCCCATATGTCCGTGGCCAGGCTGCTGTGCAGATGGGACGAGCCGGAAAAGCTTTATGCCGCCCACGTGCTGGCGGACTATCTGACCGGCTCCAACGAGGCTCCCCTGACCCGGGCCGTGCTGGAGCAGGGGCTGGGTCAGGATGTGGGACTGAGCATAATGGAAAGTATGTATCAGCTTGGGGCAGTGGTCACCGTCCGCAATACCCGGCCGGAGGATTTTTCCGCCATCCGGGCGCTGCTGCCCGCCGTGGCGGAGGAATGCCTGCGGCAGGGACTGGACCGGCAGAGCCTGCTGGCCTCTCTGGAGCGGCTGGCCTTTACCAGCCGGGAGATCACCGAGCCCTATGGCATTGATCTGGCAATGAAGGCGCTGGACAGCTGGCTCTACGGCGGCGATCCCCTGACCCACATACAAACCGGAGCTTTGTTTGCCCGGCTGCAGGAAAAGCTGGACAGCGGATATTTTGAAGCACTGCTGCGGGAAATGCTCTGTGACCCGTCAGACAAGGTCTATGTATATGCCCTGCCCAGCCTGACCAAGGGGCAGGAGGATGCCCGCCGGGAGGCAGAGCTGGCCGCTGCCCACGCCGCCGGCTGGAGCGAGGCAGAGGCAGCACAGCACCGGGCTTCCCTGCTGTCTATGCAAGCCTGGCAGCAAACGCCGGACAGCGAGGAGGCCATCCGCACCTTGCCGGTTTTGAAGCTGGCGGATGTGGCACGGGAGATCCCCGAGGTTGCCACGGAGCAGTGCACCTGCGGCGGATGCCCGGTGCTCAAGACCCAGGTGCCCACCAACGGCATCCTCTATCTGGATCTGTATTTTGATATTTCCGACCTGCCGGTGGAAAAGCTGCAGGCAGTTAATCTGCTCATTTCCTGCCTGGGTGAGCTGCGGACGGAAAAAACCTCCGCCCAGGAGCTTTTGATCCGCAGCAAGAGCTTGTTCGGCCATCTGTCCGGCGGGATCAAGCTGGTAGGCAAAAATGGCGATCTGGACTTCTGTAAGCCCTATCTGAAGGTATCCGCCGCTATGCTGGAGGACAATTTCCAGCCGGGTGTGGCCCTTTTGCAGGAGATCCTCTGCCTGGGGCGGTACGATGAGATCCAGCGGATCACCCCCATCGTTCTGCAAAGCGATTATTTCCAAAAGCAGTCGCTGTACGGCAACGGCCACCGGTTCTCTATGACCCGGGCCCTCTCCGGCTTCTCCGCGGAAAGCACGCTGGAGGAGCAGCTCAACGGCGAGACCTATATCCGCTGGTGCTCCGCCCTGGCACAGACTCTGCCCCAGGAGGGAGAAGCCCTGTCGCAGACACTCCGCTCGCTGGCAGATACCGTGTTTTCCTCCAGCCGTCTGCTGATCGGCATCAGTGCAAATGCACCGGAGGCAATGCTGCTGCCACTGGTGGAGGCACTGCCCAGCACCCCTATGGGCAAGTCCCTGACCTATGACCGCCTGCCTGCGGAAAACGGCACCATTGATATCCCCGGCGGTATGGGCTACAGTGCCATTGGACATAACCTGTATGCTCTGGGCAGTGAATTCACCGGCGCCTGGTCGGTGCTGTCGAGTATGCTCTCCTACGGCTATTTGTGGAACGCGGTGCGTGTTCAGGGCGGCGCCTACGGCACCGGGATGCTGGCGCGTAACAATGGCGATCTGATGTGCTATTCCTACCGGGATCCGGATCTGCGCAACAGCCGCGATGCCTTTTCCGCACTGGCAAACAGTCTGGAGGAAACGCTGGCGCAGGGGATCAGCCTGGACGAGCTGATCATCGGCACCGTCAATACCACCGACCCGCTGCTGGAGCCTGCGGCCGTCTGCTCCCGTACCTGCGAGCGTTTCCTCCGGGGCAGCACCCACGAGGATATGGTAAGGATCCGGCAGCAACTATTGGATACCACGCCGGAAACCCTGGGCAGCCTGATCCCCGTGCTGAGAAAATTCCAGCAGGAGGCCGTCTACTGCGCCGCCGGCGATACCACCGCCCTTTCCTTCCTGCAATAATCCCCCGGCATAAAAAAGGCTTAGACTTTCCAAAAAGTCCAAGCCTTTTTTCACTGGGCTCTGTGTCAATAGCCGGGGCCGCATTTGGGCACGGTGATGGTCAGGACGATTTGCCGGTCTGTTTCCCGACGCTCGGAAATAGCCGGAATACCGGCGCTTTGCAGCTGCTCCAGTGCCCTTGTCACCCGCTTGAGCACCCCGGCCACATCTGCCTTGGGAAACTTTTGCTCCTTCTGCCGCAAAAGCTCCTCCACATACTGCTCCGCTCGTGCCACGCTCATACTGCTTTTGGCAATGACGGCAATGGCCTGCAGCTTCTGCACCTCCGTGGGCAGCCTCAGCAGCGCCCGGGCGTGGCGCTCCGAAAGCTGTGCCTGCCGCAGTGCCTCCAGTACCTGGGTACCGTGGCGAAGCAGCCGCAGCTTATTGGCAATGGCACTCTGACTTTTTCCCAGTACCCGTGCCACTTGCTCCTGACTCATAGACCAGCTTTCCATCAGGCGGCTGATGCCCCGTGCCTGCTCGATAAAATCCAGCTCCTGCCGCTGAAGGTTTTCCACCAGTGCCGCCATACCCGACTCCTGATCGCTCATATTCATCACAATGCAGGGGATCTCCGTCAAGCCGGCTAAAATCCCCGCCCGCAGGCGGCGTTCTCCGGCGATCAGTTCATAGCCGGCCGCCACCCGGCGGACGGACAGCGGCTGCAGGATGCCGTGGCAGCGGATGCTCTCGCTCAGCTCCTGCAGCGCCTCCTCCTGAAAAACGGTGCGGGGCTGTGCTGGGTTGGGCTGGATGGAGCGGGCGGGCAGAAAAATCACCCGGCCGGTCTCCATATAGGTCTTCAGCTTTTGACACTGCATACTGCTTCCTCCTTTGTGTTTCCCTTGTGCCGCCAGTATACCCCTTCCGCCGGGCAGAAACCCCACGAAACCCGGTGGGAAAAGCCGGGAAATCGCTCGACGGAAATCTCTTTGCCGTTGCAAGCTTTTCCAATGTGTGCTACAATAGGGCAAACAATTCGGATATTTTCCCCGCTTTGGAAGCCGTATAAGGAGGATTTTATGCAGACCCACGCGCTTTATTATGATGACTGTCACATCCGGCAGTTTTCTTCCCGTGTCACAGACTGCCGTCCCCGGGAAAACGGGTACCTGATCACCCTGGAACAGACCGCTTTTTATCCGGAGGGCGGCGGTCAGCTCTGCGATATGGGCACCCTGAACGGCATCCCGGTAACCGCAGTCCGGGAGCAGGACGGACAGGTGGTGCACTTGTGCCGGGAAGCCCTTGCCGTCGGGCAGGCCGTCACCGGCCAAATCGACTGGCAGCGGCGGTTCGACCAAATGCAGCAGCACACCGGCGAGCACATTCTCTCCGGCCTGATCCACGCCCGCTTCGGTTTTCACAATTCCGGCTTCCACGTGGGGGCACAGGTGATGGAGGTGGATTTTGACGGTATGATCCCGCCGCAGGCACTGGAGGAGTTGGAGGCACAGGCCAATGCCCTGATCTGGCAGAATCTGCCGGTAAAAAGCTACATTCCCGCCCCGGAGGCGCTGTCCGAGATCCCTTATCGCAGTAAGCGGGAGCTATCCTATCCGGTGCGGATCGTGGAGATCCCCGGGGTGGATACCTGCGCCTGCTGCGGTGTCCACGTGGCCACCACCGGCGAGGTGGGGCTACTGAAGATCCTCTCCTGCGTAAAATTCCACGGAGGGGTGCGGCTGGAGCTGGTCTGCGGCGGCCGGGCGTACCGGTATTTGGGGCAGATCTTCGATCAGAACCGGCAGATCTCTCAGCTGCTTTCCGCCAGGCTCCCAGAGACGGCTGTGGCCGTGCAGAAGCTTTCCCAGGCTCTTGCCGAGGAAAAATTCCGCACTGTCGCCCTGAAAAAGCAGCTTTTTTCCCTGACTGCGGCCCAGTACCGGGGAAAGGGAAATGTGCTCCATTGGGAGGAGGCACTGACCGGCAGCGAGCAGCGGGAGCTGGCGGAGGCCATCTGCCAGGCCTGCGGCGGCAATGCCGTGGTGATCACGCCGGCACCGGACGGCAGCAGCCGTCTGTGCCTGATCACAGCCGGAGAGGACTCCAAAGCCCTGGGCTCTGCGGCAATGGCAGCCCTGGGCGGCCGGGGTGGCGGAAAGGCCTGTGCCTTTTCCGGGACCGTTCCCGCAACCCCTTCGGAAATCCGGGCGTATTTTGGAAATTACCACAAGAATTTTGCTTAAAAAAGCCCGAAATTTGCAAAACAGCCACTTTACAATGGCTTTTTGTTGTTGTATAATGAAGCTGTATGGGAATACCCAGTATTAAAACATCAATTATGCTGCCACGCGCGGCAAAAAAATTGGAGGAATTAAACCATGTCTGTAAAAGTTGCTATTAATGGTTTTGGCCGTATCGGCCGTCTGGCTTTCCGTCAGATGTTCGGTGCTGATGGCTACGAAGTCGTCGCTATCAACGACCTGACCTCTCCCAAGATGCTGGCTCACCTGCTGAAGTACGACTCCACTCAGGGCAATTACGCTGCTCAGGGTCACGTCGTCGAGGCTGGCGAAGACAACATCGTTGTCGATGGCAAGAAGATCACCATTTATGCTAAGGCCAACGCTGCCGAGCTGCCCTGGGGCGAGCTGGGTGTTGACGTTGTTCTGGAGTGCACCGGCTTCTACACCAGCAAGGAAAAGGCTCAGGCTCACATCACCGCTGGCGCTCGCAAGGTTGTTATCTCCGCTCC
>CAZTNP010000005.1:0-61184 GCA_964615545.1 uncultured Oscillospiraceae bacterium | reverse complement strand
TGATGTGGTAACGAACGCCGGGCAGGTCCTTGACACGACCGCCGCGGATCAGAACCACGGAGTGCTCCTGCAGGTTGTGGCCGACACCGGGAATGTAAGCGGAAACTTCCATACCGTTGGTCAGACGCACACGGGCGATCTTACGCAGAGCGGAGTTCGGCTTCTTCGGGCTGGTGGTACGAACAGCGGTGCACACGCCGCGCTTCTGAGGGGAGGGCAGATTGGTAGCCTTGTTCTCCAGGGTATTCAGACCTCTCTGCAGAGCGGGAGCAGTGGACTTGTAGGTAACCTGCTTACGGCCATTCTTAACAAGCTGATTAAAAGTAGGCATTTATTTTCTCCTTTCTTTCGTTCTCGCCTTTCGGCGGAAATATTCCACGGCAAATGCCGTCAGAATCTGAATTACCGGACTGCGGCAGCGGCTGCTGCGCCGACCTCGATGCCGGCTGCCTGCCCCAGCTCCTTCATCGTCTTGACCCAGGTGCAGGGGATGCCGTTTTGGCCGCACAGTGCGGAAAGGGGCTCCGTCAGAGCAGGATCGGCATTCTGCGCCAGATACACCCGCTGAGCGGTGCCGGAGGCAAGGGCTTTTTTCAGCTGCTTTGCCCCTACGACCATCTTAAAACCGGTCGTTTCCTTGCGGATCCGGGAAAGATCCGCAGTTGTGTCATTATGAGTGTCCATACAGCTATTTATTATACCTGTAAATTCAAAATTGTCAACAAAAATCTGCTGATTTTTTTACATTTATACAGTCTGTTTATGCATTTTTCCGTTTGCCGGTCAGCTTTCGTCATTTTCTATCATACCGCCCAGCTTCTTCGCCGCCTTTGCCATATTCTGCAGCCCGGAAAACACCGTTTCCTCCGTGCAGCCCAGGCTTGACAGATACTGATCTGCCTCCAGCGTTACATAGCCCCGGTAGCCAATTTCCCGCAGAGCCGTGGCTACGGCGGAAAAATCAATATCCATAGAAAAGGGGAGCTGGTGGGAATCGTGCCAGAGGTCATTGTCGTGAATGTGCAATGCCTGAAGATGGCTGCCCAGAGCCCGGATCATTTCCGGTGCCGAGGTATGCAGGCCCCGCATTTCCGCGTGGCCGATATCCAGGCAGGCACAGAAATCCGGGTCATTCACTGCCTGAAGGTGGGCAAGAAAGCTTTCCGGGTCAGAGCAGGCTGCCGGCTGGGCGTGGTCATCATACCAGTTCCACATATTTTCTGTGGCGATCTTCACCCCGTGCTCCCGGGCAAAGGGCACCAGCACACGGAACATCTCCCCGTTTTCCTCTGCCGAGCGGTTGTTATCCGGGTGGATCACACAGATCTGCCCGCCGGCCTCCGCCGTGCATTCGATGGCACGCTTCAGATAGTCGTTGCCCACCGCCGTGGAGGGGAACGGTGCATGGGACTGGTTGCACACGATGCCGTTATCCAGCCCAATCTTTTTCAGCTCCCGGGCAAAGCGAAGATACTCCGCCCCGCCCAGAGGATGCTCCCCTGCCACAGCCGTGCCGGCCTGCCAATCATAGCGGCACATAGAAAACATAGAAAAATCCCACGCATCAAAGCCAGCCTTGGCCGCATACTCGATCAGCTTACGCTCCCCGCAGATCCTTGCGCCGGAGGCGATCTCTGTTGAAATTTTCATAGCATTTTTCCTTTCTTATTCGGCAGAAAACCGATACCTTGTGCTGTGGCAATAGGTCTGCCCGGACCGCAGGATAGGCTTTTCAAAATCCCCGCAGGCCATTGCATTGGGATAATACTGGGTTTCCAGACAGATGGCATCCCGCTTTTCATAGTGCTTCCCCTGCTTGCCTGCCCGATGGGTCAGGAAATTGCCGGAATAGACCTGAACGCCCGGCATAGTGGTGGTCATTTCCATAGAAATGCCGCTGTCGGGAGACGTCAGGCGAGCAACCGGGTGGTCGTCTGCACTGCCCGGCAGGCAGAAATTATGGTCGTAGCCGCCGCAGCTTTCTATTTGGCAATGTGCCTGTCCGATCCGGGCGCCGATGGGCATTGCCTGCCGGAAGTCAAAGGGCGTTCCCTCCACCGGAAGCCGTCTGCCCGTGGGCAGGCAGCCGGTGTCGTTTTCCAAAAAGCTTTCCGCATCCACCTGCAGCAGATGGGTCAGCACGGTGCCGCCGCCATTCAGATTAAAATAGGTATGATTGGTCAGGCTGCAAAGGGTATCCTGATCGGAAGCTGCGCTGTAGTCGAGCTGCAAGGCCCTGCCGATCAGCCGGTAGGAGACACTTACCTGCAAATTTCCGGGGTAGCCCTCCTCCCCGTCCGGGGAAAGCCGGCTCAGGCGCAGGCCATCCGCCAGAGGCTCTGCCTGCCACACCTGCTTATCAAAGCCACGCAGACCGCCGTGAAGATGATTTGCTCCGTCATTACAGGCCAGGTGCCAGCTTTTCCCGTTCAGTGAGAAGCTGCCGCCGCCGATCCGGTTGCCCACCCGGCCAATGCAGGCGCCCAGGTAGCCATCGTTCTGCTCATATTCCTTTAAGGTATCGTAGCCCAGCACCACATCCACCTTTTTGCCTGTCCGGTCCGGCACGGTCAGCGTGCGGATAGTGGCACCGTAGGTCAGCACCTGCACGCAGATATCCTCCCCGGTCAGGGTGTACTGCTCAACGCTTTGTCCCTGCAGTGTCGTCCCAAAGGGTGTTTTTTCGATTTTCACAGTCTGTCTCTCCTGTTACTTTGTTTTTTCTAATCATACCACACGCAGACACCGGGCGCAACAAAAATCCCAACAAAAAACACACCTCCGGCTTATGGGGAGGTGTGCTGCTGTGTTATTGCATTTTGCTGAAGGAGGTCTCCGCCGCGGAAATATCCATATTGCAGCCCAGATCGTACAGGGGAACCTCCCGCAGGATCCGGTCAAGCATATCCAATGTGCAGAGCATGTTCTCCGGCTTTTCCGGACGGTTGCACTGTTCCAACATAATGGGCAGTGCTCTGTCCACAGGCATACTGTCCACTACATTTTCCGGGCTGCGGTGCAGGAAGAAAATGCCGCAAAGGGGGGCTTGCATATTGCAGCCCAGACCGTGCTTTCCCTGCCAGGGGGAGCCGCACAGATAGATCTGATCCTTATCTACCCGGAGGAAAGGCTTGTCATCGTTGATCATTTGGATCCGGTCGCCCAAAAGCTGGCGAAGCAGACGGGTATGGGTGGATTTTCCGGTGCCGCTGAGGGCGGTGAAAATATAGCCCTTGCCGTCCACCGCTACGGAGGAGCCGTGCATCAGGATGGCTCCGTGAAGGGATGCCTCGTCCGCAACGGCACGAAGCAGGCAGACCGTCTCCATAAAGGCATCGGATGCCCCGGCCAAAGCAATCACATCCGGATTGGTGTCCTCCAGACATTTTTCCCGCTGGCTTTTGAGCATCTCCTCTTCAATGACGATGGGATATTCTCCGGTGCCGTCGATCCAATATTCCTTGCAGAGATTTTTAGCATCCTCATACTGGGTTTGCACATGAAAGGTAAGTCCTGCAATGCCGATATCAAATGTAAATGCCATATTCTCTCTCCTTCTCTTCTCAGCCGGGGATCATAGGCAGCTCAATGGCTCCATCCTTGTTTGTGGAGGGTCTGGAGGTTGCCACAGGTGCCTTGGTGGTCTCCTGCTCCTGCTCCGGCTCTGTTGCAGGGGGCTCCGTGGGCTTGGGATCGGAAACGGCGGGCTTTGTGGTCGTCTCCGGTTCCGGAGTGGCTTCCGTGGTCTCAGGGGTATAGGGGTCCACGACCTCACCGCCGGAAGAGCCGGGCCGGGTGGTCTGTGCAGGATCCTTCTCCTCTGCATCCCCAGTGGTCAGGGGTGTATCGGCAGAGCCGTCCGGCACAGTGGTATTGTTGGCAATAAAGGAGCCGTCCACATCAATGGGGGTCTCCCAATCCGGATCCTTGCCGGCTGGGGTGTCCTGACCGCCTGCCTCTGTGTCTGCAGGCAGCGTGGTCTGGGGATCCTGCCCGGGCTGGACACTCTTGACGATCAGACATACGATCAACGCCACCAGCAGAACCGCCAGTATGATGATCAGAATTTTCTTCAGTTTCATACTTTGTCACCTGTTCGGCCATTCCCGCAGGAAGGCCGCCTGTCCTCTTTTTTGTTGTTTTTGGGGTCACTTGGGGTAAATATAACACATTTTCGGTATAAAAGCAAGGGTTAATCCTTATTTTTTCCGATGGTCATAATATCATAGGGCGTTGTCTGATAGACGAAATAATTCAGCCAGTTGGAAAACAGCAGATTGGCGTGGCTGCGCCAGCGGACAATGGGCTCCGCCGTCTCATCGTCATTAGGAAAATAGTTCTCCGGCACGGCAATGGGCAGGCCAAGCTGCTTATCCCGCAGATATTCCTTTTTCAGGGTGTCCGGGTCATACTCGGAATGGCCGGTGACAAAAATCTGCCTGCCCTGGGGACTGGCCACCGCATACACCCCCGCCCGCTCAGAGGAGGCTAAAATGCGAAGCTGGGGGATCTTCTCGATATCCTCCCGCAAAACAGTGGTATGCCGGGAATGGGGTGCCCAAAAGATATCGTCAAAGCCCCGGAGCAGGATAGAGCGCTTATAATCCGCCTTATGCTCAAACACACCGAACAGCTTCTGCTGCATCTGCTTTTTCTCAATGCCATAGTGATAGTAAAGCCCGGCCTGGGCGCCCCAGCAGATATGGAAGGTGCTGTGGACGTGGGTCTTGCTCCACTCCATGATCTCGCAAAGCTCCGGCCAGTAGTCCACTTCCTCAAAGGGCATATTCTCCACCGGTGCACCAGTGATGATCATACCGTCAAAATTGCGGTGCCTGATTTGGTCAAAGGTTTTATAAAAGGTAAGCAGATGATCCGGAGCAACATTTTTCGATATGTGGGAGCGGGTATGAACAAGCTCCAGATGCACCTGCAGCGGGGTGTTGCCCAGGAGCCGGGAAAGCTGTGTTTCCGTGACGATTTTTGTGGGCATCAGGTTCACCAGCACGATTTCCAGCGGACGGATATCCTGCTCAATGGCCCGGCTTTGGGTCATAACAAATATATTCTCCTGCTGCAGCACGCCGGTGGCCGGCAGGTCATTGGGAATTTGAATGGGCACGACTCTGTCTCCTTTATCTGCAAAGCTTTTGTTACATTGTACCCCAATTTGAAAAGCTTGTCAATTATCTGCCAGCTCCGTGCCCAAATAATAATGCAGCAGGATCTCCCGGTAGTCACAGCCCTGTACCGCCATTGCCTCCGCCCCGTACTGGCTCATCCCCACCCGATGGCCGAAGCCCTTGGTGGTCACGGTGATGCTCTCACGCAGGCAGGTGATGGCAAAGGCCGTGGAGCGCAGCCCCAGCTTTTGGCGAAGCTCCGTCCCGGTGAACATTTTTTCGCCGATTTGCAGCTTTTCCACTCCCCCGCCGGCGGTATAGCTTGCCGCCCCGATCCATCCCTCCGCCGGCGTTTGCAGCGGCAGCCCCAGCTTCTCCTGAAATTCCCGGACAGAAAAGGTTACCGTGTCCACATAGTGGGCCGCCTTTTCCTCTCCGGGACTTTCCACAGACTGCAAATAGGGGACATCCGTGCCCCAAACGGCTTTGGCCTCCTCCGTTCTGCCGCCGGAGCAGGAAAAATAGGTAGCCTCGATCAGCTCCCCCTGATACCGCAGCACCTCTCCCCGTGTTGCCTCCACTGCCTGACGGACACGGTGGATTTTCTCCTGAGTACCGCCCTTTTGCAGATACTCCGCCTCCGGCATATAGGCCTGGCAGCAGGCAGAATCGGTACACAGTGCCCCCGTTTCGTGCTTGGGTGTCAGCAGCCTGCGGCGGGTGTAGGTTCTGGCCACCACTGCCTGTGCCTTCAGTGCTTCCACCTCAAAATCCGCCGGCATCTCCACCAGCACCACGCCCACCAGGTATGTTTCCAGCTCCATATCCGTCGCCTTGTCCCCTGTCAGCACCGTTACCCTTTCCCCGGCCTGTGTCTGCGCCTCCGATGGCGTGGTTTCCGGCGTTTTCCACACCCGGGACCTTGGCCCCAGAGCGGTCAGTAGTGCCGGAAGCAAACAACTCAGAACGCCTGCCAAAAGGATCTGCTTTTTCATAACGATCACCTCCGCTTCATCATAGCAGACCCCCCACGCAAAAAAGGGCGATATTTCCAAGGACAGATTTTCCTTTTTTGATCCGGTGCTTGACATCAGTTTCTCCGGTCGGTATAATTTAAGGACAAAAGTGTAAAAAACAGGGAACGGAGTTTGCAATGAAAAAATTTCTCAGGGTCTTTGTGCCTATATTGTTTGTCATAGCCATTTTGGGCGGTTTGATATGGTATTTACTCGTTTATGATAAGGATTTCACCCGGGATGCCCTGCTGACCGGTGCCCGCTATTTTGAAGCCCGCGGGCGGCTGGACACAGCCTCCTGGTTTTACGACCGGGCCTACGAGCAGGGCAGCGGCAGTGACGAGATCGCAGTGGAGCTTGCCCGGCAGTACGCCGAAAGCGGCAACTACACTCAGGCGGAGGTGACCCTCAACCGTGCCATTGCTGACGGCGGCGGTGCCACGGTATATGTCGCACTGAGCAAAACCTTTGTGGAGCAGGATAAGCTTCTGGATGCGGTGGAGCTTTTGGACAAGCTGCCTGACCCGCAGCTCCGGCAAACGCTGGAGGCTATGCGCCCGGCCGCTCCCACCACCCCTCAGACTCCCGGCTTTTACAATCAGTACATCCGTGTAACAGTGGAAAGCACCGGCAATCAGCTTTATGTCAGTCCCCACGGCCAGTATCCCTCCATCCGCACCGATGCCTACACAGAGCCCATTTCCTTATCAGACGGAGAAAATCTGATCTATGCCCTGGCGGTTTCCCCGGAGGGGCTTGTCAGTCCCCTGTCCGTTTTCTCCTACACCGTGGGCGGTGTGATCGAGGAAGTAAGCTTTTCCGATCCGGTGATCGAGCAGACTGTCCGCTCGCTGCTGCAGGTGACAGACAGCAAGGTGCTCTACTCCAATGACCTGTGGAGTATACAGGAATTTACCGTCCCGGAGGGCGCCACGGAACTTTCCGATCTGCGGCATATGGTATTTCTGGAAAGCCTGACGGTTACCAGCGGTGCTGCCAACCAGTTTTCCTGCTTATCCGGTATGACAGCACTGAAAACGCTGAAAATCACCGACACCCCCGTCTCCGCTGAGGAAATGGAGATTATCGGCACTCTGCATTCTCTGGAAAATCTGACACTGAGCGGCTGCTCTCTGGCCTCCATCTCTCCCCTTTCCGGCCTGACAGAGCTTACCTATCTGGATCTTTCCAACAATGCCATCCGCAATATTTCTGCCCTGTCCGCAATGACCCGGCTGCAGGAGCTGGATATGCAGAGAAACGCGTTGCAGGATATTTCCGCCCTGAGCGCCTGTGCTATGCTCAGCCGGCTCAATATTTCCTATAACTCCGTCACCTCTTTAAGCGGCATTTCCTCTCTGCCGGTTTTGTCTGTCCTGAACGCCGGGCACAATCAGATCGCTGACCTTTCCCCTCTGCAAAAATCGGCCATTCTGACTGAGCTGCGCCTGAATAACAATTCCCTGACGGATGTGACCGCGCTGTCCCAGTGCCCGAAGCTGAGCTATGTGGATATCTCCGGCAACGAAATCACAGATATTCGCTCCCTGAACCACAGCACCATCACCTACCTGAACTTCTCCAACAATCAGGTAACTGCCCTTCCCGCCTGGAGCACCGACTGTGCTCTTGTGACCATTGATGGCTCCCACAACCAGCTGACAGATCTTTCTCCCCTGGCTGGGCTGAAAAACCTGAACAGCGTTTTTATGGATTATAATGCAGGCATTACCTCCGTGGATGCCCTGGCCGACTGCCCGGTGCTGATCCAGGTCAATGTTTACGGAACCGCCGTCAAGGATGTTAAGAGCCTGACCAGTCAAAGCATCGTCGTCAACTATAACCCCCTGGAGGGCAACTGATATGCACAAAAAGCACCCTGCGGCCTGCAGGGTGCTTTTTGTGTAACGCGCGATATGCTTTCGGGGGGCTGGGCAGGGGTTACTTATGGAATACCTCGTCCAGGATCCGCTTTGTATCTTCTCCGAAGATCGGGCCGTTATTCAGCTGATGGAAATCCAACTGGCCATAATGGACATTGGCCTCGATCAGCACCGGCTGACCGGCGGGATCTATGCAGAAATCCCAGGATACCAGCCGGAAATGGGGGATCTGAATGTGCAGCCCCTGCACCGCATCCACGCACTTCTGGAAGCCGGGGAGCTCATAATTTTCAAATGTGACACCGGTATCCGGGTGGGTCTGCCAGCACTGTCCCTTGACATTATAGGCATTCTTTTTCAGTCTGCCATCCCAGGCAATGCCGCAGGTGATGCCGCCGCTGCTGGCATTATCCACCCGTGCGCCGCCCACGCCGATCCGCAGAACGCCGGAATAGACCTTGGCCTTGCCATCTGTCAGCAGAGAGATCAGACGAATGGTGTTGACGGAGGAGGGGTTGATGGCCGCCAAAGCCGGATGCTGGGTGACCGGTCGCTGGATCACGATATCATCCCGGATCTTTCCCTCTACGGAGGCAAAATCCGTCCCCTTTACAAAAAATACACCACGGCCGCCCTCAGAGCCCTGTGCCTTTTTCACCACCACTTCCGGCTCCAGCGTCAAAATGCCGCTAAGTTCCTGCCGGGAAATGGGCTGACGGTCACCATTGAACCACATACCATTGAGCCGGACAGCCACCTCCTCTGCCTGACGGATCCCGGTGAACATCCGGTTATAATAGCACTTATTGTCTATGTAGCCGGCCTCCCGCCAGTCATTAAAATAGGGGTCCACATAGCAGTAATGCAGATCCTCCGGCAGATAATCCACGCAGAACTGCCCGGTGGTCTGATAATAGAAATTATGATACCAGGTATCCACCTTGCCATATGGGGCATAATACTGCCGGATCTGTGCCTTCTGCTGAGCGGTAAGCACATTTTTCGGTGCGATCTTACGCACACGGTGATAATGCTCCCGTTTTCTCTGGGTCACCAGAATGAAATCACGCAATGTCTGAAAGCAGGTAATAAAAGACATACCTTCCGCCTCTTTTCTTAAAATCTACTGAAATTATACGGCTTTCCCCATTGCCTGTCAATATCCCATTGCAGCCTATTGCGGAATTTCCGGTGCTATGCCTGCAAAAATCGGCATAGGCTGTTATCACCGAAGGGGGGGGAGCAGGATGGTTATGCACTGGATCTGGATGGGGATGATCGCCCTTTCCGTGCTGTGTGCCTGCATAAACGGGCAGGGCGGGGCACTTTCCGCCGCCGTCAGTCAGGGCGCACAGGCCGGCATCACCCTGGTCATCTCCATATCCGGCTCCATATGCCTTTGGTGCGGGATCGGACGGCTGACAGAAAAGACCGGGCTGCGCCAGGGTCTTTCCCGGCTACTGTCTCCCCTGCTGTGCCGGATCTTTCCCTCCTGCAAAAACGACCCGGTGCTTTCGGGCAGCCTCAGCGCCAATGTATGCGCCAATTTGCTGGGGCTGGGAAACGCTGCCACGCCTATGGGCATTCAGGCCGCACGGCGTTTGGCCAGCAGGCACGGCAACGGGGTCGCCGGGGATGAGCTATGCCGGCTGATCGTGCTGAACACCGCCTCCATCCAGCTTATTCCCTCCAATGTGGCCGCCGTGCGGGCATCCCTTGGCTGCGGCAGTCCCTTTGATATTCTGCCCGCCGTCTGGTTTACCTCCCTGTGCTCTGCCGGGGCAGGCCTGACCGCCGCCTGGGTTTTCGGAAGGCTGTGGAAAAAATGACGGACTACATTGTTCCCCTTCTGCTGCTTTTATGCTGCCTGTGGGCGACCCGCCGGCAGGAAAACGCCTATGCCCTTGTGCTGGAAGGTGCCGGGGATGGGCTGTGCCTTCTGCGGGAGCTGATCCCCACGCTGGTCATTTTGCTGACCGCCGTGACGATGCTCCGTGCCTCCGGGGCTATGGAATGGATTGGCAGGAGCGCTGCACCGGCATTGCGGTTTTTCGGCATCCCGGAGGAGACGGCCATTTTGGTGCTGATCCGCCCCATCAGCGGCAGTGCGGCACTGGCCGTCGGCACAGAGCTGATGGCCAGCTATGGCGTGGACTCTTCCGTGGGCCGGACGGCAGCCATTATGCTGGGCGCCACGGAGACCACCTTTTACACCATCAGCGTATATTTCGGTGCCGCCGGGATCCGCCGGACACGCTACACCCTGCCTGCCGCCCTGATCGCGGATTTTACCGGCTTTTTCACCGCCGCTCTTGCCACCCGGCTGTTTTTTCCGGAATAAAAAAGCGCCCGTCATTCCAGCAAAGAGAATGACGGGCAGCTATGATTCAGCGCATTTCCCGGGAGGCCAGGTACTTACGCACCATCAGGGCGACCTTAAAGACAATGGCGTGGTCGAATTCCCGAAGATCCAGTCCGGTCAGCTTTTTGATCTTTTCCAGCCGATACACCAGGGTGTTACGGTGGACAAACAGCTTCCGGGAGGTCTCGGACACATTCAGGTTGTTTTCAAAGAACTTGTTAATGGTAAACAGCGTTTCCTGATCCAGAGAGTCGATGGGGTTCTTCTTGAATACCTCCGTCAGGTAAATCTCGCACAGCGTGGTGGGAAGCTGATAGATCAGCCGGCCGATGCCCAGCTTATCATAGCTGATGATGCTGCGCTCCGTATCGAACACCTTGCCCACATCAATGGCTGTCTGCGCATCCTTATAGGAATCGGACAGCTCACGCAGGTGCTCGGCAACGGTGCCGATGCCGATGACAGTCTTGATGTACAGCTCGTCCTTCATCTTTTCTTCCATAACGATGGCCAGCTTCTCCAGCTCCTCGGGGGTGGTATCCCCGGTGACCTGCTTGATCACGGCAATGTCCTCTTCGTTGACACTGATCACGAAATCCTGCATCTTATCCGGGAACAGCTCGGCCAGCACCTCCACTGCCGCCACATCCGTGCGGCCCACCTGCCGGACAAGAAACACGGCACGAGGCACATCGGTGGCAAAATGGAGCTCCTTGGCGCGGATATAAATATCGCCGGAGAGGATATTATCCATAATAATATTCTTCACAAAGGTGCTACGGTCGTACTTTTCCTCATAGAAGCACTTGGCACTGTTAAGAGCGATGTAAGCCAGGCTGCAGTAGGAGCGCGCCTGCTCGTCGTCACCGCTGCAGAAAACGGCATATTCCAAATTGCCGTTGGCATTGACAATGCCCTTAAAGGTGCGATGGGCAAACCGGACAAGCTGATCGCCGCTGCTGCCGACCTGAATGGCGGCATCCACCCAGCGCTCACCCAAAAGCGCGCCATCGGTGCTGGAGACCACACAGCCGTCAATATCCATCACACCGAAGGTGCGATCGGACACCTCCCTGAGCTGCAAAATGACATTTTGAAAAATACTGTTGGACATAATTATCTCTCCAATCTTTATGCAAAATTCTATTCACGGTTTTGTTAAATTCCTACGGATAGTATACACCTGCTTTGTACATTTTGCAAGTACTTTTTGTCATTTTGATAAAATTCGTCCCGGATTTTTTATGCACAATCCCAAACCAGGGTATTTTTCCACTGTTCAAAACGGAAAAAGCTGCCCAGTTTGGCTTTTTAAGGTACCAAGTCGCTGAGCTCCGTCTCTGTCAGGCAGCGAACCTGCCCTCTTTCCAGGTTTCCCAGCTCTAGGCCACCCTCCTGCTGCCGCTCCAGATAGGTGACAGTCATTCCCCGGGAGGCCATCATCCGGCGTACCTGATGGTATTTTCCCTCGCAGACAGTGATCCGGCTTTCCCCCTGTCCCAGTATCTCCAGCCGGGCAGGCAGACAAACCGTGCCGTCCCGCAAGGTCAGTCCGGCTGCAAATGCCTCCACGTCCTCCTGATCGGCCATTCCCTCATGGCGGGCATAATAGACCTTTGGAACCTGCTTTTTGGGACTGATGAGCCGGTGGAGCAGGTCGCCGTCATTGGTAAACAGCAGCAGTCCCTCCGTCTGCTTATCCAGGCGGCCCACAGGCTTCACATCCAGCTTGCGGTACTGCGCCGGGAGCAGCTCCATTACGGTCTCTTCCTTCGGATCCTCCGTAGCGGTCACATAGCCCGCCGGTTTATTGAGCATCAGCACCATTGTGCCGGGCAAACCCACCCGCTCCCCATCCACGCAGACGGTGCTGCTTTGGGGATCTATCTTGCAGGATGCGTTTTTTTCGGGAACAGCATCCACGCTGACACGCCCGCTGCCAATCAGCAGCTTTACCTGACTGCGGGTACCGACACCGCAGTCGCAAAGAAATTTATCCAGTCTTACCATAGCTTCTCCGTTCTATCCGCTCCCTGGGCTGCGTAGGGTATAGTGTTAAGTTTCGTAAGGAGGGATCCTATTATGATGTTCATGACCGCGAAGGTCGATCTCAAGAAAATCATCCTCGCCGTCATTGGGGTGGCCGCCGTGATCGTGGCACTGGTCTTCCTGTTCGGCTCCGCCGGCGGCAGCACCAGCACGGCCGCGCCATCCCTGTCCGGCAACGATGCCCGGGTGGCATTTCTGAAGGGCTTTGGCTGGCAGGTAGCTGCCTCCCCCACCCAATCCGGCCAGGTTCGTATTCCCCAAACCGTCACCGAGGTTTTCGAGCGGTACAACGCATTGCAGAAAAGCCAGGGCTACGACCTGAGCCAGTACGCCGGGAAAACCGTTATGCGCTATGTATATAAAGTCGAAAACTATCCCGGTGCCACCGATCCGGTGTACGCCACAGTGCTGGTGTACAAAAATCAGGTCATTGGCGGGGATGTGACCAACACCGCCGCCGGCGGCACGGTCAGCGGCTTTCAGATGCCCGGCAGTACCCAGGAGGTGACACAGCCGGAGACACCGCCTGCCACCGCGTAATACCACCTTCTTTTTGCATAATAGCACATTTTTTCCATCTTGACAACTGCCGGCTGCTGTGGTAACTTTTTAATCGGAGAAATCTTTTGAAGCAGTGGGCATCCCGCCTTGCGCACTGCCCTTCAACTGCATACTGATCTTCAGGGTAGGGTGCAATTCCCGACCGGCGGTAAAGTCCGCGAGCCTTCGGGCTGAATTGGTGCGATTCCAATACCGACAGTACAGTCTGGATGGAAGAAGAAGCTTAGATCGTCACGCCCCGGGCAGCTTCTGCCCGGGGCTTTTCAGGAGAAGCCTATGAAAAAGAAACCCGATACCAAACGCACCGTGCTGCTGGGTATGCTGGCCGCTGTCAGCTATCTGACCGTAATGCTGATCCGCATCCCGGTCGTCTCCTTTTTGAAATATGAGCCCAAGGATGTGATCATCGTCATTGCCGGCTTTCTCTACGGCCCGGCAGCCTGTGCCGTCATCAGCGGCATTGTCAGCCTTGTGGAAATGCTGACACTCAGTCAGACCGGCCCCATCGGGTGCCTGATGAATTTTCTGTCCACCTGTGCCTATGCCTGCACCGCCGCCTGGATCTACCGCCGGTACCACACCCGAAGAGGCGCAGTGCTGTCCCTTCTGGGGGGCACCTTGCTGATGGTTGGGATTATGCTGCTGTGGAACTGGCTGATCACCCCACTTTATATGACCGGCACCAGCCGGGCAGATGTGGCCGCTATGCTGCTGCCGGTGTTTTTGCCCTTCAACCTGTTTAAGGGCGGGCTGAACAGTGCCCTGACCCTGCTGCTGTATAAGCCGGTCGTTCAGGCTCTGCGGCGGGGCGGCCTTGTGGCGCCCTCGCAGTCCCAGCCCTCCGGTCGGTACGGCACCGTGCTCTTTGCACTGCTCCTGGCACTGACCTGCATTCTGATTTTGCTTGCTATGCAGGGGATATTTTGACAAAAGGGAGGCCGCAGTCCTTTCTTTTTGTGTAAATTGCCCTGAAAATGAATTATATTTTAGTCAATTTATCCCCTTTCCTAATTGAAGAAAATGTGGTATGGTATGCATGGGATAAAATCGACTTTGACCCAACCGTATTTTCTGTACATCCCAATTTAACATAAGGAGCTGTTAAACCTATGTACTTCCAGAAAAAGCGCTGCATCGCTATGCTGCTGGCTGGCGGTCAGGGCAGCCGTCTTAAGGTGCTTACCGAAAAGACTGCCAAGCCTGCCGTTCCCTTTGGCGGCAAATACCGTATTATCGACTTCCCGCTTTCCAACTGTGTCAATTCCGGCATTGATACCGTGGGCATTCTGACCCAGTATCAGCCTTTGGAGCTGAATGAATACATTGGCAACGGTCAGCCCTGGGGCCTGAACAAGACCCACAGCTGTGCCCAGGTGCTCCCTCCCTACGAGCGACACGACAAAAAAAGCGGCTGGTACAAGGGTACCGCCAATGCCATTTATCAGAACATTGATTTTATTGAGCGCTTTGACCCGGATTATGTTGTCGTGCTTTCCGGCGACCATATCTATAAGATGGACTATGCCGCTATGGTGCGGTACCACGAGCAAAACGGTGCCTCCTGCACCATTGCCGTCCGGGATGTGCCCCTGAAGGAGGCTTCCCGCTTCGGTATCCTCAACACCAATCCCGATGGTTCCATTTACGAATTCGAAGAAAAGCCCAAAAAGCCCAAGTCCACCAATGCCTCTATGGGCATTTATGTGTTCAACTGGAGCGTGCTGCGGGAGTTCCTGATCGCTGACGAAGAGGATCCCACCTCCTCCAATGACTTTGGCAAGAACATCATCCCCAATCTGCTCAGCTCCGGCCATAAGCTGATGGCCTACTCCTTTGCGGGCTACTGGAAGGATGTGGGCACCATTGACTCCCTTTGGGAGGCCAATATGGAGCTTTTGGGCGATAACCCCGCCTTTAATATCCGGGGCGACGAGCGGAGCAAGATCTACGCCCGGAACAATGCCCACCCCTCCTCCTATATTGATCCGGATGCCACCATTTCCGGCTGCTTCATTGCCGAGGGCTGCGAGGTTTACGGCACTGTGCGCCACAGTGTGATCTCCCTGGGCTGCACCATTGGAGAGGGTGCTCTGGTGGAGGACAGCGTGGTTATGCCCGGCGTGGTCATTGAGCCCGGTGCTATTGTACGCCACGCCATTTTGGGCGAGGACAGCCATATCTGCCGCAATGCGGTGGTGGGCGGTGCCTTTGCCGCAGGCGAAAAAAAGCAGATCAGTGTGACCGCCAAGGGCGCCATAGTCGGGGAAAACACCGTACTGCTGCCCGGCGATATGCTGTAAGGAGGGTTCCGAAATGAATGTAATGGGTATCATTTTTGCAAACGATGCCACGATGGGTGTGCTGACCGATTTGCGCACTATGGCGAGCCTGCCCTTCGGCGGCCGCTACCGTCAGGTGGATTTTGCCCTTTCCAATCTGGCCGCTGCCGGTGTCCGCCACGTGGGCATCGTCACCCGGCATAACTATCAGTCCCTGATCAACCACATCGGGCCCGGCGAAGAATGGGGTCTGGAGCTGGAGGAGGGCGGTCTGGAATATCTGACTCCCTATGCCACCTCCACTACCGACACCTACCGGGGCAAGCTGGAGTCGCTGTACAGCGCTATGAGCTTTTTGGAGTTTGGCCCGGAGGACGAGCTGGTTGTGATGATCGACTCGGCTGTGCTGTCCAATATCGACCTGAATAAGGTCATCGCCTCCCACATAGAGAGCGGGCGGGATATTACCGTGGTTGCCAAGGCCGGTGTTGCTGACGGCGAAAAAACACTGGATCTTGCCATCAAGCTGGACGAAAGCGGCAACATTGCGGATATGGCCGTGGATTACCGGGCGCCTCAGGACTACCTTTCCAGTATGGATATTTTCGTGCTGTCCAAAAAGTGGCTGATCCGGCAGGTGCGGGAGCATATCGCGCACAACCGTTACCATATGGATCGGGATCTTGTGATGGGTCTGTGGGAGAAAAATGCCGCTGCCGTTCACGTTTACCCCTTTACCGGCATTGCTATGTTCAATGAATCCGTGGAGGAATACTTCCGCAACAGCCTGTCCCTGAATCAGAAGGAGGTTCGGCATGAGCTGTTCTCCGGCAATCACCCGGTGTATACCAAGGTGCGTGACCGGGTACCCAGCTGCTACGGTGACAATTGCCGGATCAGCGGCTGCATCGTTGCCGACGGCTGTATACTGGACGGCGAGGCGGCCAACAGTGTGCTGTTCCGTCAGGTCACTCTGAAGGCCGGCGCCAAAGTTGAAAACTGCGTGATTATGAACGACACGGTTATCGGTGAAGGTGCCGAGCTGAAAAATGTCATTTTGGACAAGGAGGTAACCGTCCGCCCCGGCTCCAAGCTGATCGGCACGGCTACCACGCCTATCATTATCAAACGAGGTGACACCGTATGAAAATCGCCATCGTGGCATCCGAGGGCGCACCCTTCGTCAAGTCCGGCGGACTGGGCGATGTGATGGAGGCTTTGCCGGCAGCCCTTTCCCGGATCCCGGGCAATGAGGTAGCACTGCTTCTGCCCTACTACAAGAAAATCAAGGAAGATCCCCGCATTGAGGTGGAGCAGGTTGCCCAGTTCTATGTGGCACTGGGCTGGCGGCAGCAGTATGCCGGTGTAATGAAGCTGAAGAACACAAAAAACAGTGTTCAGGTCTATTTCATCGACAATCTCTATTATTTCGGTGGCCGTGACGGTGCGATCTACGGTGATCTGGACGATGCAGAGCGGTTTGCCTTCTTCTCCAAGGCCTGCCTGGATACACTGGTTTGCCTGGACTTTATCCCCGATGTGATCCAGAGCAACGACTGGCAGACTGCTGCCGTGCCTGTTTTCCTGAAGGCGCAGTACAGCCCTCTGTTCCCCGGTACCCGGTGTATGTTCACCATCCACAATGTGGAATATCAAGGCTGGGCACACGGCGATTTTTACGACAATGTTCTGGCACTGCCCTGGGAATACCGTGCCAAGCTGGATATGGGTGGCTCGGTGAACCTGATGAAGGGTGCCATTGAATGTGCCGACCTTGTTTCCACCGTATCGGAAAGCTATGCCCGGGAGCTGATGTACCCTTACTATGCCCACGGGCTGGATGCGGTGCTCAGCGGCAACGCCGGAAAGCTCACCGGCATTACCAACGGTATCGACACCCAGACCTTTGACCCTGCCACCGATCCGGCTCTGCCGGCACACTACAACAGCGAAAGCTTCCGCCACGGCAAGGCTGCCTGCAAGGCCGCTTTGCAGCAGGAGGTGGGACTGGCCGTCCGGCCGGATACGCCTCTGCTGGTAATGGTGACCCGTCTGGCCGGTCACAAGGGACTGGATCTTCTGTGCTATATCGCCCGCAGGCTGCTGTGGGAGGAGGATTGCCAGCTTTTGATTTTGGGCACCGGCGAGCATCATTATGAAGAATTCTTCCGCAGTCTTGCCCAGGAATTCCCCGGCCGGGTCTCCGCCAGGATCACCTTCGACCTGGGGCTTGCCTCCCGGATCTATGCCGGCGGCGATCTTTACCTGATGCCCTCCAAATCGGAGCCCTGCGGCCTGAGCCAGATGAACGCTATGCGCTATGGCACGGTGCCGGTAGTCCACGCCACCGGCGGCCTGAAGGACACCGTTCCCGGTGCGGACGAGCACGGCAATGGCGGACTGGGCTTTACCTTCCAAAGCTATAACGGCGACGATTTCCTTGCCGCCCTTAAGCACGGCCTGCACCTTTACCGGGATGACCGGGAAGCCTTTGCCGCCCTGCAAAAGCGGGATATGGAGCAGGATTTCAGCTGGGATGTCCCCGCCGCACGCTATATGGAGCAATTCCTCCGAATGTGTGGAAACTAACCCCTCAAAAACCAAGCCGCCCGAGCCGCCCGGGCGGTTTTTTCCTTTATTTCCTACATTTTCAAGCGATACAAACCCCATTTCAAAAATCCTGTCTTCCCTTTTTGGGGGAAAGATGGTATACTGGTTGCAACAATTCTTTAGGAGCCTTATTATGGATTTTTTACCCATTTCCAAGCAGGATATGCTTGCCCGTGGCTGGGAGCAGTGCGATTTTGTCTATGTGATCGGGGATGCCTATGTGGATCATCCCTCCTTTGGGCACGCCATCATCAGCCGTGTGCTGGAGCAGGCCGGTTACCACGTGGGAATCATTTCTCAGCCGGACTGGAAAAAGCCGGATTCCATTGCCGTGTTTGGCCGTCCCCGGCTGGGCTTTTTGGTCAGCGGCGGCAATATGGATTCTATGGTCAACCACTATTCCGTCTCCAAGCATAAGCGCAAGACCGATGCCTTTACCCCCGGCGGCGTTATGGGTAAGCGGCCGGATTATGCCACCGTGGTTTACTGCAATCTGATCCGGCAAACCTACCGGGATGTGCCCATTCTGATCGGCGGTATTGAAGCCAGTCTGCGGCGGCTTTCCCACTACGATTACTGGTCAGAAAGCCTGAAGCGTTCCATATTGCTGGACAGTCAGGCAGACATTCTTATGTACGGGATGGGAGAAAGGGCCATCGTGGAGCTGGCCGATGCCCTCAACACCGGTATGGCCGTGGAGGATATCACCTACATTGACGGCACGGTATACAAAACCGCCTGCCCGGATGACAGTCTGCCCTCTATTACCCTGCCCGCCTACGAAAAGCTTCGGGAAAACAGGCGTCTTTACGCGGAAAGCTTCCGAATCCAGTATGGTAACTGTGATCCCTTTACCGCCAAGCGGCTCATCGAGCCCTGCGGCAAGGTTTTCGTTGTGCAAAACCCGCCCCAGAAGCCCCTTACTCAGGCGGAAATGGACAATATTTACGATTTGCCCTACTGCCGCACCTATCACCCCAGCTATGAAAAGGCCGGCGGCGTGCCCGCCATTGAGGAGGTAAAGTTCAGCCTGGTCAGCAACCGCGGCTGCTTCGGTGCCTGCTCCTTCTGCGCCCTGACCTTCCATCAGGGACGGATCATTCAAACCCGCAGTCACGAGTCCATTTTGCGGGAGGCGGAGAAAATGATCGCCGACCCGGATTTCAAGGGCTATATTCACGATGTGGGCGGCCCCACCGCCAATTTCCGCCATCCTGCCTGCGAAAAGCAGCTCAGTAAGGGCGCCTGCGGCGGACGGCAATGCCTTTATCCTACCCCCTGCAAAAATATGAACGCCGACCACTCAGACTATATTGCCCTTCTGCGAAAGCTGCGGAAGCTGCCCGGGGTAAAAAAAGTCTTTGTCCGTAGCGGCATCCGCTTTGACTACCTTTTGGCCGACCGGAAGGACACCTTTTTCAAGGAGCTGGTGCAGTATCATATTTCCGGCCAGCTCAAGGTTGCACCGGAGCACGTTTCCGATGCGGTGCTGTGCCGTATGGGAAAGCCGAAAAACGCCGTATACAATCGCTTTGTGGAGAAATACTATGCACTGAACAAGCAGTACGGTATGAATCAGTTTCTTGTGCCCTACCTGATGTCCAGCCACCCCGGCTCCACTATGAAGGAGGCCGTGGAGCTGGCAGAGTATATCCGGGATATGGGCTACAATCCGGAGCAGGTGCAGGACTTTTATCCCACCCCCTCCACCCTTTCCTCCGTGATGTACTACACTGGGCTGGATCCCCGCACTATGGAAAAGGTCTATGTGCCCACCGACCCCCACGAAAAAGCTATGCAGCGGGCATTGATCCAATACCGCAACCCCAAAAACTACTATCTTGTCCGGGAGGCACTTTTGAAGGCCCATCGGGAGGATCTGATCGGCTCCGGCCCCAAATGTCTGATCCGTGCCGTCCCGCCCCGGGCACAAAAGCCCACCCCGCCGCCGTCTCTGCGGAAAAGCACGGTGAAAAAGCCGGGGAAGCCCCGTCAGGCAAAGCCCGGCCGGAGATAATAAGCTATGGCAAAGAAAACCGCAAATACCCTTCCCTTCTGGAAAACCGTTTTTGTGCTCTATCTGTGCCTGATGGCCTGGCTTCTGTTCTGCCGGACCTCCCAATGGCAGCCTGGGCTGGACTACCGGCAGGCTCTGCGGGACAACTGCAATCTGAAGCCCTTTTACACCATCGACAACTATGTATATGTATTGCAGCATACCCAAAACGCCGCGCTTTACCGGCACTGCCTGCGGAACCTTTTGGGGAACATCCTGCTTTTCCTCCCTGCCGGCTGGCTGCTGCCCCGGATCTTCCGGGGGCAGCGGCGGTTTTTCCCCTTTTTCTTCACCTGCGCCCTGTCTGTTTTCCTGGTAGAGATCACCCAGCTTTTCTCCCTCCTGGGAAGCCTGGACATAGACGACTGGATCCTGAATATGACCGGCCTGCTGCTGGGGTATATTCTCTTTCACATCACAAAAACACACTGACCGCCGGAGCTTTTGTGGGAAGCTTTGGCGGTTCTGTTTTTGAGAGATGGTACATAGGCTGTAGCATACATTGCATAGCTTGAGGTGGTACTATGGAACAAAACAGCATTACACTCCGGGGCAGTCTCCATTCCCTTCCCCAGTTCTCTCACGAAAATCACGGCCGCCGGTTTTACCGTTTTACCCTGGATGTGCCCCGCCTGTCCGGCACGGTGGATGCCATACCGGTGGTGGTGCAGTATCCCATATTGGAGCAGCTGGATCCCACCGCCGGCTCTATGCTGACCGTCACCGGCCAGGTACGCTCCCACAACTACCGGAACGATGGGGTGCGGCATTTACTGATCTTCGTTTTTGCCACGGATATTTTTCTGGAGGAGGGAGAGCCCATCAATCAGGTGTCCATTGCCGGTGCCCTCTGCCGGGAGCCGGTGTACCGCCGCACGCCATTGGGCAGAGAGATCTGCGATATTATGCTGGCGGTGCCCCGTGCCTTTCACCGGGCGGATTACCTGCCCTGCATTGCCTGGGGGCGAACGGCGCAGGTGCTTTCCGAATGTGCCGTCCGGGATCGGATCGGCGTGTACGGAAGGCTCCAAAGCCGGGTCTACACCAAGCAAACGCCGGAGGGGGCAGTAGAGAAAACTGCCTATGAGATCTCCGCCCTGACGGCGCAGCTTATAGAAGAAGATTTGCAATAACGCAGCAGATACCTCCCACGGCGGTCGGCAGTAAAAATGCCGCCGCTGTCTTTTTTACGGAACGGGTCTCCCGATAAAATGTCATTAAAGTCGTGGCACAGGGCCAGTGAAACAGGGTAAAAAGCATCATACACACCGCCGTTTTCGGTGCAATGACCGAAGACAGCAATTGGGTTCCCATGCCGGCCGCCGCCTGCAGACTTCCACCGCCGAGAAGCATAAGCAGCACCGGCAGCAGCAGCTCATTGGCCGGCAGGCAGAAAAGAAAGGCCGCAAGGATCCTGCCGTCCATCCCCATCAGATTTCCCAGCGGAGAAAGCACCCGGCACAGCACATCCATCCCACCCGTATGGGTCAGCAGATACAGCAGTGCACCGGCCGGGGCCGCCACCGTTACTGCCCGGGCGGAAATATGGAGCGTGCGGTCAATCAGCGACCGCAAAAGGATCTGTCCAAGCCGGGGACGGCGGAAGGGCGGCATTTCCATAACGAACACGCTGCCCTCCGACCGCAGAACGGTCTTATGCAGCAGCCCGGAGACTGCCATTGCCCCCACCGTCCCCAAAGCCACGCAGGCTGCCACCGTCAATGCCGCCCCGGCCTCCGGGAAAAGGAGCGTACCCAGCAGGATCAGGGATGGGAACCGTCCGTTGCAGGGCACAAAGGCATTGGTCAGCATAGCTGCCAGGCGTTGTTTGGGAGAAGAAAGAATGCGGCAGCCCATAACTCCCACCGCATTGCACCCCAGCCCCATACACAGTGTCAGTGCCTGCCGTCCGCACCCGCCGCAGCGAGCCATAGCCGGATCCAGCAGGAATGCCATACGGGGTAAATACCCCACATCCTCCAAAAAGGTAAACAGTGGAAAAAAGATAGCCATAGGCGGCAGCATCACGCACAGCACCCGCCCGGCGGTTGCAAACATCCCCTCCACCAGCAGCCCCCGCAGCCAGCCGGGGCTGCCTGCCATCCATTGCCAGAGTCTGCCATATGCCAGGTCAAAAATGTGCTCGAGCACATTGGAAATGCCGTTTGCACCCCAAACCGTCAGCCATACGATGAACAAAAGCACACATACCAGCAGCGGCACCCCAAAGCGGCGGCTGACCAGTAGGCGGTCGACCTGCTGCCGCAGGCGCAGTTTGCCGGCCTCCGGCCGGGTGCTGCACCGGGCAGCCAGCATACGCGCCTGCTCCACCGAATTATCCCCTGGCGGCATAATCAACCGTTTGGGGGCAGCCGCTGTCTGAAGCACAGTCTCCATCAACCGGTCTATTCCCTGTCCGCTGCCTGCACTGGTCAGAACCACCGGCACATTCAGTGCTTTGGAAAGTGCCTCCCCATCCACTGTGATGCCCTTACGCTCTGCCTCATCCATCAGGTTTACGCAGACCACCACCCGGTCGGCAATACGCAGCAGCTCCAGCACGAAGATCAAACTTCTTTCCAGGCAACTTCCATCGCAGACGGCCACGATGCAGTCTGCCTGACCGCCGGTAATATACTGGGCAGCCACCACCTCATCCTCCGATTCTCCCCGCAGGCTGTAGGTGCCGGGCAGATCGGTCAGGCAGAGCCTTTTCCCCTTCCATTTGGCGGTGCCCTGTATCAGCTCCACCGTCTTCCCCGGCCAGTTTCCCGTATGCTGCTTCAGGCCTGTGAGCCGGTTAAAAAGCGTGCTCTTCCCCACATTGGGGTTCCCCGCCAACGCCACTGTCAGCAGCTCCTTTTCCGCCCCCGCCATCAGCATCGCACCCGGATCTTTCCCAGCTGCCCGGTACGCACCGCCACCACCGTGCCGGAAAATCCCAGGGCGGTGACCTTCCCTCCCGGACTGCGATAGCAGCACTGCACCGGTGTGCCCACCGTCAGGCCAAAGCGGCGCAGCCGCTGCTCTATGGCCTTTGGCAGACAGATCTGCGTAACCAGTGCGGTTTTCCCCGGCTGCAGCCGGTCTAACCCCATTTCCATACCCATCCCTCCAAGCATCACTGCACCATCTTATACCCAATTGCCGGAAAATGTGATTTTTTCTTTGCAAGAAAGAGAATTTGTGGTATGATAGCTCCGGGAGGGATTCCAATGAAAGAAAAAACCCGCAGGGTGATTCGCACCCTGAAAGAGCAATATCCGCAGGCACTCTGTGCCCTGCATTATCATACCGATTATGAGCTGATGATCGCCGTCCGGCTGTCCGCTCAGTGCACCGATGCCCGGGTCAATCAGGTAACACCGGCACTGTTTGCCGCATTTCCGACTCTGCACGCCTTTGCCACCGCTCAGCCGGAGGACATTGCCCCTTACATCCGCTCCTGCGGCTTCTTCCGGCAAAAGGCAAAGGATATCGTGGGTGCCTGCCGTATGCTGGAGCAAATACACGGCGGGCGGGTGCCGGACACTATGGAGGCGCTGCTGCAATTGCCCGGCGTTGGCAGGAAAACCGCCAACCTGCTGCTGGGTGACCTGTATGCCGTTCCCGGCAGCGTGGTCTGCGACACCCACTGCATCCGCATTTGCGGGCGGCTGGGGCTTTCTCAGGGGAAGGATCCAGGGAAGGTGGAAATGCAGCTTCGTGCCATTTTGCCGCCGGAGGAAAGCAGCGATTTCTGCCACCGGATCGTCCTGTTCGGCCGGGATATCTGTACGGCACGGTCCCCAAAATGCGCCGACTGCCCCCTTATGGAGCTGTGTACCGCCAAAGGCGGCGTACCGGCAGACGAATAACCGCATAAATCCCTCCCTCTGCGCATAGGCTTGACCATGGGTAGAGGGAGGGATCTTTTTGGCAAAAAAATCACCGATCTTTTTCGGCGCACTGCTGCTGACCGGGGTCAATCTGCTTATGCGAACCGTATCCACCGGCTTTCAGGTATTCCTCAGCGGGCAGCTTGGTGCCGCCGGGATCGGGCTGGTGCAGCTTGTGCTTTCCGTAGGCGGTATGGCTATGACTGCCGCCAGTGCGGGCATCCGCACCACTGCTATGTACCTGACCGCCGGAGAATTGGGGCGAAGCCGGCCGGAAAACATCCGCCACGTCCTCTCCTGCTGCATTCGCTACAGCATTTTTTGCAGTTTGCTTTTGGCTGCCGCACTCTATTTTTCCGCACCCCTTCTGGCAAAAAGTTGGATCGGCAATGCACAGACTGCCCCGGCCATCCGGCTTTTGGCCTGCTTTCTGCCTGTGGGGTGTCTGTGCGGCGTGATGACCGGCTATTTCACCGCCGCCGGGCGGATCGGCACACTGTCTGCCGTGGAGGTGAGCGAACAGCTTTTCTCCATCTGCGTGACTACTGCCACGCTGCTGCTGTGGGCAAGGCAGGATCCGGAAAAAGCCTGTCTTGCCGTTGTTCTGGGCAGCGGTGCTGCCTCCTGCCTGTGCCTGACACTTCTGACTGCACTGCGGATCCGGGAGCGGGCAAAAGCCGCTCCGCCTTTCCCCCTCTGGCACACGCTGCTGGATACGGCCGTGCCCCTTGCCCTTGCGGACGACCTGAAGGCCGGGATCAATACGGCGGAAAGCCTTATGGTGCCCAACCGGCTCCGCCGTTACCCCCATACTGCCGACCCCTTGGGCACCTTTGGGACGGTGTGCGGTATGGTATTTCCTGTGCTGATGTTTCCCGCCTCCATTGTTTTCAGCCTGGCTGAGCTGCTGCTGCCGGAGATTGCCCAGTGCCACGCCGCCCAGCGGCAAAAACGGATCGCCTATCTTGCCCGGCGGGCACTGCGCACCGTTTTGCTCTACAGCAGCCTGATCTGCGGCTGTATGTATCTGCTCTCTCTTCCGCTCTGCCGGCTGCTTTACGGCAGTACAGAGGCCGGGGAGCACCTGCGGCTGTATGCTCTGCTGATCCCTATGCTTTACTGCGATGCCATCACTGATTCCATCAACAAAGGGCTTGGGCAGCAGAAAATATGCGTGCGGATCAACATTTTAACTGCTGCGCTGGATGTGCTTTTTCTCTATTTTCTGCTGCCCCGTTATGGGATGAAAGGGTATTTTTGCAGCTTTTTTGTCACCCATCTGCTGAATTTCTGCCTGAGTCTGGGACTTTTCCTGCACACTGCCCGGCTGCGGATCTCTATGAAAACGGTTTTCGGCACCGCAGGCTGCGGATTTTTCGCGCTTATCCTCTGCAGGTTGCTGAAGCCGCTGCCGGCAGTAATTGGATATCTGCTTCTTTTCCCCAGCCTGCTAACCCTGACCGGCACCCTGGATCAGGAGGATCTGTCCTGGATCAAAGCGCTCTTTCCCCGTCCCTCCGGGGAGAAAAAATTACGGTGTCACCGAAAAAGCCGGTGACACCGTGTTTTTTACTGAGCTGTAACGGTTTTGGTCTTGCTGTCTGTTTGGAAAAGATAGCTTTCTCCCTTTTGAAGCTCCGGGGTGCTGATGACGATGGAAGAAAAGCTTTTTCCGGGCGTGACGGTCAGCAGTATATTGCCTGCCGAATCCGTTACCTTTATCTCTGTGCCCCCGGGGCAGGTGCCGGTGTTCACGGAAAGTACGCCCTGCGTGCCAGCGGAGGTCAGGGACTGCGCCATACCGGAGGCACCGGAGGCGATCACCGTTCCGCCGGTGATCGTTCCCGTTCCGTTGTAATCCAGCGCACCGTTGCCATTGTCCGTCGGCCCCTCCACCAGCACATAGCCGCCGGTTATTTCCAAATCACCGTTGGAATCTATGCCGTCGCCGTCCGCATAAATGCGAATGCTTCCGCCGGTGATCCGGATCAGGCAATCCGAGCTGCTGCCAAAACGATCCCCGCCAAAGGAGCCAAAGCCGCCCATATTTCCGGGGGGCTCCTTTCGGCCGCCGCCCTGACCATTATCCGGCATTTGGGGCATTTCCCCATCCGGCCCAGCGGGGGATTCCCCATCGGGCATATCCGGTGGCTGTCCGTTATCCGGCATCTGGGGCATTTTTTCATCGGGCACCGGCTGCTCCTGTCCGCTGCCCTCCGGCTTCTCCGGTGCGGCTCCGGGTCGGCCCGTCTCATCCTCCATACTTTCCCAGCCGCCCATATTGCCAAAGCCGCCGAAGCCGCTGCCATCGTTTCCTCCGGCTGCGTTCAGGCCGTCATCTTCGGAATGGATGGTCAACTCGCCGCCGTTGATCGTTACGGTCAAGCCCTCCAGGCCCTCATAGGAAGCTGTCACATTGACGGTTCCCCCATCCACTGTAAGGGCTTCATCCGCGTGGAACCCATCGTCGCCGGTAGCCACGGTGTAATCCCCGGCGGAAACCGTCAGGCTACCGTTGGTGTGGAAGGCATCGTCGGCACAATCCATTTGAAAGATGCCGCCACGGAGGTACAAAGCACCGGAGGCCTTCAGCCCCTTTGCGGAGGCGGTCTGTTCCTCCGTTTCCGACGGAAGCTCCCCTCTGATGCCATAGCCGCCCGGCCAGTCTTCCTGATGATCCTTTCCGTTTTCGCTGCCACCGCCGGAAGTGACTGTAAAGCTACCGCCATCTACCTGCAAAACATTGCCGGCACTGATACCGTCCCCATCGGAGATGATCGAGTATGTGCCGCCGCCCAGGTAAACGCTGCCCAAAGAGGCATCCTCCTTGTTTTCTCCGTGGAAGCCGTCCTTGCCGGCGTACACCGTAAAGCTGCCATCCGCCACGGACAGTGCATCCTTGCCGCAAAGGCCGTGGCCAGAGGCAGTGATCTGATAGGTGCCGCCAGTAATCCGCAGGTCATCCTTGGACACAATGCCGTGACCGCCGGGTGACCGAAGCTCCAGAGAGCCGGTTCCGTTCAAGGTCAGGTCATCCTTGCTGAAAATGACGGCATCCACCGTATTGTCATCGGTCTGAACAAAGCTGCCGCCATTGGAAAGCAGGTTTACACTGCCCGGCGCCAGCGTGATAAACACCTTATCTGCCTGCCGGATATAAATGGCGGCACCGGAGGCGCTGTTCAGAGTAAGCCCATCCAAAACCAGCCATATTTTTTCCTTTTTGTCCGCATCCACGATCAGCGTGCCATCTTCACAGGCACCGGAAAGCACATAGGTGCCTTCCCCGGTAACGGTCACGGTGCTCCCGTCCACCGTGGCGCTGCCGCTGACTGTAGCGCCACCGTCGGAAAACACCACGCTTTCCAGAGACTGCCCGGTATAATCCGTGCGGTGATCCCGGTCTGAAAACAGCGATTCCGGATCCAGCGGCACCTGCACTGTCTCCCCGGGAGCGGTGGTTTCCGGCGGCAGGCTTTCCTCTCCGGTGGTCTGTGTCTGCCCTCCCTGGCAGCCTGTCAAAAGCAGGCAGGCCAGAAGCAAAATCATTGTGGCCTTTTTCATAGTCATCACAGCTCCGGTATCGCCGCTTCCTGCCTGCAGACGGTGATCTCCAGATTGCCGTTGCGGCAGCGCAGCATGTCGATCAGCTCTTTTTCGGAAGCATCCCTTTTCATCGTCAGATCGTAGGTCAGACGAAACAGCGAGCCCATATTGGTGGTTTTGACCCGTGTCAGCTCATAGCCATCGGCGTACTTTGCCAGTATTTCATCGAAGGCCTGACTGTAATTCAGATCCTCCGGTACGGTGATATGCAGTGTCTTATACCGGTTTCCCCGACCCAGCCGGATATAGCTCAGCAGCAGCATCAGCAGACCAAGCAGCAGGGAAAACAGCACACCGTAGGCAAGATAGCCCATACCGTTGATCAGTCCCGCACCCATTGCCAAAAACAGCACGGTGATCTCCTTGGCGGTGCCCGGTGCGGAGCGGAAGCGGACAAGGGAAAACGCCCCGGCCACTGCCACACCAGCTCCCACATTGCCATTGACCAGCATAATCACCACGCACACCACAGCCGGCAAAAGCACCAGTGTTGCCAGAAGGCTGGTGCTGAAGCGGGTGCGGTGGGCATAGCAGACCGCCAGCACAATGCCGCACAGCACGGATACCCCAATGCAAAGCAAAAATTGATCCACGGAGATCACGACCGTGGCTGTGGAATCAAAGATTCCCTGAAACAGATTTTTCATCATAACCATTCCATCCTTTCCATTTTGGAAAAATATAATTGCCGTAGGCAGCCGCGTATTTGGAAAAGGAAGCCCGCGGCAACTTCTCTTCTGCCAAAAATCCGGTCAGCCACAGGGGCATCGCACCGGAGGTCTTGACCTCCATCAGCACTCTGTCCTCCGGCAGCAGAGGGGTTCCCCAGACCGGCTCACGGAGAGAAAGTGCCTCCTGCCGAAAAAGGATATTCCGGTCAAAGGTCACCCGTAGATCCGACCCCTGCAGCTCGTACCAGGCCTGCCGCTCATAGGACAAAAACACTGCCGGGTGCAAAGACCGGTAAAAATCGCAGACATAGGCGATCTCCCGCCCGATCTGCCCATCCGGTGTCTGCTCCGGATGGCCGGACAGCCACTGCATAGCCTGCTTTTCTGGCAGAGCCACCCGGCGCTTATAGACAACGCCCTGATATTTTTTCTTCAGCTCCACAAACACCTGCTCCTCCGGGCTGACTTGCCGATAGCTTCGCACCCGAAGCTTTTCCTTATACACCGGCTTTTCCATAGAATGGCGGATCAGCCGGTAATTCTCCGTATCATAATATAGATTGCGGATGACCGTCCAGCCGTAACGGTCAACGGCCATATAGGTACGCATAAGCTGCCGGAGTCTGTCCGCCTGATCGACAGACAGCATATACTTCAGCTCATACCGCTTAAATGTGTGCTGGTAAGCCATAGACACGCTCCTTTCCGCAAAGAGCATACCACACCAAGCTGAAACGTTCCTGAAAGGCCGGAGCATATCATAAAAAACGGCTGCGGATACAGAGCTGTTTTTTCTGTACCCGCAGCCGTCATTGCTGCTTATATTATGGAGTCTGTGTAAAAACAAACTGCAAATTCATATCCACAGAGCCGGAAATGCCGGGAACGGAGCCGGTGCAGGAGTACTGCCAAAAATCCACCTGATAGGGAAAATCCAGTGCGCCGTCATACTGTGCCAGCCAAAAATCATAATCGGCCAGTGCCTCCATTTCCAGTCTCTCCAGTGCCTGATGGGTATTGAAATAGATCATAGGCACATAGCCCCCATCGGCAATGCGCCGACAAAAGGCCAGTGTGCATTCCGTCAGGGTCTGCCCATCCATCTGTGCGGTGCGGGACTGATCATCCACCCATTCCCAGTCATAAACCACCGGCAAAGAAAGCTCCCAGCCGGCTATCTGCTCCAGGGTAAACGCAGCCTCCTGCCGGGCTTCCTCCGGAGTAATGGCCTGAGAGAAAAAATAGGCGCCCACCTGCAGACCGGCGGATACTGCGCCGGTATAATACGCCTGTGCCGCTTCATCCGCATACAATCCGCCCTCGGTGGTACCCCGGTGCCCCACCCGGATGAACACAAATTGAACGCCGCTGTCCTTTGCCTGCTGCCAGTCGATTTCCCCCTGAAAGCCGGAAACATCAATTCCCAGTACCGTCTGACCGGTCAGGCAGGTCACCGTTCCATCCTCAGAAAGGGCAAAATCCGCCGGCGAATAGGGATTGGCAGGCAGCCGGGAGGGAAGCTCCGGCCGGGTTGGCTGAGGAGCTGCCTCCGTCGGACGAAAAATCACCAGCAGTACCACAAGCAGGAGCCCCGCCACCAGGCAAAGCGCAGGCAGCCAGGGCGCTTTTTTCTTATTTTTTACCTGCATTACGAAGCATCCTCAAGGGGGCGCAGCACGCTGTAGCTGTCGAAGCGGGTATCGTGGATATCCGTCAGGAACACCACCCGTGCCGCCGGGTTTTCAAAGCCGAACTGCTCTGCCTCTTTGGCAGCATCCGCCGCAGCCGTGTCGGTCAGGTAGATCCGGCTTTGGCCGTCCGGCGCAGAAAAGCTGCTTTCCATAGCAAAGGAGACGGTAAACCGGTCACTGCTGCAGGAATTGACCAATGTCTGTGCCGTTTTTGCCAGTGCCTCCGCCTTATCTGCCTTATAGACAATGCTGGAAGCGGAGGGGAAATAGTAATCGTCAAAGACCACCTCGTCAAAGCCCAATCCCTTGAGCTCATTGGCAATCTGTGCTAAGTAGCTGGCGGTACCGTCACTGCTGGGATTGAGCCAGTAACAGCCGTAATCATCCATCCAAAGATAGCCTGCTGCCACCGGCAGACCGTCCTGCACATGTTCCAGACCGTACAGCCGGTCACGCAGAGCAGGCACCCGGGCAATGGTATAGTAGCCGCTGCCGGTTAGCTCCCGGATCAGCTCGTCCATCGCTTCAATATCCATATCCCCATTGCGGTTTGTGCTGACATTGGAGGAATAGAAGAAATTGCCGTATATGCTCTTTACATCCAGCATAATGGGGGTCTGCTTCGGCAACAGGCGGATCTTCTCCCGGACGGCAGCAATGTCCTCCTCCAGCTCCTTTGCGGTCACATAATAGCCAATGATCTGTGTCAGTTCTGTGCTGGTGCTGATGGCATTTTCGCCCTCATTATAATAAATGGTGATGGGATCCTCAATTTCCGGTGGGGTAGCCGGCGTTCCGCTGAGCTGCTGGGAGGACATAGAAAAATCCAGCACCGCCCCCTGATCCCGGGTATAGAGCACATACCGATTCAGCCACGCCAGCCAGCACAGCCAAACAGCCAGGCAGGTAATGGCGATCACCAGCACCGTCACCCCAAGCTGCTTGAGAAAGCTTCTTGTGCGATAGGGTATGATCATTTTGTTTTCCTCACTTTCAGGCTGCACCAGTCCTCCCGGTGCTTTCGTGCCTCCACGGTCAGGCCTGCCCGGGTCAGTGCCCGACGCACATCCTCTTCCCTGCTTTCCAGAATGCCGGAAAGCAGCAGCACGGTTTTTTTATCCATAAGCTCCGGCAGTGTCGGTGCCAGGGCGATGATCACATCCGCCACAATGTTCACCAGCACCAGATCGTACCGTGCCGCCTTCAGCCGCTCCATCAGCTTCCGATCCGCCGTCACGCTTCCGGTCAGCGCAGTAAACTCCGGGGCAGCATAGCCGTTATAGGCGGCATTTTCCCGGGCAATGTCTTCTGCCTTCGGGTCAATATCCACACCGATGGCGGAACGGGCGCCCAGCCGCAGAGCCGTAATGGACAAAATGCCGCTGCCACTGCCCAGATCCAGGCAGCCTGCCCCCTTCAGGTTTTCTTCCTCCATAAATTCCATAACCATTTGGGTGGAGGGATGGGCGCCGGTGCCGAAGGTCAGGCCGGGATCCAAAATGACCGGTAGCCGATCTCCGGCTTTGGCCGGCTCCTCCCAGCAGGGCAATACGATCAGGGACTGCCCCACCGGCTGTGGGGGATAGTTTTCCTTCCAGCTTTCCTCCCAATCGGTTTGGGCAAGGGGCTTGACCGTCAGCTCCAGAGAGCCCAGTTTCTCCCCATACTGCTGCTTAAGCCGGACGATCAGTGCCTTCAGCCGCTCCAGAGCGGCAGTATCCTCCTGATCCAGATAAAGCTTGATTTGGGAAAGTCCCTCCAGATAGCTTTGCAGCTTCTCATCAATATAATCCCAGTAGGCACGGTTGCCCTCTAAAAACGCATCAAATTCCGCCTGATCCTCCAGCACCAGATCTTCAAAGCCGGCAACCGTCAATGCTGCGGCCACCGTCTCAATCCCCTCATTGGAGGTAGACAGAGTCAATTCCAGATATTGCATAATCTGCTCCTTTTACAACAATTTCCTGTAAAACACCCATTCTCTTATGCGTACCATTATACCCCACATTCCCCCAAAGGGCAACCACCAAATTTTGCAGGCAGCAATTCTTTTCCACACCTTCCACCGTATGGGAATGCTTGGCATTTTCTCATAAAGGGGTTGGGTTTTCAGGGGCGTTTTTCGTTGTATATTTCCGGCGGAAGGTGTTGCATTTTACCTTGTGGGAATGATATAATGAGGGCGTATGGCTATTCGCACCCCAAAGAACGCAAAAAAGTGAGGTATTTTATCATGATAGCTTACGGAGAGAACATCAAGATCTTTTCCGGCAACTCCAATCCGGCCTTTGCGGAGACTGTCTGCAGAGAGCTGGGCCTTACCATGGGCAAAAGCGACATCAAGACCTTTGCCGACGGTGAAGCATCCGTAACCTTAGAGGAAACCGTCCGTGGCGCGGATGTTTTCCTGATCCAATCCACCTGCAAGCCCGTCAACGACAATCTGATGGAGCTTCTGGTTATGATCGATGCCTGCCGCCGTGCCTCTGCCGGCCGAATCACCGCGGTCATTCCCTATTTTGGCTATGCCCGTCAGGATCGCAAGGCAAAAAGCCGTGACCCCATCTCCGCTAAGCTCGTCGCCAATATGCTCACAGCCGCCGGTGCCAACCGGGTGCTGACTATGGACCTCCACGCGGCACAGATCCAGGGCTTCTTTGATATCCCTGTGGATCATCTGCTGGGCAACCCCACTTTTGTCAAATACTATATGGAAAAGTTCCCCGAGGAGCGCTACGATCACAACGATTTCGTAGTGGTATCTCCCGATGTGGGCTCCGTGTCCCGTGCCCGTGCCTTTGCGGCAAAGGTGCATATGGGACTTGCCATCGTTGACAAGCGCCGGCCCAAGGCCAATGTCTGCGAGGTTATGAATGTGATCGGTGATGTGCGGGGCAAGACCTGCATTTTGTATGATGACCTGATCGACACAGCCGGCTCCCTGTGCAATGCTGCCAACGCTCTGGTGGAGATTGGCGGTGCCAAGGAGGTTTACGCCTGTGCCACCCACGGCGTTCTGTCCGATGCGGCCTTTGACCGTATTGAAAAGAGCGTGATTCAGGAGATCGTGGTGCACAACACCATCCCCCTGACCCGGAATACCGACAGCGGTAAGATCAAGCAGCTGGATGTGGCACCCATCTTTGCCCGTGCCATCGCACATATCCACGGCGGCACCTCCATTGCCGACCTGTTCTAAAGGATGCCGGGAATGGAAAACGACTGCTGGCTGATCGTCGGTCTGGGAAATCCCGGCAAGGAATATGCCGGCACCAGGCACAACTGCGGCTTTCGGGCCCTGGAGCTGCTGGCAGAGCAGCTGTGCTGCAAAATCGACAAGGTCAAATTTCAGGGTCTGTACGGGCAGACCGTTTACGGCGGCAAAAAGCTGTACCTGCTGAAGCCGCAGACCTTTATGAATCTGTCCGGGCGCTCTGTTTTGCAGATGTCCGCCTACTACCGCATTCCTCCGCAGCGGATACTGGTGCTTTTTGACGATATCTCGCTGGAGCCCGGGCGGCTTCGGGTACGGGGAGACGGCAGTGCCGGCGGGCACAACGGCATCAAATCCATCATCGGGGAGCTTGGCAGTGCAGATTTCCCCCGGGTGAAGATCGGCGTGGGGGCAAAGCCCTACAAGGATGCGGATCTTGCCGACTGGGTACTCTCCGGCTTTACCGCCAGTGAGCGAAAGGCTATGGAGGTCTCCCTGCAAAACGCTGCCGATGCGGCACTGTGCGTGGTTCAAAAGGGTGTGGCGGAAGCAGCCAATCGGTTCAACGGCTCGCACCCATAAGCAAAATAATGAGATAAAGACGGAAAGGGGGAAATTCCCCCTTTCCGCGTAGCTATTTATATGCATATATTACGGGCAGTGCCCAAAGGGAGGAAAAGACTATGCTGGTTTCCGCATTGGAAACGGTAACCGAATACCGGCAATTGCGTGAGTACGCACAAAAGGGCGTGTGTACCGCCGTCACCGGTGTCAGTCAGCTTTGCAGAAGCCATCTGATCGCCGGATTGTACAGTGCGCTTTCTCAGCCCATCACGGTCATCACCGCTGACGATGGCTCTGCCAAGCGGCTGCAGGCGGATCTTTCTGCCTTTTTGGGTGTGGAGATCCCCGTGCTTTGCAGCCGGGAGCTGACACTTTACGACAGTGCCGCCGTCTCCCGCACCTGGGAGCAGCGGCGGCTGCGGCAGCTGTACGCCCTCCACAGCGGGCAGGTTCGGCTGCAAATAATGAGCTGGGATGCCCTGAGCCTGCGGACGATACCGCCAGCCACCCTGCAAAATGCGGTGTTTACTCTGCAGGTCGGCAGCATTTGCGACCCGGAAAGCCTGCAGCAGAAGCTGATCCGCTCCGGCTATACCCACTGCGGTATGGTAGAGGGGCCGGGGCAATTCTCCGTCCGGGGCGGCATTGTGGATGTATACTCTCCGGCGGAGACCGCGCCGATCCGTATGGAGTTTTTCGGTGACGAGCTGGACACGATGGGCTTTTTCGATCCGGTCACCCAGCGGCGTACAGAAAACGCCCAGGCACTTACCGTCCTGCCCATCGGAGAGGCTCAGCCCCGGCTGCACCCGGAGGGGATCGATGGTCTTTGCCGGGATATCTCCCGGCTGATCTCTACCCAAAAGCGGAGAAAAAATATCAACACTGCCCTGATCCATACCCTACAGCAGGATTTGGAGAAATACGAAAATGCTGTTTCCTTCCCTGCCTCTGACCGGTATATTGGCTTTATCTACCCGGAATTTGCCACAGCTATGGACTATCTTCCGGAAAATTCTCTGGTGGTTTTCTGTGACCAGAGCAGTCTGCACCGCCACGCCCGTGCCCGCACCCAGGAAATTGGGCTGCAGCTGGATGCTATGCTTCAGGCCGGGATTTTGGCCGGGGAGCTTTGCGACTATGTTTCTCAGTGGGAGGATGTATGCCGCCAGGCTGCCGGACACACGGTGGTTTATATGGATACCTTTTCCGGGGCGGCCTATCTGGAGGAGTGTCCGCCCAAAGCGCTGCTGCCCATTGCCGCCAAGCAGCTTCCGGGCTACGGCGGCAATCTGGACACGGCTGCCGCCGATCTTTCCCACTATCAGAGTATGGGCTTTTCCAGCCTTGTGCTCTGCGGCAGCCGGCATCGGGCAGAGCTTTTACAGGAAATGCTCTTTTCCAGGCATATTCCCGCAGCCATTGCTATCCCCTGCACCGAGCTTCCCCAGCCCGGTCAGATCTTCCTGACCGAGGGGACTTTGCCCGCAGGTATGGAATATACCGATACCCGGCTGGCGATCCTGTCTGAGGGACAGCTGCTTGCCAAATCGGCTGCACCGAAAAAGGGCAAAAAGGCCGCCACCAACCGGCAAAAACTCAATTCCTTTACCGACCTGACCCCCGGCGATCTGGTGGTGCACGAAAACTACGGCATCGGCCGCTTTGTTGCTATGGAGCAAATCCGGGTGGACGGCGCCGTGAAGGACTATATCAAAATTGCCTATCAGGGCTCCGACACCCTGTTTGTCCCCGCCACCCAGCTGGATCTGGTCAGCAAATATATCGGCGGCGGAGAGGACAGCAACATCCGGCTCAACAAGATCGGCACCGACAGTTGGCAAAAGACGAAGGCCAAGGCACGCAAGGCCGCAAAGGATATGGCCGGGGAGCTGATCCAGCTGTACGCACAGCGCAAGCGGCAGCAGGGCTTTGCTTTTGGCGCGGATACGCCCTGGCAAAAGGAGTTTGAGGATAACTTTCCCTATCCGGAGACGGATGATCAGCTTCGCTGCATTGCAGAGATCAAATCGGATATGGAAACACCCATTCCTATGGACCGGCTGCTGTGCGGCGATGTGGGCTTTGGCAAGACGGAGGTGGCCCTCCGGGCAGTGATGAAGGCTGTGATGGACGGCAAGCAGGCTGCCCTTTTGGTGCCCACCACCGTGCTGGCGCAGCAGCATTATCAAACCGCCGTCACACGCTTCCGGGGCTTTCCCGTCAATATTGATGTGCTCAGCCGGTTCCGCACCGCCACCCAGCAGAAACGGACACTGCAAAATCTCCGTGCCGGTCAGGTGGATCTGATCATCGGCACCCACAAGCTGCTGCAGAAATCCGTCCAGTTTAAGGATCTGGGGCTTTTAATTGTGGACGAGGAGCAGCGCTTTGGCGTGACTCACAAGGAGCGGCTGAAGGAAATTGCCCGGGATGTGGATGTGCTGACATTGTCGGCCACCCCGATCCCCCGGACACTGAATATGGCACTTTCCGGGATCCGGGATATGTCCACATTGGAGATCCCCCCCTCCGACCGTTATCCGGTGCAGACCTACGTGCTGGAGCACAACAATGCCATTTTGGACGATGCCATCCGCCGAGAGGTGGAGCGGGGCGGCCAGGTCTACTATCTGCACAATCGGGTGGAGACCATTGACCAGTGCGCCGGTGCCTTAAAGCGCCGGATCCCCGGGCTGTCCGTAGCCGTTGCCCACGGCAAAATGGACGAGGAGGCACTGGGAGATGTGATGCAGGCGATGGCCGAGGGAGAAATCCAGGTGCTGGTTTGCACCACCATCATTGAAACCGGGCTGGACATTCCCAATGCCAACACCCTGATCATCGAAAATGCCGACCGCTTCGGCCTGAGTCAGCTGCATCAGCTTCGCGGCCGTGTCGGCCGCTCCACACGCCACGCCTATGCCTATTTTACCTACCGGCCGGACAAGGCACTGACGGAGGTGGCGGAAAAGCGGCTGTCCGCCATCCGGGATTTTGCCGAATTTGGCTCCGGCTTCAAGATCGCTATGCGGGATCTGGAGATCCGGGGCGCCGGCAATCTGCTGGGTGCAGAGCAATCCGGCCATATGATGAGCGTTGGCTACGATATGTACCTGAAGCTGCTGGACGAGGCCGTGCTGGAAGAAAAGGGCGAGGCGCCCAGAGAGCCGGACTGCACGGCGGATCTGAATGTGACCGCCAATGTGGATATGGACTATGTCAGCCGGGGCGAGGAACGGATGGATCTGTACCGCCGTATGGCTGCGATCCGGGATCAGGCCGATGCGGATGACCTTCTGGATGAGATCATCGACCGTTATGGTGAGCCGCCCAAGGGTGTTCTCAATTTGGTGGAGATCGCTCTGCTGCGTGCCAATGCCCGGAGCGTAGGCATTACGGACATCCGGCAAAAGGCCGGGGAGGTCTATTTCCGGATGCACACCTTAAATTATGAATGTATCAGTCAGATCTGTTCCGACCCGGATTACCGGCAGCGGGCTGTTTTCGTGGCAAATACCAAGGAGCCGACTCTGCGGCTGAAGCTCTCCACCGGCGCCGACAGCCTGAAGCAATCCAAGGTATTTGTCCAGCGGCTGAAAAGCTATACGCAAAAATCGTAATTTATTATTGCAAGAAACGGGCATATATGATACAATACCCACGGATTTTCCATTTTCCAACCTATATTTTATTTTTCAGAAAGGAGTGGTTTCTATGGCGAAGAACCGCTCTCAAAATAGCCGCAAGGAGCTGGATGAGCTGGAAAGCACCTACGAGAAGCTTTCCGGCAAATACGCAAAGCCCCGGCATAAATACGAACGCAGGCGGTCAAAGGCCTCCCCTGTCCCCTGGATCATCGGCATCTGCATTGCCACCGTTGTGCTGCTGGTGGGTGGCTTTTTCCTGATTCAGAACGCCCGCGGCAATCAGGTCATTGCCTCCAATCTCTCCATTGCTGGCGTGAATGTGACCGGGATGACCCGGGACGAGGCGGAGACGGCTGTGGGGAAGGCATTTTCCCAGCTTTACACCGCCACTCCTATGACGGTGGAGGTGGATGGGCAGACCCTGCTCCTGACCCCGGATATCTCAGATGTTCGGCTGGATGTCAGTGCTGCCGTCAATGCCGCCGTCGGCTACCACCACGCCAGCTTTCACGTGCAGGCACTGGACATAACAGATTATATCTCCGTGGATACGGAGGCCATTATGGCACAGCTGCGGCAGCTCAGCTCCCATTTCGACTCCACCCTCACCCAGTCCACCTACCGGATCGAGGGTGCCGCGCCGGAAAGCACCAATGCCATTGATGAAACCGTGGCCCAAAGCCTGGTGATCACCAAGGGGCGGCCAGGGATCCGTCTGGATCTGAACGCCCTGCTGGAAACCGTGCTGGAGGGCTACAGCGGCGGTGCTGTCACCGTCAGCTTTCACTGCCCCTTCACCGAGCCGGATGCCCTGGATCTGGAAGAGATCTATCAGGCGCACTGCATTGCTCCGGTGGAAGCGGAATTTGAAAAAGAGACCTTTGAGGTTTTGGGTGGCACCTATGGCTACGGCTTCTCTGTTGAGGAAGCTGCCGAATCCCTGGAAAAGGCGGACTACGGCCAGGAGATCACCATAGATTACACCTGGACAGAGCCGGAGACCACTGCCGAGGAGCTGGGTTCCCTGCTTTTCCGGGATGAGCTTTCTTCTTACACCACCCACGCCGGCAGCATTGCCGACCGCAACACTAATCTGCGGCTGGCTTGCGAGGCCATCAACGGTATGATCCTCTACCCCGGCGATCTTTTCAGCTACAACGAAGCCCTGGGCGAACGCACCCCGGAAAAGGGCTATCGTCCCGGTGCCTCCTACATCGGCGGCGAAACCGTCCTGGATTACGGCGGCGGTATCTGCCAGGTGACCTCCACTTTGTTCTATTGCACCGTCGTGGCGGATTTGGAGGTAGTGGAGCGGGAATGCCACGGCTACGCCTCCTCCTACACCCCTCTGAGCACCGATGCCACCGTATTTTGGGGCGGCATTGACTATAAATTCCGCAACAACACCGATTACCCCATACGCATTGAAGCCCACTCCGACCGGGGCAACGTGACGGTGAAGCTGATCGGCACCGACACCAAGGACTACTATGTGAAGTTTGAAAGCGAATTCCTTGCACAGATCGACTATGAGACGGTATACAAGGAAATGGAGCCCGACAACAAAAAGGGCTACAAGGACGGAGATGTGATCACCGACCCCTACACCGGCTATAAATCCAGAAGCTACCGTGTCAAATATGATAAGCAGACCGATGAGGAAATTGAGCGGATTTTGGAATGCAACGATGTGTACAGCTCCCGCAACAAGGTGATCTGCAAGATCGTTGGCGGAGAGACCGAGCCGCCCACCACCGAACCGCCTGCAACTGAGCCGCCTACCACGGCTCCCACCACCGAGCCGTCCACGGAGACACCTACGGAAGCACCCACCGCCCCTCCGGAAACCGTAGCGGAAGAGTCCGGCGGTGAAAGCGGCGAAGGAGAATAATACCCGATAAAACAGTGCTGCCCTGATCCGGGGCAGCACTGTTTATGTATTATGCAAAAGAATGTAAATATACCGTATATTTATTCAGTTGCTCTATTGTATATTCTCTTTGAATATGCGAATATTCCTTGGTTTTTGTATATTTTTGTGGGATTTGCCTATGCATATCCCGTATAATTCCTGTTTTTGTTGTATTATCATCCAGTAGACAATGAATAATATTCATTGTATAATGTAGCCATAAATCAAGCCGCCAAGAATGCGGCAAAAGGAGATCTTGAAAATGAAAAAAATAATTGCTTTGCTTCTTTCCTGTATGATGTTGATCGGGCTGCTGGCCGGCTGCGGTGGCAGCGGCAACACCGTCACCACCTCCTCCCCCGCTGCGGACAGCGATCCGGCTGCTCCCAGCCTGAACACTGCCGTTGCCGGTAAGCTGGTTATGGCCACCAATGCTACCTTCCCTCCCTACGAGTACTACGAGGGCGGAGAGATCACCGGTATTGATGTGGAGATCGCACAGGCCATTGCTGACAAGCTGGGGCTGGAGCTGCAGATCGACGATATGGAATTCGACTCCATCAACGAGGCCGTCAAGGGCGGCAAGGCCGATATCGGTTTGGCCGGTATGACCGTCAGCCCGGAGCGGATGGAGGAAGTGGACTTCACAGTCAGCTACACCACCGCTGTGCAGGTGGTCATCGTCACCGAGGATTCCGCGATCACCAGCGTTGACGATCTGTTTGCCGAGGGTGCCAATCACGCAGTGGGTGTCCAGCGGAACACCACCGGCGATATCTACGCCAGCAGCGACATTGAGGACGAGGGTCTAGGCACCGTTGAGCGTTACAGCAAGCACGCAGATGCCATTCAGGCACTGAAGACCGGCAAGGTGGACTGCGTGATCGTGGATAACGAGCCTGCCAAGGCATTCGTTGCCTCTGTGGAGGGTCTGAAGATCCTGGACTCCGAGTATGCCCTTGAGGATTACGCCATTTCTATGAGCAAGAACAATCCTGAGCTCTACGCCGCCGTGAACGAAGCCCTGCAGGCACTGATCGCTGACGGCACGGTGCAGAAGATTGTTGACAAATACATTCCCGCAGAATAAAATAAAGCTATCATACCGGCAAGGGGCTCATAATGAGCCCCTTGCTGCAGAACTGTTTAAGGAGATTTCATATGAGACCAGGTCCTGCTTCCCTATGGCCTGATATTGCGCCACAGTGGATCCTGCAGCTGCCCGAATGGCTGGAGGATATTTTCTTCAAGGTTTATAAATGCTTCCTTTATGACGACCGTTACAAGCTGTTTCTGGAGGGCTTGGGCAACACCCTGCTGCTGACCCTGCTGGCCCTGATTCTGGGCATCCTGATCGGCGTTGTGGTTGCGCTGGTGCGGGCAAGCTGGGATAAGCACGGCAATGAAATGCACGGCATTTCCAAATTCCTGCTGGGTGCGGGCAACTGGCTTTGCAATATTTATCTGACGGTTTTCCGTGGCACCCCTGTGCTGGTGCAGCTTATGATCTGGTATTTCGTTGTGTTCGCCTCCAGCCGTAACGGCCTGATGGTGGCCGCCTTTGCCTTCGGTATCAACTCCGGTGCGTACGTGGCGGAGATCATCCGGGGCGGTATTATGGCGGTGGATCCCGGGCAGATGGAGGCCGGCCGCTCCCTGGGCTTTGGATATGTGGCAACTATGCGGCATATCATTCTTCCCCAGGCGCTGAAAACCATTCTCCCCTCCCTGGCAAACGAATTTATTGCCCTGCTGAAGGAGACCTCCGTGGCGGCTTATGTGGCCGTAGCGGATCTGACCTACGCAGGCAACGTGGTGGGCGGCAGCGCGTATGAATACCTGTTCCCCCTGCTGCTGACCGCACTGATGTACCTGGCAATGGTTATGTTCTTTACATTCCTTGTGAAAAAGCTGGAAAGGAGGCTGCGTACCAGTGACCGATAATGTGATCCTGCACGCGGAGAATCTGTGCAAGCATTTTGCCGACGGAGATATCAAAGCCCTTGACCACGTATCCGCGGATATAAAAAAGGGCGAGGTAGTCGTGGTGATCGGCCCCTCCGGCTCCGGCAAATCCACCTTTCTGCGGTGCCTGAATCTTTTGGAGAGCCCCACGGAGGGTACCATCTGGTTTGACGGCTGCAACATTACCGACAGAAAGACCAATATCAACCTACATCGGCAGAAGATGGGAATGGTGTTCCAGCATTTTAACCTTTTCCCCCATATGACGATCCTGGACAATATGATTCTGGCACCTACCCAGCTCCTGCACAGGAGCAAAAGGGCCGCCACAGAGCGGGCTATGGCGCTGCTGGAGCGTGTGGGGCTGGCTGACCGGGCAAACACCTATCCCAATCAGCTTTCCGGCGGACAGAAGCAGCGTGTTGCCATCGTCCGGGCGCTGGCTATGGAGCCGGAGGTTATGCTCTTTGACGAGCCCACCTCGGCGCTGGATCCGGAAATGGTGGGTGAAGTACTGGATGTAATGAAGGAGCTGGCCGCCAGTGGTATGACAATGGTGGTGGTGACCCACGAGATGGGCTTTGCAAGAGAGGTGGCCACCCGGGTCATCTTTATGGACGAAGGCAAGATTCTGGAAGAGAACACCCCCAGCGAGCTGTTCTCCAATCCCCAAAACCCCCGCCTGAAGGACTTCCTGTCCAAGGTTCTGTGATACTGGAGGGTATATAAAATCGGCGGCAATCGTGCGTTTGCGTGATTGCCGCCGTTTGTTATTCGGATTGTGTTGAGCCTTGGGGCTCGTCTGTGAAGCTGTTGTAATAATCGTAAAGGGGCATAAGCTGGGACAGGAGGGTCTTGACCCGGTCGCCCAGGGCGGGGCCGAAGGTCTCCGGTGTGAATACCTCCTCGGCCACACAGCCAATTTGACCTTTCCATTGGAAATAGGGCGCAAGCTTCTTGTCCGGGGCCTCCCGGGGACGCTTGTACAGCTCGTCCGCCGTGATCTTTCTGCCGGTCTTGCGCTCAACGGAGCGGATCATTTTCAAAAATTCCTGCGGATGGGCAGTCATATCCTGCCGGATCCGCTCCATAACCGACGGACGAATGCGCCAAAAGAAAAAGCCATAGTGGATCCTGTCCGGGTTGATCTCAAAATACAGGCAGGGATTTTCCGCCCACCATTCCACATCCCGGCGAATGCAGATCCAAAGGCTTTCCTTATAGGGCACAGGATAATGGAGCCGGGCATCCCGGTAGATGCGGCTGACCTTCAGAAGATGGCCGGGCTTATCCGCGATCAGGGACGACAGGCTCAGCCCCAAAGCCTTTGTGGGCGCATACAGGTGGTTAACATAATCCTGCTTGTGCTCTAAAAACCATTCCCGGTTGTTGTTTAGTCGGATCCCCCAAAGGAAATCCACCGTCTCCGGCGTGTAGCCCTCAAACATCTCCATTGCTCCTTTTGCTTTAGCTGTCTTCCTTTTGATTATCCAAAATCGCCGCCGCAACCTCAATATTTCCTATGCGGTCGTTTTCTATTTTGTACAGCAGTTCTTCCAGCTTCTGCTGTAAATTGGCTCCGATGGTGCTGCATTTAGGATTGCCGGGCACGGGGTCGGCCTCGTAAATCTGCCCGTTTTTCAGTTGCGTAAGCATACCGCCAATCTCTTGGAGCTCCAAACAGTATTTTTCTTTCAGTTTCATAGTATTACCCCTTTTATTTTTGGAAAGTAATGGCTTTTAGCATAAGGATCGTATTTTCACGCAAATCCTTTATAAAGAAAGGTACGATCATTGTTGTAGTAACCTGTGCGACCAGTGATGCCACTGCGGCTCCGGCGGCTCCCCATATGGGTATACAGATCATATTAAGGATCACATTTACAATAGCCGCAGACAAGTAAATGTACTTTAGATATTTTTGCTTTTCCATGCACACGATCCACGCATTCCTTGCTACGCCCAAATAGGAAAATGCGGTATACCAAGTAATGATCCGTAGGGGAGCAACGGATGGAAGATAAGCCTCTCCATAAAGGATCTGAATTACGATTTTCCCAAATAGCGTGAGCAATAGTGATACCGCCGCAGAAACATAAAACACAATTGCGTAAAGTAGCTTGTTTTTCTTATCAAATTCTTTTCTATCCTTTTTAAAAGACTCCATAATTGGCGGGTACAGCGAATCTATAATAGCACTAAGGACAAAACACCACATATTGCATATGGAAACTGCTGTTGAATAATAGCCTATTTCCGCATCGCTTATCATATGCTTCAACATAATTTTATCTGTTTGGCCGTAAATTGCAACCATTAGACCGGGCAAAATAAAATGGTAGCTTTTCCGTAGCAAATTCTTTCCATAACCGAAAGAAAAGGATAGCCGACCACCAGCATTTTTTCGATAGGATAGATAAAGAAAAGCAGCCAGACAAATATAATCCACAGATGTGGCAAACGCAAAATAGGTCACAGGCTTTTGCAAAATCAGCAGAACTGCTTTGTATATAGAAGTAATGATATAAGCAACCAGTGTTGCAATTGCTGTTGCCTTAGACTGTAATTTAGACTGAAACCAGTAATTGAATATTTCAAAAATCTGGAAAATCATTCCGACACAGCTTAATGCCACAATTATTTGCGTTGTTGGTTCTCCTGCATCTGCGACAAAGGAAATGGCAATAATGGTCAGTGCAGAGAAAAGGCTGGATACAGCGCGCAGTCCCAAAGAGGTGCCGATGATCATACCTTCTTTACCGGGATAATCTACAAATTCCTTGACGATCACAGAGTTTATCCCAAGGGTACATATAGAGGAAAAGAATGCCGTATAGGCCGCCGCATAATTGATAAGACCGTAATTGGATGGGCCTAAATATCTTGCCGTCAGCAAGCCAACAACAAGATTTATGACCATCTGAATAATTTTTCCGCTGATCAGCCAGCTCGCATTTTTTGCAACACGGCTATATATTATTTGCTTAATCATATTATAATTTCCTTTTGACTTGTGCAGGGACACCAGCAGCTAACGAATTGTCCGGTATATCATGTGCAACGCAGGCACAGCCGGCAATCACACATGACCTCCCGATGTTTGTTTCGTTTATAACTGTTGCGCGGCCACCGATCCATGTTCCGTCGCCAACCGATTGCGAAAAAATGCATCCGACCCCGGCACGGCGCTCTGCTGTGCCAATTTTGTGCCCACCGGTTTGAAAGGTAACTTCCGGTGCAATGTCACAATTACTTCCAATTGTCACACTTCCGTTGCCGTTTACCATAAAATTCTCGCCGATCCAGCAGTCACTTCCGATTTTTAGCGTACCGGTGCAGATAATGGGTGCTACAATTTTTGTATTCTGTCCAATTTCAAATCCAACAGAACACAGCAGCTTACGCTTTACTTCAAAATGAGATGTGCCGGCGTAAATATGATTTACCAGATAAAACACAATACACCTTTTTATCCCATTCCAATGTAATGCTTTTTTAAGCTTTTGAATACCAGTCATCTTGTAATACCTCCGCCTTGCTGCATACGCCGTCCGTAAACAGTTCCGGTTTTTTTTCGCCGCTTAGCAATGCACGGCACAGCCGTATAAGTCTGTCTGCCGCTTTTTCCGCATTCCATTGCTCGGTTATAGTTGAATACGCATTTCTGCCAAGCTGCTCCCGTTCCGCCGGGTGAGCCAATAGCCATTTGACCTTTTGATACAGATCCTCCATGTCTCCGTCACGGTATACGAGACCGTTTTCCCTGTCTGAGAGCAGAAACGGCACGGAACCGATCGCATGACTGGCCACGGCCGCACACCCACTGTTCATGGCCTCGTTCAGCACGGCACCCCAGCCTTCATTACGGTCGGAGGTAAACAAAAAAATTTCTGCCTTTTCCATATGGGTACGCACTTCTTCCGGCGTCATAGCGCCAAGTAAATGCACGCAATCCTCTAAGTGGTTGTTTTGAATTGCTTGCCGAAGGGGCTGTTCCAATGCACCGCCACCTATCATATTCAACTCAAATGCGTAATTTTCATCTTTCAGCCTTTTGGCCAGTGCAATGCAAGCCTCCGGATGTTTCCCGTCGATCATTCTGGCGACCCAAATGATGGACTTCGGCTGTTTTTCGGCCATGATCCTGTCAAAATCATCATAACGCTTGCATTCCGGAAAATAGCCCCATTTAAAGGTTTTATTTAGGAAAGTATGTGTTTTTGCATAATCCGCTGCCGTATATGCACTTGCACAGAGCATATACGCGCTTTGATATCTCCCATATCGTCTCCAAAAGCGAAGTGCGCGTATTGGAAATTTATAGGGCTCATACCCTTTTTTGTAAATTCGTTCCGAATAAAACAAAGTAAGTTTTCCTGCTTTTAACCGTGTCTCCACAAGAGCATATGGAGCACTTCCAATAATCACCACATCTGAATCATCGATGAGATTCTGAACTGCCGTTTTATGCTCCGTATAGTATTGTGCATTAACAACATATTGTGGAATTTTTTCCAAATTCCACCCCATATTTTTTCGTTCACTTTCCATTTCTGTTGTTTCAATAAAATGAAAAACTATACCGTCTTTTTTTGCAAATGCGTTGGATAATTCTGATTGATGATGCGTATAATAGTTTGATATAAATGTGATTTTCAAAATATCAACCTTCCTTAACGGAAATATCCTTTTGTGCCAGAATAAGCAGAACAAGGAGATATACACTATAAATAGAACCGCCAGTTAATCCCGCAGCTTCTGCACAACCCATAATAAACAGGGAAAGAACTGCAATCAAGCCAAGGTTTGTTTTTTCCGTTTGATTTTTTCTGTTTAGTTCATTAAATGAAGAAATGGTAAATAACAGATACAGAATCAGTCCAATAATTCCAATATTGACCAGAATTGTCAGCAACGCATTGTGGGAATTTTGAAATTGAAAATAAGTTAATTTCCCAAGCACTTTATTGTCACATAGCTGCAGAACATTTTGAAACACTCGCTGACGACCTGAGAAAACCTTTTTCCCCAATATCTTCAAATCCTTAAATGCACTATTGGATGCAAGATCGTAAAGATATACAAACAAAATCGGAAAACATATAATTAATCCTGCTATCTTCTCATTAATCTTTATGTTTTTCTTTCTGAAAAAGAAAAACAGGAACATCAAAAAGCCTGCCAAACTTGTTCTTGCCTTTGTCAGCAGCAGAAAAACACTCAAAGCCAAGATTTCTGCCCAAATGAAATATCTGTATCCTTTTTTCAATGGATGTCTTCGAACAAGAATCAGTAAAATAGCCAATGTAGAAAAAATGATGATACCTGTCTGGTTAGGATTTGGATAACCCAAAGTCAGTTCGCTTGCAACCTCTACATACGCCTGATATCCTTTATAGGCTATTGGGGAAAAAAACAATCCAATCAGGAGCAATCCCTGTAAAGAGAACACATACAGCAACGCTTTTTCAATTTTCGGAGTGCAGGAAATCACCTGCATAGCTCTCCAAACAGTCATCATAGATAAAAAAACCAATGTGACCTTATAGTCATCATACTGCCAGGAAAAAAGAGCAGAAAGAATAACCAGGTATCCAACCATCATAAGAAATAACAGGTCTCGTACATTGACATATGGATACACAAAATAAGAATAGATGAACATTATATAACAGTCAAATAGAATGACATAGCTGCATATTCTCTCTACTGGTTCATTTTCTGTAGGCACAGCAATCAGCATCGCCATATGTGCAATCAACAGTACACCAAAAAGGAAAAGCATTATTGAGTTATTCGGTTTATGTTGGTATTGCAGCTTTGTATTCATGAATATAATCCTCAATCATTTTTTCTTTATGGAATTGCTGTCCCAAATGAACCTCAGGAATTGTGTTTTCTTTCAACCACTGTACTGCATCCGCAATATCCCTGTTTTCATTGGGAACCAGTGCGAGCCCATTTTCTCCCATCAGTACCTCCGCACAAGCGGTAGACTGATAAACGATGGCAGGCGTTCCGCAGGCAATTGCCTCCGCTGTCACAAGGCCGAAGGTCTCCTCCTTGGACGGGTTTACAAACACATCCGCACGGGAATAAAGCTGGGCAAGCTCCGCCTGATTTTCCGTCCGCCGAATGCCGATGATATTGGGCGGTAAAGCTTCTATCTGCCCATCGGTCAAACCCACAAGCACGATCACATCCGAATCCGTGAGCTTTTGTGACAGATCGACAAACTGCTTTAGACCCTTACGGTCATCCCATACGGACGCCACACCTAAGATAACATATTTTTCTTTACCGATGCCGTATTTTTCTTCGACTATGCTGCTGTCCATTGGATGGAACACCTCCGTATTCACGCCGTTATAAACGGTGCGAATGGGATATTCCCCAAGGAAGGACTGCTTGGCCGTATCCCGCAACCAATTGGATACTGTCACGATCTGCAGTCTGTCTCCAAAGCCACGAAACCATTTCTTTTTATCGGCCAGGCATTTGGCGGTTGTGTCCACCTTGCTTCTGGGATAAATGGATAGCTGGGGACAATGGCCGCAGGCTTCTTTCCATTTGTAGCAATCGGCTTCCGTAAAATGGGGGCATTTGCCGGTAAAGAGCCAGCAGTCGTGCAATGTCAGTACGATTTTTGCCTGAGAGTGCTTTAGGTAGGAGAAAAGCGCAGGCAGGTGCAAATAGCTGCCGTGCAGATTGTGCAGGTGGATCACATCCGGCTGAAGCTTTTTTAACTGCTGTATCAGCTTTTTTGTGGAGAAAAGGGAAAAATAGCCCTGCCGGCCTAAATTTCGGGACAGTACTGCGTGAGAATGCAATGAAAAGTCGTTTCCAATACGGAACATATTCTTCTGCGCAGCTACACCGATTCCATAAAAAATATAGCTTTCCTCGCCTTGCTGCAAAAGTGCGCAATGGATTGCCTTTGCAATATTTCCGGTACTGCCATTGGCAGAACAATTAATCTGTACAATCTTCATCTTACAGCCCTCACAAGTTTTCTTTCATAAATGCAAGAACACGCGCCGCCTGGATGCTGCTGCTTTTATGCTCCTGCACAAATCTCCGTGCGCCAATACCCATTTGCGGTGCATTGGGATCGTGCAGTATTGCGCTGATCTTATGCCCAATTTGTTCAGGGGCTTCGCTTTCCGTTACATAGCAATAACTATCATATTCTTCCGGTATTCCCGCCAGCTTTGTTGTCAGTAATGGTGTGCCGCTGAGCATATATTCCACCATTTTGGATGGAAATGAATACTTTGTATACTCGTCCCCGGCACTTCGGATATTCAGCAACAGCGTTGCCTCTTTCTCCCTTTGCAGAATCTCTTTCCGGGAGACTCTGCCAAAAAAGTGGATGCGGCTGTCCTTCCCGGCTTTTTCCAAAATGGTCTGCTCATAATCTCCCGAGCCGAAAAGCCACAGCTGGCAGTCACAATGGACATAAGAAAGGGCGTCCACGATCCGATCCACACCGTATTTTCGGTAAAGGGAGCCGGCATACATAAGGACCGGCGGGCTGGCTTTTTCCGTCTGAGGAATGCCATCAAAAGCAGTGATATCCGCAATCGTCTCCACAATGGTAAAGGGCTTTCCGGGGGCCACGACCTCCGACATTGCTTCCGTCAAAAAAACATATCCATCAAATCCGTCCTGAACCGCAATTGCCGCATTTCTGTAGGAACCGGAAAACAGCCGTTTGAGCATGCTTTTCGGCTTTGTATAGGTAAACATTGTAGACGGCACATCCGTTATTACCGCAAAAATCTTACATCCATAGTGTTTGCACAGCTTTTGCAATTGCTTCACAACAGGCGGATATATCCCATATACAAGCACGCATTTTTCTTCTATTCTGTTTGCCTCCAGCCATTTTAAAAGCTGCTTTCGGGCACCATTGGCATGCCCAAGCTGCTTAAGAAGCGGGAGATTGACGGCAGGCAAAATACTGGCCTTGCAGCCCGCCTGCAGCTCATCCTGCCGGGGCTTTAACAGCAGACGGTTTCCTCTGGGATATGTAGCAATGGATTCCGCAGATACGACTGTCAGGTCGCACCCGTTTTCCACAAGCCCCTTCACAAGGGCGTTTTCAAAGGTCTGTGCCGATGCCGATGGCTTTACCTTGCTTTTTTGAACCGTTTCATTGAAAACGCTGTTTGCACAAACACTGCCAAAATAGAATAATTTCATTGCAATTTCCCCACTGCATTTTGATATACATATGTTTTATTCTTTTTATTTACGATAATGATATATATCAATATCTAACATCAAAGAGCTCAACAGCGTGCACAGTACTCCATAAACTTATTCAGGAACCTATTTCTTTTTTCTTTTAAAACTTCAGATCTATAGTTTTGAGAATGGTTAAAGTTCTCCACAGCTGCATCACGCATTTTTTGTTTGTCTGAAATCATTTCGTTTAGCAATTGTGCTAATTTTCTGGAATCATTAGGATTATGCAGCCATTTTTCGTTTACCAACTCAGGCATCCCACAGACATTGGAAATTACACACGGGCAAGCTCTTGAAATTGATTCAACAATGCATCTTGGGAGTCCCTCACTTCTGCTTGGCAAAATAGTTATATCTATTGTATCATTCCAAGCAAGAACTTTCTCAATACCAGATAAAGAAGAATCAAAAATTAGCTGGTTTTTGATATTAAGTTTTTCAGCATACGCATACCATTTATTTCTATCATCTTCTGTTCCTAAGCCAAGAACATGCAGAAATACTTTGTCATTATTAAGTAACTTTAATGAATCTAAGGCTGTATCCAAGCCTTTTCTTGAATCATGATACGAGGCAACAAGCCCAATATGAGTTATTGACTGACTAGACCTCCTATCTATTTTCTCAAGTCTTTTTTGCAATGCATTGAAATCTGGATCAGGAATATAAGTATCTGTACACCCACATTGCTCTCCTGAAATCGGATATACCTTCTGCAGATAACTTTCTGTTACATATAGTCCAAATTTGCAATTTTTTATTGCGTTTAATATCTGACAATGAATAATCGGACTATATATTCTCTTCAAAGGGTTCGAATGATTGCGAAGTGTCAAATTTAAATCGCCCGTGAGTTCAACCATATATGGCTTTCTCAAACTTTCACATATTTTGATTGCCATTATACCTTTTCTACTTGCCGGTTTAACCAACACTGCATCAGCATTTTTGATAAATTTATATAACTCTTTTTTTATAATATTATCGTTTTTAAAATCTTTTGGGTTTGTGTTTTCCGGCAAAATATTCACATTAATTCGGTCATCTGTAATCTCACTCAATGTCCCATTATTCAAATAATTTTTTATATTTTCAGCAAGCACATCAATTCCTTCAAAAACATCCAAATACTTTTCCCAAAAAGCATCACCATATGCAGGAAGTGTATATGTACCATTTTTGTTTTTCACAAACTGATACTTGCTAATATATAAAAGCCTCATACAATCACTCCTTATGCAAACTATTAAGTCTGTTTCTTAATATAGTTGACGAAATGCCGTCCGTATGGTCTAAGTAGACGATCTGCACGCCGTGAGGGGCAAGCTGCTTTTCATAGCTGTCCCACTGAGGCGTGCCCTTCCAGTCCGAGCCCACAAACATTTTATCAAAATGGTATTTTTCCCATGCGCCGTACTTGTTTTTGTCCTCCTGCGGCACCACCTGATTCACATAGCGGATGGCCTCCACGATACGACAGCGGTCGGCAAAGGGGATGATCGGCTTTTTGTTCTTTTCGTGCTCCACCAAAGCATCCGTGCTCACGCCCACAATGAGATAGTCGCACTGTGCCTTGGCGCGGCGCAAAATATTCAGGTGCCCGATATGAAACATATCGTACACACCGGTGGTATAACCAATGACCATATGATCTCACTCCTCATATATAGCAATGCTTATTTGCTTTTTTCTTTTTCCTTTCTCAGCTTACGCTGTGCTTCCTTCTCAAAGGCTGTGGCCTTGCGGCAGTACAGCACGCAAATGGCAAGGAAGGAGACCACATAGTACAGGCTGTAGCACACCAGCATAATATCAAAGGTATTGGTAAACAGCGCTACAAACAGCCAGGGCATAAACAGGCCGGAAACGCCGATGTTCTTGTCGATCTGCTCCCGGATGTAGGCAAAGCTCTTCTTATCCTCCGTATCCTTCAAGGTGATATCCTCCAGTTCGCCCAAAATCTTTTTTCCGGCGAAGAAGCAACAGAGATATTTCTGATGGACAAGCCGCATATACACATTGGCCACCGCCCCGATGGCACCGATCAGAATCAGCCATACACGATACTGCTCCGGCACAAGGAACGATGTATGATACGCAGCTACGCCCATTCCTACCGTTGTAAAGGAAAACGGGCCATAGCCAGCCACCGCATCATAAAAATCTCCCATAAAGGTCTTAACTTTCTTGACCCGGGCGATATTTCCGTCCACGCAGTCCAAAACAAGCCAAAAGTTTGTCAGCAGCACGCCTGCCAGCATGCACCAAAAGCTGTTGATACACAGGAGCACGGCGGCGGCAAAGATCACGATCCAGGAGAGCACGGACACCATATTGGCTGTCCAGCCCCCGTTGATAAACAGATAGGTCACAGGAAAGGATGCCTTTCTGACCCATAGCTGCACCCACAGGGAACTCCGGCTGTTTTTCTTTTTCGTCAGTGACGAGGTGATATCTTGATAAGTATATTTCATTTTTCTATCTCCCTTATTTCAGAATCTCCCGATAAATATCCCACATGACCTGCAAGGCATTGTGCAGTTCAAAGGGCTCTGCTGCTTTGCGGCATTCCGGGCGCATTTGTTCACAAAGTGCCGGATCTCCGGCAAGCCTTTCAATAGCCCGTGCAAAGCCATCCACATCCTCCGGCGGCACCGCAAAGCCGGTCACGCCATTCTTCACATAATCCATAATACCGTGGACATTGGAGGAAACCACCGGGAGTCCCGTGGCCATCATCTCAATTCCGGCCATGCCCAGACCCTCGATCCGGGAGGGAAAGGCGCCAATATCCGCCGCACCGTAAAGCTGGGCAATATCCGTTCGGAAGCCCAGAAGATGGGTCTGCTTTTCCACGCCAAGCTGCCGGGAAAGGGTATGCAGCTCTTCCATAAGCTGCCCCTTACCGGCGATCACATAATGCAGAGTGGGATTTTGCAGCTTTGCCAGTGCACGAATAATTACCTGATGATTCTTTCGGGGGATCAGCTCCCCTGCGGATATGATCATAATATCCGCATCCCCAATGCCAAGCTGCTCCCGCACGGCACTCCGATCCACAGAAAGCTGACGATACTTCTGCAGATCAATGCCCACGCTGGGAATATAGCGGACATTCTTACAGTGAAAGGTTTGGGCCCGGCGGTAATCCTCCCGGTTGATTGTCAGCAGATAATCGCAATACCGGGACAGAAAACGCTCCACCGGGTAATAAAGAAGCCAGTTTTTCAAGAGAGCCGCTTTATGAAAATGGAATCCGTGACAGGTGTACATGACTGTGGTGCCCTCCCGGCGGGCTTTTCGAGCCGCCAGTCTCGTCATCATAGAGGCCGTGGGTGTATGGCAATGGATCAGATCAAAATTTCCTGTCTGAATCAGCTTCTTCAGCTCCCGGTACACCTTCCGCCCCTTCGGGCTGAAGGGGCTGCGGTCAAAGGGGATATTATGCAGTACAACACCGTTTTGCTCCAGTTTCCGGATATACTGCTCTGTCCGTGCAACATCCGTATCCTCCGTATAATTCAAATTACAGGCAATGTGCACCTGACACTGCATATCCTCATGCAAAAAAGCAATGTTCTCTTTGTTGAACCATTCAATAAAGGAAACAACACTGGCAACTACCAATACTTTTTTCATTACTGATCACCTCAAACCTGCAAGAGAACTTTTGCTTCCTCTTGCTTTGCTTCGTATTCCTCCCGGGTGAGCTTACCCTCCTGCAGGAGCCAGTCGCCGTAGTCCAGGTCGGAGGAGGTACCTTCCCGGACGGTGTCACTTCGTTTGAGGACTTTGCCTACCGTCTGCAGGATAAGCTTGCCGTCCTGCCACGGAGTGATGCCGCTGTCTATGTATTGCAGGTCGTACCGGAACTTCTGCTCCCAGCTGATATTATTCCGGCCGTTTACCTGCGCCAGCCCGGTCAGCCCCGGGCGGACAGTATGCCGCCGCCGCTGCTGAGGGCTCATAAACAGCATATCCCGGACAAGCTGGGGGCGGGGGCCGACGATGGACATATCGCCTTTGAGTATATTCAGCAGCTCCGGCAGCTCGTCCAACGATGTGCTGCGCAGAAATTTGCCATAGCGGTTGAGCCGAATATCATCCGGCAAAAGGGTACCGTTTTCGTCTTTGGCATTGGACATGGTGCGGAATTTGATCAGCCGGAAGATCCGCTCCTGACCGGTTTTCGGGTCGATCCTGCCCGGGCGCTGCTGGGTGAAAAAGGGATTGCCCCCCATAGCAATGGCGCCGATGAGCATCAGCAGCAGCAAAATTGGTGACAGCACCACCAGTGCCAGCAGAGAAAGCAGAAAATCCAGCACTCTCTTCAAATAATCAGCGTACATAGCAAACCTCGCTTACGCAAAGCAGCTGCGGATGATCTCGATCACACCGGCCTGCTCCTGTTCGGTCATCTTATTATCACTGGGCAGGCACAGGCCACGATCGAAAATGTCCGCGCCCACATCTGCCGCGCCGCCGGGGATATAGGCATTCGTCCTTGCACGGCCGCTTCCCTCCCGGGTGATAAATTCGTGCATCCGGTACATCGGCTGCATATGCATAGGCTTCCAGATGGGTCTGCCCTCTGCATTACAGGCTGCCAGGGTCTCCAAAATCTCCGTGGGGCAGGTCTTCCCCTGCTCCTTTATGTAGGCAGCCTTGCTGTCGTCCCGCACCTGGCGGCACATATACGCCGGGTCGATGACCATAGCGGACAGCCAATAGTTGGGCACTGTGCCCTCCACAATGGGATTCATCTCAATGGGCAGATCCTTCAGCCCGTCCCGGTAACGCTCATAAATTGCCTTCTTCTGCGCGATATGCTCCTGCAGATGGGGATACTGACCCCGGATCACACCGGCGATCACATTACTCATCCGGTAGTTATACCCCACTTCCTCGTGCTGATACCAGGGGGCATTTTCTCTGGCCTGGGTGGACCACTTGCGCACCTTATGGGCAGTTTCCTTGTCATTGGTCAGCAGGCAGCCGCCGGAGGAGCCTGTTATGATCTTATTGCCGTTATAGCTGACGGCACCATAGTCGCCAAAGGAGCCGCACTGCTTTCCGCCGGCTGTGGCACCCATCGCCTCCGCAGCATCCTCTATGAGCAATGCGCCGTGGTCATTGCAGATCTGCCGGATCCTCTCCACCCGGCCGGGGAAGCCGTAAAGCTCCGCATACACCACTAATTTGACCTCCGGGTACATAGAAAAGGCCTTTTCCAGCGCCTCCGGGTCCATATTCCAGGAGCTTTCCTCCGTGTCGATAAACACCGGAACACCGCCCTCGTAGACCACCGGGTTTAAGGTGGCATCAAAGGTCATATCCGAGCAGAACACCCGTCTGCCTGCCAGTGCCCCCTGGCCAATGGGGGGCTTGCCGTAAAGGCACTCACCGGCGTGCTTGACTGCCAAATGCAGCGCTGCCGTGCAGGAGGAAAGGCCGACTGCATACCGCATCTGCGCCTGCTCCGCTGCCAGCTTCTCCACCTGGTCGATATTTTCGCCCACGGTGGACATCCAGTTTGTCTCAAATGCAAGGGTCATATAGCGCAGCTCTTCCCCGTGCATAGTGGGCGTTGACAGCCACACCTTGTTTTCAAATCTATTCATTTTCCGTCCCTCAATGTATAACCGATTAGAGTCCCCGGGGCGTGTGCCGCAGAGTCTCCCTTATACTCTGCCTATTATACTGTTATTTCATAGGAGTGTCAACGAAAAACCGGCAAAAAGTTTGGCGGATTTCCCTTTTTTCGTTGTTTTCCCGTTTTTTCATCCCTTAGACTGCAATATCACTCACACAAATGGGGATCAGCTTTTTCAGCTCCCCCAGAGGCATTTCCACCTGCCAGCCGATTTTTCCGGCGCTGAAGAAAATGGTATTGAAGCCCTCTGCCGTGTAATGAATCGCAGTGGGAAACAGCTTTTTCATCCCGATGGGGGAGCAACCCCCGTGGACATAGCCGGTCAGGGGCAAAAGCTCCTTCTGCGGGAGCATAGAAATGCTCTTTTCTCCCACGGCCTGTGCCGCCTTTTTCAGATCCAGCTCCCTTTCCACCGGGAGCATAAAGACATAATACCCCTTTTGGGCTCCCTGGGTCACCAGCGTTTTGAATACCCGCTCCGTGTCCTGCCTCAGCACGGCAGCGATCTCCACCCCGCTCAGGGCGCCGGTGCCCACATAGCAATGGGGCGTATAGGGGATCTTTTTCTGCTCCAAGATCCGCATAACATTGGTCTTTTCCGTTTTTGCCATAGTCCTGTCCTCCCACGATCATCGGGTATCCTCGTCGATATATAAAGTGATTATACCACCAAAAAAGCCGGATGGAAATACCTGTTTTTGCGTAGCCTCCGCAGGCTTTCCCGGAAAAAAGGCCTCCGCTCCAATTTTGAACAAACCGCCCCGGAAAGGGCCCCGCTTTTTCGTGATTATGCTCCCTTGCACAAACCGGGAAACAGTGGTATTATGCTACTTTGGAGCCTTACTCCAAAAAGAAAAGAGAAAGCGTGTTTATTATGGAATTATCCCTTATTTTGCTTGCAATTGCTCTGGTGGGCGGTCTGATGCTGTCACGGCTGACGAAGCTGATCAATCTCCCCGCCGTCACCGCCTATCTGCTGGCCGGTCTGCTGATGGGGCCATTCTGCCTGGGTGCGTTGGGACTCCCCGGGCTGGGCTTCAACTCCCTGGCGCAGGTGGAAGGCCTGAATATCCTCACCCAGGTGGCACTGGGCTTTATCGCCTTTACCATCGGCAATGAATTCCGGCTCAGTCAACTCAAGGCCACCGGCAAAAAAGCCATTACCATTGGCATTTTGCAGGCGGTGATCACCACCGTGGTGGTGGATATCGTGCTCATCGTCCTGCACCTGTGCTTCCCTTCTATGATCTCCATCCCCTGCGCCATCACCATCGGCGCCATTGCCTCCGCCACTGCCCCGGCCGCCACGCTGATGGTGGTGCGGCAATACAAGGCCGACGGCCCCCTGACCCGGCTGCTTATGCTGGTGGTCGCCATCGACGATGCCGTGGGTCTTCTGCTGTTTTCCGTCTCCTTCGGCATTGCCACTGCCCTGACCAACGGCCAGATCAGCCTGCTTTCTATGCTGGTGGAGCCGATTTTGGATGTGGTGCTGTCGCTGGCGCTGGGCTCCCTGATGGGCTGGCTGCTGAACTTCGTGGAGCAGTTCTTCCATTCCCGCAGCAAGCGTATGTCCATTTCCGTTGCCTTCGTGCTGCTGACCGTGGGGCTTTCTATGCTGGAATTCCAGATCGGCCCGGTGCACTGCGGCTTCTCTCTGCTGCTGGTGTGTATGATGACCGGCACCATTTTCTGCAACATCTGCCCCACCTCCGAGGAGCTGATGAGCCGTGTGGAGAGCTGGACCACCCCGCTGAACATTCTGTTCTTCGTTCTCTCCGGCGCAGAGCTGGATCTTGAGGTGCTGCTTCAGCCCGTCACCCTGATCATTGGCGTGATCTACATTCTCGCCCGCTCTGCCGGTAAGTACTACGGCGCGGATCTAAGCTGCCGCCTGACCCGTCAGCCGGAGCCCATCACCCGGCATTTGGGCATCACCTTGCTGCCCCAGGCCGGTGTGGCACTGGGTATGGTGATGACCGCCTCCAGCCTGCCCGACGGTGCCATTGCCCGCAATGTGGTGCTGTTTGCCGTGCTGGTGTATGAGCTGGTGGGACCCTCCCTGACGAAGCGCAGCCTGACGGCCGTGGGAGAAATTCGCCCCGAGGGTCGCACCAGTGCCCGTACCGTAAACCAATAATGATTTTCGGGCAGTGCTGCCCCACTATGAAAGGATGTGCGCGTATGGATTTTACCCCTCTGCGTGAATTTATGGAGCACCTGACCGCGTGGCGCATCCCCGGCAGCGCCATTTCCGTCTACCGGGGCGGGCAATGCGTTTTTCAGTATGCCTCCGGCTTTTCCGATGTGGAGCACCGGAGCCCTATGACCGGCAAGGAGCTTATCAATCTCTACTCCTGCTCCAAGGTGGCCACGGTCACAGCCGCTTTGCAGCTCTACGAAAGGGGCTACTTCCGGCTGGATACCCCCCTTTGGGAGTTTCTCCCCGCCTACCGCCATATGACCGTGGCCGGGGAAGACGGTACGCTCCATCCCGCCAAAAGCGACATCACTATGGAGCAGCTTTTCTGCCATACCTCCGGCCTTTCCTATGACCTAAATGCCCCCGCTCTGCAAGCGCTGCGGCAGCAGATGCCTGCTATGCCCACGGTGGCGGCAGCCTCCGCGCTGGCCCGGGAGCCCCTGCTTTTTGAGCCCGGCACCCGCTGGAGCTACAGCCTTTCCCACGATGTGCTGGCAGCAGTGGTGGAGGTGATCTCCGGAATACCCTTTTCCCAATATGTGAAAGCACATATTTTCGCCCCACTGGGGGTAACGGAGGTCTACTATCACACCGATGCCGCCCTGCAGTCCCGGATGGCACAGCAGTACCTTTATCAGACCGGCTCCACTGCCAGTGCGGTGCAGCTGCAGATCTCCTCCGGAGAACAGGAAGGCTCCCTTACCAATTTCGGCAAAGGAAACGAATTTATCCTGGGAGCAGACTATGACAGCGGCGGAGCCGGTATCGTCACCACCGTTGACAGCTATGCCAAATTCGCCGGTGCCCTCTCTATGGGTGGCCGCACCCCGGAGGGAACCGCCATTTTACAGCCGGAAACCGTTGCCCTGATGCAGCAAAACCGCCTCACAGACCGACAGCGGCAGGATTTCGGCTGGAGCCAGCACAGCGGCTACGGCTACGGGCTGGGTGTCCGCTGCCATCCACGCAGGGATTTCGGCTGGAGCGGTGCCGCAGGTGCCACGCTTTTGGCAGATTCCCATCAGGAATTCGCCCTGGTTTACGCCCACCATATGCGCAATCCCCAGGAGGACTATTATCTGCCCCGGCTATGTCAGGCCGCCTATGCCTGCCTGTAAAAAAGTTTCGTGGAGCCAACCGCTTCACGAAACTTTTTTCTTGCAGGGAAAGGCTCCCTGTGCTATGATAAAAGAAAAAAAGGGGGAACCTATGAGAAGTGTAAAGCCTGGGCGGGGTCCATCTATGATGGGTGGATTCGTCGGCATTTTTATGATCTTTTTCGGCATCGTCTGGACGGTGCTTGCCGCACAGGGCGGCGGGATTTTCGTCCTTTTCGGCATTGGCTGGACCTGCATTGCCATTGCCAATACCGTTTATCATTTCAAAAACGCCACCGGCAAAAACCGTTACTCTGAGTTCGACATTACGGAAGATGGCGAGGAGGAAGACCCGCTGAACCGCCGCTTTGGAAGCTCCCGCCCCCGGCCGGAAGCCAGCCGCTTCTGCCCTTACTGCGGTGCAGCAGCAGAGGAAAACTTCAGCTTTTGCCGAAGCTGCGGAAAAACCCTCCCCTGAGATAGCTGTATGTTGCATAACCGGGGCTTCTGCCCCGGGACACAGCAGCCCTCTTTGCTGCCGGTCAGGTCTGTTTTCCGGTCAGAAAACATTTTCGTCATTTGCGGCAAAAAGGGCTTGAATTTTCCCCTCCGCTTTGCTATAATACCGCTATGCGGCGGAAAAAGCTGCTGCCAGCCATTAAACAGAATATATGCAGGGTTCGTATATCGGTAATACAACGGCTTCCCAAGCCGTGAAGGCGGGTTCGACTCCCGTACCCTGCTCCACGAAAAATCCCTCTTTTGTCTACCACGACAAGAGAGGGATTTTCTTCGTTTATGGGGTGAAATAGCCCGAAATACAGCAAAAACGACTCAAAACAGGGGTTGGAACGGTTGATCAGACCGTGCCAGCTCCTGTTTTTTGCATTCTGGCAGCATCGGAAGCGTAATACTTTTGCTTACCTTTTCGTGAAATAAAGGGTTATGCAGCCGATATAGAGCGTGGATTTGAAGTAAAAAAGTTCGGCATCTACAAAAGAGTAACGAAAAAATACGGGTTTCACATTTACTTTTACAGATAAGTGTGTTATACTTATTGAGTATAACTATACCCCAAAGTGGATATACGGTGGAGGTGCCACTATGGCGAAAGACAATTGCCAGAAAATAAAGCTACTGAAACTGATGGAAATACTGCGCCAAGAAACCGATGAGCAGCATCCTCTCCGCGCAACGGAGATTTGCAATAGGCTTCTCGCTCTTGGCATTACTTGTGACCGCAGAACACTGACCAAGGATATTGCCCTGCTCAATGAGCAAGGATTCGAGGTCATGTCAACAATGATTAGCCATGAAAAAGGATACTATATTGAAGATCGCAGCTTCAGCGTTCCAGAGTTAAAGATACTCATTGATGCAGTGCAGGCAGCCAGCTTTGTTACGGAGAAAAAAACGGCAGAGTTGATCGAGAAGATTGCTGCACTTAGCGGTAGTCACTGTGCCGAAATCCTTAAGAGCAATATGGTGAATTTCAACACCAGAAAACATAGCAAGGTGTTCGGCAGGGGAAATGTCGAAGAATACCTGCAACATTGCGTATTTGCGATGAACACTGCCGTGGCGGCAGTGCAGAACTATCAAGCGTGGTTCCGCATCGCAAACATGAAAGCAGATATTGATGCGCTGGCTACAGAGTATGAATTATACACACGGACGGATCATGTGAATGAGAAATTCGTTGAATGGGTGCTGTCATCGTTCGGAAAGCTATCCACATCGATGAGCAAGCAGACACCGGTGCTGGTGAGTAGAGCAATGGAGTACATGCACGATCGCAGCGAAAAGTTTGCTGTTATCGTGATGGACGGCATGTCAGAATTTGACTGGCGAATCCTGTCAGCGGAATTTTCCGATGTGGTGTATTCCAAAGCGGACATGTTTGCAATGATACCGACCACCACATCCGTTTCGCGTCAGTGCCTGCTCTCCAATAAATATCCCAGTCAGTTGCAGGAGCCGTGGAGCCAAGGCAAAGAGAAAGCAGAGTTCATTGCATGTGCCAGCGATTTGGGATACACGCCCGATCAGATCGGATATGAGCGTGGATACGAAGCGGACTTCGGATCATTTGTCCGTTGTGCCGCAGTTATCATCAACGAAATTGACGATGGATTTTATTAACTGTTTATATAGTCAATATGGTATTTCAAAAGCATCGGTTATTGCCGATATTGGCTCGGGTACTGGTAAATTTTCCAAACATCTCCTTGTACAATAAGGTCGTTCTTCAGATTGATAAGAGCAGTAACAATTCTGTTGTATTCTGTATCGGTAAGGTATAAGTGATAATCTTTATTTTTCATAGCAACACCTCCTGATAACTCCATTATAAAAACTTCTCATAATAGGTAAAGTATGCGAAAAAAAGAGCCTGAAAAAGACTGTGAATTTTCGTTGACGACCGCCTTGCAAATTAGCAAAAAAATTTGCCGATTTTTTCTCCGATTAGCAGAGAGCCATTTTTCATTAGCAAAAAAGCGATTTTCTTGCTAATTTCCGTTAGCAGACCACTCACCTTGAAGGTGTTAGTCCATTTGCTAATTTCCGCCTGAGTTCTGCTAAGCACGAGAGCCGTTTTTTGGAGAAATTTGCTGCTCGGCAAAAATAAAGAAAGCCGGAAACCCTTGATTTTACTGGGTTTTCCGGCATTGTTTGTGGCACCGCTTGGGGGAATCGAACCCTCAACTAGCCCTTAGGAGGGGCTTGTTATATCCATTTAACTAAAGCGGCATTTCTTGAAAATCTATCATTATTTAGTTGTAATCTAACAGTATGTCAATCACTTTTCGTCAAAAGGCGATTGCTATAACAAACTCTTAGGAGGCGGACCCTCTATCCTGCTGAGGTACGAGGACATTTATGAAATTTTA
>CAZTNP010000004.1:0-66537 GCA_964615545.1 uncultured Oscillospiraceae bacterium | reverse complement strand
GTAAGGGCAAAAACAAGGGAAAATACATTAAATTTGAGTGTTTGATAGGCGAAAAACCTTGAAATATCAAGGGTTTTGGAAAGATTGTATTTTTAATTATAATTTACAATTTACAATTTCAGTTGCTCTGTTACTGATGTTATTTGTTTTTCGCACCCATTCCATAGGCGAATTTGCTTTAAGTTGTTCGGTCACACCTTCTCGCTCTGCCATTTGTTTTACAAGCCGAGAAAACATATCTTCCGCCTGTTTGTCGATGTCGGCAAGATAATCGTTCAATTTACCGCTTGTGAGCAGATTATAATATAAAACCTTGCGGTGTTGTTTTAAGTGTCTTAAATGCCGTTGTCCCCATATACCTATATGTTGCTCCTTTTCATCGGAGCAAGCAAGGTCGGGTAAATAATAATCACCTTGTAGAGTGTAACCGATGCCCGTTTGTTCGTTAAAAATGTACTTTTTCATAGAATTAACCCCCTTATAAATCACCTTGAATTTCTTTTGCTTAGCCTTGCTGAATTTTATCAGCAGCTCATCCACCGCATCGGTGTACTTGCCGTTGGCAATCAAAGCATTTCTCATTTCGTTTAAGCAGTTGATAATTACTCTCTTTTCGTAATCATCAAGTGCTATGTAATACTTCCTATCTCGCATATCGCAACCTCCTTGTTTTGATATGCTGATTATAAGCCAAAATGAAGTAAAAGACGAATGTACGGATATGAATATTTGACTCTGTTTGCGACTTGCTAAATGTTCCTATTTCAACCGTCGGCACATATCGAGTATTCATAAGGGATTTGACTTTATGAATACTCGATTTTTTTATTTTCATTTTGTCTTTCATTTCGACTCATTCGTTATGTACCGAGCAAGGTTTGTGCCTTGCTCTTTTTTGTTATGCAGACAGCGGCTTCGGGAGATATTCTACCGATACGCCTTTTCTTGTGTCTGCTCTGTAATGCTCGCAAAATGCGGTTTCAGGTAGTTCAACATATCCTACAAAGCGGTAATAGATAACTATTCTCTGTGTTCTGTTTTTGCCGACACCTTCGGTTTCAAAAACCTCTATTTTATCTATCAGTTCACGAAGTAACGGTGCGGTCAAACGATCCATCTGCATAAACTTTCGGATTGCGGATATGAAATGCACACGCTCTTTCTGTTCCTCTCCGGATTGCATTAGTTTGTTTCGCAAGTCCGAGATTTTCGCTTTCAGCTCCATACGCTCAACTGGGTATTTTGATCATGGGTGGAGTGAGTGCATTGGTAGTGGAACGCCCCACATTGGAGCTTGCGCCGGGACATTGCCCGTTTGCAGTTGCCACAGCGTACCAGCCCCTTGAGAGGATAGTTGTTCTGCTTTCGGCTGGGATTCTTTTCGCCGCCTCTGATGCAATTCTGAGCCAGCGCAAACTCTTCCTTGGTCACAATAGCTTCGTGCGTTCCCTCAACAATGATCGGATCACACACTTTTTGCTTTCTTGAGCCAACACCGCAGGATTGGTGTTGCAGCAGTTACTCTGTTACATTTAAAGAGTTCAGTGATTGATAAAGCAAATGAAACAACCGACCAAGAGGTTTACGATAGTGCTCAAGCATTATTGGACACGGGAGATTATTTAGGTGCAGCAGATTTGTTTTTGACAATTCCGACATTCAAAAACAGCACCAATTTGTGCAATGATATTTATGATAGATATGATGGTTATTATATCTCGACAGATAAAAACATAACTTTTTACATTAATATTCAAAATGCGTCGACTGCGGATTTTATTGTTGAAAAAACAGAAAACAGTAAAAAGGTGCGGCTTGAAGAATCCGCCGAGCTAAACAACCGCACAATATCCGCCTCGTTTATTGATTCCCAAAACAACAGCGGAAAAATTACCATAGCGCTGGATAATGAAAGCATCAATGTCACTACCGTTATAGACAACGAAAATGAAACATTTTCTGTTGGAAATCAAAATGTTTCATTTAAGGTAATCGATAAATCCGATCGACCTATTGAACAGAGTGTGGAGGAATTGTAGAAGTAAGTAATGAAAGCAGTGATTTGATATGTGTTCAATGCCGCTGCCCCGATTGTCAGTATAAGTTTTATTTTTACAAACATAATCAAAGGACCGGAAAAACAGAATTTATAACAGAAATATTTGATGATAGTGATTCTTTTCGTGGAGCTATATCAAGCAAATACCCGGAACTTTTTGAGGAATTCTACTAATCTTTCAGGCTGACATTATTTTAATATTTTTGGAGGATAAATTATGAGTATCAATAATGAAAAAATAGCTAAAATAATAGATTCTATTGCGTAAGAGCGTATAAAATTGCTTGTATTTTCAAAAACCATTTAGGCGATAAAAGCAATAAGACTTCCTATCCCAGAATGGTTGATACTTTATTGTTAAATATTAAAAACAAATAATAAGTTTTTAAACAAATGCAACAGTGAGGGCTTTTGATATGCCCTCACTGGAGAATACATACCTGTCACATAATACTGCGGGACTTCACCCTCGTTGGGTTTCATTTTCTTTTCCAGAAAATCCACTGTGAACTTTTTCTGGAGCAGTGCATCGCCCTTGTATTTTTCGTTCTGAAGGATACTGGTGACCGTGGTCTTGCTCCATGTCTGCTTGCCACCCGGAGATGGGATACCCAACTCCTCCAGGTACTTGCAAATGCCTGCCTGGGTCTTGCCCTCAAGGAAAAGCCCATAAATCAGCTTCACGACCCTTGCTTCGCTTTCCACAACCGCAGGCCGTCCGTCCTCGCCCTTTTCATAACCGAGGAAGCGTTTGTACGGCAGATGCACTTTGCCATCGGAGAAGCTCTTGCGCTGTCCCCAGGTGATGTTTTCAGAAATGCTGCGGCTTTCTTCCTGCGCCAGAGAGGACATGATAGTGATGAGCAGTTCACCCTTGCCGTCAAAGGTGTAGATGCCCTCTTTTTCAAAGTAACACTCCACGCCGTTCTCTTTCAGCTTTCGGATGGTGACCAGGCTGTCAACCGTGTTTCTCGCAAATCGGCTGACCGACTTGGTAACGATAAGGTCGATTTTGCCATCCAATGCATCGGTGATCATTTCTTTGAACCCCTCACGGCGCTTGGTGTTAGTGCCGGAAATGCCTTCGTCCGTATAGACTTTTACGAACTCCCATTCCGGCTTGGACTGTATGAATTTGGTGTAAATTTCTTTTGTTTGGCATTTGCAAACTTAATCAGCAATTCATCCACAGCATCGGTGTATTTGCCTTTGGTTATCAAAGCGTTCCTCATTTCGTTTAGGCAGTTGATAATTACCCGTTTTTCGTAATCATCAAGTGCTATGTAATACTTCCTATCTCGCATATCGCAACCTCCTTGTTTTGATATGCTGATTATAAGCCAAAATGAAGTAAAAGACGAATGTACGGATTATGTTTTGAAGATAGCGTTCAGCAGCAGGAAATCAATGATTTTAACCAAATCCCATATGAATATCCGTACCATAGCAGAACCGACGGTTGATACAATTATCGACTGTCGGTTCGTTATTTTAATACAGAAAATGCTTGCTGTAGCAATGTTTTTCGTACTTGCAATGCACCCATGGGGAAAATGCTCCCAAAAATGAGGAAATCATTGCAATCGTTGAATTTTAGGCATAAAAATTGTCGGCTTGCATTGCTTGAGAAGGTAAGTTGACCGTTTGTGCGATACCATTTGCTCTCTATCCAAGGAAATCATTTTAAGCATTACAGGCAGAGATTGGATAATAAAACCGTTTATTTAGACTAATAGTATAAAAAGCGGGAGAAAGCACAGGGTGAGTGTGTTTTCTCCCGCTTTTTGGCGGTTTTTATGGGTGGGGGATATCAGATTTTTCCGGCCAGGGCTCTTTCCAGCCAAATGCAGCCCACATCCAGTGCGGCATACAGGCCGGGCTTTTCGCTCTTTTTTACGATGCGATCCCGGCTGCGGGCAGAGGGATCCGTAAGCTGGAGCTGAACTGCCACACGGGTGGCCACATCCATATCCTGAACCTTCTTCGTCTCCAAAACCTGGAGCATAACAATGTGGGAATCGGCCATAGAGCCATAGTAGATCAAATTGTCCTTGCGCATCAGCGGATGACCTTTATATGTCAGGATGCCTGTTTCTTCGGACATAGCGGAACCTCCTTCAAAATTTCCATATTTTGGGGAGGCTTTTGCCGTGGCAAAAGCCTCCTGACAGTCAGTCAAACAAATAATTCCTTACCAGCACCTGCAGCAGCTCGTCCCGATCCAGCTTGCAGATCTTGCTTCTGGCATTATTGTAATTGGTGATATAGGTGGGATCCTCCGTCAGCAGATAGCCAACGATCTGATTGATGGGATTATATCCCTTTTCATTGAGAGCATCGAATACATCCCGCAGAACATGGCGCATACTCTCTTTGTCGTCGGTGGGAACTTGGAATTTTCTTGTAATGCTGTTGTTGTCCGTCATGTAAACGACCTCCCTTTCAATAATAGATTCATTATATCCCATTTTTTTGCCAGTGTAAAGTATTTTTTGCGATTATTTTACCGCAGATTGATCCCCAGCTTTTCGGAAAGTGCCCGCAGCACGCTGCTGACGGCCTTTTCCGAATCCTCATCGGTCAGGGTGCGGTCATCGGCACGCAGCTCCAGAGAGAAGGCCAGGCTCTTTTTGCCCTCCGGCACACCGGTGCCCCGGTAAATATCAAACAGCCGGACATTGCGCAGGAGCTTGCCTGCCGCGCCCCGGATGACCTCCTCCACGGCGGCCACGGTCACGGTCTCGTCGCACACCACAGCCAGGTCACGGGAAACGGTGGGGTACTTGGGCAGGGGGGTATAGGTGGGCTCAGGAAGCTGCATATCAAACAGCCGGGTCAGATTGATCTCGGCGCAGTAGACCTCGCAGTCCATACCGTAGTTCTTCGCCACCAGCGGGTGGATCTGGCCGATATAGCCCAGAGTCTCCCCGTCAATGCTGACCTTTGCACACCGGCCGGGGTGATAGGAGGGATTTTCCCGGTCTGCCTCGTAGGTAGGTGTCTTGATCCGCAGAACGGAGAAGATAGCCTCCAGCTCCCCCTTCAGGCTGAAAAAGTTTTCGCCTGCACCGTAGGAGCCCAGCACCAGGATCTTCGGCTCCAGGGGCAGCTTTTCGCCTTCCACCGGCAGATAGATCTTGGCCAGCTCATAGAGCTTTGCCTGCTTATTGTGGTAAGCGTTGTTCCGGCTCAGGATATCCAGCATAGACGGCAGTGCGGTGGTACGCATAATGGAGGTATCCTCGCCCAGAGGGTTTCGGATCCGCAGTGCGTTGCGCAGCGGGGACTCCGCCGGAATACGGATCTGATCGTAGATCGTGGGCGAGACAAAGGAATAGGTGATGATCTCGCTGAAGCCCAGTGCCCGGCAGACGGTGCCGGCCTTTGTCTCAAATTTCATCTCCGGAGAGTAGCCACCCTGAGTAGAGGTCTTGAAGGCGGTGGTAGGGATCTCGTTATAGCCATAGGAACGGCCGATCTCCTCCGCAATATCCGCCATCAGGTTCAGGTCCGGGCGCCAGGAGGGCACCAAAATATCGTGACCCTCCACCGGGATCTCCAAAAGCTCCAAATAGCGGATCATATCTTCTTCCGGGATCTGTGTGCCCAGCAGAGCATTGATCTTCTCCGGCTCCAGGGGTACGGTGTGGGGCTGCGGCACATAGTTGACAATATCAATGGTGCCATCCAGCACATCGCCGCATTCCAGCATTTCCACCAGCTCGCAGGCGCGCTGCACAGCCGGAACAGTCATCATCGCATCCAGACCCTTTTCGAACTTGCCGGAGGACTCGGTACGCATACCCAGTGCCAAAGCGGTCTGCCGGATAGCGGTGCCGTTGAAGTTGGCGGACTCAAAGACGACCGTTGTGGTATCGTCCTGGATCTCGGAATTTTCTCCGCCCATAATGCCTGCCAGGCCGATGGGCTTTGTCTCGTCGGCGATCACCAGCATACCCGGCTTCAGTGCCCGCACATTGCCGTCCAGCGTGGTCAGGCTTTCGCCCTCCTCCGCCTCCCGGACGATGATCTTGCCGGAGGAAACATACCGGTAGTCAAAGGCGTGCATCGGCTGGCCGTACTCCAGCATCACATAATTGGTGATATCCACGATGTTATTGATGGGGCGAACGCCGTTGGCACGAAGCCGCTGCCGGAGCCACTTGGGAGACGGGCCGATTTTCACATTGGCCACCATCCGGGCGGTATAGCGGTTACAAAGGTCCTCGGAAAGCACCTCCACATCCAGCTTATCGTACATAGAGCCGGCATTGCTGCCCTTGACCACAGGCTCGTGGTGCTTCATTTTTTTACCGAAGGCAGCGGCGGATTCCCGGGCAAGGCCGATGATGGAATAGCAGTCCGGCCGGTTGTTGGTGATCTCGAATTCCACCACGGTGTCGTCGTTGCCGATCACCTCATTGATATCCTGACCCACGGTGCATTCCTCATCGTTCAGGATCCAAATGCCATCGGCAAACACGCCGGGCAGATCGTTCTGGGTCAGCCCCAGCTCAGCAAAGGAGCAGAGCATACCGTTGGACTTTTCGCCGCGAAGCTTGCCCTTCGTAATGTGGATGCCACCGGGCAGCCAGGAATTATGCAGTGCCACAGGCACCAGATCGCCCTGCTGCACATTCTGTGCGCCGGTAACGATCTGCACAGGCTCGCCCTGTCCCACATCCAGCTGGCAGACCCACATATGGTCGGAATTTTCGTGCCGGACGATGGAAAGCACCTTGCCCACCACCACATTTTTGATGGCATCGCTCATTTTTTCGTAGGTCTCCACCTTCTGGCCGAACACGGTCAGGGTCTCGATGTATTCCTTGTCGGACACGTGGGAAAGATCCACAAAGTCCTCATTGATCCATTTTCTGTTAAGCTGCATAGAAAGCCACCTCCTTAAAACTGGTTCAGGAACCGAACATCATTGTCAAAGATCAGCCGCAGATCGGTGATCTTCAGCCGGCCCATCGCCGTCCGCTCCAGGCCGATGCCAAAGGCAAAGCCGGAGTACTTCTCCGGGTCGATGCCGCAGTTGCGCAGCACCTCCGGGTGCACCATGCCGGCACCCAGCAGCTCGATCCAACCCTCGCCGTGGCAGGTGGAGCACACCTGGCCATCCACCTCGCCGGTGCCGTGGCACTTGTGGCACTGCATATCCATTTCGCAGCTCGGCTCGGTAAAGGGGAAGTGGTGGGGACGGAAACGCACCTGGGCATCGTGGCCATACACCTTATTCATAATATTGATCAGCGCACCCTTCAGGTCGCCCATGGTGATATTCTCCGCCACTACAAGACCCTCGATCTGGTGGAACATAGGAGAGTGGGTGGCATCGGCCTCATCCTTACGGAACACACGGCCGGGAGCCAGCATACACAGAGGCGGCTTGTGCTGCTCCATAAAGCGGATCTGCATAGAGCTGGTCTGGGTACGCAGAAGCACCTCATCCTTTTCGTCGAAATAGAAGGTGTCGGAGCGGTCACGGGAGGGGTGCCCCTCCTCGATGTTCAGCCGGGTGAAGTTGTAATCCGCCAGTTCCACCTCCGGGCCATCCACCACGGTATAGCCCATACCAACGAAAATATCCTTGATCTCCTGCAGTACCATATTCATCGGGTGCTGATGGCCGACGGATACCTGCTTGCCGGGAACGGTCACATCAATGGCCTCACTGGCCAGCTTCTGCTCCAGCACGGCGGCGTGGATCTGTGCCTTCCGGCTTTCCAGCACCTGCTCGATCTTTGCCCGGACAGTATTGGCAAGCTGACCCATAATGGGGCGCTCCTCCGGGGAAAGGCCGCCCATCTGCTTCAGTACGGCTGTCAGCTCACCCTTTTTGCCCAAAAGGCGAACACGCAGCTCTTCCAGAGCGGCAGGGGTATTGGCCTGGTTCAGCGCCGCAATGGCCTGCTGCTCAATTTTTTGCAATTGCTCTTTCATAAAAGCATCTCCTCTCGAAAGGTAAAATAAAAATCCTCCGTCCCAAACCGGGACGAAGGAATATCCTCCGCGGTACCACCCGCAATTCGTCGAATGACGCAGCTTTTGCTTAGATCGGTAACGGGATCAGACGGCACACCCTACTTTTGCTTTCAGGTATGCGGCTCCTGGGAGAAGGCCCGGTGCCGCACGCAGGCGGATCTCACCCTACCGCCCTCTCTTTGACCGTGTTTCCCGCAACAGACGACCCAATCAACGCCTTTGCATATTACAGCTAAACTATACCATATCCGCCCATAAAAAGCAAGAGCTTATTTTGCCGCTTCTCCCCGGGGGGAATGGACAAAAATCGGCTTTGCCCCATAGAATACGGGGAAAGGAGTGGATTATAATGCCCATTGTTGATACCTCCGTGCCCATTACCGCCGAAAGCTGCGACCGTATGCTCGGGGCACTTGCACAGACATATCCCTTTTGCCGCACGGCACTTTTGACCCGCACCGCCTTTGGGCGGCCGATCCGGTCGCTGACCCTGGGCAACGGCTCCCGCCGGGTGCTGTACACCGCCGCCCACCACGCCAATGAATGGATCACCGCACTGGTGCTGCTGAAATTTGCGGAGGAGCTGGCACAGGCTATAGAAAGCGGCGGTCAGATCTTTGGCACCGATGCCCGCACGTTGGCGGAAAACGCCACGGTGTGCCTGATCCCTATGATGGATCCGGACGGGGTGGATCTGGTGGTGGGGCAGCTTGCCCCCGGGGACATTGCCTACGACCTTGCCCGCCGGCTGGCAGAAAACTACCCTGCTGTGCCCTTCCCGGAGGGCTGGAAGGCCAACCTGCTGGGCGTGGATCTGAACCTGAATTATCCCGCCGGCTGGCTGCAGGCACGGGAGATTAAATTCCGGCAGGGCTTTACCTCCCCGGGCCCCCGGGACTATGTGGGACGGGCGCCGCTGAATCAGCTGGAGACCCGGGCACTGGCCGGCTTTACGGAGGAATTTGACCCGGCGCTGGTGCTGGCCTATCACAGCCAGGGTCGGGAGATCTACTGGTCCTTTCAGGATATTGCCGTGCCCGGCGCCAGGGAATTGGGCGAACGGTTTGCACAGCTCAGCGGCTACACCCTGACGGAGCCAGCCTACAATTCCAGCTTTGCCGGCTATAAGGATTGGTTTATCCAGCAATTCCGCCGGCCGGGCTATACCATAGAGGTCGGGCAGGGCACCAATCCGCTGCCCCTGAGCCAGTTCGATACCATCTACCGGGATAATCTGGGCATTCTGGTCACCGCCGCCGGGACACCGTAGCCCTATGGCCTTCGCAAAAGGGTATACAGGCGCAAAGCAGCGGGTCGGAGTGGACGGATGCAGAGCCAGGGCTTTTCAAAAAGCCACCACAGGAAGCTGCCCTTTTGCAGCAGACGACCCTTGCGGGACACCCGGTGTACCAGAGCAATCATCTGCTCCTGCCGGATCCCCCGTTCGATCTGTGTCTGCCCATCCCCTACCATATCACAACCGTCCTTTCCTGCACGGTACACCCGGTGCAGCACATACTGCCCATTGTCCCGCAGGTACAGCACGATTTGGCCCCGACGGGGGAGCTGGTGCAGCGGGGACAGGAACACCGTATCCCGGTTGCCCACCAGAAACGGGCACATACTGCTGCCGGTGATCACCAGCGGCAGCTCCGTCTGTCCCTGCCGGAGCAGCTCCCGGTACTGCTCCAGCAGGAGCTCCGGGGGCACTTTTCTTATTTGCATAGCCACCTCCTAAAGACCCAGCCAGTGATACAGCTTCCGGGTCATTTCCACCTTTTCTCCGTCTGCGTGGAGCAGGCGGTCAGCCTCTTCCCTGTGGCTTTTCCAGTGATCCCGGGTAAGGATCAGCCGGTGCACCCAGGCGACCGGAAGGAGCCAGGGCCTTTTTTGCAGATAGGTATAGCGGGTCTCAATGGTCTTGGCAGAGGGGAACAGCCGGGCGGTCACCGCGGCGGCGCGCCCCCGATGGGCACGGGAAAGGGCGGAGTGGGTCTGCTGTTCTGGTTCGGCCTGTCCAAAGACACCACCCCAAAAGACAAAGGACTGGAAAAGTGTCCACTGCTCTGCTGTAGGTGCCTGAAGCGGCAGAGGGCTCGCTACCCCGAACCAGCGGGAAACGGCGGTCAGTACCGCATTGGCACCGGGCCACAGGCCGATGTGCTCCAGATCCTGCCGTACTTCCTCCCAATTCATATCCGAGCCATAGAAAAGCAGAAAAGCGGCAATGTCCAGATACATACGAAGTCCACTGCCGCCGCCACGCAAATGCTTGGCAATATGGGCAATGAGATAGACAAAATGATAACGGGGCGCAAAATGCCATCCCCCGTCTGGGCTTTTGACCGCGTGTTGCCAGGGGTCGGCAAAATAGCGGGCAAGTGCCGGATCTTCGGTGGGCAGAGCATCCAAAAGCTTCGTGTGTAGCTCGTAGTATTCCTCGCCCCGGCGGTAGCTGTACACTGGCTCCCAATCCTCCCCGGGGGCAAAACCCCACCGGCACAGCAGCCGATGGCTTTTCTCCCGATCCTCCGGCCGGATCACCAGGTCCACATCCCCATAGGTGCGTAGCTCCGGCACCGGATAGTACTGCCGCAGCACATAGCCCTTCATGACCACGGTGGGCACCTGCGCCGCCGCCAGCTCCCCGGTCAGCTTTTGCGCCAAAGCCGCGCGCCGGGTATACAGATTTACAGTCTGCATACATACGGTGCGCAATTTCTGCCGGGTCTCCGGTTCGGGGCACAGGTCGTATTTCACGGCCATATGTCCCACGATACCGGTCACTGCGTGAATACCTGCAAGGGAGATCAGCCGTTCCCAGCTCAGCTCCTCCGGCTTTTCCGGGGCGGTACCGTGTATAAATGCCCGTAAGAGGCAGATAAGATATGTCTGTTCCTGCTCCATCTGCAGTGTGTTCCTTCCTAAATCTTCGTTATAATGCAGAAAACGGGAAATCCATCTGTTTTCGTATTACAACGCTTGCTTTTCTTTTTTAAACAGTTTGTTTTTCAGATCGCTGACACCGTACCAGCAGCGCAGCAGGGCAAAGCCGAGTCTTGTGTGAGAATTGGTATAGCATTTATCAAACAGTTTTCCCAGTGCATCCGTACGCGTGGTCTGATAGGATCGTGTGACCGTGCACGCCCTGGGCCTGTGGTAAGGGTACAAACCGCTTCGCTTCAATTCGTCCATATAAGGCTTTGCAGCTTTCTTTGGCATATGTGCGGTTGCACCTAAAACGCCCCACAAGAAAATCATCAGCCGGTTTGCTGTTTCCGTCCGGTATTTTTTGTCGCCGTTTTCCTGATATTTTTGCAAGACCTTTGCTTCCGTAAGCGTTGACCACATTCGTTTTTCCGCAAAAGCCGGCGATTGATTACTGGATGCGGAATTGGGCACAACGCGGTGATAATATACCGGCTCTTCTGTTTTCACAACTTTGGGCTCCCGGTAAAAGCATTCAAACATAAACAGTGCATCTTCTCCAAAAACAAGCCCCGGATAAAACCGCAAATGATTCTCCTGCAAAAACGCTCTGCGAAATACACTGCGCCAAACAACACTGTCTTCCCAGCTTGCATTGACAGGATAATTCTGCTGCTCAGGATTCTCTGCAAGCACACCTTCAAACTGTATACTGCCCAGCACGAGGCGGTCGCACCAATGCGCTTCCAATTTCTCCTTTAGCAAGCCTAATCCATTTCTTCTTATTTGATCATCCGAATCCACAAACCAAATATACTCGCCTTGCGCGGCATCCATTCCGGTGTTTCTCGCCACGCAAACGCCGGCATTTTTCTGCTCAATCACCCGTATATTGGCATTATTTTTCTCGTACTGCTGCAGAATTTTCAGGCAGCCATCTGTAGAACCGTCATTTACGCAAATGACCTCGTAGTCCTCATAAGAAACATCCTGTTCCACTAAGGAATCCAGACATTCAGCCAAATACTTTTCTACATTGTAAACAGGAACAATAATACTGAGAAAGGGCTGTTTGTTTTTTTGCGCATTGCCTCTGTCTTTGTTTTCCATATTCTACCTCCTGCTTTCGTGGCAGCGTTCATTTTTCATAATTGGCCGAACATCCCGAACGCACCACGCTGCAAGTCTTGGGTAAAACAGTTCCATAAGCCATATATCCATAGTTTTTTCCCAAACATACCGGCAAAACAGTCCTTTTCGCAGCCATTTAAGCTTATACAGATAAGGCCACCTATAAGCTTTGTTGCAAGGTTTTCTCCGTTCGTTTATGTATTTTCTGACAGTCGCTGTCTTGTATTTCAGCCAATCTTTTGCTATATCTTTTTCCCGAATTTGCGTTGCAGCAGGCTGCGTGCCTGCATTTTAATGGTTTCATATTCCTCCGGTGTCAGCTCCAGTTGCTTCTGCCGATATTCCTTCAGCAGCTTTCTCATTTTTCTGCGCATTCGCTCCGCCGTGATCCGGTCGTGCAGCTCGTCGCACACGTGCGGCAAATACCAGCCGCTGGCCTTTAACTGATAAGCAGCCACACAGCATTCCAGCCGGCCAAAGCCTACGCCTTTGTAAAATTGCCGTTGTACCTCCAACGCCCAGAGAAAGTCCAGCTTTTTTTCGGAAAAACCGGATTTAGTCGTCCCCTCCGGGTTGACCTGATAGAAATAGTACCGTCCCGGCAGGTCTGCAACTTTCCCGGCGGCATAAAGCCACCGAAAGGCCACTGCATTATCCTCGTAAAACCGACCGGATGTAAACGGAAGCTTTTCTACGATCCGGCGGCGAATCAGCTTTCCACAAGCGACCCAATAGCGATGCTCACCGTGGGTATATAATGCCTCCAGACCCGTTTCATCCATCTTTTTTTGCACCCATTTGCCGTCTATGGGATCCGTAAAATATTCCGGCAGTGCTTCCGCCTCCAGTGCGCCGCACATACTGATATTTGCACCGCTTTCCTCAGCCGCCCGAAGCAGGTGCTCCAGCATTTGGGGATGTATCCCATCATCGCTGTCCACAAAGGTCACCCATTGCCCCCGGGCTACGGCAATCGCACGGTTGCGTGCTGCCGCCTGCCCCTGATTTTTTTGGTGGATCACCCGAACCCGTGAATCTTTCTCTGCATACGCATCACAGATCGCACCGCAGTTATCGGGACTTCCGTCGTCCACCAAAATCAGCTCAAAGTCCGAAAATGTCTGCGACAGAATGCTGTCCACACAGCGGTGTATGTACTTTTCCACCCTGTAAACCGGCACGATCACACTGATCTCAGGCATATACTCACTTCCATTTCTGTCATTTCTGCCCTTTTATCCAGTGGTACGCCTTCGCCACATTGGGAAAAGCCAGCCAAAGCATATGAACATTTCCTTCCACATCGCTGGTATCTTCTCCCCAATAATGTATCAGATAGTACCGTGCATACTTCCGAAAGCGTTTTTCCAGCTGCCTGGACGGCGTATATGCCTCTGTGTACTGTCTATACTGCTCCAACAGGTTGTTTCTGTAAAAACGGATACTCCGCTTTTTCAGTTCCTTTGCGTGTGCTTTTTGAAAATAACAAACCTGATTTTTGAAGGCATCCATCGTATCCAGGCGGGCAGGATACCAGGTTTTTTTGGTGATTCCCTGCATATTTTTGAAATAGAAATACAGCTTTTCCTGGGTTTGAGCCACAAAAGGCTGGGCAAAGAGCAGCTTGTAGGTCACAAATTCATCCTCATGGATCTTCCCCACCGGATAACGGATGTTTTCAAAGCAGCTTTTATGATAAAGCTTCCCCCAGGCAACGGAACCATTGACCGCATTTTCTACATAAAAATCAGCGGATAGCCGCTTTTTGCACTCTGGTTCCCTGATTTCATTATAAGGCTCCTGTTGCTCTACCTCCTGATAGCCGCAAACACTTATTTTTAACTGCTGGGTATTTGCCGCTTCCAGAAGCACCTCCAGCATACGAGGGTGGATCCAGTCATCACTGTCCACAAAGGTCAGCCACCGGCTGTCTGAATTGGCAAACGCCCAGTTGATACCGGCATTTCTCGTAACGGCAACGCCAGCGTTTTCCTGGTGTATTACGCGCACTCGTGTGTCTTTTTCTGCATATTCGTCGCAGATAGCGCCGCTGTTATCCGGGCTTCCATCCTCCACCAATATCAGTTCAAAGTTCTTAAAGGTCTGAGCCAGGATGCTTTCTACGCAGCGTTGTATGTACTTTTCCGCCTTATAAACCGGTACGATCACGCTGATTTCAGGCATATACTCACTTCCGTTTCTGTAATCCTTGTCTTTTTATCCAATGATATGTCTTAGCCGCATTGGGAAAAGCCAGCTTGAGCAGGCGGACATTTCCCTCCATATCGCTGTCTGCTTTCCAAAAATGCGCCAGGTAATATCTTGCATACAGCCTGAATCGTCTTTCCAGTGGCTTGGATGGCGTGTACACCTGCTTAAACTGTGCATACTGTGTCAATAGGCTGTCTTTATAAAGATAAATACTCCTTCTCTTTGCAGCATCCATCCCTATTTTTTTGAAATAATGTGCCTGTTTTTTGAAGGCATCCAGCACATCTAAGCGGGCAGGATGCCACTTTCTTTTGGTGATTCCCTGGGCATTTTCAAAATAAAAATACAGTTTTTCCTGTATATATGCTATATACGGCTGGGCGTAGAGAATCCGATAAGTCACAAATTCATCCTCATGGATTTTCCCCACCGGATAACGGAGCTTTTCAAAACAGCTTTTTTGATAAAGTTTTCCCCAGGCAACGACTCCATTCGCCTCGTTCGCCACATAAAAGTCATTGGGTATGGCTTTTTTATATACTGTTTCCCTGATTTCTTCATATGGCTCCTGCTGCCGCACCTCTTGATAGCCGCAAACACTTATTTTTAACTGCTGGGTATTTGCCGCTTCCAGAAGCACCTCCAGCATACGAGGGTGGATCCAGTCATCACTGTCCACAAAGGTCAGCCACCGGCTGTCTGAATTGGCAAACGCCCAGTTGATACCGGCATTTCTTGCCGCAGAAAGGCCACCGTTTTTCTGATGGATCACGATGACACGGCTGTCCTTTTGCGCATATTCGTCGCAGATAGCGCCGCAGCCATCCGGGCTTCCATCGTCCACAAGGATCAGCTCGAAATCCGGAAAGCTCTGGGCCAGAATACTGTCTATGCAGCGATGTAGATATTTTTCCACCATGTAGACCGGTACGATCACACTAATCGTGGGCATATTTTTTCACAACCTCTTCCATTTGGTCAAAACAGGGCATAAGTGGAGTGCTATCGTATTTGCAATTTTCCATCGCCAGCAGCTCCGGCAAGAACTGCTCCACAGCTTCAACACCTTCCGCATAACGGATATACGGCAAGTATTTTATCCATTCATAAGTCCCACGCACTTTATGATTGTTGTTGCTGAACGCAATACAGGGTGTGCCTGTAATGGCTGCAAAAACCATACCGTGGAGCCGGTCGGTAATGACAAGCTCTGCTCCCGCAAATTCCTGCATTTTTCTGCGGACACATTCCTCTCTGTTTTCCTTTGTCACGGTACAATCGGCATACATATCCGTATATTTGACAGGTATCTTACACTGCTTGGCCAACTGCTCAACTTCGTAACGCATCTCCTCAGACATATTTCTTTCAATATCCGAACGCATACACAGCAAAATACCACTTCTGTTTTCTTTGACAACTCCAAAATCTGCAGCATTGGCAGACAATACGATATCCGGTGTTAACAAAATTCTTGCATCGGGGTACATCTGCTGCATCGTATAGAACGATTGTTTTTCACGGGCAATGAGCGTTAAGCTTTTTCGGCTGTTATATACCCGAAAGGACTCTGTTCGAAGTGCATTGCCTGCACTTTCGTCCCGATAATCAATGGTCTGCGGAAAAATCACGACCGGCAAATCGGGTAAGCTCTTCAGCACCATTTGGCGGAATTTTTCCTCCTCCGGCCAAATATCTCCCATATTCCCGCCACCGTGCCAAAATACACACCCTTGCTTTCCTGCAAACGGTTCTATTTTATCCGCATAGCAATTGTATTGCGCAACGGGCACCTCTTTTATCTGATTCGGGGCAAAGCCGCACCGTTCCAGAATTTTCATTTGTGCAACCACAATGGCACTGTCTCCAATGTTATTGTGTGCCGGCGTTCCTAAAATAATAGCCTTCTTCCCTTTGGGGGTCTGTAAGTACTTCAGAAAGCTGTTTCTTTTCTTTTTTCTGATATTCCATTCATAAAGAGCACCGTGAAAACGGCGGATCGGATACAAAATATTATGGCCTGTTTTTTTTACCTTCTGAAGCGCTTTTTTTACACATTTTTTTGCTGTTCTGCCAATACGCTCCCTTGGAGTAAACAGCTTGTTCTCATTTTCAAGCCAGAACTTCTTGTATGGATTTGCATAGCCATCATTCCACGGCTTTTCGTTGCCAATATAATGCACAATTACCGATATTGATTCAACCGTTTTCCGGTCTTCCGCTGGGACAGGCGCAGAAAACATTTGCATATTGTATATGCGATAATCTGCAATTTTTACATCCAATGCATACATTGCATTCAATATATCCTGATCCAGCCACATAATTCTTTCTTTATTATGCTCGTAGAACTCGTAATAATCCTTAAGCGTTACTCCCCGAAGCTTATTAAGGTTAAACAAAACAGTGCCAGCATTAAAGTAGACCGCACCCGGGGGACAGTCCAGCCTGTCCAGCATTGCCTGCGGATTTGTATTGATCGACCTGCACACTACCAGGGATTTCCCTTCAAAATCCTGATAATAAAATTCATCCAACGGCTTTCTCACGATCATATCCGCATCCAGCCACAAGACGCGGTCTTCCTCCTGCGGCACGATATCTTGCGCTAAAAACCGATAATATGTCTCGATTGAAAAATGGTGACTAACAGGAAACTCCTTAAAATCTTCTTCCTGTATACGACGGGGATTGAATTTGCAGTCAAAGCCTTTTTCAACATATTTTTTAAGGGAAGTAACTGTGTCATCACATACATTACTGTACAAAAAATAAATATTATGGCTTTCTCCCCGGTTATTATCCAGCAAAGAGGTAAGCATCACCTTTAATGGATACATATACTTTTCGTTTGCAGCAACCAAAAAGTTCATTTCAGTTCTCCAGTTCCTTCAGAAATCCGCTGTTGATATGTCCCCACCATTGGCTGTTCCACGGTATATTATGGTTATAACCGGCTTCTGCTTCCACCTTGAAAGTAAATATATCCCGAAGTACATCCACATTGCTGTCCATTCCCAACTCGCCAATGCGATATAACACAAACATCACATTGAAATGTCCCGGGGACAGGCTGGATGTTTCAAACCGGAACCTCACGGTTTTTTTCTCATTGGGATCAAACACGATTCCCTGTTCCGTTACTGACATAGTGATTGGTGTTCCGTCCATTGCCTTCGCAACCAGCCGCATATATACCGTTTCGCAGGATGAAAGATGATTTGTCATATCAAAGCTAAAATCCAGCTTTTCTCCTGTCATAACAATTCCGGATTCGCAGTCTACAGATACTTTATCGATGGAAACTTCCGGAGCTGCCAGGGATATATCTCTCATAGAGGGCAATATCTCAATTGTGCTTTGATATTCGATATCCGTTCCCAAATAGGTCCTTATGGCTTCCTCCACGTCGCCCTGGAAGATGATCTTGCCTTTATCCAGCACGATACAGCGGTCGCAGAGCTGACGGATGGTATTCATATTGTGGGAGACATACAGGACAGTCCGTCCCTCCTGCTTGGCGGCGACACGCATTTTGTCCAGGCATTTCTTCTGAAAGGCCATATCGCCCACGGCCAGCACCTCGTCCATGATCATAATTTCCGAGTCCAGATGGGCAGCCACGGAAAAGGCCAGCTTCACATACATACCGCTGGAATACCGCTTGACCGGGGTGTCGATAAACTCCCGCACCTCGGAAAATTCAATGATATCCTCCATTTTCCGGTCGATCTCCGCCCTGGTCATACCCAAAATGGCACCGTTCATATACACATTTTCCCGGCCGGTCATTTCGCCGTGAAAGCCGGTGCCCACCTCCAGCATAGAGGCGATCCGGCCGTAAATGTCGATTTGCCCGTCTGTGGGGGCGGTGACCCGGCTGAGCAGCTTCAGCAGAGTGCTTTTTCCCGCGCCGTTGCCGCCGATAATGCCCAGGGCCTCTCCCTGATAGACCGTCAGGTCGATGCCGTTGAGTGCCATAAAGGTATTGCCCACCAGCCGCCGGTCGGTGCCAATTTTGGTATTGGGATCCTCTTTGCCCCGAACCCGGGCCCACCAGCTTTGCAGATCGCCCTGCAGGGTGCCGCCGCCGATCTGCCCCAGCTTATACATCTTTTTTACACCGGAAAGGGCAATGGCCACTTCCCGGTTGTTTGCTTTTTCCATTGCCACGCCCTCCTTACACCGTGTCCATAAAGGTCTTTTCCACCCGGTTGAACAGCATAACGCCCAGCACCAGCACCAGTGCCGTCACCGCCCAGCTGATGCCATAGTAGAGCCAGTTCATACTACCCTGCCCCAGCACGGCCAGCCGGAACAGCTCCACCGGTGCGGTGGCCGGGTTGCACTGCACCACCGTGCGCATCCAGCCCTCCGGAATTTGGCTCAGGGGGTACACAACAGGGGTGATGTACATCCAAAGCTGGACACCGAAGGTGACCAGTATGGCCAGATCCCGGTACTTGGTGGTCAGGCTGGAGATAATGATGCCGCAGCCCAGTGCCAAAAGCCCCAAATGCAGCACCACCACCGGGATCAGCGGCCACATAGCCCAATTGGGGCTGACCTGTCCGCAGATCAGATAATACACCAGCAGTGCCAGCACCAGCACCATCTGCACCCCGAACTGGATCACCGACGAGAGCACATTGGACACCGGCATAGAAAGCCGGGGAAAATACACCTTGCCGAACACATTGGCATTGGCTGTAAAGGTACTGGCGTTTTTCGTCAGGCTGGAGGAAAAGAAGATCCAGATGGCATTTGAGCACAGGTAAAACAGGAGCTGCGGCACACCGTCTGTCCCAATGCCCGCAATGCCCCCAAAGACAAAGGCATACAGCAGGCTGGAAACAAGGGGATTGAGAAAGATCCACGCCGGCCCCAAAATGGTCTGCTTATAGGTGACCGTAAAACTGCGCTTGGTAAACAGCCAGATCAGATCCCGATATTGCCAGACCTCCTTCAGATTCAGGTCGAACCAGGATCGTTTGGCGGAGATGTGGGTGTGGTATTGTTTTTGTTCGTTTTCATGCATAAGGTTTTCCCTCTTTATGGTGGTGGTAAATACGGCGGAGCTTGTTTTTACAGCGGGTCAAAAACGCCGCCAGGGCTTGACCGGCGCGCAGCAGGTCAAATTTGCAGTCAGAAAGCCAGTGTCGGACTGGCTGGTCTCGCAGAGATAGGCCGGCCACTTGCTTTTCATACAGGGGCGTGCGCGTAAAGCGGGTGCCCCAGTGCACCAGATGGGTATGCTGTCCGCCCGGCCGTAGCACTGCCCGGCCGGATGCCATATTCAGCCGAAGCTCCCGGCTGTGCTCCCAGTAGCAGCAAATGCCGTCCGGCTGAAAGGGAATGGGCTTGCAACCGTTCAGTGCCATAGAAAGAGCTAAGATCGGCTCGTCTCCCGGGGTGGCAAACCGCCCCTTGAAATGAAAATCCCCGTAATGCTCTGCAATTTTCTTTGCCTCAGCAAAGACCTGCGCCACCTGTTCGGTGGCACGAATATAGTAGATCCCGCCGTGCAGACCCACGCAGTAGTGCACCCGGCTTTGAAACTCGCCCAGATCCCGGTAGCAGAACCAGCCGGTTTCGTCTGTCAGGGGGAGCACCCGGCCATAGCAGGAAAAATCGTCCGCATTCTGAAAATGGTCAAATATTTCGTTCATATCCCCATAGGCCAGGCAGTCCGCATCCACAAACACATTGGTATCAAAGGGCAGATGCTCGTAAAGGGACAGCTTGTCCAGATAGGAGCAGGCAGGGTTTTCCAACAGCACGGTTTTATCAAATTCCCGGGTGTATTCGTTTTCCCGGTCAGCCAGGATCGCAAAGGGCAGCGGAGCCTTGCTGTGTGCCCGATAGGACCGCAGCAGATTCCGGGCAATGCGATAGTAATGCCCGTCGCCGGTGGCAACGGTAAAAAATCCCATAGTCTTTTCCATTGCTACCTCCCAAAGCCCTTTTTCAGCCGCTCATAGCCCGCTTCGCCCAGAAATTTGCGCAGCAGGCGGTTGGGCGTTTGCCGCAGATACCGCAGCTTTTCCTGCCGCCAGCGTTTTTTCTGCCCGGCCTTCCAGGACGGCTCAAACCAGGAGGCATCGAAGTGATGGATGGAATAGGTGTTTTCCGTCCGAAAGGTCAGCCCGGTACGCTCATTTTTTGGGCAGAAATAATCCTCCGGATAGACCGTCAGCCCGGCCACGGTCTGCAATTTTGTCCTGTCCGGTATCAGGCCGTGCTTTTCCAAAAGGGAAGTGGTGATGTGGGGACAGGCCGGTACGGCGGAAAAGTCCGTAAGGTGCTCATAATAGGCCATATTCTCCCGTATAAAGGGATGGCTGGCAGGGGCGGCAAAGCCCAGGCCGGTGTTTACCCGGTCGGCATTTTCAAAGCCCATAAATGCGCCCTTTTCCAAAAGCCCGGTAGGGGAACGGAGTAGCTCCACATCCGTATCCAGATACAGTCCGCCCTGCTCGTAAAGAATCTTCAGCCGGGCATAGTCGGATAAAAATGCCCATTTCTTCTGCTCGTACATATAGCTGCTGTAAGGGCAACTGTGAACATCGAAATTGCTCTCATCCCAGCGAATAATGGCATAGTCCGGGCAGTGCTTTTTCCAGCTGGCAATGCATTTTTTCACGCTTTTGGGTAGCTTGGCACTGCCAAACCAGCAGTAGTGTATGACCTTCGGTATGTTCACTTCGTTCCCTCCCTGATTGTTTATTTTTTGCCAATGAGCCGGTTCCAGGCCCGGCCCAGTCGCCCCAATTGCTTTTTTACCCATTCTGCATAGGGATGGGCGGCCGCCCGGCACTGGGGCATTGTCTGATCGGTAAAGCCCAATTGCTTCATTTTCCGCCGCATTTCCCGGCGGAGTGCGTGCCAAATGGGGCGGTTTTTCCTGAGATCCTGCCGATTTTGCCGGATCCGGGTAAGCTGATAGGCATAGTGATTGATGTAAAGAGTCTCCTCCCGGCGGAGAGCCCTTGGGTAGCCGTTTTCCCGGTAGAATGCCATTTGCTGCTCCATGCCCTCCAGAACGGCCAACTCGGTTTTTTGCCAGGGCCCGTGGCTGATTCCCTCAGGATTATAAAAATAATAGTATAGAGGCAGTTCCACAAGACCGATCTGCCCGGCGGCAAACATTGCCTGATAGGTGGTAAATACATCCTCAAAGCATTTTCCCTCAGGGAAACGGAGGGTGGCAAAGGCTGCTCGGGGGAAAAGTTTTCCCCACGCATAGTTAAAATTCCCGTTTTCGCACATCAGGTCTTCCGCATCCACGGTGCGGGGGGTCACTGCCGTGTACACAGGATAATCCGGCTCCTTCGCATAGACATAGCTCTTTTCCGCCATACTGATGGCACCGTACTTCAGCCCCTGCAAAAGCAGCTCCAAATATTGAGGATGAAGCCAGTCGTCACTGTCCACAAAGGTCAGATATTCGCTGTCTGAGTGGGCAAGCATCCATTCGATACCCGTATTTCTTGCTGCGGACAGACCGCCGTTTTCCCGGTGGAGCGCGATGACCCGGGGATCCAGTTTCTCATAGGCATCGCAGACAGAGCCGCAGGTATCCGGACTTCCGTCATCCACCAAAATCAGCTCCAGATCCGAAAAGGTCTGTCCCAAGATGCTGGCCACACATCGGTGGATATATTTTTCCACCCGGTAAACCGGGACGATCACGCTGATCCGCATACAGGCCGCTCCCTTCTATAGCCATTTTTCCAGCGCGCAAATGGCCTGCCGGTTCTGCTCCTCCGGGCTCCATCGGGCTGCATTATTCTCCAAAAGCTGTCGTTTTTTCGTATTCAAAAGCAGGTCTTCCACACTGTCGGCAAGAGCCTGGGCCGAAATTGGGCACAAAATACCCGTAACATCACGGTGCAGGAGTTCCCCGGCGCCGCCATTGTCGGTGGAGACAATGGCCTTGCCCAGGCAAAGCGCCTCCATTACCGTCATAGAGTAGCTCTCAAACCGGCTGGGCTGGACATAAACTGCCGCCATTGCCATCCAGGGATAGGGATTATCCACCATTCCGGTCACCGTTATATATTCTTCCATTCCACACCGGGCGATCTGACAGCGCAGTTCATTCTCTCCGTTTCCTCCGCCTACGATCCACCAGTGGATCCGGTCATAACCCCGTGCCACAAGCTGGGCACAGGCCTCCACCGCCAGATCCATACCCTTTTCCGGGGTGAGGCGGCCGCAGGACACAATAGGGATCACGCCCTCCGGGACAGGCACTTTTTGTTTGGCAGCCCCCTGCCGCACCCGTCCGGCATCCATCAGATTGGGAATAACCTGCACCTTATGGGCATACCGGGGACGGAAGGCGCGGAGCTTTTCCGCCTGTCCCTGAGAGACAGCCAGGATCGCCTGACTTTTCCGGTAGGCAATGGTGTCGTGATACACCCGGCGCATAGCACCGTGGTGATAAAACAGCAGGTATTTTTTTGCCTGCACCGCCCGTACCGCCGTTTCCGCCGCCACATCGCTGTAGATCAGGCAGCAGTCATAACTCTGCCGGGGCAGATTGCGGCGAACATAGCGGATATACAGCCGGTTTTCCACCCATTTTGCCGCCGGGGTCAGACCCATCAGTGCCCGGTGGAGGCGGGAGGGGGCAGTTGCCGGCTCGGTAAGATGAAACAGCCGAGAGTGGGCGTAGGGTGCAGAAAAGCTGACGGTGCTGTCCCTGTCCGCCACGATCAAATGGCAGTGGGACGGCAGACGGTCAGCCAGTGGCCGCTGGGCACACAGCAAAAGCACGGTCACATCGTACTTTTCCGGCGGCAGGGCGTGCAAAAGCTGGATAAGCGCCGTTTCAATGCCGCCGTACCACAGCGCCTTGGTAACAAAAATCAGTTTCTTTTTCATACTTCCTTTTCAAAGGCAGACCGTTCCGGCAAAATGAATGCAAAAGCCTGATGGAGCCGTTTGCGCAGGATATCCACCGGCACATCGCCATCCGGGTCGTTGATACATACCATGTTGTGCGCCTGTGTCTGTACGGTTTGGCAGAGCAGATCCACCGTATCCTCCGTGACGGACATCACCTGATTGTCCGTCCGGCTGGGGGCAAAGTGGCCGGCGGCGATCTGCCACCAGAGGAAGACCCATTGGTTCACATCCGTGGGTTCCCGGAACCGATGGCGGCAGGTCTGGTCTAACAGTGTGGGTTCTGCTTCCCAAACGGCCTGAAAGGTGCTTTTTTGGTATGCGCCGGGGGCGTGCAGATTGGCAAAGCCGGTAAAATGGTCGGGAAACAGCTTTTCAAGGGCCAGGGTACGAAGCCTGTCCTGCCAGCGGTAACACCTGCCGGTATATTTCTTTCCGTACTGCCGGACACATTCCTTTTTGGGAAAATGGGCATTGATCACGCCCATATTGTTGGCCGCCGCGTGTGCCCAGGTACCCACATCCCCCCGGAAGATCCAGGGCTCCTCCCCGCCATAGGTGCAGGGCAGGCCGTCCCGGAAAAAGTCCGTGGGTGCCATTGGGCGCAGAAGGAACATATCGTCGTTAAAATAGATGAAATGCTCCGCAAGGCCGTCTATGCGGTGTAAATTCAGCTCGATGGTATGGGAGCTGAAGGTGGGCAGATATGGGGCAGGGATAAAGTCGGTGTGGCGCACGATGTGCAGTTTTGGGTGGTGGGTATTCAAAAAATCCGGGATGTGTCCCCAGGTGACAAAGTGGATCTTTCGCACCCAGGGGGCAAATGCTTCCACCGCCCGGAACCAGTAGGGGAGCAGGCCCCAATCCCGATAGCGGTTTTCCGAATCGCTGTCGGCCGCACCGGAGGGCAAATACTCCCTTTTCTGAGCACGCCACGCAGGATCGCTCCCATCCACCCAGGCAATTACAATATCAACATCCATATGCTCTTCTCCTTTATCGAAGCAGGCTTTTTACCCGGATTGCGATTTGGTGCCGCAGGGCGGTTTTTTTGTGGTGCAGAAGGATGGCTCCCGCCCTGCCCGCCTGCAGCTGGCTTTGGAAGCTGGGCTCCACCACAGGCACTTGTCTTCCCCGGCTCCATTTTCTATAATCCTCACAGAGCTGCCTCACACCCGCCAGGTCACTGACAGCAACCTTTTCCCGGGCGAGGATCAGATACAGCCGCAGCACAATACACTTTCGCTGCTGCTCCGGCACCGTGTCCGCCAAAGCATCCATTGCCTGCTCCACAGGTACGATCCAAGCCGACAGGGCGCTTATTTTTTGCACCCGCCGGCCGGCGTTGCCCTCATCCTCTGACTGCCGGTAGCGGTACAGTGCCTGGGGCACATTATAAATGCTGCCGCAATGGTGCAGACACCGGAGCACGAATTCCAGATCCTCATATAAAAACATATCCTCCCGGAACCGCAGGCCGTTTGCCTGCAAAAAATCCCGGCGATACGCCTTATTACAAACCGTGCTCAGGCTGTTACACAGGAACAGTGTTTCCAGATCCCCGCTCCATTGTGCCCGGGTCAGCAGTCCCTCCCGGGGATAGTACAGCGGATCCCGGCGGTAGCACACGCCTTTTCGGTAAAACTCGAAAGCCATACCGAAGCAAACCATATCTCCGGCCAGTGCCGCCGGTGCTTTCAGCACGGCACCCAGCTTTTCCGATTCCAGATCGTCATCCGCATCCATAAACAGGAGCCACTTACCCCTTGCCTCCTGAATGCCCCGGTTCCGGGCAGCAGAGACCCCGCCGTTTTCCTGATGGAGCACCCGCACCTGGGGATATTGGCCGGCCAGCCGGTCACATTCCCCGCCGGAGCCATCGGTGGAGCCGTCGTCGATGAACAGCAGCTCCCAATCCGTCAGGTCGACGGCGCAGACCGCCTCCACGCAGGCAGAAAGGGTGGCTATGCAGTTATAAACCGGAACAATAAAGCTGAAATTCATCATGGCACATCCCACATAAATCGGAAATTCAAATAGTTATCCACTTCCTCCTCAATGGTCACACCGATGATATATTTGCTGTAGAACCAAAGCAGAAAGGTACACAGAACCAGGGCCATTGCCAACAGACTACGGTCGTTAAAGGGGAAGATCGGCGGCTGCCCGGACAGGCGGGGATATGTTTCCCGCTCAAAAAAGATCAGAGGCAGATACAAAATGGAAAGCTGCAGATAGTAGTCTGTCAGCCGGGTGAAAATATGGTTGAAGCCGGAGAGCATCTGCAATATGGCCGCCACGGCCATAATATGAAATAGTGCGGTGAAGGTACGCCCCCGAAAGCCCTTGAACAGAATTCCAAACAGGGCGAACAGACAGATCATAACAAAGCGGCTTCCGATTTCGCCGGAGAACATTTCCACCGTGTCCTCCTCGTAGTAAAAGGACATAATGAAGCTGACCACCCGGTCCTTGAAAACGCTCATAAGCACGGCTATGGCAACATAGAGCAGCACAGTCCAGACAGATACCTCCCGCCCGGCAAGCCAGTAGGCCGGCAGGAAGATCAGCGCCGGCATATGAATGGCACCGGCCAGCGCCATCATAATCAGGTACAGCGGTAGCTTTCTCTCCGCTATGCCGATAAAGGCCAGCATCACAAAGTTCATCGCCAGCGCCTGCTTGATGGCACTGAAGCCGAAAATGTAAAAGCCCAGGCAGTTCCACACCAGATAGCTCATCCAGGGTGCGGGAGAATAGCGGTAGACCAGCACCGCCACCACTACGGAACCAAAGATGGCCAGCACGATCAAAAAAGGCTGGAACTGATTTTGGAAAATCAGCGCCATCAGCTTCATCAGCCAGGTAAAGCCAAAGTTTCTGCCCCCGGCCAGCACCTCTTCGCTGAACCAGCCCTTGTCTGTCAAATGGGCGTAGTTCCACTGGTATTTCAGCAGATCACCGGTCAGATACTGATAGCGAAAGCCCAGAATAAACGCATGGAGTACCGCCATGACCAAAATATAATATTTTCGTTTTTCCCCCTGCTGGGGCATCAGCTTCCCCAAGATCAGGGTTGCCAGAACGATCAATACATAAACGCTCATGGGTTACTCCTTGCGATAAAAATCAATGTTGTAAATGCTTTTCACTGTTCCGTTTTTCTTGCAGGCTTTGAAGCAAAAATTCCTCTGTCTGCCGCACCCGGGTCGTTAAGGAAAAATCCTCGCCCCGGGCAAGGGCCTTTTTGGCATAGGCTTGCCGAATTGCCTGGGAGGAAAGAAGCTTTTTTAGCCCCTCACAAAGCCCCTGTGTGCTGTTGTCCACGATCAGACCGTATTCGCTGTCGCCCAAAAGCTCATCCATTCCACTGCAATCGGTGGTGAGAATGCATTTGCCTAAAATCAAAGCCTCTGTGACCACGGTGCTGAAGCCCTCATACCGGGAGGAACAGACCACCACATCTGCGGCGGATAAATAGGGATAGGGATTTTGCTGAAAGCCCAAAAGCTGTACATAGTCAGATAGTCCGTATCGGGCGATCTGCGCTTCCAATGCGAGTCGTTCACTGCCATCACCTAAAATTTGCAGAGTGAAGTGTTCTCCCTCCTGCCAAAGCCGGCGGCAAGCATCCAGCAGCCGGTCGTAGCCTTTTTCTTTACTTAGCCGCCCAAGGGATACCAAACGCAGACCGTCTACCGGCACAGGCGCTCCGGCCAGCGCCTTGCGACGAATTTCTGCCTCATCACAGGCATTATAAGCCACGGCACTTTTCGGATCTTCTCCGATGAGCGCCTGAAAGCTCTGCTGTACATTTTGGCTCACGCAGACGGCCATATCGTAGGCGCTGTATTGCTTTTGCAGCTTTTGCGCCTGCTGCAGCATACCCTCTTTTTGGGTCAGGTCGCAATGCACCCAGGCCAGCTTCAGTGCCTGCCGATTGGTGGACTGAGCCAAATATTTTGTTGGCCCACACTCCAAATAAGCCACCTCAATATCATAATTCCCCCGGATATACAGGGGGTAGACCCATTTGAGCTGAGCACACAGCCGGAGCCAAAGGTGAAAAAGCTTTTTCCCCAAGCTGCTCTTGAACGGGCATATGGAGCGATAGCGAATGCCCGGGCGGAGATAGGCGTGACTGTCTACAGGCTCCTCGGTCAGCACCGTAATGCAAAACTTTTCAGGATCCATATGGTTGACCAGCGTACACAGAACCTTTTCTGCACCGCCGCCGTGCAGGGTGTCGATCAAAAACAAAATGTTTGTCATTTGGAATTTTCCTTATCGTAGATCCGATAGATCTTATCCATAGCCGCCTCTACCGTGTATTCCGACTGCTGCAAATTGCGGCTGTATTGCTCCGGGTTTTCCCGTTTCGCCTGCAAAAGTGCCTCCACCCACTGTTCCTTTGGTGCCTCCAGGGAAAGAGGCGTGACCAGCTCGGTCAGAAATACATCCTCCGGCACCCGGTCGGAGATCACGCAGGGCAGACCGTTGGCTTGCGCCTCCATGACGGAAAGGGGCAAGCCCTCATACAAGGAGGGAAAGGCAAACACATCCATAGCGCTCAAATAGTCCGCGACCTGGGTCACATTCCCGGTGAGAACCACCACATTCTGCAAGCCCATTTGGGAATTTTTTTCTTCCAGCATAGGGCGGTCGGGACCTTCGCCCAGCAAAAGCAGCTTTGCATTGGGCTGCTTTTCCAAAATCAGCGGCATAAGCTCTATCAGGAAAGATTGGTTTTTCACGGCGGCCAGGTGGCCGGTGTGGCCAATGATCCAGCTGTTTTCCATACCCAGCTTTTCCCGGATGGCGGCGGCACGGTCTGCCCGGTAGGCATAGCTTTCCACAGCAATGCCGTTAAGCACAAGCTGACCGTGCTTTGCAAATGCCTTTTCCCCGTAAAGCCGCTGTCCGGCTTTCACGCCACAAGCGACCAGATCGGTGGAACAGGACAATATCAGCCGGCGCATCACCGCCTCATAAACCGCTTTTACAAGGCCGTGGCCATCCTCCAGAGCGGAGTGGGCATGGCATACCCGCACGGGCACGCCGGTCATTTTGGCCGCCAGCATAACCCAGCCGGAGCTGAACATGGTGTGCACGTGGACGGCGTGGTACTGCTCCTGCTTCAGCAGTTGAAGCAAATGCTTAAAGAAGTTTACATAACTTTCTGACGGCTCAGGCACGTGAAAGCTCTTGCAGCCCTTTTCCAAAAGCTGCTTTTCATAGATGCCTACCGTGTCCCGAAGAATCAGCAGGTGGATATCAAAGCGTGACCGGTCAGCGTACCAGCCAATATCCCGCACCACCTTCTCCGCCCCGCCGATCTCTAAAACCGGCGCCACCAGCAGTATCTTTTTACGCTCCACACTGCACACCTCCCGCTGAAAGCGTTTATGGCAAATACTTTTTCTTCCAATATCGGTACAGAAAATATCCCGGGATCAGGCACGGCAGTGCCAAAAGGGGATGGTCTGCTTTTTGCAAAAGTGCTCGGACGGAAAGCCCGTCAAAAGCACCGTAGCACACATACAGCAGTCCGTATTTAAACCGCTGAAGCACCGGAAAGCCGTTGCCCATCCGCTGGTTAGCCACAAACATTCCACCCTTTGGATTGGAAATTTGCAGCTTTTTCCCGGTTTTCGTCAGGCCGCCGGCCAGATAATCACAAATATAGATCACCTGATTGCGGTATACGCATTTATGGGTCTGTGCCATCTGATCCCAGACGGCACATTCCGACAGAAAACGCTCTCCCGGAAACACCGGAAAGGGATGGGCTAAAAACAGCTCTGCACGAAATACCTCACAGCAATCGTTGCCGTGTATGACGGTGCGCCTGGCCTTGCGCATATCCACCGGCCTGTCCGTTTCCCGTCCAATACACAGTGGATCCGCAACGGTTTTCCCTCTCAGAAAGGTGATCAGACCCACGGACGGATCCTTTTCGAATTTTTCCCAGGCCTTTTTCACGGATTCTACAGCGTTTTCCGTCAAATAATCATCGCTGTCCAGTATGAGCACATATTTTCCCCGAATGCTTTCGTGAGCGGCATTCAGGGCGGTGTGTTTTCCACCGTTAGGTTTGCGAATATAGGTAATGGGAAACTGATCCGTTTGAAAACTGTCGACAACGGACTTCGTGTCATCCGTGCTCCCGTCATCTACGATGATCCACTGAAAATCCCTGTCCGTCTGTGCCAGCAGGGAAGCATAGCAGCGGTGCAGCAGCTTTCCCCGGTTATAGGCAGGCGTAAGAATACTGAGAAAATAAGATTGTTCCATCCGGTCATCTCCCTTGTGACAGGTAAAATGCCTGTAAACGCTGGGCGGTCGTCCGAATATCGTAACCGGCGGCGGTTATTTCGTCTCGGTGACTTGTCCGGTTGGCAGTATTTTGCTTTAAGATCGTATCTGCCCAAGCTTGTGCACCGGAGGATAGGGACAGAAAATGTACAAGTGAAGTCATTTTGCAAGCCTCCGGCACTCGGTCGGAAAGAATGCAAGGCAATCCGGCAGCCTGTGCCTCCACGGCAGCCATTCCTAAGCCCTCATAAAGGGACGGGAACAGGAAAACATCCGATGCCTGCAATATCCGTTCCACATCCGACCGCACGCCCAAAAAGCTAACCGCATCTTGCAGTCCCAGGGATTGGACTTTTTGCCGAAGCGTTGCCTCCAAGGGCCCATCTCCAACCAAAAGCAGCTTACTGTTGGGCACTTTTTCATGAAGTGCCTGAAAAACCCCAAAAAGAAAACCATGATTTTTTTCCAAAACCAATCTGCCCACATGGCACAGAACAAGGGCATTTCCCAAGGAAAGGGCCTGCCGCATTTGCTCCCGCACCTGGGGATCGAAGGAAAATTTTTCCGTTTCAATGCCGTTATTGACCAGCGTGACCGTCTGATGGGGGAACATAAAGTCCCCAGCGGCGGTACTGCAAGCAAAGAAATGGGTTGCGTATTTGGGAATCTGCTTTCGATAGAACAGCTTTAGCGGATATGTAAGGTTCCGGTTGATATTACTGCTGTGGCTGTGGGCAATCCGAACGGGTACGCCGCACTGCCTGGCGATCTGCAGGGGAATGGCACTCATACAGTCCAGATGACTGTGGACGATCTTATATTCCCTGTGCTCTGTAAAAAAGTCCCGAAGTGCTTTTCGATAAGAGACACTGAATGGGTCGAGCCGGGGCAGACGGTAGATCCTGCCGCCTAAGGCTTCAATTTCGTCGTCGTAATCGGCACGAAACGGCCGGTGCACCAAAAAATCAAACTGCACCTTTTCCCGGTCAATCTGCCGGAAACAGTTCATCAAAAGGGTTTCCAGTCCGCCCCGCCCCATATAAGTCACAATATGTAAAATTCGAATTGGCATACTCCGCCCCCTGTGCTTATGCTTTCAAAACTTTCTCCAGCAGGCCTTCGAGCTGAGGCTTTACCTTTTCCACATCGAAGGCCTGCAATTTTTCTCTGTTATGGGCTGCCATTGGTGCCGGATCGATCCCCCGAAGCTGTGTCAGCGCTGTGTAAAACTGCTGGTGGCTTCCCGCATTGCAAAGGATCCCGCCAATGCCGCCGTCGATCAGATCCACATTGCCGCGGATGTCCGAGCAGGCAATGGGCAGTCCGCTGGACATTGCCTCCATCAGTGCAAATGGAAGGCCTTCCTGCAAAGAGGGAAAAGCAAAGCAATCCGCCATATGGCAAATTTCAGAAATATCTCTCCGATAGCCCAGAAAATGCACCTGCTTTTCTATTCCCAGCGCCCGGGCTGTTTCCTCCAGTTCCTTTTGCAGATCTCCCTTGCCGCAGAGAATATACTGCACCGAAGGATCGTCCATTTTCTGAATTGCACGCAGCACCACCGCGTGGTTTTTCCGCCGGGTCAGCTCTCCTACGGACAATACCACCCAGGCATTGCAGGGGATCCCAAGCTGCCGGCGCTTTTCTTCCCGGGAAACGGCACAGCTTGCCTGAAACCTTCTGTTATCCACGCCTACGCCGGGCAGCCGATACACCGCCGGGCAGGAAAAGGTTTTGGCTCTGGTTTCGTCTTCCCGGTTGATGGTCACGATGGCATCGCAGGTGCGGCTGAGCAGCCGCTCCACTGGATAATACAGCAGCCAGCTGTGCAGAGGGGCGCCCCTGTAAAAATGGAAGCCGTGGCACATATACAGCACCTTTGTGCCGTTTTTGCGGGTTTTTCTTGCCGCAAGCCGGGTCACAACGCCCATCACCGGCTCATTTGTCCAGATCAGATCATAGTGGTTTTCCGCCAGCAGCCTTTTCATCTGCCCATAGCCCCGGAGATTTTTGGGGGAAGCCGGGCTGCGTTCCAGGGAAACGGTATGCACCTTCACCGGTGTATCCCGGAGGGCACTGCGCACATCCTCCATCCGCTCTCCTACCTGAGAGCAGGCGATCTCCACCTCATAGTCCCTCCGGCACAAATAGCGCACGTGGGGAATGAGGAACTGGATCATCATCATATCCGTGGAGGTGATCAGCAGCTTTTTCATACCAGCGCCTCTTCGATCCGGCGGGCGATCTGCTCCCCGGTCAGGCCGTAGCGGTGGCGCAGGCACTGCTGCGTGCCCACATAGCTGCAGTATTCCTCCGGAATGCCCAGCCGGACAAGCTTTGCACCGGTGGGGTGCTGTGCCAGCAGCTCCGCAACGGCGGTGCCCAGGCCGCCCCGGACATCGTGCTCCTCGCAGGTAACGATCAGGCTGCTGTTACAGGCGCATTCCAGCACCGTACGCCCGTCAATGGGGCAAACGGTAGGGACAGTGTACACGGCAGGGGTCAGTCCCTTCTTTTTCAGCAGCTTTGCCGCCAGCACCGCCTCCTGGGCAAGGTCGCCGGTGGCAAGCAGTGTCACCCCGCTGCCCGGCTGCACGCTCTGCAACCCGGTAATGGGGCCGGGCAGTGCCGCCGTATGGATGGGTGTCTCGCCGCCCCGCCCCAGCCGGATATAGCAGGTTCCGGGGGTCTTTACCGCCGCCCGTGCCACAGTCTCCGCCTCCGTCCGGTCCGCAGGCGAAAAAACGGTCACACCGGGCAGTGCCCGCATAACCGCCAGATCCTCCGTGGCGTGATGGCTCATTCCCAACGCGCCATAGGCAAAGCCGGCGCCCACGCAGACGATCTTCACATTGGCACCGGGATAAGCGCAGTCGTTCCGAATCTGCTCCAGGCAGCGCATCGTTGGGAAATTGCCGATGGAATAGACGAACACCGTCTTTCCCTCCAGGGCCATACCGGCGGCCATAGAGAGCATATTCTGCTCCGCTATGCCCACATTCAAAAACTGATCCGGCAGTGCCTCCCAAAAGGGGCGCAGCACGCCAAAGCCCAGATCGCCGGTCAGCAGTTCGATATTGGGATCCCCCTGCGCCAGTGTCAAAAGGGTACGCACAAAGCTGTCTCTCATTTTTCTACCTCCTGCAGCCGGAACCAGGTGGGATGATAGGTCTGGCCCATCGTGTGATCCCACTTGGTATCTGCATCCTCGCCGGGCAGCACGGGATTTTCCACCCCATTGGGGGTATAGGAATCCTCCACGCCCTCCGGCCTGCACCGGTGCAGTGCCGCCACTGCGCCGTCATATTCCCAGCCGGTATGGGGGAAGCGGTAATGCCAGAGGATATCCTTCTCCATAAAGGGAACCCGGTGTCCCTTGACCGTATGGGCAATGATCACCGTGGGCAGGCTGCTGCGGGTCTGCAGTGCCCTGCGCAGGGCAGCGTGATTGTGGCCGTCCAGCTCGATCACATGCCAGCCAAAGCCACACCAGCGGTCGACCATCGGGGCGCTGTGCAGCGTGCGCTCGCAGTAGTCGATGCTTTGCATATGATTGTGATCCACAATAGCCACCAGTCCGCTCAGCCCAAAATGCACCGCCGTCTGCGCCGCCTCCCAAACGGAGCCCTCGTTGCACTCTCCGTCTCCAAGAACGACAAAAACCCGATGGGTCTTTCCATCCTGCTTTGCCGCGACGGCCATTCCGACCCCCACGCTCAGCCCGTGCCCCAAAGAGCCGGTAGAAAAATCCACACCGGGTACCGCCTGGGACACGTGGCCGGAAAGCCGGCTACCATCGCAATAGTAGCTTGCCAGCTCCTCCCGGGGGAAAAAGCCGCACTCTGCCAGGGCAGCATACAGCGCTGCCCCTGCGTGTCCCTTGCTGAGAATAAACCGATCCCGATCTGCCCAGGTGGGCTCCTTCGGGCGGTAACGGAGAACATCCGCATACAAAACCGCCAGAATGTCCGCCACGGACAGTGCCGCACCAATATGACTTCCGCCGGAAATATGGGTCATTTCCACATTATGCCGGCAGATCATCCACGCCAATTGTTCGCTTGTCATACATTACTCACTTCTTCCGTGTATTTATCGGGAGACCTCCTCCAGCCGGCGCAATGCCTCCGGCTCCAGGGAGAAGGTAAGGGTCTCCATTGTTTCCAGTATCTGTTCCGGCCGCTTGGCGCCGCACAGCACCACGCTGCCGGGAATATAGTCCAGAATAAACCGCACCGCAGCAGCACTTACCGGCACACGGCAATTTCTTGCCTCCTGCCGCAGGCGCTCCACAATGGTCAGATTCTTTTTCAGCTTTTCGCCGTAAAAATTCACATACACCTTCCGGGAGCGGCGGTCATCGCTGCCGAAGCGTACATTTTCATCGTACTTGCCGGTGAGAATGCCCTGCCCCAGGCTGCCCCAGGTCATAGGGGTCATATCCAGCTTGCCGGAAAGCTCCAGAATATCCGTTTCATAGTCCCGGCAGGCAAGGGAATACTGATTCTGGAAGGAGGAAAAGGTGCCCTTCCAGGGCTGAAGCTCCTGAAGATCTCCCCGGTACTGATTGGAAAGACCGAAATAGCGGATCTTCCCTTCTGCCCGGAGCTGCTCCAGTGTCTCCACCACCGCAGCCATCGGCGTTTCCTTATCCCGGTAATGCACCTGATAAAGGTCGATGTATTCGGTGTCCAGCCGCTTCAGGCTTTCCTCGCAGGCTCTGCGGATCCACTGGGGAGAATTGTCGTAAAAGGTTTTGCCGTTTTCGATGCGCACACCGAATTTGGTGGCGATCACCGCCTCCGGCCGGCGGGCACCCAGTGCCTTTCCCAGGGTGCGCTCGGACTGCCCCAGCCCGTAGGTGTCGGCGGTATCGAAGAAATTCACTCCCCGATCCAGTGCCGCCCGGACTGCCGCAATCAGCTCCCGCTCATCCACCTGTCCCCAGCCGTAGCCGCCCATAGGACAGCCCCCCATACACAGCCGGGATACCTGCAAATCTGAATTTTTCAGTGTAATGTACTCCATACTACCTGTGTTCTTTCCTAAAAATATAACCCGATGCCTTTTTCAGCACTGCCCCAACTGTCTGCCCCAAAATCCGGGCATCTGTCCGGAAGGACACGGTCTGCGCATAATGCAGGCGCAATGCGTTTTTCTTTTTCAGCACCTTTGTTTCATAAACCTCGTCCGCATTTTCTTCCCCCACCAGCTCGTCCAGGTCGATAAAGGCCACGGAGCTGAAGTCGGTAATGCCCGGCCTGACCATCAGGATCTGCGTTTCCTCGCCGGTGTAGGCCTGCACATAGCGCATCAGCTCCGGCCGGGGCCCCACCAGGCTCATTTTCCCGGTCAGTACCTGAAAAAGCTGAGGCAACTCATCCAGCTTGGTTTTCCGCAGAAAATTGCCGATCCGGGTGATCCGGGGATCGTGAAGCGCCGTGGTTCCGCCGCCAAGCTGCTCGGCGTTTTTGACCATCGTGCGGAACTTGCATATCCGAAAGCTTTTCCCCCGGTAGCCACCCCGCTCGGCCCGGTACAGCACCGGAAGGCCATCCCCGACGGCGATCAGAAGTCCGATAAGCAGGTACACCGGCCAAAGCAGGCTCAGTGCCACCGCCGAAATCAGGATATCCAGCCCCCGCTTGACGATTCGATTGTAAACGCCCTCACAGGCTGCCCGGCTTCGCCGTCCGGCTGTTGTCTGCATAGAAGCTACCTCTTTTATCCGTGTGTCTTCTGCCCGTAGCCATAACCATAGCCATAGCCGTAACCGTAGCCGTAGCCATAGCCGCCGGACAGGGATTTATGCATATCGTTGAGCACGCAACCCAAAATGGGCAGCCCGCAATCCCCCAGCCGCTGCAGACCGTCGATGATCTGCTCCCGGGTGGCAAAATCCTGCCGGATGACCATCAGGCTGCCATCTGCCAGTGCGGCAAGCTCCGCCGCATCGGACAGCAGGGAGCAGGGCGGTGTATCTAAAATCACATAGTCAAACAGATTTTTGGAGGCCTGGATCAGCCGTGTTGTCCGCTCCTGGCTGAGCAGCTCTGCGGAATTGGTACGCAGCCCGGCGCCGCCGGTGATCACAAACAGCCGCTCAAACCGGCTCTGCTGCACGATCTCCCGAACGCTGCCGTCACCCCGCAGATAATCCGTCAGGGATTTGCCTGCCGAAAGCTGGAGGGCTTTCCCCACGGAGGGATTGCGCAGGTCACAGTCGATCAAAAGCACCCGCTTGCCCTTCTGCGCCAGAGAAAGGGCCATATTTACAGACACGGTGGTCTTTCCCTCACCGGGAATGGCACTGGAGATCAGCAGCACCTTGCCCTTATTCTCCTCCATATGCTTTTCCACCCGCAGCCGCAGCAGCCGCACCGCCTCGGAAAAGGCCGGCTGATGATTGCTGAAGCCCACGATGGGACAGGCCACACGCTGAGGCACCCGCACGGCGGGGAGCTGCCCCATACAGGGCGTACTGATATATTTTTTCAGCTCCGCCTCGCTGTGCACCGTGCTGCGGGACAGCACGATGATTACCAGTATGACGATCCAGATCAGGCAGCCGTAAACGCCGCCCCGAATGGCATCGCTTTTCCAGTTCAGCGGGGTATCCGGCTGAAGGGGCACACCGGTTTCATCCAGCAGCACCAGCACGGTGGAGCCCACCACAAATTCCGCGATCTCCGGATAATAGGTCATCACCGCATTGAGCACATCGTAGGCCCGCTGGCCGTCGGAATCCGTCACCCGGATCGTCAGGATGTTGGAGCCGGCACCGGTGGAGACGGATACAGAGGGCATATAGGAAATATTCAAATGTGCCTTGACCCGCTCCTGCAATACGCCGCTGGTCAGAATATAGGGAAAGGTTTTTGCCATCTGCTCCGCCGTCTTGGTATTATAGCCGCTGACACCGGAATACAGGGGGTTGGCCACCCGAACCGTAAAGGAGGCAGAAGCCGTATAGGTAGGATGATAGCTGCGGCACCGGTTCACCGCAAGAAGGCAGCTTCCCGCAAGCACCAGCACCAGCAGCAAAATGAGCCGCCGCCGGGCTTCCTTGAAAAAGCAGCCGAGTATCTGGAAAAGATCCAGCTTCTGCTCATCTTGTCGTTCGTTTTCCATAACCGTTGCCTTTCTTTACCGATTTGTTTCTCCATAATTGCCGTAGCCGCCATAGTAGCGGTAGCGGCCGTAGCCGTGCACCGTGCGGAAGGACTGGCTGTCCGCATCGTTGAGGGTGCAGCCCAGCAGCTTTGCCTTGCCGGAGGAAAGCGTTTCCACCGCCTTGTTGATCGCCGGGGCAGTGGCTGCGTTCTGCCGCACCACCAAAAGGGCGGCATCGGCATATGCCGTCATACTTTCCGCATCGGAAACCTCCGACATAGGCGGCATATCCAAAATCACATAGGTGTATTCCTTCGCTGCCCATTGCAGCAGGCTGACCATCTCCGCAGAGCCGATCCGGTCACCGGAATCCATACCGGCCTGCCGCTCCAACAGCAGAGCAAGCTTGCTTTTCCGGTCCCGCAAGATGGCCTCCTGGGGCTTTGCCTTGCCGGAAAGCACATCCCGCAGCCCCACGGAAAACCGCTCCTGCCCCAAAAGGGTGCAGCAGGCAGGCTTACGCAGGTCGCAGTCGATCAAAAGCACCTTTTCGTGCTTTTGGGAAAGGCTCAGTGCCAGATTCACCGCCACCGTGGATTTTCCCTCGTTTTCCAACAGGCTGGTCACCATCAGCACCCGGCCGTTCTCCATATGCTGCTCCACCCGGTGGCGCAGCTTGCGGATCGCCTCCGCAAAGCGGAAGCTGGTGGCCGGAGCCGTGATCAAAATGCCTGTCTTGCTGTGGCGCAGCCACGCCGGCAGCGTTTTGTATTTCTTTTCGTGGGGAATTTCTCCCAAATAGACACAGTCCAGCTTGTCCCTTGCCTCTTTGCCGCTGCGCACCGCATTGCGGGAGTAGGAAAGTGCCGCCAGTAGCACCGCCATTACCACGGCAGCGATCAGAGCCATTTTCTTCATCTGCCCGCCGGCATCGGCGCGGTTCATCGGCGCCACAGGCACCTGAGGCTGCTGCAGTACCTCCAAAGCGATGCTGTCCAGCACCTGATCGGTCACCAGCTCGTGGTATTTCCGGATCGCCTGTGCCACGGAAAAGGCCGTCCGGGGATCGGAGGCCGTGACCGTTACCGTCAGCAGGTTTGTCTCCGGGATCACCGCCGCCTGAATGCTGCCCTGGAAGCTGTCGGTGCCAAGCTGCTGCAAAATGGTCTTACGCATGACCGAGCTGTTGAGCAGCTCGGAAAAAACATTGGCCAGCCCCGAAGCGGAGTTGAGATTGCTGTATACCGTGGAGACCGAGCTGTGGGTGGTCACCACATAGGTGGTGGTAGTCTTATAGACCGGGGTGTAGCTTTCCTGGGTGTAAATATAGGTGCCCACGCCCACAGCCACCGCCGTCAAAAGGATCAGCAGCCAGCGCTTTGCCACATCCCGCAGCAGCACCATAGGGGAATACGGCATAAAGCCTGTACTGATTTTTTCATTGGTATGTTCCATCGGCTTATCCCTCCACCACAACGGTCAGTCTGGAATGGCCGGCATAGCTCTGGCCGCCCTGATAGGTCTCGCCCTCCGTGGCAAAGCGTACCGTATAGCCCAGAGAATATACGCCGGGGGTGCGGGTGTCCACCGTGCCGTCTGTCTCCAGTAGCAGATATTCCGGCAGACCCTCCTGCAGGGAAAGCTCCTCGTTTCTCCAGAAGAAGGTATCCAGGTACGCCTCCGGGGAGAATTTCGCACCCGCAGGCAGATAGATCAGATAATCCGTCAAGGTCAGGGTTGCGGAATAGCTTCCTGCCGGATAGACCTCCAGCGGCAGCACCAGCCGCACCGTATCCCCAAGGGAATTGCTGACCCGGAATTCCACCTGATGCACGCCCACGCCGGACACCGGCTCCTCAGAGACCGTGGTTGCCCGGATCCGGCGGGAAATATCCCCGTCCAGAAGGTCGGAGGCGGTGATGATGCTCATCACATCCTTGCTGGAATTTTGCTGCATAGCCATCGGCGCGCTGAGGGAAAAGCGGGGGCTCTCATAGTCGGTAAAGTACACCTGACGGTCTGCCTTGGCTACATTGCCGGCCTTGTCAAAGGCCGCATAGCGCACCGTAGCGGTGCCATCGGTGCCCTGCAGGCGAATACTTTCCACCAAAAGAGAGGCGGTCACATCCCCATCCTTGTTATCCGTCGCCGTCACGCCCTGCAGCAGCTCCTCCTCGGAGGCGGTCACCGACAGGCGTGGCTGTTCGCTGTCCATCTGTATCTGAGGTGCGGCAGTGTCCTTACTGCCGGCTACAGCCAGGCGGTAGCCGAAAAACACGATCAGGCAAAGCCCGATCAGCACAAGAGGCACCCATATTTTTTTCTTCATTGCTTTCTCCTCTTATCTGTACGCCGGGGGCACCGGCAAGGTCTGTTGGTTTTGCAGGATGCGGTAGGGATTTTCCCATAAAAGCAGCCGGGTCGCTTCCGGAGAGAACCTGTCTTCCAGCATAGAATATACATCCTTCAGCCACGGGGTTCGGCGCCAGGTGGAATGGGCATCGCTGGCAACGGCACAGGCAAGCCCGCGCTCCACCAGGTACAGCGCCACATCCTGCACCGCACCGCCGAAGCGACCCAGCAGGCTGCCCCGGTTCACCTGCAGCAGGCAGCCCATTTCCAGCCACGGCCGCAGGCAGCCCGGATCCCGGCAGACACATTCATACCGCTCCGGGTGGGCAATCACTGGGCAATAGCCCGCCTGCGCTACGCTTTCCAAAATCTGTGTATTCCCCTCCTCCGGTGCGGAAAAAGGAAATTCTATCAGCGGATACCGGGAGCCATTCAGGGTCAGCAGGCGGCCGGCCTGCAAAAGGGCTGCCGTCTCCTCGATGCCCAGGATCTCCATTCCGCACAGAAGCCGCAGCGGGATGGAGCATTCTTCCAGCGCCTCCCGCAGCAAAATATATCTTTCTCTGACAGTGTGTGCTCCTGCATTGGTGCAGTGCGGTGTAGCTACCATAACCGTCACGCCGCTTTCCACCGCCATTCGTGCCATTTCCAGCGCCTGCTCCAGGCTTTGGGCACCATCGTCCCACTGGGGAAGAATATGACTGTGCAGATCAGTGATCGGTCTTTCCATTGCTTACCTCGGTAACGCAGCCATGCAGAATTTCATAGGTGCGGTTGCAGAACTGTGCGCTGCCCGGCCGGTGAGTGACCAAAATGCAGGTCTTTACCAGGCCGCTTTGCAGCAGATTTTCCATCAGGCGCCGCTCCGTATCCACATCCAGGCCGGAGGTGGCCTCATCCAGCAGCAAAATCGGTGCCCGCCGCAAAATAGCACGGGCAATGGCAATGCGCTGCGCCTGTCCCTCGGAAATGCCCCGGTCGCTTGCCAGCGGATGCTCCAGCTTTTCAGGGAACTGGCTGACAAACTCCCAGGCGCAGGCCACCTTCAGTGCCTGCTCCATTTCCTCTTCCGTAGCCTCCGGTGCCAGCAGGCGCAGATTTTGCGCCACGGTACCGGCGATGATGCTGTTGCCCTGAGGGACATAGGAAAAGGCGCTGCGGGTACCCGCCTGAATGGGATAGGCGGTGCCGCCGCCCAGCAGACTGGCACTGCCGCCGGAGGGGGCGACCAGTCCCAGCAGAAGCCGCAAAAGTGTAGTTTTGCCCTCGCCGGAGGGGCCGGTAATGGCCACCGTCTCCCCGGAGCCGGCAGTAAAATCAAAATCCCGAAGGACAGTCTCCCCGTTTTGATAGCGGAAGGAAACCTTCTTCAGGGAAAGGCTGAGGGTCTGCTCCCCGGCAAAGCCGTCGGGAACACAGGTAACCTCCTCCGGCAGTGTCTCCACCGCAAGGATCCGCCCGGCAGAGGTAGTGACGGACACCGCCTGCTGTGCCAGCGAGACCAGAGAGGAAAACGCCCCCCGCAGAAGATTGGCAAGCTGCAAAAACATCGTCATAGAGCCATAGGTGATATCCCCGCTCCAAAGCCGGTAGACGCCCCAGCCAAAGCAAGCTGCCGTCACCAGCATACTCACGGCGGACATACAGGCAGAGACCCGGATGCGGAAGCCGTGGAAGGACAGTGTGGCGTTTTCCATCTCTTTCTGATGCGCCTGCAGCTCCCGACTGTAGCGTTCGGAGGCAGAAAAGGCCTTGATACTGGTCAGATTGCGGAAGGAATCCTCCTGAAAGGACATCACCTCGCCGCTGAGCTGCCTGACACGCAGGTTATACCCCCGCATTTTCTTCATAAAGAAGCGGGAAAACACCAGTGTGACCGGCGCACCGGCCAGCGCGATAACCGCCATCACCGGGTCATAAAAAAGCATAATGCAAAAAGCACCCACCAGCTTGACACCGGAGGTGAACAGGCTGGGCAGAAAGCCGATGATCCCATCGGACACCACGCCGATATCGGAATTGAGCCGGTCAAGCAGATCGCCGCTGCGGTAAGGCTCCAGCGATTCCCACTGGGCGCCCAGTATTTTCCGGTAGGCGGTAAGCTGCATAGCATTGCGGATACGCACGTGTACACGGCTGCTGACCCAGGAGGAAACCGACTGCAAAAGCAGCCCGCCCAGGGTCATCCCCACCAAAAGGGCGGCGATATACCATATTCTGGCCACTGACTGGCCGGTCACCGCATCAATGAGGTATTTGGAGGCCACGCTGGACACCAGCGACATACCTGTCCCCAGCAGCCCCAGCAAAAGGACGGTGAGGATCTGCAGCCGATAGTTTACCAGCTTTCGCAAAAGCCAGCGACCCTCGGTCAGGTGCTGCCCCGGTGCGATCTTATGCACTTTTCGCTCCGCGGCGCAGGATTTCCCCATTTTTTGCCCTCGCATCTCTCCGGTCGGGATCCGGGGCTTGCCAGGAAACGATCGGTTGGTGATTTTCTTTATTCTAACAGATAAGCGTAAAAAATTCAACACATAATCCTATGAAATACGCTCCCGAACAAACACTTATTTTTATACTTTTTGTCGAAACACGGCGTATTTTGCCAACATTTCCCGATTTATCGCGGATTTTTCTTCTTTTCGGATTCAAAAACAAAAAAGGAGCCGGGAGCCTGCACAAAAATGCAGACTCCCGGCCTCCAAGCCGTGCCGTTGGGCACAGGGATATCAGGGAATGATCTTATCCAGCAGACCCACCAGATAATCACTGCGGATCATACCGATATTGTTGGCAAAAATCACATCATCGGCACCCTTTTCCCTGGCAAAGGCCACCAGGTCGCCGGACCAGTAGCGATAGTCGATCTCGTAGATGGTGCTGTAGTGATCCACCAGATAGGGCAGCAGCGCATTGCCGAAGGACTCCTTGATCACAATGGCCACAGAGCCGTCGGTCACATCCGGATTGTAAAACTCCGCAAAGGGCTGATCGGAGGCGGCAAAGGTATTATACTTGTAGCCGGAATCATAATTGGAGACATCGGAGATAATATTCCAGCTATAGCGCTTGCCGGTGCGGTCGGTGAAGTACATATAGGCATTTTCCGAATAGGGATGGTAGGCCTGCACCACATCCGGGGTGCCGCCCAGAGCCGGATCCTCATCGCAGGTCTGCCAGTACAGCGCACCCAGGTAGCCGTCAAACTCCGTCAGCTTCCGCTGCTGGGTGGTATAGGGCGTTACGCCCTTGGCAGCACAGAAGGACTCATAGGCATAGTAGGCGCCCAGGCCGTTCCAGTGCCAGTCCGTGCGGAAATAGAGGTATTCATCCCGGTGCGTCATCAGATTTTCAAAGCAGCTTACCGGGATCACGCTGTCCTCCATCATAGAGAAGATCTCCTGAATCCGCTCCCCCTGCTTTTCATAGCTTTTGCTGTACTTCTGCACCAGATTATCCGGGAACACCACGCCGATGGCAGTGGGAATGATCAAATCGTAAACATCCGCCGTGCCCTTCAGCTCCTGCGCCACCTTGCTGACCAGGCTGGCGTAATACTGCGCCGTGGAGGCCTGATAGCCATAGTACTCAAAGGCCATATTATCCACGATACAGGCGGCACCGCAGTCCCGGGAGCTTTCATCCTTGCTTACCAGTGCCGGATAGCCGTCAGCATTGAGGGTCACGCCGGGCTTTGCGGTAATGGGAGGGACATCCTCCGTGGTCTCCGGCGTAGCCTCTCCGGTGGTTTCCGGCGTAGCAGCTCCGGTGCCCTCCGGGGCGGTGGTCTGCTGGGCATCGCCTGTATTGCCGGTGCTGCCGCTGATCACCTTGCCGGGATCGTCCATAATGGCTTTTGCGTTTTTATAGTCATTGGTGATGCACAGGATCAGGTGGACCCCCTCCTGCCAGATCACCGCGTTTTCGATCTTGTCCATTTCGTCCGGCAGATAGCTGCGGAACTGATCCAGCACCTGCTCCAGGTGCTTATCCACGCTTTTGCGTGCCTGCTCCATATCGCTCTGCTGGGCAACGGTGATCCAGGTCAGCTCGTCGGCATAGTAGCCGCTGCCGCTGTACATCGTCACCAGTGCATATTCCGGCAGCTCCGGGAAAAAGACCGTTGCGTTGCTTCCCGCATCGGAAAGCTCTGTATCAAATTGCACCTTCTGCAGCAATGTCTCCACAAGGTCCTGAGCATTGACGGGGCTTTCGGTGGTATGGGTACCGCCACCGCCGCAGGCGGCCAGAGAAAGCACGCTGCACAGCACCATCAGCAGCGCGCCCAGGCTTCTGATCATCTTTTTCATAACACTTTCATCCTCTTTCTCGCGTGTCGTATTCTGTCTTTTTCTTCTGTGTTATGTTAACAGAAAAGGCTGTCATTTGCAAGTCCTTTCCCATAAAATTATAACCAATTTTTTGCCTGAAATTTGACTTTTTCCCCACATTTTTTGCTTAAATGCCCAAGCTGCTCTTTCCCCTGCGGCAAAAAGCCCCGTCCCACCGAAGCGGGCCGGTGGGACTATGTCACCTTTAGGCTTTTTCCCTGCCCTGCTGGGTGCCGAAATAAAAGGCCACCACAGTGGAGACAATGATCATCACATTGTCCGGCGTGATCACGCCCCGAAGGGATAAAACGGCAAATACCGCAATGACCGCCATTGTGACCAGTGTCTTGACCTTGATCAGAGCGGCAAGGTTTTTCAAAATATCCATAATAAGTACCTCCAAAATATTATCGGCAGAGCTTTTCCAGTGCTGCCACCCGGCAGGCAAGTCCCCGGATCTGCTCCTCCACCACGGGCATCCGCCGGGCAAAGCCGTTATGTTCCCGCACCTCCCGGGTCAGTTCCTCCAGCCGGGTATCCGTGACCGCCTGGGCGGTGCGGATGGTGTTTTCATTTTTTCTCGATGTCAGCAGACAGGTAAGCACCACACCGACCAGGGAAAGTCCTCCTGTGATCAGGGCAACAAGGATCGCTTCGCTCATTTTCCCTTGTTCACCCCAAGCAGCGTGCCCATGGTTTCCGGCCCTGCCATACCGTCCACCTGCAAGCTTTTTTTCTTTTGGTAAGTCCGGACAGCCTCCTGTGTCTGTGTGCCGAAATTACCATCTGCACCCCAGGTACCGCCGTTCCAGCCGTTGCCCCTGAGCAGGATTTGCAAGGCTCTTACATCGTCCCCTCTGCAGCCGCTTTTCAATACTCTCATTTCCACGGTAAAATCCCCCTTTTTGGTTTCTGCCGGCTTTGCTTCCGGCAGGGTCTTGTCATAGGCCGGGCGGCCGTAGCCATAGATCCGGCGGTCGTCAAGGGCGTATTGCTTTTCCCATACTCCTGCCCGTCCCGCCGAATCGGTGGTGTTGCCCTCCACGGTATGGACATATCCCTTTTCCACCGCCGTCACCACGCCGGTATGGGAAACATTGTCTTGCCCGTCGGAGAAAAAGATCTGATCGCCGGGCTGTGGATGGGATTTTCTGAACCTGTCCTTTGCCTTATAGTAAGCGGCGGAATAGCCGCACCCGGCACCCAAAGATTTGGCCGGCTGGCACAAAAATGCCTTTGCCTGTTCCGCCCCAAAGGCCTTGTAAAACAGCCAGTCCACAAACACATCGCACCAGTGAAAGCCGTTTTTCTTGCCGTTGTAAAAGCCGGCGATGCCATCCATTTCCCGGGCATATTTGGTAAAATTCCCGTTGCCGGCATTGGCCGTTTTTTCCTCCAGCCGGGAATTGGACTTCTTTTCCAGATAGCCCACCTCCTGCCTGGCCAGTGCTATGATTTTTTCTGCTGTCATATGACTTCCTCCTGTGTGTAAATTTTTCTGCCGTACACAGTTGCCCGGGTGCCGGCAGTAAATCGCACCGCCGGCAGGCCGGAATGTCCTATGGCTATGGCCGTCAGCCGTCCTGCCTCCGCTGTCCGGCAGACCAGAGTCGTCAGCTCCGCCGCCGGCTCTGCCGCAGCAGACAGTCCGGCTGTCAGCGTTGCCGGGAAGCTGCACTGCCACAGGGTGCCCGCCTCCGTTTTACCCGCCTGCCGGATCCGGATCCACCAGCGGAGCTTTCCCGCCGTCTTGGTTATACTCTGGCGGCTGAGAAAGTCCTCCCCGGCCCGGCAGTAAAACGGTGCCTGCTCTGCCGACGAATCCATTCCGCCCTCCACCAGAACAAAAAATTCCCCATAATCCGTTTCCTCCCCAGCTGTCTGTGTCCAGAGCAGCTCCCCGGCAGGCTCCGTCAGTACGGTCTGTCCCAAAAGGGTCAGCCGGCTGCTGTCCGCAAGCTGCTGCTTTGTGGCGGCATTGGGATCGGTGACGATGAATTTCTGTCCGTTCACCGTCAGTGTTTTCATCTGCATTTTTTACGCTCCTTCCTCCTTCATCTGTATTTGCTTCCAGGCAGACCACGGGTGCTGCTTCCAAAGGGCACGAAAATACGCCCTGCCATTCCAGGTCAAGTAGATCTGATAGACAAAGGCGCCGGCACTGAGCACCATCAGCATACCGGTGGTGGCCTCCGGAAAGTTTTTGCAGCCCGCCGCTGCCTGTGGTGCAGAGCTGTCGGCATAGCAGCCGCAGCCCTCGGTCAGCTCGTCAAAATCCCTGCCCATATAGCTGCCCAGCACCGCCCCGAAGGGCACGTGGAACTGAAAATCGTTTTCGCCCCAGTCAAAAACCGGAACACCCTTTTTTACGGTCAGGGAACGCTCCGCATAGGTCAGCAGATCGGATACCGTCACCGTCACCGTGTGGGTCTTGCTGTAGTCCAGCCCCTCAATTACGGTGTCCAGGGAATAGGTACCATCCTCGTTATAAACGGTGCCGATGAGAAATTGGGGATCGCCGTTTCCTATGCGGTATTGCACGGCAAGACTATTCACCGCACTGTTTTGGCTATCGCCAAACGAGCCACGGTACCAACTTCCGCTCAGGGTCAGCCTTGCCTTGCCGCTGGTGGGGTCTGTCCGCTGGATGGCAGCGGTCATTGTCACCGGCGTATAGGGTATGATTTTATTGCCGAGCTTTACGCTGGTGGTCAGACCCCGGCTGTCTGTGGCGGTGACGGTAAGGGAAGTGCCGGAAAAATTGGGAATGTCCAAAGTCTTTTCGGTCATTTTCTGCCCGTTCACCGTCACGGATACAATGGTTGCGTATTTCTTCCCGGCAGGGTAAGCCGTTATCCGGGCGGTGGAATGGCCGCTGATCAGAACGGAATCATCGTAAGTAAGTTCATTCGTTCTCTGCTCTATGTCCACCGCCGAGGCCGTCAAGCTCGGATAGCACACCTCCGGGTCGATCATAACGGCAAACTGCGCCGTTTTCGGGCTGCCGATCTGCGTAGTGCCGGAATAGGTGGTACAGGTCAGGGTAGCTATATCACGGGTAGCCTTCGTCAGCTCCTGGTAGTATTCCTCCCCGATGGGCAGCGTTATTTTGGCCTCTTTCAGCCTGACCGCCGTCTCCGACAGGCTGCCATCCGCATCCAGATAGCCCTGTATGCCCCCGAATTGCAGCCGCAGCGTGTAATCAAAGCCGGTGTTTTTCCGGTCAACCGCTATGGCGCAGCTGCCGCCGATGGTCACATCCGCAGCGGATACTGTGCATTCCCGGGGGATGGTGGTCAGGGTCAAAGTCTGCTTCTGCTCCACCACACCGGCGGAAATATTGGTATTCATCCAGGTGCGGACGGTGACCGTAGCCTCTCCCCGGTCATTGTGGGGCACGGCAACGGTGGTTTCCACAATGGTTTTCGTGGTCTGCAACGGCAGAATGTACTCCACGGAATACGCCTTTTCCGCCGCACCGTTGACGGACACATAATAATAGGCCGTGTGCAGGGTCTCATTGTAGCTCGACCCGGTCTGCCGGGATGTCCACTTGATTTTTACCTGTGAAGTATTTTCCTCCTGCTCCTGACTGACCTGTGTCAGGCTGAGTGCTTGATAAACAGCCATCTTTTCCTCCTATATCCAAAAGCACGCTGTGCGGTTTGTCTCATATTCCTCCAGCCGGGCGTGACCGCCGGCGATCAGATAGTTTCTGACGGTCACATCTCTTGCCGTCACGCCGTTGCTGTCCGCCTGCAAAATGGTCTGTCCGAACCGGGTGACATACATTCCCTGCTCATCCAGCCGGTTTTCCATCTCCGAGCCTGTCTGCCGGATCCGCAGGCCCTGTTCGTCAAAGGTAAAGCCCTTTTCCGTCCTTACCTGGCTTGCCCCGTCGGTGCGCACCTTTTCCACGGAAAGCTTCAGCCCGGCGGCATCCTGCTCCAGCCGGGTCACCTCCTGCCGGAGAACGCCCATATTCTCCTTCTGGCTTTCCACTGTGGCGGTGATGCCATCCACATTCAGGCGCAGGGATGCCATTTTCCCCGCCAGGTCCCGGTTTTCCGCCTGAATGCCATCCACCTCCGTGCGTAAATCCAGCACCTTCCCGTTCAGGCTCTGCATGGACACCTGATTGACCGCCGCCGTGCTGTCCCGCCGACGGCTGCCGGTGCATTTGACCGTATCCCTCTGCCCGGACTGCACACGGCTCATCACATAAACCGGGAAGCTGCCGCCGGCCGCTTCCACCGTCACGATCTCCCCGGCCCGGACAGCCGTTCCTGCCGGCACGCTGACCTGACAGGGTGTGTAGCACACCGTGCAAAGCTGCTCATAGAGGGCTTTGAGCACCGCTTTTCGGTTTGCCGTGTCCATAGCGGTCAAAATCGGATTGTCGGAAAGCACATAGCAGTTTGGGTTCTCCCCCGCCGTCTCCGGCCAGACCGTGCCCACATCCTGACTGCTCTGGCAGATTCGCACCTGGGTGACCGGTGCCACCAGATAGTCCGAATATTGCAGACTGCCGGACAGGCAGCAAATTCTTTCTCCGGCATCCGGCAGTGTCAGTGTCACATTTTCTGCCTGCTCCTGTGCCGAAAGTGCTTCTCCCTCCAAGGCGACATTGCCCTGCCGGTCAAAGCACAGTCCCAGCCCGGTACCCTCCAGCGCCAGCTGTGTGTCCTGAAAGGAGGCCGTCGCCTCCGTCACCGTCTGATCGGTAATACGCACCTGCGAGGGGGCATACCAGGCAAACTCCAGTTCTCCCGCCTCGTTGGCACGGCAAAACCGGCCTGTGCACTGGCCGATCCATTGCAGCAGCCTTCTTCCGGTTATACCCTCGCCGGTCAGGGGTGCCACCGGCAGGCCTCCATTGGGCAGCACCGTCTCCCGCAGGGGCACCCGGCACCGGTCACAGACCATCTGTGCCAGCTCCCAAAGGCTGTACGGCCAGCCCTCCAATTCCTGCAGCCACCGGCTCACATCCTGATCCAGCCGACTTACCCGGTCGTATGCCACAAATTTCAGCTTATTGCGGCTGACACGGTTTGGCTTTTCCGCCGTAAACAGGCCCAAAAGCTGCCTTTCTCCCCTCTCCGTCTCCCGGTAGAGAGCAATTTCATCCCCGGCCTGCACCGGGCTTTCCTCCGCCGGGCACAGCAGCGAGCATTCCAGCAAACCGGCACAGACCGAGCCGATTGTCAGCTCCGTGCCCGCATTTACGCACTGGGTCAGTGTTATCCCGCAGACGGCGCTGTGCCCAATGCTCCCGGAGGAAAGCTCCCGGCCATCGGGCAGGCGCAGTATGGTTTTGTGCATTTTCTATTCCCTCCTAACAGGCAATGACCCGGAAGCTGTAGCCGCTCCAAAGCCCCGTCCTTGCGTTTTTCCAGGTGACGGAATACTTGCTGCGGTAGCAAAGGGTCTGCCGGGATACCGAGGCATCCAGCCGGGAGGGATGGGTGAAGGAAAAGGTGGCCTTGTCCCCAAAAAGCCCCTCCATATAATTTTTCTCCTGTTCCGTCAGGTAGCTGTAGGAAAAGCTCCAGGTGGGTACCTTGCAGCGCACGAGCATCCGGTGCATCACGCCGCTTTCGTCCCGCCCGGCATCTCCGCTGTCCAAATCCTCGTAGCTGACCGTGATTTCTCCGTCCGGTACCAGAATGGGCTTGCCGTCCACCTGAAAAAGCTCTGTTGTTTCCCGCATATCAAAATCCTCCTGTCACCACAGCCATCCGTGCCTGATGCCGAGCCACCGCACCGGCCAGACTGCTGTCGGAAATATCCAGTGCCCCGATGGCACGCAGGATCTGCTCCTGCCGTTCTCCCACGGCGGCAAAGCCCGCCATCACTCCATCCATCGAATGGGTCAGCACACCGGCCACAGCCTCCTCAATGGTGGAAAGGGGTGCCTCCACATTGGTGCCGTGGCGCTGATCGCCCACCACCGCCATAAAGGGCCGGTTGGCAGGCAGCACCGCCCCCTGGGCAAGATAGGGAATCTGGGGTGCGGTCACCGTTCCCATAGAAAAGGAAAAGCTTTTGCCGCCGATCAGCGGTACCCACTTGGGAACATCAAATTTCAGGTTGTTCAGTGCCTTTCCCAAAAAGTTCACCGCCGTAGCCGCCCCTCGCAAAACCGTATTGATAAAGGCAATGATGCCGTTTAGGGTGCTCTTCAGGCCGCTGTAGGCCGGATCCACCATCTTTTCCTTGAGCAGGCTCCAGGCATTTTCCCAAACCTGCCGGAGGGAGCTCCAGGTGCTGCCGGAGGCCTGATCCACAAGGCCGAAGCAGGCCGCCAGCTTTTCCAAAAGGCCCCCCAGCTTTCCCACTGCGCCGGAGGTGCCGTTCAGCGGCACGGCGGCGATCCCCAGCAGCCCCAGCAGCTCAGAAAAGACGGAGGAGGCACTGCCGGTGGCATTGCCCCAGCCCATTGTCTCCAGTGCCAGCCGTCCAAGGGTGCCGATCAGGTTCTTTCCGGACTGGATCAGGGTATCCACCGGCCCCTGATTGGCACCGATCCAGTCGGATACGCCCCCAAGCTGCCGGGTAAGTGCCTGAAAATAGCCGACCACCTGATCTCCCGCCCAGCTTGCCAGAGGCTTCAGGCAGTTTTCCCACAGCCAGGTGAAGGCCGGCTTCAGCTCCTCTATCACATATCCCAGTGCCTTCAGTGCCGCCGTCAGCGTATCCAAAAACGCAGGCAAAAGCTCCTCCACCGTCCACTGCGCCAGGGGTACCAAAATGTGATACCACGCCCATTCCAGCCCGGCAAACAGCGCCTTTGTAATGGGCTCCAGTGCCTTTTTCAGCCGTTCAAATGAGCGGATCGCCGGGCTCAGGTCGATCTGCTGCAAGGGCTTCAGCAGCTCTGATATTTTATCCACCGCCTTTTGCCACCCGGCTGTCAGCGGCTTTCCGGCGGCAGAGGCGGATACGCCGCTGCCTGTGCTGCCGCTGCCCAGACGGTTAAGCTGGTCAAAGCCGGCCAGTGTTTTCTTCAGTGCCGTTCCTGCGGAGGCGGCCGCAGAAAGACTTCCGGAAAAGCGTTCCGCCTCCTCGCTGCCGAACAGCAGCACCCGCAGCACCTGACCGATGCTGTTTGCCAGTGCAGTCAGCACCTCCACTGCCGTCTGCACCACCGGCACCAGCAGTGCCGCAAGGGGTGCCGCCGCCCCGAGCAATGCTTCCCGCAGCCCGGTAAAGCTCTGCTGCAGCTTATAAAGCATACCTGCAAGCTGCGTGCCGTAAATGGCGCAGGCCTGCCGATAGTCGGCCAGGGTCTCCACGGTAAAGGCCGCCTCCATCTCCCGGCCGAGGGACCGCACCGCCCCCAGCAGCTTTCCCGGCAGACTCTCCAGCAGGGACATCAGTTCCCTTTTCAGCCGCTTGGTCAGGATCCTGAACTGCTCCTGCACCTGGGCAACGGCCTGCACGCATTCCTCCGCTGTCAGCGGTTCACGGGTTTGCATAATGGTAATATTCATTCTTTTTCACCGCCCTTTCCATCCAGCAGCCGCTCCAGGCTGCGGATCTGCTCCTGTTCCTCCCGGGTGCGGCGCTTCGGCAGCTCCACGATCTGCCGGTGCTCCCGGTAAAATGTCTTTTCCCACGGCTCCAGAGGCTTCCCCCGGCGCAGCTTGTCCCGGATGGCCACCACCCCGGAAAGCTGCCCCTCTCCCACGGCGTGGAACCAGGCGAGAAAGGTCCACCAGTGAACAAAGGGCAGTGCCCGGATCTCCCGCCCGGCTACCCGGTTGATATCCGCCACGATCAGGGGCGCATCCTGCTGCCAGTCCAGCAGTCTGCCGCCGGGGGTGGCCTTTTCCGCCCGGCCGCCGGTGATAAACTCTGCCAGATAATCCATAGCCTGTTGCTGATGCTCCGGCGGGATGGGCTTCTGGTAAAATAGTGCCAGGGCGATCTGCCACCGGAAGAAAACCGGCAATTCCGGATCCTCCAGATAGGTGAAGATCTCCAGAATATCCCGGTAATCCCCGTTAATGTCATATTTCACACCGCCCAGCACCGCTGCCCGGGGCAGCTCCCAGCCGTTCATTCCTGTGCCGCCCGCCGGGCCTTTGCCTTGCTGACGGCCTGCTCTGCCTTTTCCCGGGCGCAGCTTTGGGCGCCGGCCAGCAGCACCGGCTCCAGCGCGTGAAACAGGTTTGTCACCACCCGCTGACCGTTTTCTCCCACGGCCAGCAGGCTGACACCGCCCAGAAGCTTATCAAAATCGTTTTCCTCGCCGAACACCCAGCTAAGCAGCTTTTTCATTTTCCGATCGGCAATGCTCAGCAGCTTCACCGCTGCCACACCGCTGTCTTCTCCGGACAGCGCCTCCATCTTTGCCTGCAATTCCTTTTCCAGCTCCTGAAGCTTTTCCGTGCTCTCCATAAAGCGGGCGTAAAGATTGGGATCTCCGGGATGGAACCGCAGCGTGCCCGTGCCGTTGAACCGGAAGCTTTTTACGCCGCTGTCAAACTGTATTTTTTCCATATGCATTCTCCTTTTCTAAAATACTCCGCCCCCGGGGTGCGGGGGCGGAACAAGCCGTCTTTTTCTTCTCAGCTCTGTGTAAAGGTTTTGGTTGCCGGCTGGAAGGTGCCCTTGACCTTGTGGCCGGTATAATGGATGGTAAAGGGGATCTGATAGCCGGTCACATCGCCGCCGTAGCTGTTGATTTCGATGTACGCCTCCTCCCGGCTTGCCGAATACTCGCCATCGGAGGCGCTTTCCCAAAGCTTGACCTCCACCACATCGGTTTTCAGCTCGTCCAGCACCCGGTCATTGTCGATGATGTCCTGAAGCCGCTCAAAGAGCATCGAGCCCTTTTCCGCATAGTAAGGCTCCACGGCACCGGTCTTTTCATAGCCGGAGATCACAATGGCCGTCTCCCCCAAAATGTTCTTTTTGGTGTCCACCTGTGCCGAAAGCTCGGGACTGAATTCCTCCAGATCCCTGCCCAGCCGCTCATATGCCGCATCCTCATCCGGCAGTGCGGCGTTGATATAATGTGCCAAATATTTCCGTTCAATTTTTGCCACGGTTTATTCTCCCTTCTTTTGTATGGTTTTTTCGTATTCCACGGTCAGGCTGACCGTGTATTTTACTGTTCCTGCGTTGCAGGCGCTTTGCAGTCTGCCCGCCTGTGCCAGGATCCGTTCCGTGCCGGGGCTGTCCCCAAAAACCGGTGCCAGACCCCGGAGGCTCTGGCTTTGTACCCACTCCTGCAGACCGGCGATCCATTGGGCACTTGCCCAGCCGTCGGTCTGCCCGGCAGTAACACGGCAGAGGGTAAAGCTTTGCCGGTTGCGCACCGTCACGCTGCCCAGCACATCCTCCCTGCGGGAAAGCTCCCGCATTCCGGTGGGATACAGGCCGATATTGCCCGGCGCCGGGTCGGTGCGATCCACCCAAAGCCATTCCTGCTCCCAGCCGGGATAGGTTTTCAGCCAAGCAAGCAGTGTCTGTATCATTCCTTTTCCCCCTCTGCCTGCACGTGGCACACGGTGCCCTCCCAGTAAAACGGCTGCACCGATTCCACCTGCCACAGCCGGGGCTGTGCGGCCGGTATAAAGTCATCCCACTGCTCTGCCGTGACCGTGGGGCCGATTCCTTCATACACCCGGTCACCGGGAGCGATCCCCACCTGAGAGCCGGGCAGGATCAGGGTAAACGCCCTGCGGCAATGCTGCCCCAGGGCATCTACCGTTTGGGTCACCCTTCCGGAGAAGGACACCCCGTCCGCCACATACCGGCAGACCTGCCCTGCCTGCAGACGATAGACCGTCACGCACTGGCAGCACAGACTGTAATCCAGTGGACTGTTCATCCCCTCACCCCCCGGTAAATATCCAAATAGATGCCCGCCTGCCGGAGAAGCTCCCGGTGCAGCCGGTTTTCATAGGCGCCGTCGTAGCGCACAGACACACCGCCAACCGTGGCGGCTGTCACGCCTGCCCGCTTTCCCCGATAGCCGTAATAAACCTCCGCCAGGGCACACAGTGCCATTTTTTCCGAGACGGCATCCGTCGGTGCCACCCGATATTTCCGGCGAAGCTGCCGCAGAAACGCCTCCGCCCGGGCGCACAGCTCCGGGAATGCCTTTTCCGGGATCATACTTCCCAAATAGCCGTTGGCGTAGAAATCGTATTCCACCAAGAAGCACTGCCTCCTTAGGCCTTATCCACGGAGATCCCCTTCAAAACAGCGGCCTTCAGGGTGTTTTTCAGTGCCACGCCGGCCACCAGCTCCACCTCGCCGGTTTTCACCGCGCCGGGGGCATTCAGGTCGGGCATATAGCAGCGGATCACGCCGTCGCCCATCGGGCTGATGCCGTGGAAGCCGTCCAGACCCAGAGACACGGCATAAATGGCCGTCTTGCCCTCGCTGTCGGTCTGCACCACATTTTTGGTGGAGGTGCCATCATAGTACATACCCATATCCACCATCGGGATCCCGGCATAGGTCTCCACTGTCCGGCCGAAATCGTCCTTTGCCCACTCATAATAGCCGGCACGGCGGGCGATGGAGCGCAGCTTGATGAGCATCTGCCGGTTCATCAGCAGCATAGAGGGGGTACCGTCCAGGCAGCTTACAAAGCTGTCCATCTCGTCCAGGAAGGCATTGTAATTTTTATCCAGCTCAGCGGAGGTTGTCAGGGAGACCGTGCTGCTGAGCTCATTTTCCGTGCCGGAAAGCAGCTTTCGCAGGCCGTCGAAGGTGCCGCCCACATAGCCGCTTTCCATCCCGGAGGCACCGTTGATGGTCAGATTGTGGAAATAATTTGCCGTCGCCTTGATTTTCTGCTCCGCCTGCAGTGCCAGTTCATCCGCCGCACCGGCGGTATTCTGCAGCACCCGGTCCACCTGGAAGGAGCCGCCCATAATGATGGCGCCGGTGGTTTTCTTTTCCCGCTTGGCCTCCCCCGGCGTGTACTCTCCGTTGATGGTACGCACCGCCGCCGTGGCCGGTGTTTTCAGTTGAATGTAGCCGTAGGTCAGGGTGCTGCCGCCGGTGCCCGGCGCGATCACATTGTCAAACACCATATTGTCCAGCAGCAGGGAGCTGCGCCGGAACATATCCACGATCTGCTGATCTACCTTGTCAGCCATGCCGAGCTTTGCTTCTGCCAGTGTAATTGCCATATTTTTTTACTTCCTTTCCATTTTTTCACGCAGGGCACCGGCCAGAGTGGTCGGTGCCGATTTCTGTGCCCGGATCCGGGCGCCTGTTCCGCTTGCATAGGGAGGGGGCGTGGCGCGTTCAAAGAGATACCCGTCGGTCTTTTTCAGGTTCTCCAGTGCCTGTGCCACTGCCTGCTCCCGATCCGGCTCCACCTGCAGCGCCTGCACATCCAGCAATGCGGTGATGGCCTTTTCATTGCGGCCCTTAGCGGCGGTGATGGCACCGCTGAGCAGCGACTGAAACTGCAGCTGCTCCATTTGCTGACGGTGCTTTTCCTCCACCTCCCGCAGCTGGGTCTGCCAGTAGTCCTTTTCCGCCTGAAGCTGCGCCTGCGGATCCTGCTTTTTGAGCTGGGCAAGCTCTTTTTCCAGCTCTGTGTACTTTTCCGGCGGAAGCTTGGCATTTTCAATGTCTTTGCCGTTTTCCGCCATAATGGCATCGATCACTTCTCTGGGAAGTGCCTGCGAGCCCACCTTGAGATTTTGTAAAAATTCCCGCTTCATTTTTTCCTTTCTTCGCTACGCTTTTCTACGAGGTTGCCTCTCCTGCGATGGCGTTTTTACGCCCGCCACGGCTGTTTTGGGTATAAAAAACCGCTTTCCCACAGGAAGCGGTCAGACCGACATATAGCGGCTTCGGATGGCGGCAAGCTGGTTTTCCGTCCGGGTCGGCATATTAAACCGCCAGCCCAGTGCGATCTCCGGCTTCAGCAGGCCGGAGGCAACCATTTCCTTGTAGTCATTCCAGGTTTTATCCTCGTCGTACAGCACTCCATTGCCCCAGTCGATGGCGTAATCCGGTGCCGCCGGCGTTTTTATGCCATACAGCTCTGCCAGCACGCAGCAAAGCTCCATAGCCTCCCTGACCGCCGCCTCCCACATCCGCTGGAAGTCGATCACGGTCAAATTGTAATCCGCCGCACTGGCGGAGATCTCCGTTGCAGTGCGTTCCTGCGCATTGGCATCGCTGAGCATACCCCGCTTGAGTCCGATCACAGACTCGGCGTTGCGCAGATACTCCAGCTTCCGCTCCAAATAGGACTGCTGCCGCAGTGCCGGAGAAAAAACAGTGATGCCCACCTGCTCCGGGTCCTCGTCCAGCCCCACAAACAGATGGTCGGAAAGCTGCAGCTCCCCTTGGGCATCCCGGCGCAGCATATCCCTAGATACGATCAGCCGGCTCTGTCCCCGGCGGAATTCCTCCCGAAGCTGCTTTTCATTTTCGTCAATGCAGCGGATCAGTCCCACCGCCGCCGCGTAAACGCTCACCCCGTCCAGGGAGCCGTCCACGCAGTTGAGCATTGGCGTTTTCACCTGCACCAGCCCGATGGAGCCCACCGGCTGCTCATAGCGGTAGCATTCCTGCAGTCGGGCATAGTCCGGATGGCTGCTCAGGGGCACGGCCGTGCCCAGGCTTTGGCTGTTCAGGGAGCGGTACAGCCGGTTTTGAATAGTCAGGTAGCCCTTTTCATCCACGGTTCTCCGCTCCAGAAGCGTGTAATAGTACCGCCCCAGGGCGCTGGTCTCCGCCGTTCCGATATCCGTCACCCTGCCCAGAGGATCCCGGGCAAAGATCAGTGCGTTGCACCGGGGGATCAGGGTGAAAAACAGCCCCTTTTCCGAAAGGCAAGGCTTTAAGTAGCACTCTCCGCCAATCAGGCTCAGCTCCAGTGCCTGCCGGGACTGGCACTTCAGGGCATCCAGCACTCTTTGGCAGAAGGGCTCCTCCGATACTGCCGTGTACTCTCCGAATACGGTACGCACCAGCTTGTTGACCACCGTATAGGCGATCCGCTGGCAGGGCTCCGTCTGCTCCGTGCCCTCGCTGCCGTAGTACAGCCGGAACCACTGGGAGATGGCCTTGCGCATGGCGGGTGATGTTTTGTCCCACGCGCCAAAGGCCTCCTCATAGCTGTAAACGCCCATTACTGCTGCCCCCTGCTTTTGCCGGTCATATATCGGCAGGCATCCATACCGTGCTCGATCCCGCGAATGAAGGCACGCATAGTCTCATTTTCCTGGCGAGCCTTCTGAAGTCTGTGCTGCAGGGTGCGGTTTTCCGAAAGCACCGTTTCCTTTGCCCACATAGGCAAAAATGTCTCAATCAGCCATTTCTTCATAGCTTTTTCCCATCCTTTCCATCATTTGATTTTCCCGCCGTAAAACGGTGGTACAAAAATAGCGAATATCGTCCATTGCGTGGTCATTTTCCTTCACCGGACGATTTCCCTGCTCCTCCCAGCAGTAAAGGGAGAATTCCCGGAGGCTGTCCTTGCAGGCAGCTGTAAATTTCAGTGCCCCAGCCTCCAGCAGGGATGCCACCAGCCGGATCCCGTCCAGCACGGCGTTTTTTGCCTTGCGAACGCCAAACCGGCCGTGGCGGCGGATCACCGCAATAAAGGAAGCCGCCGAGGGATCCACCACCACATATTCAATGGGCTTGTCCCCCGCCAGTGCGGTGATCGCCTGATAATACTGCTCATCTGTCTTTGTCCTGCCGCAGGCACGGCCATCATAATAGTACTCCCGCAGGCGTACTGCCTGAGCTCCCGCCACGCACCACAGCCCGGCAGAAAAGGGATTGCAGGTGCCATAGTCCACGGAAATATAGTATTTTCCGTTCTCCGGAACCCCGGAGGTCAGATTTTTCTCCCGGTCAAACCGGTACACCAGTCCCTCCGCCACACACCACAGCCCCTGAATGTACCGCTTGTAGAATACGCCGGTGTACATATTCTCATAGCGGCGGTGGATCGTCGGTGACAGTGAGGGATTATCCGCCATAGTAAAATGCAGATGCAGCAGCCGTTTTTCCCGGCACCGCAGCAGCCACTGGGTGTAGAACCAGTGCTCCGGCCCTGCCGGATTGCAGTTGAACCACAGCCTGGAGCCCTCCACGGAGCACCGGGCACAGGTCTGCTCCACAAAGGAGCGGGGCATCAGCGCCACCTCATCCAGCAGTGCCCCGGCCAGAGTAATGCCCTGGATCTGCTTATAGGAGCTTTCGTTCAGACCGCCGAAAAGATAATACACATTTTCCCTTTGACCGCAGCGCACCGTCAGCTTATGCTCACTGCGGTTTTCCCGGATCCGGAACAGGCCTCCCAGCCAGTCAGGCAGATTGTCCGTAATGTTGCGCCGCAGAGAGCCGATGCTCCTGCCGCACAGTGCAAAGCTCTGCCCGCTGAACCGGGACATAGACCAAAGAAAAAAGCCGTCTGTCATACAGACGGTCTTGCCGGAGCGAACCGCTCCATCGCAGATAATGCCCTCACGATCCGCCAGCCCCGGACGATTCCACCAGGTCATCGCCAGGAGCTGCCGTTTGCTGAAGCTCGTGTATTTCACTCAGATCCATATCCCCCTTTGTTGCCTCCAAAATCGCATCCAGCAGATGATCCGCATCCCCCTCTCTTTCTCCGCCACCGCTGCCGGACAAGCCCAGGTATGACCCCAAAAGCTCCAGTGCCCTCAGCTTGTCGTAAAGCTTGATCTTCCAGCCGCCGGCTGTCTTTTCCACCGCCGCAATGGCCGCCCCGTGAGACGCCCCCATTTCCCCGGGCGTTTTCAGCTCCACCTGTCCGTTTTCCACCGTGAGCACATCGGTGGCTCTTGTCAGGCCGATGGCGGCCAGCTCCTGCAGTACCTTTTCCGGCAGCCGCTCGGTTTTCTTTCTGCCGGCTTTTGTCACATCCTCACCTCCTTGCCTTTCGGACGATAACACTATATCACAGGAAAAAACAAAAATCTTCCCACTTTTTTCCCAACCTTGTTTCGCTGCCCCTCAAAAAAGAAAAAGCGGCAGAAATCACAGCTTTTCCGTGACTTCTGCCGCTTTTTCAATTGTTCAGAGAGAAATTTCCGCAAGCGCGTTTACAGCACGCGCTTTTTATGGCTTTCTCCGGTTTCAGCGTACGTACTCGATGACGACCCGGCGGTTGGGCTCAGTGCCGATGGAGTATGTGGTCAGCCGCTCATCCTCCTGCAGGGAGGCATGGATCACGTGGCGCTCGTAGGCGTTCATCGGCTCCAGCGTGGTGCGGCGGTGTGCCTTGAGCACCTGCTGTGCCTTCTTCTGGGCATAGCGGCGGAGGGACTCCTCCCGCTTGGCACGGTAGTCCTCGGCATCCACATTGATGCGGATGTGCTCCTCCACAGTGCGGCCAACGGCATAGTTGCTCAAATGCTGAATGGCATCCAGGGTATCGCCACGGCGGCCGATCAGGTAGCCCAGATCCTCGCCCACCAGTTCCACATCGTAGGTGGTGTCATCGGTCTTGACGGCGTGGGGGACAGCCTGAGAACCCATATGCTCCAGCAGGCCCTTGATAAAGATCTCGATCTTCTCCTCCAGGCTGCCGGGGGCAGCGGGGGCATAAACCTTGGGCGCCTTAGGTGCCTTGGGTGTTTCCTTTTTCGGCTCTGCCTTGGGAGCAGGCTTTTTCTCCGCCTTGGGAGCTTCCTTCCTGGGCTCTGCCTTGGGTGCCTCAGCCTTTCCCTCCGGCTTCTTTGCCTTGGGCTTGGAGCGGGATGCGGAAGAAAGGGCGGTCTTGGGTGCCTCCGGCTCCGGATCGGTGACCTGATAGGTCACCTGCACCTTGGCCGGGGTGGCACCAATACCCAAAAAGCCGGGCTTTTCCTTGGCGATCAATTGAACAGAAACGCTTTCCCGATCCAGTCCCAGCTGTTTCAGGGCAGCTTCAATGGCAAGGTCAATGGTCTTGCCGGTGGAAATAATGCTCTTTTCCATAGATATTTATTCCTCCGTAGTTTCAGACGTATAGCGATTGGGATCGTAATTGCGGCCCTTGCAGAAGGGTCTTTCCGGAATACCGGACATTGCCTCCGGCACCTCCGGCTCTTCCTCCACAATGCCACGCTTTGCGTTATATTCCCTGCGGGCAGCCGCCTTTGCGGCCTCCTGCTCACGCTGCTGCTTTTGTTGCAGCTTCTTTTTGCTGGTGTTTTCCGTAATACCGTCCGGATTGGCGGCACGCCGCTCGGCACGGATGCGCTCTTTTTCCAGCTCTGCCATCTCCTCCTCCATAGCCTTTTGCAGGCGGAGGGCATCCTCGGCATCGTATTCCTTACGCAGCTTCTTGTTCAGGAACATATCGGTCACAGTGCCCACCACACTTTGGGTCAGCCAGTACAGGCTCAACGCCGCCGGCACGCCAAAGCCGATGAAAACGGTCATAATGGGCATCATATACAGCATAATCTTGGTGGATTGGGCAGCCTGAGAATTCTTTGCTGCCTCCTTATCCTGCACGCCTTTTTCGTTGGTGACCAAAGAATTATTGGTATTCTGGGAAATGATCATCGTCACAAGCTGAGAAGCGGCAGAGAGAATGGGCAGCAGAAACGCACCGATGTGCGCCCAGTCCCAGCTCCAGTCGGCAGCCCAAACCTTCCACTGGGGCACAGCGGAAAGGTCCACGCCCAGGAAGCCAAAGTTCAGGCCTTCCAGGGTCCGCTGGGAGATCTCCGGCACCATTTCCTTCAGCTGGGTGGCAAACTCCGGCAGACGGGAGACGGCAATGAGCTGCTCGTAATAGGTATTGCCGGTGATCAGATCAGGGGCAATGGTCTCTTTAATGGCATTGAGGATATTGCAAGTGACCTCAAAGCTCTCGTGGAGCATATAGATGATGGGCTGACGGATGACCGCATACAGCGGGAACAAAATCAGCATAGGCAGCAGCGACCACAGGCAGCCTCCGCCCATGGAAACACCCTCTTCCTTGTAAAGCGCCTGCAAAGCCTCGCTTTGCTTTTGCTGGTCGTTCTCGTACTTCTTCTGAATATACTGGATCTTCGGGGTCAGCCGGGACATCTTCATAGAAGAGCGCTTGCTTTTCGCGGTGGCGGGCAGCAGCACCAGCTTGACAATCACAGAAAACAGGATCAGTGCCCAGCCGTAGCTGGTGGTAAGCTGATACAGCCAGTCCAGCAGATAGCCGAAGGGGATCTGGATGATATCAGCAAAATTGAATGCAAGAATCATAGCTTGAATAACTCCTCTTAGGGGACGGGGTCGTGGGAATCTCCTTTATAAAAAGGATTGCAGCGGGCAAGCCGACGGATTGTCAGCCAGCCGCCCTTGACAGCCCCGTATTTGGTAATGGCTTCAAACGCGTATTGGGAGCAGGTTGGGGTGAACCGGCACGCGGGAGGGGTGTAGGGAGAAATGTGCCGCTGATAAAAACGGATCAGGGCAAGCAGCAGCTTTTTCATTGTAGGATCCCGGCTCTTTCCGCGGCAGACAGATAGGCAGCCGTCAGGTCAGAAAAGCCGGCAGTCAGTGCCCGGCTTCTTGCCACGACCACAATGTCGTAGCCGGGGCGGAACCGCTCCTCATTCAGGCGGTATACCTCCCGCAGACGGCGGCGGATCCGGTTTCTTTCCACGGCGCCCCCCAGCTTTTTCCCGGTGGTAATACCCACGCGGTTCTTCCCGGTGCGGTTGGCTCTGGCGTAAAGCACCAGCAGGCCGTTTGCCTGACCGGGGGTTCGGTAGAGGCGTTGAAAGATGTGGTTATACTTTAAGCTGCAGGAAAACTTCATGGTTTCTCTCCCAAAATGTTGCTCATAAAAAGGGAGCAGGGCGAAATCTGCGTTCGCCCTGCTATCACTCCCGTTTTGCTCTGAGCGAAGCTCATGCTGGATGGTCACCCAAGACGGTCATGCTCAGGCGGACAGAACCTTGCGGCCCTTGGCGCGGCGGCTTGCCAGAACCTTACGGCCATTGGCGGTAGCCATTCTCTTGCGGAAACCGTGAACCTTGGAACGGTGACGGCGGCTGGGCTGATAGGTACGCTTCATTGGGGTACACCTCCTGTCAATTTCACATATGCTCAACAGCCAGAAGGCCGTAGCAACGCATAATAATAAAATATAGCTAATGTATTATAACCGAAACTTTCCGCCAGGTCAACATTTATTTTTTCTTTTTCGTCCCGGCCGGGGGAAAATCCGCAAAAATCATTTACATTTCAGGGTTTTACTGCTACAATATACGATGAAAAAATATGCAGGGTGATATTTATGCTGAACAAATTGCAGGCCGTGGCCAGCCGCTATGAGGAGCTTTGTGCCCGGGCGGAGCAGCCGGATCTGTACGCCGATCCCAAAAAAGCCGCAGCACTGCTGCGGGAAAAGAACGAGCTGGAGCCTGTTGTACAGGCCTTTGAGGCCTATAACCGCGCGCAGCAGGAGATGGACGAGGCACAGGAGCTGATGGGTGACCCGGAGCTGAAGGAGCTTTGCCAGCAGTCCTTTCTGGCGGCAAAGGAGGAGAAGGAACAGCTTTTCCAGCAGCTTCAGATCCTTCTGCTGCCGAAGGACCCCAATGATGAAAAAAGCGTGATCGTGGAGATCCGGGGCGGTGTCGGCGGAGAGGAAAGCGCACTGTTTGCCCACAGCCTGTTCCGTATGTACAGTATGTACGCCGCCCAAAAGGGCTGGAGCGTGGAGCTGATGAACTACAGCGATACCGAGCTGGGCGGTGTCAAGGAAGCGGATTTTGTCATCAGTGGCCGGGGAGCCTATTCCCGGCTGAAATATGAGTCCGGCGTGCACCGGGTGCAGCGGGTGCCGGAGACGGAGTCCGGCGGCCGGGTCCACACCTCCACTGCCACGGTGGCGGTGCTGCCGGAGATGGAGGAAGTGGATGTGCAGCTTGACCCGGGGGACATTGAAATGCAGGTCTACCGTGCCAGCGGTGCCGGCGGTCAGCACGTGAACAAGACCAGCTCCGCCGTCCGGCTGATCCACAAGCCCACCGGCATTGTGGTGGCCTGTCAGGAGGAGCGCAGTCAGGTGCAGAACCGGGAAAAATGTATGCGCCTGCTGGCCTCCAAGCTGTACGAGATGGAGCAGGAGCGGCTGGATGCCCAGGTGACCGGTATGCGCCGCAGTCAGGTGGGCACCGGTATGCGCAACGAGCGGATCCGCACCTATAATTTCCCCCAGGGGCGGGTGACGGATCACCGGATCGGGCTGACCCTTTATAAAATAGATGCCATTATGGACGGCGACCTGGACGGGCTCATTGATGCCCTTGCCACAGCCGACCAGGCGGAAAAGCTGAAAAATCAGGCAGGTAACTGAGGAATGACTATGGAATTTCTTTCAAGCTCTCCGGAGGAAACGGAGAAAATCGGATTTGCACTGGCGCAAAGGCTGACCCCCGGCACCGTGATCGCCTACCAGGGCGACCTGGGTGCGGGAAAAACCGCCTTCACCCGGGGGCTTGCCCGGGGGCTGGGGGCACAGGAGCAGGTGACCAGCCCCACCTACACTATTGTCAATGAATATCTTTCCGGGCGGCTGCCCCTTTTCCATTTTGATATGTACCGGCTGGCCGATGCGGAGGCACTTTTCGATATCGGCTGGGAGGACTACCTGGAGCGGGGCGGTGTCTGCGCCGTGGAATGGAGCGAAAATGTGGCCGAAGCGCTGGAAGACCCGGTGCTCGTAGCCATTGAAAAAACCGGCGAGCAAAGCCGGAAAATCACCGTTACAGGAGGAATCGACCTTGCTGCTCTTAGCCTTTGAGACCTCTGCCAAGGCCTGCTCCGTTGCCCTTGTCCGGGACGGAAAGCTTTTGGCGGAGAATTATCAGAATTCCGGCCTGACCCACAGTCAGACCTTACTTTCTATGGCCCAAGCCACTCTTCACGCCTGCGGTCTGCGGCCGCAGGAGGTGGAGGCAGTGGCGGTGGCCGCCGGCCCGGGCAGCTTTACCGGCGTACGCATCGGCGTGGCGGCAGCCAAGGGCTTTGCCTGGGGGCTGGAAATCCCCTGCGTGGGCGTTTCCACCCTGGAGGCTATGGCGGAAAACGCAGGTGTTCTGCAGGGCACCGTGGTACCGGTGATGGATGCCCGGCGCAGCCAGGTCTATAACGCCCTGTTTCAGGCAAAGGACGGTGTGCTCACCCGCATTGCCCCGGATCGGGCCCTCTCTCTGGAGGAGCTGGGTGCAGAGCTTTCCCTCTGCGATGCCCCCGTCTGTCTGATCGGAGACGGCAGCACCCTGACCTGGCAGGCCTTAAAGGACACCGTGCCCGGCCTGATCCTGCCCCCGGAGCACCGGATGCACCAGCGTGCCGCCGGTGTGGCACTGGTAGGAGAGAGAATGCTGCGCAGCGGGGCTGCCTGCGATGGTGCCACGCTGCTGCCCAATTATCTGCGGCTGTCTCAGGCAGAGCGGGAGCGGCTGGAACGGGAAAAAGCAAAGGAGGCATAATTATGGAGGTTCGTTTTGCACAGGCCGGGGATATCCCTGCCATTTTGGGTCTGCTCCGGCAGGTGGGTCAGGTGCACCATAAGGCCCGGCCGGATCTTTTCCGTTCCGGCGCCCAAAAATACGGCGCTTCTCAGCTTCTTGCTATGCTGGAGGATCCCAAAACCCCCATCTTTGTGGCGGCAGAGAAAAAAAAGGTTCTGGGCTACGGCTTTTGCCGGGTGAAAAGCTACGACCACGATCCGGTATTTACCGACCACACCGAGGTGTACATCGACGACCTGTGTGTGGAGGAAGCCTGCCGGGGGCAGGGCATCGGCTCCACCCTTTACGCCCAGATCTGCCGCTATGCCAAAATGCGGCAGGCAGACCGGGTGACCCTGAATGTATGGAGTGGCAACGAACACGCTGTGGCTTTCTATAAAAAGCTGGGTCTGCAGCCGCAGAAAATCGGTTTGGAAATGAAATTGGAAGGCTGAATATGCTGGAAAAAGGAAAAGTATATGAAGCGGTGATCTCCGATTACACCGCCCAGGGGCAGGGCATTGCCAAAATCGAGGGCTGTGCCGTATTCGTCCCCAATGCCATCCGGGGCGAAAAATGCCGGATCCGGCTGGAAACCGTGAAAAAAACCTGGGCAGCCGGGAAAATCCAGGAAATATTGGAGCGTTCTCCCCATCGGGTGAACCGGGAATGCCCCGTGGCCAAGCTGTGTGGCGGCTGTGACTTCTGGCATATGGATTATGCGGAGGAATGCAGCCTGAAGCAGGAGCGGGTGCGGCAGGCGCTGAACCGGCTGGGCGGCGAAAGCCTTGAGCAGGTGCCCATTCTGGCCGCCCCCTCCCTGACCGGCTACCGCAATAAGGCGGTCTATCCGGTGAGCAGTCACAAGGGGCGGGCGTACGCCGGCTTTTTCCGTGCCGGCACCCACAAGATCGTGGAAAACGACGGCTGCCGCATTGTGTTCCCGGAGGCGGATGAGATCAAGAACGCAGTGATCGCCCATATGAATACCCACCGCATTCCCGCCTACGACGAGCAAACCGGCACCGGTCTGGTGCGGCACATTTTCGTCCGCCGGGGCTGGAACAGCGGCCAGATCCTGGTCTGCCTGACGGTAAACGGCCAAAAGCTCCCCTGCAGCGAAAAGCTTGTGGAAAAGCTGCGGCAGATACCGGGCTTTGCCACACTGCTGCTTTCCGTCAACCAAAAGCCGGGCAATTCCGTGCTGGGTGACCGGGAAATTCTGCTCTGGGGCCCGGGCTATATTGAAGATACCCTGTGTGGCCTCTCCTTCCGGCTGTCTGCCCACTCCTTTTATCAGGTCAATCATCCCCAGGCGGAGCGGCTTTATGAGGCCGCCATCCGGCAGGCCGCCATTACAAAGGACGATCTTGTGCTGGATCTTTACTGCGGCGTGGGCACCATTACCCTGTGTATGGCAAAGCACGCCGGTAGGGTCATCGGCGTGGAGGTAGTGGAGCAGGCCGTGGCGGATGCCCGGGAGAATGCCCGCCGCAACGGCATCGAAAATGCGGAATTTTTCTGCGGCGATGCAGGCAAGGCAGCGCTGCAGTTGGAGCAGGATGGCATTTGCCCGGATGTGGTGGTGGTGGATCCCCCCCGAAAGGGGCTCAACAGCGATACCATAGAGGCCCTTGCCAAAATGTCCCCCCGCCGGATTGTGTATGTCTCCTGTGACCCGGCCACCCTGGGCCGGGATGTGGCACTGCTGAAGCAGCACGGCTACACCCTCTCCACTGCCCAATCCGCCGACCTCTTCCCCCGCTGCGCCCATGTTGAGAGTGTCTGTTTGCTGTCAAAAACCAAACAATATCGAATGGAGAAAGAATAACATTATGGGATTGTTTTCAACAATACTTTATAACATAAAGAATATGAAAAAAGCGAAGAAAATCAGAGAAATGGGTAAGGAAAATTTACTTGCTTTAGAAGACGAAGAATTTTATGAGGCAATGATCTGTCTTTGTGATGATGCGGTGTATGATATTAAAGCAGCAGATTTGACAAAAGAACAGATTTTGGCCTATTCGCTTTATATGTTTGAGATGGAAGTTAATAATGGCGGTTTGTGTCAATTCTTTGTAAACTCAAGTAGTGATTGTGCTCCATTTATTAGTGAGGCATTAGAGGCGATTGGGGCAACAGAACTAAGAAATTTATTCGAACAGTTTGTAAATGATAATGATATTAATATTACTGATTTATCTTCTTTTAAAATTGCAGATGTTAGGGAATATGAAGCTCAAACAAAGCGATTTGATTTTGATAGCTTTGATGAAAAATTTTATGACAATGAGAATTTCCATCAGCAGGTAATCGAATATTTTAGATGTAATGTTGAACAATTGTTGAAAAATTAAGCAGGAAATGGGCTGAAACTTGTTGACATATTCCCTACAACATAGGGAGTGGATATGTTTCCCTCAACCTATGACATGAACGGCATTGTCTCAACCCATATGGAGCAGTTCGTCACAGGTCACATTAAAAATCTCTGCAATAACAGGGATCACAGCCAGATCCGGCGCGCCGTCACCCCGTTCCCAACGGCTAACTGTTTTATCAGAAACATTCAGTCGTTCAGCCAAATCTTTTTGGGTCATCCCGTTGCCTTTTACCAAAAGCGTGAAATCCATTAAAAACATCCCCCAAAAAAAGAAAGCACCGTTCGTGGAAATGATATGCTCCCTCTATGAGAGACAGTGAAATAAAACACTGTCATCATGGAGGG
>CAZTNP010000003.1:0-76546 GCA_964615545.1 uncultured Oscillospiraceae bacterium | reverse complement strand
GCCGCAGGTGTGGGCCTCTTTGCCGGAGGTGGTGCAGCCAGGTGCCTGGGTCTGTGTCCAGTCGCCGTAGCTATGGCCGGTGGCCGGGATCACCTGATGGCCGCTGATGTAGCTGTTACAATCGTTACAGTACACGCCAGCCGTGTAGCCGTCTGCCGTACAGGAGGCATCCACACCGGATACTTCTACCGTGTGCTCATGGCTACAGACAAAGGGCATTGCGGTATAATACAGCACGCCGGCAGAACCGTCCTTCACATAAAGTGCAACAGGCTGCTGATTCGTATAAGAACTGGCTTTGTAGTAGCGGAACCGACTATCCGATGTATTATAGCGCAAATAGGCGTTATTATTGGAGATCGTCGCATTGCCGGAGGCATCCAGGGAAATGGCATTTTCCAGTGCAGATTCGGATACCACAATAGAGTTTTTATCCGCCGTTCCGCCAATATACTTTCCGTTTGCCGCCTGAATGGAATAGCCACCGTCTACCGCCTCAATGCGGAACTGATAGGACTTTCCGTCTGCCTCCGGGATCGTGTCATCGGAGATCGTGACTTTCGCATAGTTATTCTTGGCATCCAGTGCGGACAAGCTGCTGTCGAGCACATAGCCAAGAGCCTCATAGACGATCAGGTACTCGCCCGACCAGTCGGCAGGTGCGGAGGTGACCTTCACATAATCTCCGGTGCCGGAGGAATCTGTCTTGTCCAGATAGCTATACAGCGCATACAGAGTGGTATTGCCGGTCGGGGTAAAGGACTGGGTGTAGTAGTCCGGTTTTTCGGTGGTATCTGCGCTCAATTGGGAGGCAGTCCAGCCAAGGAATGTGTAGCCCTCCGGCGCATCGGCAGTGGGTAAGGTCATCAAATCGCCGGAATATCCGCTTTGGCTTGCCACATTGGCACCGGAGAAAGAGACAGTCACCGGCGTTTTGGCCGCAAACTGAATTTCCACGGTACAGTCGCTCTGGGCACTGACAACAAAGGTATTGCCGTTTTGGGTCACGGTAGCCGTACCGCTGAGCACCTGTGCACTCTGGGCAAAGTAGCCGTCGACAGGCACGGCTGTAATCCGGTTGCCGCTGACCGTGGCCGTTCCCATGGTGGTGTCATTCACCTGAACGGAAATTTCATACTGGGTGAAAAGGGTATATGTAGATTTTACGGTCTGTAAGCTGTCCGCGCCGTAATTAGAGGAATTTTTCCTTTGGCCGGGGTGGGCATCCTCGCCGGATACGACCACGGGGAAGGCCGCATAATTACTGCGCGCCTTTGCGATGGTGCTGTAGCCGTCATTGTAACCATAGTATGTTGCGATGGTAGTGCTCCAGTCCCAATCGCCCCACTGGGATTTCATGGCCGCAACAGACGTGGCCACATCGTCACCGGCGCACATATGATCCCAAAAGCATTCCTCATACAGGTAATCACCGGCAAAACTCACAGACTGGGAATAGCCGTAGACCACTTCCACGCCGTTTTCCCGCAAAGGATCGCAGAGCGTATCGGTTGCCATACCAAGGCAGATCGCCATCCATACGATGCCAGACTGGCTCTTGCCGGTCATGTGGTTTGCAATGGTCTCGCCGTTGATATAGGCATAACCGGAGCCATACATGGCTCCGTCATTATAGTCCTCTGTCGTCATTCCCGATTTGGTTTCCAGACACAGGTAGGAGTTGTTGGCGCCGGTAACATAATCGTCATCGTCGCCGGGCTCATAGTCGGTCGTACCGTGGGAGTCGAATATCACGACCGCACCGTTGGTCACAGCCTCGGCCACCTTGTCCACCGTGGCCGCCGTGCCGGAGTAGAGCGTATAACCGTCCGTATCTCCGATGGCCTCTGCAATGGCTTTGGCCTCGTTTTTATACTGGTCGGTAAAGTTGCTGTCCGAGCCGTAATAGGGGCCGATCAGGTAGACCTGATTCCCGGCAGGGCTGCCGCCCTTTGTCAGCACAGGCTCATTATAAGCACCGTCCGGCAGAGGATCCTCGGGTGCCGTCATCTCCTGCTGGATCTTCTGCATACGGGGACTGTAGACACAGCGAATGCCCTCTACTGTCCACCATGTGAAATAATCGCCGTTTCTCTCCAGCGAGCCTTCCACATAGCTTTCGGAGGCGCGCACGATCGCTTCTGCCTCGTCTGCAAGGGCAGTTTCGCTTGCATTCTTTTTTGCAGGGGTCTCCTTCATTGCCTGGATCTGCGCAAACACCGTGTCGGCAGAGGCGTAGTCCTCATCCGTCAGGATATTGCTCTTCTGTACTGCTTCCGCCTGGGTGCGCAGGATCGGGAACATGGCTCCCACCATACACAGGACCAGTAAAAAGGAAAGCAGCCGCTTGGTCAGTTTTTTCAATGCGGTCATCTCCTTATAGATTTGGTCGTTTTTATTTTACGGCTGTTTCAAAGAGATTGCAACAAAAAATTAAGCAAAATATGATATTTTTCTCTCTTTGTGACATTCTAAAGCACAGGGAGGGGTTGGAAATGAAAAACAAAAAGCAGGCCTTAACCATCCTGCTTCTATGTATGCTATTATGCGGCTGCAGAACAGAAAGCAAGAAAAGCACCGGTTCCGTGCCGGTACTGGTGACCCAGGTAGAGATCCGCTACATCCACGAATCCGCACAGCTTAAGCGATGCTACACCACCCCGGACAAAATGGACACTGTGCTCTACTATCTCTATGCACTTCGGCCGCACAGCCGGGCAGAAGCCATACCGGAAACAGCTACAGGAGACCGGTGCAGTGTTCTTGTTACGCTCTCCAATGGGCAAAGCCGGACATATCAGCTTTTGGGCGGCATTTACTTTTCCGATGACGGTGCCACCTGGCACCGGGTAGACCAAAAGCAAACAGGCAGCTTGCTCTTTCTGCTGGCGCAAATGGAAAGCGACTGAAAAAACGCACCGCCGCAGGCAACTATTTCAATTGTCCCGTCAGGGACACCGCCAGTGGCTCCCTTGTGTAAAGGGAGCTGGCACGGCGTATGCCGTGACTGAGGGAGAGTGTTGCCGCAGGCAACTATTTCAATTGTCCCGTCAGGGACACCGCCAGTGGCTCCCTTGTGTAAAGGGAGCTGGCACGGCGTATGCCGTGACTGAGGGAGAGTGTTGCCGCAGGCAACTATTTGAATTATCCCGTCAGGGACACCTTCCATAAATGCTTTGTATATTCCGCTTTTCCGTTTGGTTCTTCCCCGGTACAAGAACGCACTGCACTTTGTCACCGCTTGGGCGGTGACGGTTGCCTGGTGGCAACCTCTCTCCTTCAGTCAAAAATCAGAGATTTTTGCCAGCTTCCCCATCAGGAGAAGCCACGGAATGTATCGGCTTCGCCGATGATTATTGAAACGGGGTGCGGTGCCTTTCCTTGGGGGATTGCCACACCAGTGACGGCGGTCACTGAAAATGGCACATAGATTCAGACCGGTTGTCTCTCAGCTACACGGCAACTATTATAATCGTCCCGCAGGGACACCGCCAGTGGCTCCCTTGTGTAAAGGGAGCTGTCGCAGCGTTAGCCGTGACTGAGGGATTGCGTTGCCGCAGGCAACTATTTGAATCGTCCCGTCAGGGACACCTTTATTAGCTTCGCCGATGATTAGGAATTGGGTTCGGTGGCTTTGGGTAGTAAGCCAAACGGTCAAATGGGAGTGAATATAAACTTTTGGGTCAGGCCATCTGCAATTGCATGAACAGTCACTGTGCCATCGGGTCGGGCATCCTGGCTCAGCTCCACCCGGCTTTTCCGCAGGAGCTCCCGGACATAGGCCACAGGATCCTCCGTCTCCACCTCGTCGAAAAAGATATCCCGCATTTGGTTATTCCGGCATAGATTGGGAATCTCCCGGACAAGCTCATAATATGCCACTGCTTTGCACTCCTTTCGCTTTTTTATCTGTTTAACAAACTCTTTACAACGGTGCAAGGGTTTCTATTTGCTTTTTCTCTTATTGTATGATAGGCTATAGAAAAAACAGAAAGGACATTTCCTATGAATATCAAAAAAAATATGGATTTTGGTGCTTGCACTTTGCCTGCTATGCGGCTGCAGCAGCACCCCTGTGCAAACCACTGAGCCGGAACAGACAACATTTGAGGCAGAGGGAGATATTTTGGAATTTCGCCCGGTAGATGTCTCCTTCCCGCCTATGGATGCATACGATTTTCCCTTTTTGGGTATGACCGCAAAGCTATCCGAAAGCATTCTCAGTCAAATAGAAAGCAAGGAGATATTTGCTTTTACCTTTGAAGATTACACCCAGGAAAATACCATTTCCTATGCCCTTCTCCGCTTCTCCACTACCACCGAGGCACAGCGGGAGGAAAAAGGAATGAGCGTAGATATTTTTTCCTGGGAGGCGGCTTTGAGCAAGCTGGGAGCCATTGGCGTGTATCACCAATCACTTCTCGAACAGCTGGATATGCTCACCGCCTGCGACACCCACAGCAAAATTGGAGAAAGTGCTGACGGCACCTATGCTTACTATATCAGTACTGCCTCTCAGGCGGATGATTCGCTGAAAGAAGCACTGCTCAACAGTCAAATAACCATCTGTCCTATGCACGCACTGGATATGAATATGGGCTACACTGCCTTTTCCTCCGACCGGATCGATGGGATTGAAAATGTTGGTTTTTTCTCCACGGAGGACATTTTGGGAAACGCTTATAATCAGGATGTTTTTGCAGACAATACGCTTACCCTTGTAAATGTGTTTGCCACCTGGTGCCAGCCCTGCATCGAAGAAATGCCGGAGCTGGAGAAACTGCAAAAAGCCTATCAGGACAAGGGGATCCGGCTGGGAGTTGTCGCCATTGTGCTGGACACGGTCACTGAAAACGGCCGGGATGCGGGAGCTTTGGAGCGTGCCAAAGAAATCTACGCAGACAGCGGCGTTACATTTCCCTTTCTTTTGCCGGACAGCGGCTATATGAACAGGCGGCTCAGTGGCATAGCCGCTGTGCCGGAAAGCTTCTTCGTGGACAGCAGCGGCAACATTGTCAGTGAGCCATACACAGGTGCCAAAACCTTAGAGCAATGGAGTCAGATTGTAGACAGCCAGCTGCAAAATTCATAATTTCTACAAATCCGGCCGACGGTGCAGGCAGCACTGTCGGCCGGATGCTTTACTTCAAATACTGCTCAACGATGTAGCGGGGACGGTGCTTTGTCTCCAAATATATTTTCCCGATATATTCCCCGATCACGCCAATGGCCAAAAGCTGCAACCCTCCGATTGCCCAAACAGAGACGGCAATGGAGGCCCAGCCCACAATGGTCTCCCCCATCAGGTAACGGACAAGGGTGTACAGCAGCATAATCAGGCTTACACCAAAAACCAGCACACCAAGCACACAGATCATCCGGATTGGCTTAACGGACAAGGAGGTAATACCCTCAAAGGCAAAGGAAAGCATCTTTTTCAGCGGATATTTTGATTGCCCGGCAAAGCGTTCGCCACGCTCATAGTAGACCTGGGTGCTGGGGTAGCCCACCATAGGAACGATCCCCCGAAGAAAAAGATTTACTTCCTCAAACTTCTCCAGCCCCTCCAGGGCCCGGCGGCTCATCAGCCGGTAATCTGCGTGGTTATAAACGATCTCCACGCCCATTGCACGCAAAAGCTTATAATAGGCCAGTGCCGTCGTCCGCTTGAAGGCGGTATCGGTTTTCCGTGCACTGCGCACACCATAGACAATATCATACCCCTGCCGGTATTCTTCCAGCATCCGGTCGATGGCACCAATATCATCCTGCAGATCCGCATCCATACTGATAGCTGCGTCGCATTCCTCCCTGACGGTCATAAGGCCTGCCAAAAGAGCATTCTGATGTCCCCGGTTCCGGGATAGACGAATGCCGCGAAACAGTGGATTCTCCCGGTGCAATGCCGTTATCTGCTCCCAGGTACGGTCCTTTGAGCCGTCATCCACAAAGCAGATTTTGCTTTCCCGCGAAATCTGCCCGGCCTCCATCAGCGTATGGAGCTTTTGCCGCAGACGGGATGCTGTCTCCGGCAGCACCGCCTCCTCATTATAGCAAGGTATCACAAGATAAAGCTTCATAGCAATTCTCTCCTACTTCCAGAAATCAAAAATACGGGCAAAAATCAAAGCACCGTTGTCCTCGATTGGGATATAAGCATACAGCAGTGCAAAATTTACTGCCAGTGTAAGGACGGCCGAAATTGCAAAAAAGCGCCGGCAATATTTGCGTTGCACCTCCCGGCCGGGTGTCTCTTCCGAAGAAAGATATCTGAAGAACAGAATAAGCATAGCGCCCAAAATAATCTGCCAGGAGAAATCCGCGCAGTAACGGACACCGTAGCCACTCTCCCAAATGGAGAAAATAATGATCAGCGGGGCGACCACGCAGCAGGAGCCGATCAGTAAAAGCGCAGGCAGGCGATGCTTCCGGGGAAGCCTTTTCCACGCACCCACAGCGCCAAGATAACCAAAGGTGGGCAGTGCACGCCAAACAATGCCCACGGCATTTTTATTGGCAATGAAATAATATCCATTGACAGATAGGTCTGAAAAATTCGAGAAAATAAAGGGAAATTCCGGTTTTACCTGCGGAAACGCAAACAAAAAGTTCCAAAAACCGATAGCTGCCAAATCCGTATGATACTGGGATCTGGTAAAATCGTTAATGGTCAGCGAGTACTGGATACCAAAATCCAGAATGTTTCCAAACCGCAGATAATTATACGCCATTTGCAGACCGCCGAAAATCACATAGCAGCCCAGAGAGGCAGCAAGGTACTTGACCATCTGCCAGGGCTTGCCTGTGCCAACAGCCTTTCGATGCTTAACAAAGCCGAAGACCAGAAAAATCACAGCTACAATGCAGTAAAGTGCCAGTGTAGGCCGGGAAAGCACAGCCATAGAAAGGCAGAAGGACGAGGCAATCAGCGAGCCCATACGCACTTTTCCCTCCCCGACCACACCGGAACGGAGCAGAAAATAAAAGCCGGCGCAGGTAAACAGGAAGCCGCAGGATTGGGCGATCTCGTAAAAATTGGCATAGGCAAGGCAATACCAAATTCCCGATGCGGCCTGCAATATCACCAGACTCCAAACCGCCATATTGACAGGCAGCCGGGGAAAGAACAGCTTGACACACTCCACAAACAGCGCAGAAAGAAAGATAATACCCAGAACGCCGAAAAGCAGAATGGACTCTGCTGCCGGGAAATAGAAGCCGGTGAGCAAATGATAGGGCAGATACAGCAGCAGGACAGGTGCAATACCGTAATAGGAATAATACTTTCCCTCAAACAGCAGGTGATCCCACGCTGCTGTCACGCCGGAAGCATCCCGCAGACTCCAGTCATAGGGATTTTCCAGTTCCAAAAGCTCCGGGGCGGGACGGCGCAGAAGGCTGACCTGACCAGCCTCAAAGGCATCAACAATCTCCTGAGTGATCTGATTGCCGGAAAGCTTCTGAAAGCCCTGCAGACCAAGCCGGAATGAACCGGACTGATACACAGACAGGAACACCGCCAGCACCACAAATGCACCGGTCAACCCCACCGTCAGTGTGCCAAAAAGATTCCGTCGTTTTTCCATAGGATCCTGAAGGGACGGGAAGCACAAGGTGGCATACAGCCCCATAGCCACGGCTGTCACCAGCAGCAGGCGTATCACTGAAAAAGACATAGGAACCGGCCGGTTACACACGATCTGCCGCAGCGTAAAGGAGCCCTCCGAGGGAGACAGTGTGATACGCATAGCGCTGACCTGGCCGGAAAGATCAACTGTAACGGTATGACTGCGTTCCAATCCGGGCAGCAGCTCCCCTTTTGCCAACGACCAGCGATAGGTTGCCGCCTGGGTCGCATCCTTAAAATCCATCGTTACTGTCACGGAAAGGGGTGCCTCTGCCTCCGGGTATTCTACCACAAAGCCAACGGTACCTACAGGAAAATCCAAAGCCGTAAATTCCAGCACACTTTTTCCGGTGACCGTCAAAGAGCCATCCGTGTTCCACGCACAATCACCGGAAACGGAAGCCCCTGCCGGCTCCAGCGGTTTCTCCGGATACTCTCCAAACCACAAATGATAGGAATGGAAATTGCATACCAGCAGCTCCAAAAGAAAAACCGCTGCCAGTACACCCAGAGCAAAGCGTTTTGTCTGCTTCTTTCGGGGCAAAATCCCCATCACCAATGCAAGCACCGCCAAAATCACAAAAAACAAAACATTCTCCACGGCATACACTTCCTTTTCGTATCTTTTCAGGTATCAGTTTAGCACATATATCGGATATTTGCAACAAAAACAGCCTGCCAAAAATGGCAAGCTGTCAACATAAGCACATTATGGAGCGGTACATTTTGGCAGGCTCCAATAGGTTTGGCCGGATATGGCGTAGCCGTGGCCGGGGGGCGGCTGCCATTGGTAGCGGTTTTTGTGTTCCTTCGGAAAGCAGTACTCCATAATAGAGGCGATCACACCACCGTGGGTAATCACCACGGTATCTTCCCTGAGCAAGGAAAAGGCGGCGATTACACGCCTGCGCATTTGCTCCCCACTCTCGCCTCCCGGAGGTACATTCCGTTCATTATCCCCAGTAAGCCACGCCTGATAATCTGACCTGTGACGAAGCTGCTCATAGCTGTACATTTCAAATTCGCCAAAATCCACTTCCCGGAATGCCGGCTCCACCTGATGAGGTACCTTGCCAAACAGAAGCTCCAGTGTTTCCTCCGTCCGTTTTTTTCCGCTGGTGAGATAACGGGTGCAGGGAATCCGGTAATTAAGTTTACATAATTCTTCAATTCCAGCCTGAGATAAGGGAAGATCTGTACTGCCGCAGTACAAATGCTCCTCATTGGCACAGGTTTTTCCGTGGCGGATCAGGTAAATCGTCACTTCAGCCTCAGCTCCAATCCGCAGAATATCCGGCTGACACGCTCTGCCTCCCGGCTCAAATACTGGGAAAGGCGGCCGGTATTCTGCCGCCAAGTCCGGTTTTCCTCCCCCATAGGCACCACGCCGCAGAAAATATCCTCCATAATAAGGATCTTATCCTGCCAAAGTGCCCGGTTTTCCGCAAAAAAGGATACCGGATCCAGACAGCCACGGGTAAATTCCTCAATAGCTACTATACAGGGCTTTGAGAAATCGAGCTTTCCGGGCGTACATACAGCCATATTCTCCGGGGAAATGCCGAAATTTCGCATAACAAATTCCCGCTTTCCCTGATAGGCACCGCCAATTACAAAAATCATACTTCCCTCTCCCTTATATCAGTGCGTACACCGCCAGAGCGCAAAGCTCCCCCAAAGTCAGTGCGTAACCGGCAATATCCCCGTTCATTCCCCGCAGAGAACGCACGCTCCGAAGCAGTGCCAGTGCATATCCCGCCATACCGCCCAAAAGTGCAAAGCCCAACCGGCCAAAAAAGAAAAAGCCGGCAGTCAGTGCAGCCAAAGCCTCCGCGCACAGCAGCAGAATATGAGAGACTTTTTTCTTCCTGCCGGCATACTGACTGGTCTGCATTGGCGGAAGCACCGTCACCGCAAGGGCAGAGCCGCACCGGCTGATCACTGGGATCAGCAGCAATATTCCGCAGTTTTTTTCCGGGGCAGCCACAATGCAGAACACAAGCTGCATAAGAAGTACCAGCACCACACCGATCACAGAGAAGCTGCCCACGTGAGAATCCTTCAGGATTTCCCGGCGCCGTTCCAAATCCCGCCAGGAACGTAGCGCATCGGTCACATCCATAAAGCCATCCAAATGCAGGAAGCCGGTAAGCAAATACGGGCAAACGGCCATAACCAATCCAACAACCGGTGCAGGAATGGACACAAGCCGGCAAAGGTAGACGGAGAATACCCAAACCACACCGATTTCCAGTCCCACCAGGGGCAGAAACAGCAGAATTTTATCCCGTGCCTTTTCCTCCCACACCTGGGGTGCAGGCAGGGCACAAAACATACTTTGGCACATCCAAAATGCCTTCCAAGCGTTTTTCATAGTTTCCCCTTATACACGATATATTGTCCGGCAGACACCTCTACGGCCGTATCACACATCTGTGCAAGGCGACGATCCGCCTGTGCCAGGCAGCGGCAATAAGCCTTGGTTTCCTCGCCGTAGGGCATACCGTCAGCATAAATATAATCACTGACAAAAACGGCGTTTTTTACCCTGTGGGCAAACCCGATCAGCTCGTCCACACATTTTTCAGCCGCCGGAATATCCATCGCATACTGTTTTTCCGGCGGAAAAAGTGCATTTTGCACCAATGCGGTCACACTGTCCACCAAAAAAGTGCCCTCCGGCGAGACAGTCTGCAAAATATCCGTCAGGTCACGGAAGCATTCCACCGTTTCAAAGCCCTGCCCTGCCCGGTCGGCAATATGACGGACGATCCGGTCGTCATCCTCCCGCCCGGTGGAGATCATCGTAGCAACATAATAATGCCGCCCACCGTCCGCCAGCGAAAGTGCCATATTCTGCGCCAAGGTGGATTTTCCGTTTTTGGCACCGCCGGAAATAAAAACGGTCATAGCTTTTCCTCCACGGTAAAGCTGTCTCCGGCCCGAATAGGCTCCAAATAGCCATCATCGATATCCGATTGGGCAAAGGTCGCCATATCATTCATAATTGCACAAGCGGCATCCAGCACGGTAAAGGCCAATGGACAGCCACTGCCCTCCCCCAGCCGCATATCCAGCAGCAGCATTGGCCGCAGCTGCATTGCCTCCATACACAGCCGGTAGCCGATCTCATAGGAAGCGTGACTAGGAATCAGATACTCCGCCGTGCGGGGGCAGATACGCACCGCACACAGTGCGGCAACAGCAGAAATAAAGCCATCAATGACCACCGGGCGATGGGAAGCAGCCGCTCCCAAAAAGGCGCCACACATTGCCGCAATATCCAGCCCACCCACTTTGGAAAGCACATCCACCGGGTCAGCAGGATCCGGGTGATGCAGGGCTATGGCTCTTTCGATCACATTCTTTTTTCTTTGAAAGCCCGCATCTGTCAGTCCGCCGCCCCGGCCAGTCACATCCGACACATCCACACCTAAAAGCACTGCCAAAACCGCAGAGGATGTCGTTGTGTTTCCGATCCCCATTTCTCCCACACCGAAAACATCCGCCGGCAAAGAAAGTGCAAGTGCAAAGCCGGTGTCAATGGCCTGCACGGTCTGCTCACGGGTCATAGCCGGCTCCCAGAGGATATTTTTTGTGCCGAAGGCAATTTTTCGGTTCAGCACCCGGGTCTCGTGAATTACGGCGTTTACGCCAACATCGCAGACGGTGATATCGCAGCCAAAATGATCGCAGAGCGTTGCCGCACCGGTCTTTCCCCGGGTCAAATTGACTGTCTGCTGAAGGGTAACCGACTGGGGGGCACTGGATACTCCCTCTTCCACGACACCATTATCCGCCGCAAACACCAGCAAGTGCTTTTTTTCTACACGGTTATGCAGCTTTCCTGTAATACCGGCAAGCTGTATTCCCAGCTTCTCCAGCCGTCCCAGAGATCCGGGCGGCTTGGCAAGCTGTGCCTGCCGTCTTCTTGCCTGCTCCATTGCCGCTTCATCCAGCGGCCGGATCCGGCTGCTCCATTTTTCATATTCCATAGGTATCCTCCAAAAGCCAGTGAACGGATGATTCTCCGTCCGGAAGCTCCAGCGTATATGTGGCATCAGGACACACGGCCTCTGCCGCAGCACAGATTTCCCGGATGGACAAAGTGCCCTGCTGCAAGGGGCTGTGGGTATCCCAGGTGCCATCGTTATTATGAATGTGCAAATGACTCAGGAAAGGAGACCATTTTTCTATCCAGTCAAACACCGGAACTCTGGAATAGGCATTGACATGCCCGATATCCAGACACAGGCGCAGGCAGGGATCTGCCACCTCCTGTACCACTGCCAAAAGCAGCTCCGGCTCCGGCTCCAGCACATTTTCCAGCACGATCTCCACACCGGGATCCTGCTGAAGAAATTCCTTCCAGAATATGGCTGATTGCTCAGTGTACCACTGCCGGTAGTACTGATAAGGCTGATACCCGCCGTGGATGATCACTTTTTTGGCCCCATAGGTGTGTGCCAGATCAATAGCCTGACAAAACCTCTGCCGTGCAAGGGCTCTTGCCTTTGGATCAATGGCACAGGGAAACAGCTCATTAAAGGGGGCGTGAAGCAGACACTGCGTTGTCCCGTTCAGAGTCTGCCGAACCTGCTGATCCGTCTGAGGCAGGCAGTCATCCATATTCCAGGCGGTGCAGAAATCTGCAATTTCAATGCCCAGACCGTATGCCCTGGCAAGGCTCCCGGCTTTAGGGTCTATTGTGGAAAGATACAGTTTTTCTCGGTTCATATATGCTTCCTTGCTCTTTCAAATTGCAGCCGGGTGCCAATTTCCAATCCCAGAGGCAGCAGACAAAAGCACCCGTAGCCGATATAAAACAAATAAGACATTCCGGTAACAGGCGGTAAAAGAACCCGGGGGTCAAAGCTCATATCCGTCTGATGGAGCAGTCTCCCCATTCCGGTCAATGTAATACACAGGAACATAGCTACCAGAAACGCCTGATCCCGATGATCCCACCGGTAAATGGAAAAAGCCGTGCGGCCACGCAGCGTGCTTCCCCGGCTTCGCATAGAATCGGAGGCTGTTTTCAGAGCTTCGATGGTCCAGGTGATCAGCGCAGAGAAAATGGCTACGGCATTTTTCAGCCGTGCCGGCATACTCCCCTGCCCCACGCCTCTGCCGATCCCTCTGCGGGCAGTATGGATCCGGCTTGCCTCCTGTTTCAGCCGGGGCAGCATCCGCAATGTGACGGCAAAAAACAGGCCGAGCCGTGGGAAGGCTTTTCCAAACAGATAAACCACCTTATCCGCCGTGATCACACTGCACACACAAAAAAGCCACATACACGCGCCGGAAATTCCAGCCGCCACTGCTATGCCGCAAAGGATCGCTTCCAGCGTGATCCGGTTGCCGATGGTGCTGTAGAACAGCACACTCACCCCAAAATGATGATAGCTTACATAGTACAGCACAAAAAGAAAGGAACCGGCCAAAAGCAGTGCAGACAGCTGAAGTGCCTGCCTTGTACTGCGATAAATGCTGTAAAGAAAGGCGCTGAACACGCCGATACACAGGAATACCGGCTGACGAAACACCAGCGTTGTCACCATCACTACGGTAAAAAAGAGAAAGTTTACCGCCGGATGGCAGCGTTCAAAGCCCATTTTCATCCTCCAGCATACCGTATTTTATTTGAATACGGTCCAGCTTATCCAGCAGCGGCTTTCCGAACAGCAGCATAACCAGCACCGTGCACGCTGCCTGAGAGAGATTGACATACAGTCCAGCCAGGAATGTTCCCATAACCGTTGTAAAGTTCACGGTCGTCAGTGCAAGAAACACCGTGGAGCAATCCAGCAAAGGGCCTACCCACAGTACGACGGCAAAAAAGCCGAAGATCGCCATCCATACCGGCGTGCGGGGCAGCCGTCCCTTGCGGAAGCAGAAGCCCGCCAGCATACCACCGGCACCGTAAGCCATCATTTGCCAGGGGGTATAGGCGCCCTGACCGTAAAAGAAATTACTGACAAGTGCCGTCACAGCACCTACCATAAATCCCGCCTCAGGCCCCAGTGCAATACCGGAAAGCATAATCACCGCAAAGGTGGCCTTAAAATTTGGAATGGGAATCGCCACACGGCTGGCAATGGATAACGCACACATCACCGCGATAACAACCAGCTCTCTTGCCTGGGGCTTTCTGCCCTCAAAGGCAAGGAAAAGCGGCACCATCAGCTCCAGCAGGATCATTGTGCCGGTAATATAATAGCTTCTGCCGGGAAGCCGGGTGCCTAAGTACAATGTGGCCGAGATCAAGAGCAGAAACACCACCAAAGTGGCAATATGAGACTTTTTCACGGCAGCTCCTCCCCATTTGCCTTACAAAGCTTCACCACATCCTCTACAGTTACAGCCTGGTCAAACACGTGGCGGCTCATACGGTTGGCCGCCGTGGTATAGAAGCTGTTGTTGCCAAAGAACCGGCGGGGAGTATCCGTTGTTAAAAGCTGCCCGTCAAAGAACATACATACCCGGTCTGCATACTGGGCACAAAATTCCACATCGTGGGATACCATAACCACCGCAACACCCTGCTGCTTCAGGCTGCAGAGAATTTGTGCAAGCTTTTCCTTGAAAAAGCTGTCGATTCCCTTTGTCGGTTCATCTAGCAGAAGCAGGCGGGGCTGTGTCAGCAAAACCTTTGCCAGGGCAGCACGCTGCTGCTCGCCGCCGGACAGATCATAGGGATGACTGTCCAAAAGCGGAACGATTTGGCAAATCTCTGCGATTTTTTCGATCTGCTGAGGATCCTTTGACATTTCCTCCAGCTCTTCCCGCACGGTTTTTTTAACAAAAAGACTTTTGGGATCCTGGGGGAGCATAGCAAGGCATTGCTCAAACAGCTCGTGAGTGCGGTACTTGGTCACATCCTTGCCAAACACCTTTACCTTTCCCCGATAGGGGCGGCAGATGCCGCAAACAGCCTTCAGCGTAGTGGATTTCCCCGCTCCGTTACCGCCTACAATGGCATACAGGCAACCGGTTGGAACGGCTGTGCTGACACCACGCAGCACATCCGGGCTGTTTTTTTCATACCGGAACCAAAGCTCCTTCAGCTCCAGTGCAGGTGCATCCGTGCATTCCGGCAATGGCTCCTCTGGAATACTTTTTACCTGGGCACCCTGTGGAAATCTCTGACTGAGCCACCCTCTGCCCTCCCGTACAGTCAGGGGGCAATCTCCCTGACCGTGGGCACCGTAAAACACCCGCACCGGGGTTGGCATTGCCGCAAACATTCTGTGTGCTTCTGCCTGAAGCAGCGCGCAGACCTGCCGGGGGGTACCGTTGGCAAGCACCCGGCCACCATCCATAACCACTGCCCGGTCAGCATATGGCAGAATATCCTCCAGCCGGTGCTCTGTAATAATCACCGTGGTGCCAAGCTCAATATTTATCTTGCGGACGGTATTGAGAAAATCCGCTGCTGCGATGGGGGCAAGCTGACTGGTGGGTTCATCCAGAATCAGCACCTCCGGCTGCATAGCCATAATGGAAGCCAAATTCAGAAGTTGCTTCTGTCCGCCGGACAAATCTGCCACATTGCGATGGAACCAGTCACCAATTCCAAAATAGCAGGCCATTTCTGCCACACGGGCACGCATCGTCCGCTGATCACAGCCCAGGCTTTCCAGTCCAAAAGCCAGCTCGTGCCAAACCTTGTCGGTCACGATCTGATCGTCCGGATCCTGCATCACATAGCCGATCTTTGCTGCCTGATCCCGCTGACTGAGCTGCTCCAGGAGCTGGCCGTCAAAAAGGATCTGCCCACTCTTTTTTCCGTGAGGAGCCAGCACAGGCTTCAAATGACGCAAAAGGGTGGTTTTCCCGGAGCCGGATGCACCGCAAAGCACCACATATTCCCCTTTTTCAATTTGCAGCTGCACACCGTCCAGCGTTTTCTTGCCGCCGGAGGTGGGATAGGAAAAACTTAAATCCCGGATCTGGAAATGTACCATAACAGGTTCTCCTTTATCTGTAATAAGCTGGGGAGCAGTAAAAATCCGGCATACACCAGTGCCCCCCAGGAAACCGGCGAGATCTGTAGCGCAGGTGTATACACCGCACTGATCTGTCCGGTACAGGCTGCGACCACTGTAAGGCTCAGCAAAACCGCCATCACCGCCGCAAGTATCCCGTCCCGGGACCGGAAGGAATTGATCTGGAAGCTGGTGCGGCGGGCAGTGCCATAGCCCCGGGCACGCATAGAATCCCCGGTCACCACGCCGCCCTCCAGTGCCCAGCCGGTCAGTGTGCCAAGCACGGTCAGACCGTCATTGAGCTTTTGCTTATAGCCCGCATTTTCACCGGCACCCTTGCCGATGGAGCTGCGGGCGCCCATAATCTGCTTTGCTTTTCGGATAAAACCGGGAACCATACGCAAAACCATCACCAAAAGCAGAGAGATTGCAGGCAAAAGGGTGCCAAACAGACTGGTTAGCTTATCTCCGGTCAAAACCGCATTCCAGCAACCAAACCACACCATCATATTGCAAACCGTCCCCGCAAGGGCCATTCCATAGCACAGTGCTTCCCAGGTGTATGATCTGCCAAAGACCGTAAACAGCACGGTATCCCCATACACATTCAGGAACGGATTTATGACACTTAAAAAAACAAACAGCGGTGCCAGGCCAAAAAGGATGCGAATGCCCTTTTTCCCATTGAGCAGAAAATAATAGAGCAGGCCGGCACAAGCACTGATCAGCAGATATGCCGGATGCTGGATCAGAACACCGCAGCCGATGGCTCCCAGGAAAAAGCCAAAGCAGACAGCCGGATGGCACTGAGAAAAGGAATCACGCATCGGACTCACCCCATTCCTGTACACCCAAATCGGCGCCGTAGCCACGGCAGGAATATGCCCAAACCACTGTATCTCCATCCTGCAAAAGATAAGCAGAGCAGCCGTAATTGGGAAACTTTCCGTTTACCTGATACATCCAGCCGGATTCACTGCCGCAGTCAAATTCGTACAGGTGCTGGATCCCCTCTATATAATAGCTGTTATGAATGGGTGTCCAGCTGTATTCCAGTTGAATATCCCGGCTGTCACATACCCGTTTGAGCAGGTCAAACACGGTTTCGCCGCTGGTAAAACTCACAGGGATACAGGCAAGGATCTGACCATCGGCCGGAATGAATTCTGCCTTCGATGGCGTAAGCTCAGACATATGGTGCAATACCGTGTCACAAACGATAGTCAGCGTGCAGGTGCCATCTCCCTGCTCCGGAAGGCTTTCCTCCTGCCGCATAGCCTCTGCGATCTGCTGAGGGGTCACACAAAGCTGCATTTTTTTACTTTCCGGAACCAGGCAATTCAGAGCAAATCGGCTGAGATTGTTCAACTTCACTACCTCAGCCCCGGCTTTTTTCGTAATGCAGGCAGTCTGTCCGGCGGAAATACCATCCGCATTTCCGGAAAACACCCATATTCTGTTTTCTTCCGCTGATGTGTGCACCACGGTATTTTCCAGCGTGAGCAGATTGTCTCCCAAATGTAAGCTTACCCGATTTTCGCAGCTTGCAAACAGTTCACCGCTGTGGATTTCCGCGACAAAGTCCGACTTTTCCGCCTTGATGACCGTCAATTTGGCCTGCTGACCCAAAATAAGCGTACTGCCTCCTGCTGTTACATAGCAGGTAGCTCCCGGATCCGCGGTGAGTATATCTCCGTCACGCAGCACCGTATTCTTCTTCGCGGGGAAGGCAACACCGGAGCGGTACAAGCGGATCGTCCCCTGAAGCTCTGTCAGGCAGGCATTGGCTCCCTCCGCAGAATCGAACCAGCCCTGCAAATATCCCACGCCAAAAAGCCCCATTCCGATAATAACCAGAATGAGGATGGCTGTAAAAATGTTCGAAACGTGCTTTTTCTTCATATTTGTCTCCGTAGATTCTTTAGGGACCGGACAAATACCGGCGGGCTACGGCGGAAAGGGGGTTCCGCACATCCGGTGTTTGACCAGTCCCTTTTTCGGACAGCGGAATTTCCACCGTTCGTTTTCTGCGCACACCGGGATCCAGCGGGTAAGGCTGCACTTTTGATGCAAAATGCCGCGGCAGTCGAGACTGCCGCGGCCGCTTTTCCGCATAACAAAACTGCTCTCTGCCCATCGCACGGGTGCAAAGGAGCGCCTGCATTCCGTAGGTCTTCTGACTTGTGTCTTGGCAACGGTCTGCCTGCCTTCTCAGATCTCTCCAATGACTGACTTTCGTCAACGGCAGGCCGTCTCGACACTTACAGCGCCGGCAGCGTGGGGTCTCGCACCCCGTTATCTTGTTCATCCGGGGAGCCATTTGACAGGCCGCCCGGCCACGGAAGCTTATGAAATTATCCATATGCTCCTGCCCTGCAGGAGTATATTGTTTACATAGTTTATTATACCACGATTCCTCCGGATGTCAAGCCCGCCACTTTCACAAACGCAGGATTATTGCCCTGAAAAAGCGCATTTCAGCCTTTTATCCGTTTGCATTGGGTGTATAGGCTTCAATGATCTGGGAGACGATTTGCCGGTATTCTGAGACATCGGTGGTCTTTCGTAGGGCTTTTTCCAGCTTGGGTGCTGTGGGGAACCGCCGCAAAATATACTGCCAGTTTTCTTTCAGCCGGAACATCGCATTTCTGCTGCCACCAAAGCCTGCAGTATATTCCTCCAAAAGTTCCTCCATAAAGTCCGCTAACGTTTCCGGTGCCGTTCCTGCCGGGGAAAGCATTCCCGGATCTCCCACCAGTCCCCGTCCCAGCATAACGGCCTTGACACCAGGAAATTGCCGGGAAAGAGATACGATATCCGCCTGAGAAAGAAGATCTCCATTATAGCAAACCGGCGCCCGGCTGTGCTCCAGGGCGTAGCCAAACATAGAAATATCCACCTGTCCCTTATAAAAATCTGCCCGGACACGTGGATGCACGATCAGCTCACAGATGGGATACCGGTTAAATATTTCCAAAAGCGGAACAAATTCCTCCGCTTTTTCAAAGCCAAGCCGTGTTTTTACAGATATGGGCAAGGGACTTTGGGAAAAGACGGCATTCAAAAAAAGATCCAGTTCTTCCGGTGTCCGCAGCATACCTGCCCCCTTTCCCTTGGCGGTAACCGTACCGGAGGGACAGCCCAAATTCAAATTGATCTGCTCATAGCCAAGATCCCGGCAAACCTGTGCCATCCACAGCATATCCTCTGGCACCTTTGTCAGCACCTGTGGAACCGTAGCCACGCCCCAATGCTCTGCAGGCGGCAGCTCCAGTGCCTCCCGTGGTGTCAGTGCACGGTGAACAGTCGGAGAGAAAAAGGGGGTATAATAACGGTCAACACCGGGAAAATACCGGCAGTGCAACCGCCGGTAGATACGGTCGGTAATGCCCTCCAGGGGCGCAAAATAATACTGCATAGATTCACCCTTAAAAGCTCCGGCAGGACAGCGTACCGTCCTGCCGGGAGATGGCATATAAAATCAAATGGCCTTACCGCCGATATAGACGGTCTTTTGGGCGTAATCCGGGCTGCAAACCACAAAGTCTGCAAGCTTTCCGGAGGTAATGGAGCCGATCTGATCAGCAACCCCAAGAGCACAGGCCGGATTGTAGCTGGCTGCACGGACGGCCGCCTCTTCAGCAATACCGAAGGATATAGCACGGCGCATACATTCGAACAAATTGGTGGCCGAGCCGGCAATGGTACCATCTGCCAGACGGGCAATGCCGCCGGAGAGGAACACCTGCTGACCGCCCAGCTCATACTCGCCATCGGGCATACCGCAGCAACGCAGAGCATCGGAGATAATGACCATTCTCTCCGCGCCGAACATAGAAAACGCCAGCCGGACAGAGGCGGGATGAACGTGAAGCCCATCACAGATGATCTCCGCCCGCACATTGGGATTCTCCACTGCCGCCGGGATCACACCGGGGTTGCGATGGTGAATACCGGGCATCGCATTAAACAGGTGGGTCAAATGGGTCGCACCGGCATCAAACGCTGCCTTTGCGTGATCGTAATCGGAATCGGTATGTGCCACGGAAACGGTGCAAAGGGACTTCGCCTGCTCCACAAATTCCTTAGAGCCAGGCAACTCCGGCGCCAGGTCCACGATCCGAACCAGCCCCCCGCAGCCCTCGTAAAGTGTGCGGAAGCCTTCAAAATCAGGTTTTTTCAAGTAAGCACCGTTCTGTGCGCCCTTCTTCTTTTCAGAGAAATAAGGGCCTTCCATTTGAATGCCCATCAGCCGGGAGCAGCCCTCCGGCTGCTCGTCTGCCAGTCTGCGGCCGGTGGCAAATGCCTTTTCCAGCACATCATAGGGCAGTGTCATAGAAGCAGGGGCAAAGGAGGTCACGCCCTGACGGGCAAGATACTGTGCCATTTTTACAAGACCCGAATAGTCACCGTCGGAAAAGTCCTCACCGGAGTTGCCGTGGTTGTGCACGTCGCAAAGACCAGGAATGACGGTTGCGCCGGAAAGGTCGATGGCATCTGCCGGGACCTGCTCCGGCAGGATCACGCCAAAGCGGCCGTCCCCGGTGACCTCAAAGGCACCGGTACGGAACTGAAAATCATCACAAAAAATTCTGGCATTTATAAAAAACATACGCTTGCTCCTTACTTGCGGATCTCCGGCAGGCTGGCGGCAGCAGCAGACTGGCCAACACGGCGGGTATTCTCATCCGGCAGCATAACCTGCACCTTCTGTGCCAGCTCCGGGAATTCATCCGCCAAAACGCTGTTGCAGGTGGAAAGGATCAGGTCGCCGCCCTTGCCGGACATAACACGACCCAGCAGCATCAAATGATGGATATCATAGAACTGGGAGTAAAGCACAACGGTATAGGCAAGATAAATGCCGATATCCCGATAGACTGCGGCAGCACGGGGGTCATCCTGCTCCATCAATGCCTGCACCACCTTCAGCTTTTCTGCCGGGGTCAGGCTTTCGTCCAGCTCAATGCCGGCACGGGGTGCCAGCTTATTGACCGCATCCTGAGAGAAATACTTGCAGCCCACGCCAAAATCGGTGGACCATTCGTCCTGCATAGCCTTTTCGTTCAGGTCGACAGGGGCAAAGGCCAGCTCATTGATCCAGCCCAAAACATTCTTATCCTTATCCACATAGCCTACGGCCTCGCTGGTGCCCATAGCCATACCCATAATGGATCCCACATTCATACCCATAGCTCCGGCCAGTGCGGAAACATCGCCGTCGTTGGCAACCACGATGGGCACATCCCCGATCTGTGCAGCCGCCCGGTCAAACACGGTTTTCACCTCGTCCCACCGTTCCCGGGGCACGCAGTAGAAAATGCTGGAGATCATATGTGCATTGCCAATGAAAACGCCGTCAGATGAAACGCAGATAGCATCCACCCGGGGCATCTTGGAGGCAGCCGTGCGGAAGGAATCCAGAATACCCTCATACTGGTAGCTGGGATCCGGATTCTTCTTGGGGTGCCATACCACTTCCTCGGAGTAGACACACTCGCCGTCGATCACGGCAGAGACCTTCCGGTCAGAGCCGCCGGCATCGAAGCCGATCCGGCAGCCGTCCAAATGTCCGCCGATGGGCTGGGGGCACTCGTTTGCGGCCGGGCACTGCTCCAAAGGCAGATCCACAATTTCCAGCGGGCACTCATACAGCTTTTGGAAGAAATCGCAGTCGAAAGCACGGGCGCCGGCAGCAGTATAATCGCTCTGCAGGCGCTGGGCAATGGGGGAGCTTCCGCAGATATACACCCGGAAGCCGCCGATGGACCACAGCAGGAACTTTACATACCGCTCCACATAGCGATAGTCCGCCTCTGCCATATCCGGCGTTCCGTGGATGCAGGTGTTGCGCACGGAAATGTGACCGCCGTTGCGCTCCACAGCGATGGCAATAGGCTGCTGCGCACCCTTGCGGTATGCCTTCGCCCAAATCCCAAAGGGAATAAACTCCGGATCCAGTGCCGGAATATGCTTGTGATCATATTGAATACCTAAGTACTGCATAAAAACCTCCTGCTCAGTGCTTGCGGCGAATCTCGTCGGCAACCTTTGCCACGATCATATTCATTTGTGTCCATTTTCTTTCCATATCGGCAGCCAGCGCGATTTGACTGCGGGCACGCACCAAATTATGCTCCGGATAATCGATCTTGCTGAAATACAGATCGCCGTCCAGATAATCCTTCAAAAAGCGCACGGCCAGCTCCAATGTCATAACCAGTGCACCCAGAGGCAGCATAGCGACCTCCATATCCGTCAAGGAAGGCGCAGCCTCCAGATAGCCACGGGTATATACCTCAAAAAGATGCAGATCCAGCCCCATTTTGGAGGTATCCGGTTCGTCCTCGGCAGCCGTAGCGGCGCCAAAGCGGATGGAATCGCCAAAGTCAAACAGACTGGAGCCGGGCATAACCGTATCCAGATCCAGCACACACAGGCTTTTCCGTGTTGCCGCATCCAAAAGCACATTATTGAGCTTTGTGTCGTTATGGGTCACCCGTAAAGGCAAAATGCCGCAGCTAAGCATTTTCTGCAAGGTTGCGGCCTTGCTTTCCCGTTCCAGCAGAAAATCAATATCCTGCTGACATTCCTTTACCCGGCAGACAATATCTGTCTTGACCGATTCCCGGAACTGGCCATACCGGTCGGGTGTATTGTGGAAATTGGGAATGATCTCATAAAGGGTATCGGCCGGGTAGTCGGAAAGCATTTCCTGGAAACGACCAAAGGCCAGGGCGCTCTGATAAAAATCCTCATCGCTTTCCGGCAGATCCAGGGTGAAGCCACCGACGAAATCGTACATCCGCCAGAACTCCCCTTCCCGGTCCTTATAGCAGTACTGCCCGTTCCTGGTAGGCAGGAAATGCAGTACCATCCGGGGATCATCTGTCTGCTTGCGCAGATAATTGGTAATGGAGCTGGTGTTGGCCATCACCCGAATGGGATTCTTAAAAACATATTTATTGATTCGCTGCAGAACATACTTGCAGCCGTTTTCTGTCGTAACGCAAAAAGTATTATTGATGTGACCGTGGCCAAATGCCTCGCATTTTACGGGAGCCCCGTCTGTCTGAAAAGCATATGTGGCTTTTTCGATCTCCATGCGTCATCACCTCGTTTTAATATATGGCAGAATTTGCAATCTGCTTACCCCACATATTACCACATAGGAGAACAAAAAGCAATTGCATTTTCCGGTATTTTCCGGCAATTTGCGGCTTTTTGCATCTGTTTTCCGGTGTTTTGCAGCCACCTGGTTTTACAAGGCGGCATAGGACACGGCTGTCCGGGCAGCCAGGCGGGCATTGTTGTAAACCAGCTCAATATTGGAATGGAGAGAGTCGCCGCCGGTCAACTGGGCTACGCGTGCCAGCAGGAAGGGGGTAGTCTCCTTGCCGTGAATGCCCTTTTCCCGGCATTCCGCAATGGCCTGGTCAATGGCTCCGTTGATCACGGGCAGCGGCATAGCATATTCCTCAGGAATGGGATTGGTCACCAGCATACCGCCACGGAAGCCCAAGTCATTCTGTGTCTTAAAGGCACGCGCCAGCTCCTCCGGGCTATCCATACGGTAGTCCACGGAAAAGCCGGAGGAACGGGTGTAGAAGGCAGGCAGTTCCTTTGTACCATAGCCGATCACGGGTACGCCCTTTGTCTCCAGATATTCCAGTGTCAGTCCCAGATCCAAAATGGATTTGGCACCGGCGCAGACCACCATCACCGGTGTCTGTGCCAGCTCTTCCAGGTCGGCGGAAATATCCATAGTCGTCTCCGCCCCCCGATGGACACCACCGATGCCGCCGGTGGCAAAGATCCGAATGCCTGCCATATGGGCAATGATCATCGTGGTGGTCACGGTGGTAGCACCATCCTCGCCACGGGCACACAGCACCGCCAAATCCCGGCGGGAGGCCTTGGCGATGGCGGTGCCCTTCTTTCCGAAATAGGTGATCTCCTCCTCCGTCAGGCCGGCCTTGAGCCGTCCGCCGATCACGGCGATGGTTGCCGGAACAGCACCGTTCTCCCGGATGATCCGCTCCACCTGCAGAGCGGTCTGCACATTTTGCGGATAGGGCATTCCGTGGGAAATGATGGTGGATTCCAATGCCACCACAGGCTTGCCGGCAGCTATAGCTGCGGCCACCTCAGGATGAATATCCAAATACGCTTGCATACTGTTTTTCTCCTTCTTTTTTGAATTTACGCTCCCTGCATTTGTGCCTGAAGTGCGGCAATGGCAGCCTGAAGCTGGGGATCCTCCGTCAGCTCCAGTGTCTTGGAATAAATCGCTGCCGCCGTCTCCTCATCCACCTCTACAGGCACATCCGGTGTCAGGCCGCCCACCTCTGCCAGGCTGACTCCATTGGGTGTATAATACTTTCCTACAGACAAATTCACCGCAGAGCCATCCGAGAGAGGTAACGTTACCTGAAAATAGCCCTTTCCTGTCGTGGGCTGTCCCACGGTGAACGCATACTCATATTCCACCAGTGCCGCGGCAAAAAATTCCGCTGCGGAATAGCTGTTTCCGTTGATCAGCACTGCCATCGGCACATCCTTGCAGGCAGCATCGGAATAATCCGCATCCGTTCTGCCTAAATAGTCCTCGCCCTTAAACAGCAGACCTTCCGGCAACAGATAATCCAAAAGTGCCACCAGCTCGTGCCGATACCCACCGGGATTGAACCGGACATCGAAAATAAAGCCCCTGGCTCCCTGCTTTTCCAGCTCCTCCATCAGGGCAATCGTCTCCTCGCTGCAGCGGTCATCAAAATTGGAGATGCGGATATAGCCGATCTCATCGGTCACCATCTCCCCGGCGGCCACCTGAACCAGCACCCGGGTACGGGTCAAGGAAAAGGTCAGCTCCTGCTCCTGCCGCAGCACGGTGATCTCCACCGTGGTATTTTCCTCGCCGGATACCATATCCGCAGCCTCATCCAGCCCCACATCGGACACGCGATGGCCGTCCACAGCCACGATCACATCACCGGGCACAATGCCGCCCTTTTTTGCCGGGCCATCCGGCTCCACCTGCTCCACAGAAAAGCCACTGCCATCCTCCAGCCGGGAAATGGTCACGCCAATGCCCACATAGGAATTGGACATTGTGTCCTGATGTCCCTGAAGCTCGGAGGCGGGAATATAGTAGCTCCAGCGGTCGCCGATTCCGGCCACCATTCCGGCAGCTGCCATATCCTCCATTTCCGTCTGGTCGATCTGGCCGATGTACATAGCATTGAGGATCTTTTCCAGCTCCCGCAGCTTGGTGCTCCCGCCGGAAGCATTGCCGCTCCACGCATACAAAATCAGGGTCAGCACAGAGGACAGTGCTGCCACCAACAGGTAGGCCACTGTCCGCATCAGACGCTTTTTCCATTTTCCCTCCCGATTTTCGGGGATGATCTTCCCGGCCGGTCTTTCCTCTGCGGCAGAAAGCTCTTCCTTCTCCGGGAACGCCCGGTTCTCTTGCTCGTCCATAATTATTCTCCTCGGTACAAAAGATTGATAAAAGCCCCACAGCCGTTTGCTGTGGGGCTTTGGGTTATCCCAAAAGGGTGATCAGTGCGCCTGTCACCAGACTCAGCACCATCAGCACGGCCATAACACCGGCCAAAATGGATACCAGTTTATTCTTTTTCATACTGTGCCTCCGTTATCAGAAGTTAATGTAATCCGCCGGATTGACATATGTGCCGTTATAGCTGATGCCAAAGTGCAGGTGGACACCGGTGGAACCGCCGGTGGTACCCATATAGCCGATAACCTGACCAGCCTCCACATACTGACCCACACTGACGATATAATGGGTCATATGCATATAGATCGAGCCGTAGCCGTCACCGTGGCTCAGTGCCACATAGTTGCCCGCGCCGCCGTACTGGAAGTCCGCCACGGTCACATAGCCGGAACGGGTCGCATAGATTGGAGTTCCCTCTGAACCGGGAAGATCCACGCCGTTATGCATTCGCCACACGCCGTCGATGGGGTGATAGCGATAGCCGAAGGGGCTGCTGACATAGTAGTAGCTGCAGGGAATGACCCAGGTGATGCCACTGGCATCCGGCTTTCCCGTGGTGCCGCCGGAGGGCTTGGAGGTGGCCAGCCATTCCAGGTACTTGGCATCCTCATATTCATCCCGCTTGGCGGCGATCTCCTGCATCAGGTCCTCCTGCAGAGCTTCCGATTCGTCGATCATAGCAGAGTATTCATCACCCTGTGCCTTGAGCTGGATAAGCAGCTCATCGGTCTGGGCACGCTTTTCCTCAAGCTGCGCCTGAGAAGCATCCATTTCCGCCCGCTTGGCCTGCAGGCTTTCCTGCTCTGCTGCCATACTCTCTCTGGCGGCGGCTACCTCTTTGGCAGCCGCATCCATCTCCTGCAGGCATTTCTTATCTGCTTTGGCGATCTCCTGGATCATCTCAAGCCGGTCAAGCATCTCCGTAAAGGAATTGGCCTGAAACAGCACTGCCCAGTAAGACAGCTCGCCGTTTTCCTCCATAGCACGGATCCGTGCCTTGTTCTTTACCTGAAGCTCGGAAAGCTTTGCCTGTGCCTGATCCAGCTCCTCCTGCTTGTCCGCAATGAGAAGGCTGTAGGCAGAGATCTGCGTATTCAGGTTTTCGATCTGCTGATACAGCAGCTGGATCTCCTGGTCCAGCAGATCCTTCTGCTTGACCATAGCACTCATTTCGTCCAGATTGTCGGAAAGCTGGGACCGCAGACCCTCCAGCTTGCTTTCCAGCTCAGCATTATCCGCTTCCAGCGCTTCCAGCTGCTCCTTCAGCGCACCGGAGGAGGCCGCCTGTGCCGGGCGGATGCCGCCGCACAGGCTCCACAGCAGTGCGACACACAGGGTGCAGGCAACTGCCATCAGAATTCTTTTTTTTGCTTTCATTGTTACACCTTCATTATACATCCATAAACTTCCGGATAGAAGTCCAGCTTCCCACCACGCCGACAAACACACCGGCACCGGTAAAGATCAGGATCATCCGTGCCAGCAGCGTAGGATCGGTAAAGGGCACCAGGTCAAAAAAGCCCACAGTATCCACTGCGGTGATCCGTGCCACAAGTGCATCATACATCACCCATTCCAGGCCGAAGGCAATGCCTGCACCCACGATGCCCAGCACAAAGCCCTGCACCACGAAGGGCAGCCGGATAAAGCCATTGGTAGCACCCACCATTTTCATAATGGCGATCTCATTACGGCGGTCATACATAGCCAGCTTGACCGTATTGGAAATGATCAAAAGGCTGACCACCAGCAGCACGATGATGATCACCACAGACACAAGCTGCACCACATCCTGCAGCATAATAAAGCCTGCAGCCAGCTCCTCTGCGACCTGCACCTTTGCCACACCGGGTACCGCCTCCAGGGCGGCTTTTGTCTCGTTCAGGAGCCTGGAATCCTTCAGCACCACACGAAAGCGGTGGCGGAAGGTATCGGCGCTGGTGCCCTCAAAGGCATCCGTCTCCGAGTGATCGGCGATAAAATCCGCCAGAGCCTGCTCCCGGGAAACAAATTCCGCCTGAGAGACATTATCCACACGGTTGATCTTCGTGCCCACACTTCGGGCTTCCGCATCGGTGTAGGTCTCGTCGATATACACCATAACCTCATTGGTCTTATTCAGCTCATCGATCATCAGGCTCAGGTTGTAGGTCAGCGCGGAAAAGGAGCCGACGATCAGCAGGCAGGCCACCGTCACACACACGGCGGCAAAGGACATAAAGCCGTGGAGAAAAATGCCACGGATGCCCTCTTTACACAAATAGCGCAGATTATTGATTTTCATAGCCAAAATACCCATCCATTCCGTCGCTTACGATCAAGCCGTCATCAATGGCGATGACCCGCTTGTGGAACCGCTGCACCAGATCTCTTTCGTGGGTGACCACCAGCATAGTGGTACCCAGATTGTTGATCTCCTGCAGCAGGCTCATAATCTCCAGAGATCTTGCCGGATCCAAATTGCCCGTAGGCTCATCGGCAATGATCGTGGAGGGATTATTGACCAGTGCTCTGGCGATGGCAAGCCGCTGCTGCTCACCGCCGGAAAGCTCATTTGGATGGCGGCGGCTCTTTGTCTCCAGCCCGACAAGCTCCAGCACATAGGGTACCCGTTCCCGGATCTCCTTCTCCCCTGCCCCGATCACACGCATAGCAAATGCAACATTTTCATAGACGGTCATATCCTGAATCAGCCGAAAATCCTGAAACACCACGCCAATGGTCCGGCGCATAAAGGGCAGCTCCCGCTTCCGGATCCGCTCCAGAGAATAGCCATTGACATGAACCGCACCGGTAGTGGGCTGCAGCTCGCCGGTAATGAGCTTGATGATGGTGGATTTTCCCGAACCGGAGGGACCCACCAGGTAAACAAATTCGCCGTCCTCGATCTGCATAGACACGCCCTTCAGTGCGTGGGTGCCCACAGAATAGGACTTGGTAACATCGGTAAATTCGATCATATTTTTCTCTCCAAAAACGCCGTTTTCACCGCAAAAACCGGAGAAAAACAGCGTATTCGTATTTTATTCCATTCTCCCCTTTTTAATGGGTAACAGAATTGTAACACATTCAAAAAGTTATGTCAATCAAACCGGGATAAAAAATCCCTTTATCCCGGATTTTTTACATTTTATACAAAACGGAAAACGGAGACTTTCCTTTGACAACGCCACATAAGGAAGTTTTTTATTAAGGGTACGGTGTAATCCGGTAAAATTGGTTACACCGTATCCTTTTTCTCTTTATGCTACAAATTTAAAGTCCTGTGGATTGTTCCGGATTTCTTCCATCATAGCAAGGATTTCCTGTTCTGTAGGAATATCTATCATTCCTACAGCAGTGAAATAAATATCCACTTTCACATAACAGTGACCGCTTGACTTGTCATTGTTATGCACCTCAATTCGCTCTATCAGCGAGTTTACAAGTGTCGGGGTAAGTTCCTTTATCTCCGTCATTTCTCGCAGTGTACGGAGTAAAAGTCTTAAATCCGTCATCTTTTGATTGGCATTTTCCAAAGTCTGCTGACTTTCTGCAACTTCTTTCAAAAGTTCTTTTTGCTCCTTTTCGTAATTCTGAAGCATTTTTGCAAAGCGTTCATCCGAAAGAAGTCCGGTTGCATTCTGTTCAAATACCTTTTCAATTCTATGTTTTTCAATTAGTAGTCAAATTTGACGCATTCAAATTTTGATAAATTTTTATAAGGGGCAGAAACGATTACAAAAGTTGTCTTAAATGACAACTATTTTATTGACTCGCGATTGCAGTAACAGTATAATAAGGATATACAAAGATATTGGAGAGTGAATTTATGTCTATTTTAAAAGAAAACATTGACCATTATATGAAACTAAAAGGGATAAAAATGTATAGTCATTTACTGGTTGACATTGCACATGAATTGGGAATAAAAGGTCAAGAAGCCTATCAATTTGCAAATAGAGAAAAGTCAAATTTTTCAAAGATGCTAAAAGACGAACGACCTCTAAAATTTGAATTTATAATTCCTCTCGAAAAAAATATTCGGTGTTTCATTGGCTAGGTTGTTAGATGAAGATGCCTATAAATTACCAACGGAAAAAGACAATGTGCCCTTTAATAAAGGCTTCAGATATTATGCATATTTAGATAACCCTAAACTTTATGAAGAAGAATTCAATCTCATACTTGCAAAAGACGGAGAATCCATTATCACTCAAACAGATGAATTTGGGAAAACTTTTCTTGATTATGTGGTTGAATATCGTGCGGTTAATGGCGTTAGATATTTACACGATGAGTATGGCATTAAACTAAAATGGCATTGGAATCACTTTGAATTCAAAAAAGATTCCGGCATAACCTTTATAAACTTCGAAAATAGTATCGAATTTGCCAGACTTGTCGCAAGCATGAACGATGTAGAATTATTTAATGAGATTTATGATCCATACAATATGTTTCTGGCACAAGGACATTGTAACAACAATACCATTTTTTGCCAAAGTGAATATTTAGAAATCATGTTGGATAATGATGATTTATTTAACTCATTATTTGAGATAAAGTCCTATGAGTTTACAGCATTAGGTAGCCGTGTTAAAAGAGAGCGACAGGTCGAAGCCATTACTTATAATTCAATTAATCCGATAATTAACAACTGTTTAAGATATTCCTTGAAAAATCCGGATAAATATCGTCAACGTGCAATGGAAATTCTAAAATTCGGAATAAAGCATAATACAAGGATTATGGCTAATGGTAATATAGACACATATCGCATTTGCAATGAGTTAGGCGGATTAATTGAATTTGGAAGAAACAATTATTTTAACTGTGATGTTGTGGATATGGCAATTTTTGTTGATTGCGAAGTAGAGGATAAGGAAATCAATTCTTTAATTGAGCAATTGCCGAAATTTAAAACAATGTGATAAAAACGGAGGGATAAATATGTATCATTTTCAGTATGTTTCAAAAAATGAAATTGCACCATCAAAAAAGCAATTGATAGAATTAATTGGATGGCAATGGATATGGAGACTGGTGATATACATTTTATATCCGGATGGTCTGATGATGACGATTAAGGAAACGGTGGCTGAGTTTATACCCAGTCACCGTTTCCTTAATTGAATATAATTTCCTTATTCACTATTTCCATAGCATAAGCCCGAATGTTATTCAACCGTCCTGTCCATTCCAGAATATTTTCAGCCTTTAACTGTTCTGTGATGCCTTGTGCCTTTTTCATCCGTTCCGTAAGCAGTTCATAGCATTCCTCAGCCTGCTCATTGATTTCTGCAAGATAAGAATTAAGTTTGCCGGATGTCAGCAGATTGTAGTATATAACCTTGTGATGTTTTTTTAGATGCCTTAAATGTCTTTGCCCGAACAAGCCAATCGGATGTCCTTCTTCATCCGGCAATGTAATACAAGGAATAAGATAATCACCTTGTTGCTTATATGTACCACCCATTTGTTCAAATACTGTTATTTCCATAATCTTTAACCTCCGTCATTTAACTTTGAATTTTTTAATCGGTGCGTGAGCTAATTTAACGATGAGTTCATCAACCGCGTCTGTATATCTGTTTTCAGAAATCAGTTTATTCCGAAGTTCGTTCAGACTGTCGATGATAAAGTTTCGCTCATAACTATCAAGTGCTAAATAGTATTTTCTTTCTCGCATACGCTGTACCTCCTTTGTGCCATCATTGTAGCAGGAACAGTTCCAGATTACGAATGTGCGATTTTATTTTTTACGCAAAAAAAGACAGAGTAAAAAGCATTTCCGCTTAATACTCTGTCTATCTTGTTTTCTGCCTTTGCAACGCCCGTTAGGTTGTTATTCAATGTGTTTTCAAATTACTGCCTTATGTGGCGTTAGCATTTGAAAAGCCTCCGTTTTCAGGCAATATACTATGCTTATCCCTTTTCCAGCAGCAGCTCAGCGATCTGGATGGCATTGGTGGCGGCGCCCTTGCGAACCTGATCGCCGCAGCACCACAGGCTGATACCGCAGGAATCGGTTAGATCCGGGCGGATCCGGCCGACAAAAACGATATCCTGATCGGTGGTATCCAGCGGCATAGGATAGATCTTATTCTGCAGATCGTCCACCAGGCGGCAGCCCGGTGCCTTTGCGATAACCTCCCGTGCCTGCTCTACGGTAACGGGCACATCAAAATGGCAGCTAACAGAAATGGAGTGACTACGTACCACCGGCACACGCACGCAGGTACAGGTCACATTCAGCTCCGGCAGATGCATAATCTTTCTGCCCTCGTTGTGTAGCTTCATTTCCTCGCTGGTATAGCCATTTTCCTGCTCCCCGCCGATTTGGGGAATCAGGTTGTAAGCAATTTGATAGGGGAATACCCTGGGGGTGTAAGCTTCTCCCCTGCCCAGTGCCTCCACCTCACCCATCAGCTCGATGGGGCCGCCGGCACCGGCGCCGGACACGGCCTGATAGGTTGAGGCCGTCATAGCGCGGATCGGGGCAATGGAATTGAGGGCATTGACTGCCGTCACAGTGATGATAGTGGAACAATTGGGGTTGGAGATAATGCCCTTATGCCACTTTACATCCTCCGGATTGACCTCTGGTACCACCAGCGGCACAGTGGGATCCATACGGAAAGCAGAGGAATTATCCACAAACACCGCACCGGCTCTGACGATGGCGGGGGCAAACTTTTTGGCTATATCGTTTTCCGCTGCACCGAGCACAATGTCCACGCCCTCAAAAGCTTCCTCGCAGGCCAGCCGGACAGTCACTTCCTCTCCGCCGAACAGGATCTTCTTTCCTACGCTACGGGCACTGGCCAGTGGGATCAGCTTGCCAACAGGAAACTTCCGTTCCTGCAGTACCTTGATCATTTCCTGCCCCACTGCGCCGGTGGCGCCTAAAATGGCAACTGTATATTTTTTCATACCTTGATCCCTCCGATCATTTTGTAAAGCTATCGTACAGAACCCGGATGGCACCGGCAAAATCCCGGTTATCCACGCCGAAGATAATGTTCAGCTCATCCGGCCCCTGGTTGATCATACGGATATTGATACCTGCCTCGCCCAATGCGGCGAAAATCTTGCCGGACACGCCGGGGCGGAATGCCATCCGGTGGCCGACGGCGGCAATGACCGCAATGTGATCGAGTACTTCCAGCCGATCCGGATTCACATCCTGCTGAATCTGCGCCAAAATGGCATACAGATGGGGGGCAATATCCTCCGTACGCACCACTAAAGACACATTGTCGATCCCGTTGGGCACAAAGTCCACGGAAATGCCGTGCCGCTCCAAAACCGTCAGCACCTTACGCAGAACACCCACCTGACTGGTCATTCCACGCTTAAACATAGTGATGATGGAGAAATCCTTTTTGCCGGTAATGCCGGTGATGACCCGGTGGGGGTCGATCTCCGTGTCAAAGCGTTCCTGAATAAAGGTGCCCCGATCGGCCGGTGCGTTGGTATTGCGGATATTCACCGGAATACCCTTTTCCCGCACAGGCAGGATTGTGCCCTCGTGAAGCACCTGGGCGCCGGCATAGCTCAGCTCCCGCAGCTCGTCATAGGTCACCTCGGGGATGGGCAGCGGATCGTCCACAATCCGGGGGTCGGCCATCAGAATGCCGGAAACATCCGTCCAGTTTTCATACACATCCGCACCCAATGCGGCGGCAGCCAAGGCACCAGTGATATCACTGCCGCCCCGGGTAAAGGTATGGATCCGGCCGTCCGGCATAGAGCCATAGAAGCCGGGGATGACAATCCCCTTTCCCTTGCCCAAACGGTTCAGTGCAGCATAGGAGTGCTCTTTATCTACAGTGCCATCCATATTAAAGAAGATCCAGTCGGCGGCATCCACAAATTCAAAGTCCAGGAAAGCCGCCATCAGCTTGGCGGAGTAGTATTCACCCCGGCTGGCCAATTCGTCCTCGGAGACCTTCTTGGCATCCAGCCGCTTTTTCAGCTCCGCAAATTCCGTCTCAAGATCCACCTGCAAATGCAGCTCATCCCGAATTTCCAAATACCGGGAGGTGATCATATCAAAAATGGGGTCACAGGGCACACCGTAACGAGTGTGGGCGTGGCATAGATACAACAGATCCGTCAGCTTATGGTCGGACGAATCCCGCTTACCGGCGGCAGATACGATGACCACCCGGCGAGTCGGGTCGGAGAGGATAATGTCCCGAACCTTGCAGTACTGCCCCGCATCGGCCATAGAGGAGCCGCCAAATTTCGTAACTTTCAGCATAATGGGTAACCTTCTTTATTATTCGTTGGGCACGGCGGCGATAAAGCAGCCGGGATGCTCAGCCAGCCACTGGTGCATACGGCAGACGGAGACCGGCCCGGTCACCACAGCACCGCCCCAGCTTTCCTGCATATGGTCCTGCAGCCACGCATCGCTGCCGCCACGGACATAGAACCGGCGAGTCAGGCTGTTATCCGCAGCCACCTTGCCGCCATAGGGGCTGTAGAAGCCCTTGCCCTGCAGCACATCGGTGCAGTCCTGTACCACATTGTATGCGGTGGGATAGCGGCCGGCACCTTGTCCGTAGAAGCTCATCCGTCCGGATGCGCTGCCGATCAGGGTGATCAGATTGTAGTTTTCATTAACGGCAGCCTCCGGCTCCCCAGCGGGGAACAGGGTAGGCTGAACAAAGGCAGAGAGCTTGCCGTTTTCCATCATACCGGTGGATACCAGCTTGCAGACCAGACCGTGCTCTTTGAAATTGCGCACATCCTCTGCTGTGATATGGCGGATACCGGCGGCAGGAACGGTGCTGCCGTCCACGCTGACACCGAAGGCCACATTGGAGGACAAAATCACCTTATGCCAGGTATCAATGCCGTCCACATCAGTGGTGGGGTTTGCCTCGGCATAGCCCAGCTTCTGTGCCTGGGAAAGCGCCTCATCGTAGCCAAGACCCAGACGGGTCATAGAGTCCAGAATATAATTGCAGGTGCCGTTCATAATACCGCCCACCTGCAAGATCTGCTGGCTTCTCCGGGCACGCTCCAGCTCACTGAGCCAGCCGATGCCGCCGCCCACAGCCGCCGTACAGCGGAACAGCAGACCCTTTTCCTGTGCCAGAGGGATCAGCTCATCATAAAAGGTAGCCACCAGTGCTTTATTGGAGGTGACGATATTTTTGCCTGCCTCCATTGCTGCCCGGACAAATTCATACGCCGGGTGCAATCCGCCCATAGCCTCCACCACAGTGTCGATGCTGCTGTCACTCAAAACGGACTGAAAATCTCTGGTGACCTCCGCATCCGGCAGGGAGACATCCTCCAGGCAGACCACCTTTGCAACCGTAATATCCTCGCGGTCTTTGGTCAGATCGTAAACGCCTCTGCCAACGACACCAAAGCCCAATAAACCGATCCTCATATTTCTTTCCTCCATTTTATCTGTAAATCCACAGGGAAACACTTGCTTTTTTACCCGAAACAGTATATCATAATGAAAAACAAAATGCAATAGCGACCTGCCCGGAGATGGGGAGAAAAGAGGTTTTTATGCTTTATCATTCCACAAGAGACGAAAACATTCGGGTGGACAGCGCCCAGGCTGTGCTCAGCGGTCTGGCGCCCGACGGCGGTCTGTTTGTGCCGGAGGCTCTGCCCCGGCTGGAGGTCGAGGCACTTCTGAAAATGGACACCTTTGGTATGGCCAGTGCCATCATCGGCGCCCTGCTGCCGGATATTTCCAATATGGACATGCTGGTTACCCGTGCCTACCGGGGTAAATTTTCCACCGACGAGCTGACCCCCACGGTGCCGGCCGGAGATATGACTGTGCTGGAGCTGTTTCACGGCCCCACCTCCGCTTTTAAGGATGTGGCGCTTTGTATGCTGCCTCAGCTTATGACCGCTGCCAAAAAAGAGAAAAATCAGCAGGAGGACATTCTGATCCTGACCGCCACCTCCGGAGATACGGGCAAGGCGGCGCTGGAGGGATTCCGGGATGTGCCCGGCACTAAAATCTGCGTTTTCTATCCCCACGGGGGCGTTTCTAAGGTGCAGCGTGCCCAAATGGCCACTCAAGAGGGCAGCAATGTGACCGTGCTGGCCGTGGAGGGCAACTTTGACGATGCACAGACCGGCGTGAAGAACATCTTTGCCGCCGTGGGTGACCGTCTGACCCCCGCCGGTGCCCGGCTGTCCACTGCCAACTCCATCAATATCGGCCGGCTTGCACCGCAAATCACCTATTATTTCAAGGCCTACGGAGATTTGTTGCGCCGGGGAACCATCGCTATGGGCGATAAGGTGAACTTCTGCGTTCCCACAGGAAATTTCGGTGACATTCTGGCCGGATATCTCGCCCGGGAGCTGGGTCTTCCCGTAGGCCGGCTGCTGTGTGCCTCCAACGCCAACAATGTGCTGACTGACTTTATCCGCACCGGCTGCTACGACCGCCGCCGGCCGCTGCATAAAACCGTCTCCCCCTCTATGGACATCCTTGTCTCCTCCAATTTGGAGCGGCTTTTGTATCTGATGACGGAGGATACCTCCCTTGTGAAAGCGCTTATGGAGCAGCTGAAGGAGGAAGGCTGCTATCAGGTACCGGATGCTTTGCTTGCCAAAATCCAAAGTGTATTTTGGGCGGATTTCTGCGACGATCAGCAGACGAAAGACACCATTCGGCAGGTCTACCGGCAGACAGACTACCTCTGCGATACCCATACAGCCACAGCTTTCTGCACTGCCGGCCGTTACAAAGCCGCCACCGGTGACTGCACCCATACCGTCATTCTCTCCACCGCCTCCCCCTACAAATTCCCCGCCGCCGTGCTTTCCGCCCTGGAGGACACCGAGGAAGCGGACGAATTTGACCAAATGGATCGGCTGGAAGCACTGACCGGCATGAAGATCCCGGAAAATCTGTCCGCCGTGCGGCACAAGAAGCTACTCCACACCCAGGTGATACAAAAGCAGGATATGCTGCCCCGGGTGCTCACACTGTAAATAAGAAAGGCAGGATGATATTTATGCATAAGGTGACCGTTCGTGTTCCGGCAACCACTGCCAACCTGGGCCCGGGCTTTGATGCCTTTGGTTGTGCCCTGAGTCTCTATACCGATGTGACCTTTGAGGAGACCGACTGCGGTCTGGAGATCACCGGCTGTGACGAAAGCTACACCGGCCCGGACAACCTGGCCTACACTGCCTACTGCGCTGTGCTCAGCTCCCTGAGTGAGGAGTTACGTGGCGTAAAGATCCACATTGATGCGCAAATTCCCATCGGGCGCGGTCTGGGCTCCTCCGCCGCGCTGCTGGTAGCCGGTGCCATTGGTGCCAATGTGCTCCGTGGCAACAAGCTTTCCACCCAGGGTCTTTTGAATATCACCAACGCTATGGAGGGGCACCCGGATAACCTGGCACCTGCCTTTTTCGGCGGCCTGACCGCCTCTATGGTGGACAGCGGCCTGCCGGTGACCGTCAGCTTCCCCCTCCATCCGGATTGGGAATTTCTGGCACTGATCCCGGATTTTGAGGTATCCACCAATTTTGCCCGCTCCGTTCTGCCCCAGCAGCTTCCCCGGGCAGATGCGGTGTACAATATCTCCCACGGTGCTATGGTGCTCAAGGCACTGGAGCTGGGAGACGAAAAGCTGCTTCGTACGGCTATGCAGGATCGGCTCCATCAGCCTTACCGGAAAAGCCTGATCGCGGATTACGAGGCCATTGAGGCACTGGTGCGCACCACCGGTGCCGCCTTCTGTATCAGCGGTGCCGGTCCCACGCTGCTGTGCATTACCCGTAATAAGGCACTGCGCCAACGACTGGAGGAAAAGCTTCCCGCCATCACCGAGGCCAACTGGGAGATCCTGCCTCTTCACGTGGAATTTGAGGGTGCACGGGTGCTGTAACACGATAGCATAAAAGAAGGCCTGCCCATTCCGATTTCTTTGGTAACCCCAAAGATACCGGGATGGGCAGGCTTTTTAATCATTTTTTAAAAAGCGGTGATCGACCAGGTGGTGCGATACCCGGCGCGGGGGGCAAGGTGGATCAAATCGCTCTTGCAGCTGAATTCCTCCACCACATCCTGCCGGGATGGCAGTGACGACCAGGGCTCTATGCACACATAGGGTGCATCGGTTTTGGGCATATGCCAAAGCCCCAAATAAGGCATATCCGGATAGCTGACACATACGCCCCGGTGGGAAAGCTTGGAACGCAGCGTGATCTCCCGCCCCATATTCTTCAGGATAATGGCATCCTGATCAAATAAGCTGTGGTCAAGGTCGATCCGCCGATCATCCTTCAGCAGATAGGGAGCATCCTGCCCGCTGAGGAACAGCTTTTCCGTAAAGCACACCCGATCCGGCTGGCAGGGGGTGGTAAATTCCAGCTCGTAGTCGGTAAAGCTTTCCTCCGGAAGCAGTGGTACCCGGAAGCCAGGATGCCCGCCGATGCCAAAGGGCATATACCGGTCGGACTGGTTATCCACCGAATAGGTGATATTCAGGCGGTTGCGATCCAGCGTAAAATGGATCCGCAGCGTAAAATCAAAGGGATAACGCACAACGGTCACAATGGTGCTTTTCAGCTCCAGCACCAGGTGAGCCGGCCCGTGCTCCACAGGAGAAAACTCCATCTTATTGGCAAAGCCGTGGATCTCCATAGGGTAAAGCTTGCCCCGATAGCGGTAACGGTTGTTGGTCAGCCGGGCGATAAAGGGAAAAAGCACCGGTGCCCGATCCGGCCAGTAGGCCGGGTCGCCCTGCCACAGGTATTCGATTCCTTCGCAGGAACGCAGGCTCATCATCTGCGCACCCAAGGTGGATACCGTCAGGCATAGCTTATCATTTTGAATTCGCAGCAGCACCTTGCTTCACCTCTCCCACAATTCCCGCACCGGCCGTAGTGCGGCCTTCTTTGCCTCCATTTTACCCGAACCTTCGAAACAATGCAAGAGTAAAACGCAGATTTTTATAAATTTTTCCGCAAGAAATTACGCTGTCACCGTTCCGGTCATCAATCCCATCGGAGGCAGAGTAAGCTGTGCTATCTCTCCGTTGAGCCGCAGATGAATTTTCTGCTCCCGATCCTCCCGGTTCAGCAGAACAAACACCAGTATGCCATCCGGCCTTTTATAAGCGGTGACATCCACCGTGTCCGCAAACCGGCTCCAGCCGATGCGACGGGAACCGGGCACCAGGAAATGGGAAAAATGCCAAATATGATCCCGCAGAAGCTGGGGCTGCAGCTCTTTTTTCTCGCAGTCGTACAAAAACGGCGCCTGACAGAAATTCCCCACGTGATTGGGGCCTCCCTGCCCATCCAAAAGAATGTTCCAGTCATAAAAGGCCGTCATACCGTGGTTCAGATCCCCGATGATCTCGTGAGAAAGGCGGCAGGCATTGCGTGCCGTATCTTCACTGTCATACTTGGAATACTCGATACAGCTTTCGGACACGATCAACTTTTTGTCCGGGTAAGCACGGCGAAGCAGCTCCAGCGCCTCAAAATGGTCACCGCTGTACCAATGGAAGGCCGCGCCGGCGATCATCGGCTCCGTCACAGGATCCACGATCTGGCGCATCCGCTCATAGACCCGCTCCTTATTGTGATCCCACACGAAGATCTCCACCTGCTCCATCCCGTTGCGCTGCAATGCGGGATACAGGTAGTCCCGCAGAAACGCTTTTTCCTCCTGCGCCGTAAACACGCAGGAATCCCAGGTCTGTACGGCCTTAGGCTCATTTTGCACCGAGATCCGGCGTACGGAAAAGCCCCGGCTTTGGAACTGCCGGATATACTGGCAGATATATTCCGCCCACATCTGCCGATACTCCGGCTTCAAAGAGCCGCCGTTTTTGCGGCTTCCGTTGGTCTTCATAAAGGCAGGAGGTGACCAGGGTGAAAGCATCAGCTCCAGCTTCTTGCCGGCAGTTTTCTGCGCATCCTGAAGCATAGGCAGAATGTATTTTTCCGTCCGGGCAAAGGAAAAGGATTTCAGTTCCCTGTCAGACGGATCAGACATAGCCTCATACAGCCCGGTGGAAAAATCACAGCTGTCCATATGGATGCGGACGATCCCATAGGCCATCTGCTCCGGAGAAAAATAGCTCTCCATCAGTGACCTTTTCTGCGCCTCCGACATCAGGGAATAGACATATGCCGCTGAATCTGTAATGGCACCGCCAAAGCCCTCCACGGCTTCCATTTCCATATCCGGATATAAATTGACCACCCGATCCTCTACCCCGGGATCCGCCTCCATAGGGATTTCTGTCTGCCGGGTCTGTGTTTCCCCGGCCTCCCAGGATGTGGTTACAAGATTTAATTGCATTGCAATTTTCCTCCAGATCGTTTTTTATTCAGTATAACATACCCGGCAGAAAAAGCAAGAAAAAATGCCGTCAAAATGCGCGCCTGCGCCGGGATTCTGCTTATCCGGAGACAATTTCCTCCCGAAGCTTTTCCAGCGCTCTTTTTTCAATGCGGGATACATAGCTGCGGCTGATGCCCACAGTTTTTGCTACCTCCCGCTGCCGCTGCGGCAGCTGACCACCCAGCCCATACCGCAGAACAATCACCTGCTTTTCCTGCGGGGTCAGCACCCGATCGATCCCCTCGATCAGCTTGCGGATATCCTCCCGATCGCTGATCTTTTCCAGCAGATCTCCCTCCTGTGCCACCACATCCATCAGCGACAGCGCCGCCCCGTCATTCCCCGTCTCAATATAGTCCGACAGCGATACATCCTGACTGCTCTTCTTCTGACTCCGAAAGTACATCAGGATCTCATTTTCTACACATCTGGCGGCATATGTGGCCAGGCGGGCACCTTTGGTGTTGTCGAAGCTTTCGATTCCCTTGATCAGTCCGATGGTTCCAATGGAGATCAGATCCTCCTGGTCCCCCGCCTGAGCATAGTATTTTTTCATAATGTGGGCGACTAAGCGCAGATTGCGTTCGATGAGAATATTCCGTGCCTCCAGGTCACCCTGAGCAGACAGTTTCAGATAGTGAGCTTCCTCTTCCCGGCTGAGGGGCTTGGGAAAGCTGCCGCTTTGCAGCTGCAATGAGTACATCAGTCCGCTGAGCATCAACCATACAGCAGCGATCATACGCATCACCTCCACCATCACCCTATTCCCCCCAGCCCGTCCATTTTCCACCTTCTCTGCATCCCATTTTTTCAAACGGCTGCTTGGCAAATACAGCACCAAATAATAACGGCAGAAAATACGAACAAACCGCATTTTCCGCCGCAACACTTTGAACTATATTAAAGAGCCTTTTCTACAGTAGACCTTTTAAAATATGACCGGGTTAACATTGCAAAAAAGCATCTCAGTTTCATAGGCTGGGATGCTTTCTTGTGTTTTTGTGTTGTTGTCATCGGGCATTGATTATAATTCATTATAAAACCGTATCCATCAATTGACCGGCGATGTTATGGCTTGTGAAACGCATAATACTTTCCTCTGCTGTACCAAAACTGAGGAAATTAATACTGCCGTACCATACAATTTGTCCGTCAATAACTGTGAATTTCTGATGGAAACCCGGTTTATATCGGACTTCAACCCCGCAGGATTTAAGTTTTTGCGTGTTCTCCAACACATTTATTTGTTCTTTTTCCGGAAAGTCCTCAGATGGGCGGGTAACGACCACAAGCTTTACATTATTCAGCATAGCTTCAGACAGCAACCGCAGTATTTGTGCAATGCGGCCCTTATGCATAAATGGGCTGACAATTAGAATTTCGCTCTTTGCATTTCGGAGATCCTCGCTAAACACCGGATAAAAGTTTTTACCATCGTATATAAGATCTGGATTGAGCTGGTGTGTACCATCGATCTTTATCTTATATCCGATAGCGGCATACCCCTTCAACCGTTTTTGATACATTTTTTCCAAAACTGGCATATGAATATCTACATAATCATAGATCTGCACTTCGTTCTTTCCGGGATAATTACGGTGTAGCCTCCCTGCATACTGTGCGACCTTACCTTTCCAGGCAATAGGTAATGCTATGAATAAAGTATCGAGCCTTGGGTAATCAAAGCCTTCGCCAATGTATTTTCCGGTTGCAACGATCACCAACGGCTCATCTGCCGGAATTGCTAACAGCTTTTCCATTGTTTCTCCGCGAAGCTTTGCAGATGCAGTGCCAAACAGCGTAATAATGTTTTTGCAATGACCGGCCAACCTATCCGCAAGTAAAAATACATGTTCGCGCCGTTCGGTCAAGACAATAGGAGCTCTGCCGTTTGCCAATGCTTTAATAACATCCTTTATGATATATTCATTACGGATTTCATCTTCGGCCAAGTCTTTGTAAATAGCTGCAATTCCTTTATCTGTAACTATGCTGCGGAAGGTTGTAAAACGGGGTAGCAAATAATGCTCAAATGCCCGCTTTTCTGCCTGCTCTCTGGCATCCACCAAGTAACGAATTGGGCCGCACTGCATATGAATGATTGGTTGATGACCGTCTTGTCGTGCAGGTGTTGCGGTTAGTCCATAAACATACCTGGCATTTACTTCCTTAAGCACCCGTTCAAAACTTACTGCAGAGACATGGTGACATTCATCCACGATTACCATACCATAATCCTTAACCAATTCCTTTACATCGTCACCGGAAATCAGCGATTGAATAATTGCAATGTCTACAATCCCTGCAATCGTATTCTTTGTGCCGCCCAACTGGCCGATCACAGAACGTTCCTTCCTTCTGCCGCGCTTCTTTGGCAGTTCCGGCAGCCATTCGTTGATTTCTAAAAATGCAGACAGAGAGGCCTTCCATTGATTCAGCAAAGTCTGCGTATGTACCAGCACAAGCGTGTTGATCTTTCGCTGTCCAATTAAATATGCTGCAATAACCGTCTTACCAAAAGCGGTAGTTGCGCACAAAACGCCAGTATCGTAAGATAGCAATGTATCTGCTGCAGATTGCTGTTCAGCGCGGAGTGTCCCTGTGAATTGCGTATCAATAGTTTTTCCTGGATACGTCTTATCGTTGATCGTATATGTTGCGTTTACATCGTTTAACAATTCGATCAGACTCTGTAGACATCCACGAGGCAAAGCCAGATAGCCTTCTCTATCCTCCGCAGTACAGATAACTCTGGGTTTGTTGTAGATCGGCAGCCGCATCGCCTGGCTTCGATAAAAATCCGGATTTTTGAAAGCCGCTAACCGAAGCAATTGATTGCGGACCTTAGGCGTTAATGTATCCCCTGCAATATACAGCATATTCGCTTGGATGATCTCAATCGGCTGTTCAAAATCCATAGCTGTGAGAACTGCCTTGGATCGTTTCTCCCAAGGCTTCGGAGCATCCTCCACTGCACACAGTACCCCAAGTCCATCCCCTCGACTATATGTCTTAAGCAGACTTTCCACTTCCAATGCAGATAGCTTTTGGAGCTGTGCTAAATATGCCCACTGATCATCGTAAGCGCAAAAGCATTCATTCACGAATGAACTATTGTTTTGTTTGCGTGCTTGTCCTTGCAACGGCAATGCAATCAAATTGCCAAAGCCACCTTTAGGCAATGTGTCCTGATTGGGGAACATACGGTCATAGGAATCCAGCTTCAGCTTGCCGCTGGATTCCATAGTTGAGGTAAGAAGCACTGTTCCTAAGCTCCGGGCAGTTCTGCAAGGAACGGGTTCAGAAAAGAAGATCCAAAGGTGAGCACCCTCGCCGCTACGGGAGCGTTCAACTGCACAGGGGACATTCCAACTGCTGCAAACACTGCGCACTTCGCTGACATTGTCCTTCCAATCACCATCATCGAAATCTATGGCAAGAAAGCAGCAGGTGTCGTCAGAGAGAATGGGATAAAGACCAACAACGTCCCGACCAAATCCGTCTTTTCCGCTAAGATGCTTATATATGATAGCATCACTCAGATGTACCAGCTTGCGGTTTTCACACTTGGAGCAACTGCCCTTTGGTTTGATGCAAACACCCTCACGCCATTCGTTGGCACACGCCGGAGAATAGCCGCTTTTTCCGGTTTTAGTGCTATACCATCGTTTTGCAAATACATCCTCACGGCCACGAAACAAGCTGCGGAATAACTGAATTTTTTCGTGAGAGGAGCTATATTTATTGACGGTTGCAGAGGCTGTATCTCGAATGATAGCAAAAGCTTCCGGAAGCATTGCCTTCGCTTCATTTTTTCCCAACTGTGCCCGAAGTTCAGCATTTTCCTTTTCTAATTCCGCAACTCTGCATTCAAGTTGCTTGCAGTATTCTTTTGTTGTCATATTGGATGCCTCCAATCGTCAAATCTCGATTTATAACATCTGTGATATGCTTGCATAGAGTTAAATACTAAAATAGATATTCGCCCGCAATTCCTCTGCTATCCGGTGCACGGAGGACAGACCGAATACGCACCATATACAGCAGCACAACCAGGGCAGTTTGAAACAGAAAAAGCCCAGTAAAACTGGACTTCTTCGACAGTTTAACACCACCCGGTTTTGGGGCAGCTTTTTTACTGTTTTCTTGCAAGGTAATAGTCATCTCCCTGACGGTAAAAGGGGCATTTGGACTGGGCAGATATTAAATAACGGTACACCTCGTCCTCGTCGAGATCCATCATACAGTAATATTCGTCGTATTCCTCGTCATAGTCATAATGCCAGCATGTCTCACACAGACTGTCCATATAAGCCTCCTATATCGCACAGATAGCTTTTCACCGGAAAGGGATGCAGTTTTTCATCCTTCCGCAGATACAGCGGATGGTGCGGGTGACCTTTTTTACTGCATTTTCCGGCACACAGCCACCGGGCACCATACTGCTGTCCAAGAAAGACCATATCCCGTAAGCATTCCGGCAAATAGGGGCGTTTTTCAATGATGGTGCCCCAGGCCGCCCATACTGCAGGCTGCTCTGCCATAGAAAGCACATAGGCAAACGCCTCCATATTTTCCTTATGCAATTGGGGATTGCAGCATTTTTCCATTGCATTGGGATCCGTTGCCCGCTGCGCATAAACATTAAACATCAGAAAGCTGTCGTAGCCGTTGCCCAGTGCAATCCGATCCACCGACTTGAGGGTGTTATCCAAATCACCGGGCTTTGCTGTAGAGGGATTGATTCCAATGCAGATCAGCGGATTTTTCCCCCTCGTTCCCAATATGTACCGGTAATCACAATAGAAATTAGGCGCATAGAGCCATTTTTCCACATCGTATTCCCCATTGGGAAGCTGAGCACTTTCCAGTGCCTGGGCAAAGGTCACAAGGGTGAGCTGATCGGTAGACCCATTGGGTATGTGCATTTTTCACCCCTCCACCGGCGGGAACCAGCAGGAATTCTTCGGATTGTAAAAGTCGCAATCCTCCTGCTTTCTCCCCGTCTGCTCCAGCCATTTTGCAAAGGCCTTATCCATAAAATCGTATACCCCGGGCATTGCGGACTGAAGCTGCACACTGCGGCCATCCTCCATATAAAGCTCCAAAATCACCTGCTGCCCGGTAGTAACATAAAGCTGCTGTGCCTGAATCGCCCGGTAGGGATACAGGGTGCTCTTTTTTCCGAAGGTGGTCAGCACAAAGCCGTCCTCATCATAAAATACGCCAAAGGTCATATAGTAAACCGTCAGCGCAACGCCAACGAGCATCAGCAAAACACCGCATACCAGCAGAAGCCAGTTTTTCCCGATCCCGGCAAAAAGCACCGCCACGCCAAAAACGAACAGAATCAGTCCTGCCGAGCCATAGCGGCGGCTGAGCCGAACCGCTTTCCCGGAACGATGCTGGCTTTGATTGCGAAAAAGCTTCACAAAGCCCTTATCTACCAAATAGCAGGCACCAAACACCAGTGCCGCCAGTATAATTACTGCGATATACTCCATAATGCTCTCCTTTTATGCCCAAAGCACAAGATCCACGGGAATATCGTAGCTATCCGTGGGAATGGAGGCTACCATTTGAAATCCGTAGCACAGTGCCACCGTGGGATGCTCCGGCTCCTGTGCCAAAAAGCGGTCGTAGAAGCCACCGCCATAGCCCATCCGGTTGCCGGATGCATCAAAGGCCAGGCCGGGCATCAGTACCAGTGCGGTAGGATCCCCGGCAACCGGTGCATCCGCCACCGGCTCCGGAATCCCGGCATAGCCCGTTTCCACCTGAGAAAGATCCTCCAGCACGATGAAGCGCATCGTCTCGCCATAAACCTTGGGCACTGCCACGGTCTTTCCATCCCGGATCGCCTGCTCCAAAATGGGAACGGTGCGAACCTCCTGATTATAGGGCAGATAGCCATAGATCGTCCGGGCATTGCGGTAATAATCTGTGCTGCAAAATTTTTCCATCAGCTTTCGGCTGGCCGTATCAATCTGATCAGCCGTCATTGCCCGTTTCTTCTGGCGGATCTGCGCACGAAGCTCTTTTTTATCCATTTTTCTCCTCCCCGGTGGGCTTACGGAACATACGAAACCATAGGATAATGGCTGCCTGACCGGGAATGCCCAGCAAAAACAGCATCCACATATTCATATGTGCAAACAGCAGAATACTCATATAAATACTGGCAAGGCTGCCCCACATAATACCGGAGATCAGCCAGCGGTTGCTGCGAAAATCCCGCCACGCAGAGCGCAGGCTCAAAAGCACGATGCAGTTCACGGGAAATGCCACAATAAAAGCCAGCCAGCTTTTTGGTACCCGGAAAGAGGCACAGATGACAAAAATCAGTAGTGCCACAAACCAAACAAGGATGGAGCAGAGCTTTTCAATGATCCGCTTATCCGCCTTTCTTTTCAGTGTCTTCTCCACAGCCTTTCCCATAACCTGCTCCACCTTGCTCACATTTTCCGGCAAAGCGTTCTGATCCCGAAGCAGGTCATCCACGCTGACCTGAAATACCCGCGCCAGCTCCATAAGGGTCAGTACATCGGGAATGGACTCTCCACGCTCCCACTTGGACACGGCCTTATCGGAAAAATTGATCTGCTCCGCCAAAGCAGCCTGAGTCATCCCACTGCGCTTGCGAAAAGCTGCAATATTCGTGCCGAGTTCCTTTCTCAGCTTTTCGTCGTTCATCTTCTATCCTCCAAACAGGAAATTAAATCATACGCATATGTATTTAATGTATTTTACCAAAAAAGCTCCCCTATTTCAACCACCAAACGGAAAATTTACAATTTTACGCAAAAACCACGCCGGGTACGGATGCATCCGGCGTGATGATTCTATTAGGATATGTATTTAATCCTCCGGGAAAAGATTCTCACTGCAATATTTTATGATGGCACTGCGGCGGACAATACCGATGAAGGCATCCTTATCATCCACAACGGGGACAAAATTCTGGGTGCTGGCACGCTGGATCAGATCCTGCATCCCGGTGGTCACACGCACGGCAATATTATCGTGCCGCCGGGTGATCTCCATAATGCGTCGAGCCTCTGCCTGCCGCATATCCATATAGCACATATTTTTCAGTGCCCACAAAAGATCTCCCTCTGTCAGGGTGCCCCGGTACTCTCCCCGCTTGCTGAGAATGGGTAAGGCCGCATAACCGGCACTTTCCATTTTTTCCAATGCCTGCCGTACAGTAAAATCATCATAAACGAAAGCACACATTGCCTTCGGTGTCAGAAAAAACAGTATGTTATTCATAGCCGCTCCTTTTCGGAATGTAATGATCCCCCTGGGGGCACTATTATTATAGCATATTTTTTCGGAAACAGTATAAAAACTTTCTGTAAAACCGTACTTGGCAGTGCCAAAAAATCGCCTTCAGTTTTGTGTATTATGCACAATTCTCCTGGCAGTAGAGTTTTATTTCTACCATCCCTCCCCCAGCAAGGCTGTCCGGTAGGGTGCTTTTTTCCCATTCTACCGCTACAATAAAGGCAGTATGATATCAGCAGAAAGCAGGTAAACTATGAAACGAACAAAGCTCAAAGACAGAACCCTTCCCCGCTATTGTCTTGGGGAGGAGCTGATAAACGCCATATCTCACGGCATCGGTGCTCTGTTTGGCATTGTCGTGCTGATCATGTGCATATGCAAAGCTGTCCGGCTTGGGCAGCCCGCCGGCATTGTGGGTGCTGCGATCTACGGTGCTTCCATGATTTTGCTTTACACCATCTCCACCCTTTACCACGCGTTACGCCCCGGAACTGCCAAAAAGGTATTTCAGGTCCTGGATCACTGCACCATCTATTTGCTGATCAGCGGCACCTATACCCCGATCCTTCTCAGCGGTCTGTTTCCCCACAAACCCCTGCTGACCTGGGGAATGCTGCTTCTGCAATGGGGTGCCGCTGCGGTCGGGATTTCCCTGAACGCTGTTGACCTGCGGAAATACCGTGTCTTTTCTATGCTCTGTTATCTGATTATGGGCTGGGCCATTCTGCTGATCGCACCGGATGCTCTGCGTTTACTGTCGCACACCGGGCTTTTGTACATTCTGATTGGTGGCATTTGCTATAGCGTTGGTGCAGTGCTGTATGGTATTGGTGCAAAAAAGCCGTGGTTTCACAGCGCATTTCACCTTTTTGTGCTGGCAGGCACCCTTTTTCAGTTTTTGGGAATCTACGGCTACATTCTCTGAAGCACTTTTCCTGTATATAAAGCCAAATGTCCCTGCAAGCGTGTGTTTCTGTGCTTGCAGGGGCATTGCATTCTTATCTGCTTGCCAGCTCCATAATTTTATCCGCGATCTGTACGCCGGTGTTGGTGCAGAAGTCCCGGGTAAGGTTTTCCCGAATCCGCTCCCGGCCTGCCTGATCCCAGGTCATACGAATGGCGATGCGAACCGTCTCCTCCGGATCATTGCTGCCCACGGCATAGCCTTTTTTCAGGAACAGGTCAAAATTCCGGCTTTCGCAGCCGCCCACCATATTGATAAACACCATCGGAATATGCTTGTTGGCCGCCTCGGTGGAGCTCAGGCCGCCGGGCTTGGTGATCAGCAGATCCGCTGCCTCCAGGTAACGGGGGAAATTATCAATAAAGCCCAGCACCCGCAGCCGTGGGTCATCCACAGCATTCATTTCCTCCCGAAGCTTTTCGTTCCGGGCACATACCGCCACCATCACGCTCTCCTCCGGCATTTGCTCCAGCGTTTTCACAGCAATGGACTGGATGGGGCCAAGACCCATACTGCCGCACATCACCAGCACCACAGTCCCCTCCTGGGGCAATCCCAATTCTGCTCTGGCCTGGGCACGCTGAGCCGGCTCATAAAACACCTGCCGCACGGGAATGCCGCAGACAAACTGATTTTTCTCCGGGATCCCGGCCTGGGTAAATTCCTCCCGCACCAGCGGATGGGGTATGCAAAACGCATCCACCTCACACTGCTCCACTGTAGGTGAGCAGGTATAATCCGTAGCCACCAGCATCGTGGGAATGTTCAGCTCCCAGCCCCGTCTGACCTCTGTGATCATCACACCGGCAAAGGGATGCACACACACCACCGCATCATACTTTTGCTCCATAATACGCGCATACAGCTTGCCGGCCCCTAGGCTCAGCAGCTCGCAAATGAGGCTGAATCTGTCGAGATTGGCGGTATTTTCCATAAGACGGTAGCCCTTATCAAAAATTCCGGGGGTATGCTGATAGATCCGCACATGCCAGTCACATATAAACTTGGAAAAGCCCGGCGACAAAAACGCCAGGCAGTCTACGATCTCGCAGGACACGCCCCGTGCCTGCAAAACCTCCATAATCGCCTTGGCAGAGGAATTATGCCCCTCACCGGTATTGGCTGACAGCATCATAATATGCATATTGTCATCCCACTTTCTCTTTTTTCTCACATTATAGTCTTCTTCTGCCGGATTTGCAAGAGGGAAGCGTTTTCCTGTAAACTGAAACTGGCATTATTTTATAATGTTATTTTGGCACTGTATTTATAGCCAGATTGTGCTATAATGAGGACAAAGGATGTGACGAATATGAAAAAATTCTCCGTAAAGCAGATCTCTTTTACCGCTCTTATGGCGGCGCTGGTTTATGTGACCTCCGCCTTTTTGCAAATTCCCATTGCCACCTCCATCGACTCCACACGGCTGCATATGGGCAATGTGATGTGCCTGCTGTCAGGCCTTTTGCTGGGGCCGGTGTCCGGAGGTCTGGCCGCCGGGATCGGATCTATGTTTTTTGATCTGACCAACCCCGCTTATCTGACCTCTGCCCCCTTTACCCTGCTTTTCAAATTCCTGATGGCCTTCCTGTGCGGTATGATCGCCCGTGGAGGAAAAGAAAAGCTCTGGGCACTGATCACCGGTGCGATCCTCGGCTCCTTTGCCTATGTGGTGCTGTATCTGGGCAAAAGCTTTATCCGCGATTTCTTTGTCTACGGTTTTCCTCTGGAGGGCGTTCTGCTGTCCCTGTGCACCAAGGCGGTCACCTCCACCGTAAACGGCATAATCGCCTCTGCAGCTTCCGTCCCCCTGTTTCTTGCCCTGAAGCCGCTGCTGAAAAAAGCCGGCCTGCTGCCGTAACCAAAAATGCAATGCATTAAAAGCCACCCTGCAATTGGCACTTGCTGCCCAACTGCAGGGTGGCTTTATGTATCATTCCAAAATCTGTTCCACATTGTCCTGAGTCACTGCCGCAATGCCGGCCGTGCTTCGGCTTTGGCTTTCCTGCCCGCTTAAAAGGTTTTCCAGCTGCGTGCAGATCTGCACTGCCTGCGCCTGCACATCCTGATAAACCGTGCCGGTCATCAGACCCTCCTGAATCAGGGAAAGTGCCTGCGTGTCTCCATCCACGCCGAACAGGTACACATCCTGCCCCACCTGCCAGCCGCCATCGGCAATGGCCTGTGCTGCACCCCGTGCCATAGCATCGTTGCCGCAGGCGATCACCTCGATATCCATTCCAAAGATCGCCAGCTCCTGGCTGCAAATAGCTTTGCCACTTTCTTCTGTCCAATCGCCATAATCAATACTCAATCGCTGTGTCGGAACGGAGCCGGACTGCAGAGCTGCTTCAAAGGCCTCCGTCCGGGCGGCTGCATCCGGATCCTCCTCCGGGCCCTGGATGATCATATAGCAGACAACGCCGTCGCCATTGATATCTCCGCCGTTTTCCAGGCTTCTCACCATAGAGCCCTGCTCAGCACCGATCTGCTCGCCGCTGCCACTGCCTACATACTGGATATGGGGGTATTCCTCCATAGAAAGCTGCGACGGCTGCTGGGCGGAGATCACCGCAGGCAAGCCGGTGCTTTGCAGTGCCTCCAGCAGTGCCTCCGGGACATTCTCCTCCACCGGCTCCACTATGATCGCACAGCAATGCTGCTGCGCAAGCTCCTCCACCTGGGTAAGCTGCAGTTGCGGATCGGACTGGGACTGCACAACGATCAGCTCATAGCCCTGCTCACGAAGGGAAGCTTCCAGTGCCGTACGAAACTGGGCATTGGACTCATCCCGCCCATCCCGGTAAATGACCCCAACCGGGGTGCTCCAATCCACGCCAAACCGGATCAAAACCACTGCAAGCAGCACGATAATGACCCCGGCAGCAAGGTATATCCACTTTTTTCGGTTCATACTGATTCGCTCCTTATAGCCGCCACTGTGCAATTGTACACAATAGCTAAAATTTGCGTTTCCTGAGCAGGAGCCATTATAACACACTTTTCCATATTCGTAAAGAAAAAAATTGTCATTTGCTTGCTTTTGACCGGGTTTTTCCGATTTTTTTCCATATTTTTTCTTGCTTTCTTTGATTTTCTCTTCTCGTTTTCTTGTACTATTTGCACAATAAAATTGTCCGTTCTTCCTTTCTCTTCGCAGTTTTACACAAATCCCCTCTTGCATTTTGCGTTTTATCTGCTATAATATAGGGGAAATGTGAAACATTTCTCTTTCATTTTCTCATCTCTCTTTTCATGGGGCCCGGTACCGTTTGCTCGCGGTACCGGGTTTCCCATACACCGGGATTTTCCTGCTTGCTTAAATCCGCCTGTGCGGGTATAATCATAGTAATACTGCAAAGGACGGTTTTCCCATGCTGGAACTACTGAAAAAGCTTTTTTCCTCTCTTTCGGCTTTTGCCGCCAAAAATCTGATTCCTGCCGTGCTGATCCTGGCGGTTGGACTGATGGTCATCCGTGTGCTTATGCGCCTGCTGACCAATGCCTTCTCCCGCTCCAAATGGGATAAGTCCGCCAGCGGCCTGATTCTTTCCGTGATCCGTGTAACCGCCTATGTGCTCCTGGCCCTGATCGCCGCATCTGCCCTGGGCATTGATGTGACCGGTGTGGTGGCACTGGCCAGTGTGCTGACCCTGGCACTTTCTCTTGCCCTGCAGGATGCTCTGGCCAATTTGATCGGCGGCTTCACGCTGCTTTATACAAAGCCCTTCCATATGGAGGACTATGTGCAGATCGGAGATCAAAGCGGAACGGTTAAACAGATCGGCCTGACCTACACCCGGCTGCTGACCTCCGACGGCAAAACCGTCTCCATTCCCAACAGCACTGTCGTCTCCGCACAGATCGTAAACTTCACCGCCTCCGGCCAGCGGCGGGTGGATATTACGGTGCAGGTCGCCTACGGATGTGAGCCGGAGCAGGTTATGGCCGCCCTTTTGGAGGCGGCGGATCTGCCTGCTGTTTTGCAGGAGAAACCGCCCTATACCGCAGTCTCTGCCTACGGTGAAAGTGCTGTCAGCTATCTTTTGCAGGTCTGGACAGCTACAGAAGATTACTGGCCGACCCTGCACACCATCCACAAGCGCATTCCCGCAGTTTTTCAGCAGCGGGGGATCTCTATGACCTACCCCCATATCAATGTGCACATTGCGCAGTAAACAGGAGAAGCTATGCGAATTTTATATGATTCCCAAAAAACAGAACACAAGGCCCCCTTTGGCACCCTTCGCCCCGGGGAAAACTGCACACTGCGGGTGTACATCCCCGAAACCGTCGGTGCCATCCACGCACAGTGCGTGCTTTCTCCCGATGAAGGCGGCGAGGCCATCCGGGTACCTCTGCTTCATACCGAGAATGCGGATGCCTATGAAATTTTCGAGGGCAGCTTCTGTCTGCATACCCCTGCCCTGTATTTTTATCACTTTGTGATTGAAAAGCCCTGTGGCTCCTTCCGCCTTTTTAAGCAGGGCAGCGATACCAATATGGAGGCCGGCGATCAATGGCAGCTTACCTGCATCCCCGGGGATTTTTCCGTACCGGAATGGGCAAAGGGTGCCGTGATCTATCAGCTTTTCCCGGATCGCTTCTGCCGTGCAGGAACCACCGATCTCTCCGGGAAGCTGACTCCCTACACCGTCCACAGCCAATGGAACGAGGAGGTGGACTGGCAGCCGGATGAAAACGGCATTGTCCAGAATAATGACTTTTTCGGCGGAAACTTTCAGGGTATTACCGAAAAAATGGACTACATTGCCTCCACCGGTGCCACGATCCTGTATCTCAATCCCATCTGCAAAAGCTATTCCTCCCACCGATATGACACTGCCGACTATAAAACTCCCGACCCTATGCTGGGAACTATGGCGGATTTTACCGCTATGTGTGAGGCGGCGCACCGCCGTGGCATTCGGGTGATCCTGGACAGTGTTTTTTCGCACACCGGCTCAGACAGTCTGTACTTTGACCGTCAGAACCGGTTTGGCAACGGCGCCTACACCCATCCTGATTCCCCCTATTACAGCTGGTACAGCTTTTCCCACTGGCCGGACAGCTACAAAAGCTGGTGGGGCTTCGACACGCTGCCCACTGTAAACAAAACCGATCCTGCTTTTATGGAATACATTCTGACCGGGGAAAACTCCGTAGTCCGGCACTGGTTGGATGCCGGCTGTGACGGCTTCCGGCTGGATGTGGCAGACGAGCTGCCCAACCACTTTATGGATGTGCTGCGAAAAACTGTCCGCAAGCTTCGGCCGGATGCCCTGGTAATCGGCGAGGTTTGGGAGGATGCGTCCAATCATATCGCCTACGGTGTAAGACGGCGATACTTTACGGACGGCACACTGGACAGTGTGATGAATTACCCCTTTCGCACTGCCATTTTGAACCTGATGCGTGGCAAAGACGGCGGCGAGGAACTGCGTAACACCGTGATGACCATACTGGAAAATTATCCTCAGGAGGTCACGCTGTGTAATATGAATCTGCTGGGCACCCATGATACTCCCCGAATTCTGACCGCATTGGTGGATGATTTTGACGGCTCCCGTGATGCCCTTGCCCAACGGCATTTGGATGCTTCACAAAAAGCGCTGGCACACAAGCGGCTGTTGGCCGCAAGCTTTTTGCAATATATGCTTCCCGGCTGTCCCTCGATTTACTATGCAGACGAGGCCGGGATGGAAGGGTACAAGGATCCCTTCAATCGCCGTCCCTTCCCCTGGGGGCGGGAGGATCCGGAGCTGGAAGCACATTTTCAGGCACTCGGTCAGCTTCGCCGCAACTGCGTTCTGCGGCTGGGAAGCACCCAATTTCTGCAGGCCTGCAATGGACACATCGGCTTCACCAGGAGCTATCAGGGGCAAACCTTGGAGATTTATGTAAACCTAAATAATACGCCCTGGAGCATTCCCGCAGAAAGCATTCTGTTTGGGCGGGGAATTTCTTCCGTAATGCCGGAGCAGATTTGCCTTGAAAACCTGGGCTTTTGCCTGCTTGAAAGGAAGTAAATATGGAAAAAGAAGCTTTTTTTACCGGCTACTGCCGCACATTGGATGAAAGCCGTATGGTCTGCGCCGTGCAGGAAAACGGTACACTTCTGGAAGTCGACTGCGCCTACACCGTCTGCCCCTACACCCCCCAATGCCCCATTGCCCAAAGCATCCGCGACCTTCTAAAAGAAGAAATCACCAATTCATAAAAACAAAAAATATGCTACCCCCATAAGAAACAGTCCGGTTTTCCCGGTCTCTTATGGGGGTAGCATATTGTAGCCCTTGCAGGCTTTTTTTATTTGTTTTTCAGCTGGGCGAAGGTACTGCCCTTGGCGCGGAGGAAAAGGCCGTCGTTGGAAAACTCGTAGACGATGCCATCGATCGTGGTGTCGCCTGTAGCGGGGACACCGTTGCTGAGCATATAATAGGTATTCTCCCCATCGTGGAGCCAACCGGTACGCATCGCACCGGTCTCGGTGAAATAGCGGCTTTTGCCGTTAATGGTCTGCCAGCCGGTGGCCGCAAAGCCATCCGCCTGCAGATAATAGGTCACGCCGTTATCGCAGAACCAGCCGATGCGGTACTGCCCGTTTTCCCGGTAGTACCAGGCACCATTTTCCAGGCTCCAGCCATCGGCCGGGATGCTCTGTGTCTCAATGCCGGTTTCCTCCCCTTTTTCCAGGGGTGCGGCATTGCCGACGGTGAAGGCACTTTCCGCCACCAGTGTTCTCTGGATCTTCCCGATCACCTGGCCATCCTGGCAGTAGGAATTGCCCAGATCACAATAGACAGAGCAAATGTAATTACCCTCTGCAAGGTCACTCAGGCTAACGGTATCGTTCACACTGCCGGAGCTCAGATCCAACATATAGCTATCCTTGGGAATCTCGAAGGTCAGCACAGCCGTTCCCTCCGGGTCGGTGACTTGAATCACCGTATTATGGATTCGGCTGGATGTACTGCGGATCATTCCGGAAAGCCGGAAATCCTTGCCGACGGACAGCTTCTGCGGAAGCTTCACGCCATTGGTCTGGACATCCTCATACACGAACCAGCAGGGCTCTGCCAACTCCGCAGCCACATAAAGCTGCTGATTCTGCTCGGAGATCTGATAATAGAGTTTGCCGTCATCGGTTTGGCAGACGGCAGTGGCGTGGAGCCGTTCACCGGCAGAAGCCGTCCGGCTGACATTGGCCTTCTCCGGATCCGCAGAGGTCAAAAGCTCTGCCGGCTCCGTGACCGCCACATAAAGATCGCTGCCGTACACAGTACAGCCATCCACAAAATTACCTTTTCCAAAATGGATCATACCCTCAAAGCTTGTCCAGCTGTCGTAATAATCGGCAAAATCCGCAATGGAGCAGATCATCGGCTGGCTGGGGTCGATCTGGAAGGGTGTAATAAAGCTTTCCGTAAAATAGACCATACCGTCCAGCACCGCATGAATCACGGTAACATGTCCGTACAGGCTGCCGGCCGCTGTAGTCGTCCAGTGATAGCCGGCCAAAATATTATAGGCATCCTTCTGGCCGCAGGCAGTAATGGTATTGAGTGCTTCCTCAATGGTATACCGGCTTGCGGGGTAGCAATCCACACGGTATCCCTCATTGATATGAGATGTGGTGCTGAAAATATCGTACATCTCATTGCCGTTATAACGCAGCGGAATATCGGTCACGCCCAGGTAGTAAAACTCCCAGCCGGCCATTTCGCCGCAGTAGCCACGCATATCTCCCTCTATGGAATAATTGGTCTTTCGGTAAATGCGTCGAATTTGATCGCAGATGCGCTGCTGCTCTTCCTGTGAGGCCGCGGATGCGCCAATGGGCAAAGCCATGGCCACCAGCACCACGCAGATCAGCAGTGCAACCAGTCGCTTCAGCACGCCTGAACCGCCCCTTTCCTGATGGATTTTTTTACCAAACTTTGGCCATTATACCACAGCAATCCAAACAAATCAAGAGAAAAATTACAAATTTGTAATCCTTTTTGCCGACATTCGTAATCTTTTTGCCTGTATTTTAGCGGTTTTTTACCATTTTACAGGCTTTTTACTGAGCGGCGGAGGGCCTGCTTCAGGAAAACAAACGCCACCAGGCTGGTCAGCACCTCCGCAATGGGAAAGCTCCACCAGACGGTATTGAGGACATTGGGAGAAAGGGTAAACAGATAAGCCACTGGGAAAACGAATACCACCAGCCGCAAAAGTGCCAGAATCAGCGGCCGCCCGGCATAGCCCAGTGCCTGCAAAACGCCCTGCACTGCTACGCTGTAGCCCATAAACAGAAAGCCCAGGCTGGCGATCCGGGTCGCCCGGGCACACACATCCACAAGGGCTGCCGAGGCGCCGCCGGACAGGGCAAAGAGCATAGAAAGAGGTCTTGCAATGAGCTCAAACAGGACGGTGATCACCGCCATAGTGATCAGTGTGTTCCCAATGCCATATTTCACACAAGCCTCCGTCCGCTGACGGTTCCGCATACCGAAATTAAAGGAAAGAATGGTGATAATGGTATTGGAAAGGCCAAAGGCAGAAAACAGTGCCACCTGCTGGATCTTATAATAAATGCCGAAGGAGCCCACCAAAACCGTGGAGTCGGCATTGGCTGCGCCCAGTATGGCATTCATTCCCGCCATCATAACGGAAAGCAGTGCCTGCATCAGCGCCGCCGATGCACCGATTCTGTAGATGCCCCGGATCACGGCTCCGCTGGGCTTGCAGTATTGTAAGCCCGCACCGATCTCCCGGTTGGCAAGATAATGGAAAGCCATCGCCGCAAACAGCGACACAAACTGGCCGATCACCGTTGCCCAGGCCGCACCGGCCACGCCCATATCCAGAGGGAAAATGAACACATAGTCCAGCACGATATTGACCAGTGCACCGGAAACCTGCGCAATGGTGGAATACATCGTTTTTCCCGTGGCCTGCAGAAAACGCTCATAAATGGTAAAGCCCACAGAGCCAAGTGAGAAGCAGGTACAGATTTGCAGATACGAGGTGCCCATTTCCAGCACCTGGCTGTCCCCGGTAAACAGGCCAATAAAGCCCCGGGCAAAGAAGCAGCCGAAGATCAGGAACACAAGATAGATCACGGCAGCCAGAAAAATGCCGTTGCCCGCCACCCGGTTCACCTTTTCCTGATCCATTTCTCCCAGGCTCTTGGAAAGGAGGGCATTGAGCCCCACACCGGTACCCACGCCAATGGCAATGATCATAATCTGCACAGGAAAGGCAATGGTCAATGCCTCATTGGCAAGGGCACCAACCCCCTCCATATTGGCCACAAACACACTGTCCACCACATTATAAAGTGCCTGCAGCACCATAGAAAAGATCATCGGCAGACCCATCTGCCAAAACAGTCTTTTCAGCGGTGTAATAGCCATTTTGTTTTGCTTTTTCTGTTCCATTTTATACCTCCAAATATTTTTTTGCGCAGAAAAAAGGCGTAAGCCCATCCGTTGGACTTACGCCTTTCGACTACACACATCCCGCTAAATATAGCACAGATGTTGCATTTTTTCAAACGATTTTTTCAAAAAAATCAATAGTGGTACTTGCCTTTTTTCGTCTTCAGGAAAACGGCTGTCACCATCACCGCCATAACCTCTGCCGCAACGATGGATATCCAAATGCCATCCACCTTCCAAATCAGCGGAAAGAGCAACACTGCGGCGATTTGGAACACCATCGTACGCAAAAAGGAGATGGCAGCAGATACGGGACCGTCGTTCAGTGCCGTGAAGAAGGAGGAGCCAAAAATGGCAAAGCCCGAGAACAGGAAGGAGAAGGAGAAGAACCGGAAGGCACGCACCGTCAGCTTCAAAAGCGGTGCATCGTAGCCGGCAAACATTCTGGCAAGAGGCTCCGCCAAAAGCTGAGCGGCCGCAAACATCACAAGGGCAAAAAAGCCGATGATGGACAGGCTCTTTTTCCGGATGCCCTTTAACTGGGCATAATCCTGAGCGCCGTACTGATAGCCGATCACCGGTGCAATACCGGTGGAATAGCCAATAAAAATGGACTGGAATATCAGACTGACATACATCAGTACCCCATAAGCTGCCACTCCGTCCTGCCCCGCATAGCGCAGCAGCTGGGTGTTATACAGCATACTTACCACAGACATAGAGATATTGCTCAGCAGCTCCGAGGAGCCATTGAGGCAGCTTTGCCCCAGGTCATACCAGCTCAGCTTCGTTTTCCCAAGCCGCAGCAGGCTGCTGTTTTTTCTTCCGAAATAGATCAGCGGAAGGATACCGCCCACGCACTGGCTTATGGTGGTAGCCGCCGCAGCCCCCTCCAGTCCCCAGGAAAGCACCGCAACAAACAGCCAGTCCAGTACCATATTGGTCACGCCGGCCGCCACAGTTACCAGCAGTCCCAGCGTGGGCTTTCCGGCAGTGGCAAACAGGCACTGAAATTCATACTGCAGAATGTAGGCGGGAATGGCCAGCAAAATGATCCGGCCGTAAGTGACACTATCCTCCAAAAGCTGCCCCTCTGCCTTTAACGCGGCAGCAAACGGACGAATGCACACAATTCCCAGTATAGAAAGCACAACGCCGCAGGCCACGGAGGCATAGATGATCATAGAAAAGATCCGGTTTGCCCTTTGGCCGTCGCCCTCCCCCATAGTCTTGGAGATCAATGCACCGCCGCCGGTGCCGAACATAAAGCCAACTGACCCCAGGATCATCAAAAAGGGCATAATAAAGTTTACCGCCGTAAACGGCACCTTGCCCACATAATTGGAGACAAAAAAACCATCCACCACGCCATAAACCGATGTAAACACCAGCATAATGATAGAGGGAAAGGTGAAGCGCAAAAGCTTTTTCAGTGTAAAATGATCGGATAGCTGTATCATACTGTAACCTCATTTATTCCGGAAAGGCCGGGTTTTTCAGCGCAGGCAAACAAAAAAGCCGGATAAAGTACGGGCGTTTCATCCCGTTGCCTTATCCGGCTCACCATTTCCAGCGAATGATTTGCCCTCCGCGCAAGCAGAGCACATTATAGTGGATGTTTTCCTTTTTGTCAACATTTTTTGCGGCTTTATAAACTGTTTACAATTCAAGCCGTGACAAGAGAAAAAAACTATGATATACTTCCCTTGATAAAAAGAGAAATGAGGCGCAAATATGTTTCACAGCTTATTTGACTTTGACAAGCCCTTTTGGAAGTGGATCGGCAGGATCCCGGATCTGTTTCTGCTGTCCCTGTGCTGGTACCTTTGCTGTCTTCCCGTCATCACCATCCTCCCCGCTTCCTGTGCCCTGTTTGATGCCGTGAGCCGTAATTTACTCCGGGATGAAAAAGGGTGCTACCGCCGGTTCTTCCGTACCTTCTGGCGGGAGCTGAAGCAGGGCATTCCCCTGACCCTGATCTGGCTGGCAGTGGGTGCCATTGCCTTCTTTGGAGACGGCATTCTCAGTGCCAACAGTCAGGATGCTTTCTCCTCCGCCTTTTCCATCGTCTATCGGGTAATGAGCTTTATGATGCTGGGATATTTAGCCTGGCTGGTTCCTCTGCAATCCCGCTACAACAATACCATCGGCACTCTGCATATCAACAGCTTCCGGTTTTTCCTTGGCCGTCTGCCAACCACCGGCCTTTTGCTGCTGTATACTGCACTGGTGCTGCTGGTCTGCTTCTTCAACAGCTTCACCCTTATCCTGCTGCTGATCGCCCCCTGTCTCATTGCCGTGCTGCATACCCGACCTGTGGAAAAATCCTTTGCAAAGGTGTTTCCCCAGGACTACGAGGACGGCATTGCCGTATTCTCTGAGGAGGAACGGGAGGCCATCCGTGCCATCGCCCGGGCAAGAGAAGAAGAAAATAGTCAGGACTGACAATTTCTTCGACAAAATTGGCTTGTTTCCGCCTGCCAAACGAAGTAAACTGTTAGTCAGGGCAAGCAGCTTCCCCGTATGCGACCGCTTCGCCCAGACCGCCGCTGTGTTCCTCCACAGCGGCGGTCTTGCTGTTTATGGCACAGGGATCAGGAGCATTCTGCCCGTCTCCGGCTCGCCCTGTATACCATTGGCCTCCCGGATCGCCTCCACAGTGGAACCCACGGCCTTGGCAAGCTCCCAAAGGGACTGTTCCCCTGCCCGGCACAAAATCAGGCTGGGGCGGCCGGGATCCTTTTCTGTGGCCTCTCCTACGGTCAGGCCGGAGACTGCCTCATACCGCTCCTGTCCATATATCCGCGTTTCCAGTGCAAGTGCTCCACGCAAAACCGTTGTGTCCTCCCCGGGGAGCAGCTCCGGCTTTCCCGCAGGGGCGCAGGAGATATCCAGGCAGGCATTTTCCGCCACCGTCATTGTCAGCTGCTCCTGCCAGCGGACACAAGCCGCCTGCAAAGCATCCTCCGTGTCGTAGTACAGTGCCTGAAGCTGACCGGTCAGCTCTGTCTGTGCCTGATCCCCCCGGCGGACAGTATGCACCCCGGTGGGAAAAGCAGCCACATCCGCCGCCCGGCTGCTGCCGGAGAGAACTGTCTGCTCCACGGTGACCGTCTGGCTCTGCCGATCCAGCAGAGAAGGAAATTCCACCGCTTCCATTGCACAGGTAACAGAACGCTCCGGACTGTAGGCATCCTCCACCACGGTTACCTTCCGGGTATCATAGAGCACATACTGGCCGCTGAGTCCTGCCTTCAGCCGCAGTCTCCCCTGCTCCCCCATTTCCAGCTCCAGTGCCGTTACCGCCGGCACAACACGGATCTGTGCCTCATTGCCATAGGCGGCCGTCAGCTCTGCATACTGGGAAAAGGGAACAGAAAGCTCCCACGCAGCCAATGTACCCTCCACTGTGCGGTACAGAAGATGAAGCTGACCGTTGCCACGGAAGACTGCCTTATCCCCTAACACCTTTTTGTCCTCCACATACATTGTCAGCCCATAGCTGATCAGCTTCTCCGGGGCTGGTGCTGCCGCCGGCAAGGTCAGCTCTTCATCAATGGCAAAGGCTCTTTCCCCACATTCCATTGCCAGACAGACAGGATATGTTCTTTGCAGCAGGCAAATATCCTCCGGCAGGTTTTCCGGCACATATTCCGTCACCCGGCTGGGCACATACATCTGTGCCTGCACCCCCAGGGATGCCCGCACGATGAGCTTCCTGCCGGACACCGCCCTGGCATCCACACTCTGCAAAAATCTGTTGAGCAGGAGCGTGCCATCGGCTTCCGCCGCCTCGTGCTCCCACTGCACGGTCATAGGGATCCAGCATTCCACGCTGCGGGCAGCCGTGCCGTCCTCCGGTGCGTACAGCACCCACGCCATTACCCCGCAGCTGAACCCTGCGGTATCGGACTGCCAGTGCTTTCCCCGCAAAACGGCCTGCCCCCAGGCGGCCAGCACCCTGCCAATATCCGGATATCCCTCCGGCAGACGAAGCTCCTGTGTCTGCTCCCGGTTTCCGCTCTGTACCTGAAGTGGCTTTAAGCAGCTGTGCTTACTGATTTGAAACTGCAATTCCATCCCGATCACTCCTTACGCTTTTGCTACGGTAGCCTATGCCCCAACGGACAAGGTTATACCAAATTATCTGCGTATGGTGCAGATCCCCAGCAGCATCAGCCCGATGCAGAAGCAGCTGCAAAGAAAGCCGCCCTCCAGCCACGTGCCGATCATCGTGCCTACCCCCAGCGCAATAAAAACGCATCCCCAGAGCCGATTTCGTCTGCACATAAAAAACACCCCCTGCACAGTGTATGCAGGGGGATATCTGTTTTTTCCAAAAAGCCTTCAGCCGCCCAAATAGGCCTTTCGCACCTGATCGCTGCGAGAAAGCTCCGCACCGGTGCCGGAAAGCGTGACCTTTCCGGTCTCCAGGACATAGGCCCGATCCGCGATCTTCAGTGCCTTGCTGGCATTTTGCTCCACCAGCAAAATGGTGGTGCCGGCTTTGTGCATATCCTCGATAATGGAAAAGATCTGATCCACAAGAATGGGTGCCAGGCCCATAGATGGCTCGTCCAGCATAATCAGCTTGGGATGGCTCATCAGCGCCCGGCTCATAGCCAGCATCTGCTGCTCACCGCCGGAGAGGGTACCGGCCACCTGGGTGCGCCGCTCCTTCAGCCGTGGAAACAGGGAAAACACCATCTCCAAATCCTCTTTGGATACGCTCTTACGGGTATAGGCACCCATATCCAGATTTTCCTGAACCGTCATCTGTAAAAAGATCCGCCGTCCCTCCGGCACGTGAGCCATACCGTGCCGCACAAGCTGGAAGGCATCGGTATGGGTAATGTTCTCACCCATAAAGGTGATGGAGCCGGAGCGGGGATGCATCAGCCCGGAGACCGTTTTGAGCACGGTGCTTTTTCCGGCGCCGTTGGCACCGATCAGCGCTGTGATCTCCCCTTCCCTGACTTCAAAGGATACCCCCTTTATGGCGTGGATCGCGCCGTAATACACATGGATATCTTCAACCTTCAGCATGGCGTATCCTCCTGCTTTCCTAAATATGCCTCGATGACCGCCGGGTCATTTTTGATCTGCTCCGGAGTTCCCTTGGCAATAATCCGGCCATAATTGACCACCGCAATGCCCTCACAGACATTCATCACCAGATTCATATCGTGCTCAATAAGAAATACTGCGATTTGGAAGGTATCCCGGATCCTGCGGATCTGCGCTGTCAGCTCTGCCGTCTCACTGGGATTCATACCGGCCGCCGGCTCATCCAGCAGCAATATGGAGGGGTTGGTTGCCAGTGCCCGGGCAATTTCCAGCCGGCGCTGGACACCGTAGGGCAGACTGCCTGCCTTTGCCTCCGCCACATCCTCCAACCCCATAAAGCTCAGCAGCTCCATAGCTTTGGCATCCGCCTGCTTTTCCCAGCGGTAGTAGGAGGGCAAATGTAGCAGCGAGGACACAAACGAGCACTTTATATCCTTATGCATACCGACCTTGACATTATCCTTTGCGGTCATATCCGTAAAAAGGCGGATATTCTGGAAGGTACGGGCAATGCCCATCCGGTTGACCTTATGGGCAGACATTCCCTTGGTATCGATGCCATTGAGCAAAATTGAGCCACGGGTAGGCTGGTAAACGCTTGTCAGCAGATTGAAGATTGTTGTCTTGCCCGCACCGTTTGGGCCGATCAGGCCGGAGATCTCCGTGGGGCCAATGGTGATATTAAAGCCATCCACTGCAGTCAGGCCGCCAAAATCAATGCCCAAATTCCGCACATCCAGCACAGGCATTTTGTCCGCATCCTGCTCCCGCAGATAGCTGTAGGTGGGAACCTTTATGAGTTTTTTGGAATACTCAGTCATACTGTCTTCTCCTTCCTGCCAAAAATCCTGCCAATGCGACCGGTGATCCGGTCACCGAGCATTTGCAGAGTGTTTTTCACGCCGGGAGACCAGGTGCAGAGCATAACCACGATCAACACCACGGCATAGAGGATCATACGGGCATCCTGCAACGGGCGCATCAGCTCGGGCAGCAGATACAAAACCGTAGCGGAAATCACAGAACCCAAAATATTGCCCATACCGCCCAGCACCACGAAGACAAGAATATCAATGGAGGTGGTAAAGCTGAACTTCACGGAGGACACATTGGACATACTCAGGCCATAGAGGGCACCGGCGGCACCGGCCAAAACTGCGGAAAGCACAAAGGCCTTCAGCTTAAAGGACATCACGTGCAATCCGACAGACTCCGCTGCGATCCGGTTGTCCCGAATGGCTTTGATCGCCCGTCCCTCCTTGGAGTGGATCAGGTTCAGCACAAGAAACAGTGTCAGCAGCACCAGCACGGTACCGGCCAGGAATGTGGCAATGGGGGTAATACTCACCGTGCCACGGGGGCCGGCCAAAATCATTTTGCCCCCCTCTGCCAGATGGAGTTTTTCATCGGTCAGCAGGGAAAAATGCAGACCCTCGCTGTCCATACCCACATACAGATTATTGACGATATTGCGTATGATCTCACCGAATGCCAGTGTAACGATAGCCAGATAATCGCCCTGAAGCCGAAGCACGGGGATACCGATCAAAAGACCCATCAGCCCGGAAAATACGCCGCCCAAAAGCATAGAAAGGATCAGCCGTACTGTTGGATCGGTAACAGCGGATTGAAACGCGGTCGCGGCAATGGCACCGGTAAAGGCACCGATCCCCATAAAGCCCGCATGACCTAAGCTTAGTTCTCCCGAAATACCGACCACAAGATTCAGCGACACGGCCAAAACGATATACACGCAAATGGGGATCAGCTGTCCCTGCATAGAGCGGCTCATCAAGCCGAAAGAGCGCAGCAACTCCACGATAACAAAGGCGCCGATCACCAGTGCATAGGCAATCAGGCTAACACGGCTCTGCCTGTTTTTCAGTATTTTTTTCATTTCCACACCTCACACCTTTTCCTGAACGGGCTTGCCCAGCAGACCGGTGGGCTTGACCAGCAGCACCAGGATCAAAACACCGAAAACAATGGCATCGCTGAACTGGGTGGAGATCAATCCCTTGGCCAGTTCCTCGATCACGCCAAGCACAATGCCGCCCAGCATCGCGCCGGGAATGGAGCCAATACCGCCAAAGACAGCAGCGGTGAAGGCCCGAATGCCGGGCATAGAGCCGGTGGTGGGCTTGAGTGCCGGAGAAGCGGAGCACAGAAGCACACCGGCTATGGCAGCCAGGGCCGAGCCGATGGCAAAGGTCACGGCGATCGTCCGGTTGACAGGAATGCCCATAAGCTGCGCCGCATCCCGATCCTCGGAAACTGCCCGCATAGCCTTGCCCATTCGGGTCTTTCCGGTAAAGAAGCTCAGCAGCAGCATCACAAGTGCGGAGGTCACAACGGTGACGATCACCTCTCCGGTGATCAGGAGCTGACCGTTAAAGAGGCGAATGGGCTCCAGGGAGACCACACTGCTGTAGGTCTTCTGGGCTGCACCCCAAATCAGCTGTGCCGCATTTTGCAGGAAATAGCTGACACCAATGGCAGTGATCAAAACCGCCAGACTGGGTGCACCCCGCAGAGGGCGGTACGCCAGCCCCTCGATCAGCACACCCAGCAATGTACAAACTGCAATGGCAGCCACTACAGCCACCACCGGCGGCAGCTCCAAATAGATCATAACGCAGTAAGAAATATATGCGCCGATCATAATCACATCGCCGTGGGCAAAGTTCAGCATCTTGGCGATGCCGTAAACCATCGTATAACCCAGCGCAATGATGGCATAAATGGAACCAATGCTCAGACCATTGATCAAATACTGTAAAAACTCCATAGACGGTTTCTCCTCTTCTTTCTGATGCAACGCAACGGTATCAGGCAGTCTGTGGCAGCAAGCTGCCGCAGCTTGCTCCCATAGGCTGCCGGTATTGCCGGGATGGGGAGGTGCCTCCCCATCCCATTGGGATCACTTGGAAACATACTTGCCGTTTACGACCTCCACAGCCGTGGGGACCTTGGAGACAACACCGTTGTCCCAGGTCATATTGGTGCCGGTCAGTCCGTTGAAGGTTGCCGTGGCAAAATACTCGCACAGGGCAGCGCAGACCTCAGAGGCCGGTGTCTGGCCGGTAATACCCTTTGCAATACAGCCCTGATAAATGGCATAGATCACATCATAGCCATCCGCTGCAAACTGATTTGGCACTTCTCCGCCGGATTTTGCCTTAAACTGCTCCACAAAGGAGACATTCTGCGGATCGCTCCCATCGGCTGCATAGGGGGTCATCATAATCAGTCCCTCCGCAAGAGAGGTATCGAAATTCTCCTGGCTCAAAACGCCGTCCATACCGTCGCAGCCCAAAAACACCGGCTTATAGGCCATCTCATTGGCATTGGTCAAAACGGTAACTGCCTGCGCGGCATAAATGGGCATAAATACCAGATCACAGCCTGCGCTTTGCAGCTGCTGCAGCTGGGTCTTATAATCCACCGTGTTCGCATCGAAAGAGGTACTGGCCTCCACCGTAAAGCTCATACCCTGCGCGGCGTTTTCAAAGCTCTTTTTGATGCCGGTGGAATAATCGGTGGTGGAATCGTACAAAATGCCAACCTTTGTGCCAAGCTTCAGGGATTCGATCAACTTAGCCGAAGCGGCGCCCTGATTGATATCCGTAAAGCACATCTGGAAAACATTGCTGCCAAAGGTAGGGATATCCTCATTGGAGCCGGAGGGGGTCATCATAAACATCCGGTCAGCGGCAGCTGTCGGCGCCAGTGCAAGGCACGGGCCCGTAGTGACTGCGCCGGCAAAGGCCTGCATTCCCCAATCCATCAATGCCGCATAGGCATTGGCAGCTTTTTCATTATCGGAAGCATCATCCTCTGCCCGGAATTCGATCTTCAGTCCGCCCTCTTTGTCTGCCTTGGCATTGATCTCCTCCACGGCGACCTCCATACCCCATTTCACAGCCTGACCGTAAACGGCATTATCTCCGGTCAGCGGGCCGGTCAGTCCGATCTTCAGTGCATCGCTGCTGCCGGAGCCGCCTCCGCCGCACCCGGCCAGAATAGAGGCGACCATTGTTACTGCTGTCATAAATGCAAATACCTTTTTCATTTTCCTTTTCTCCTTTTCCTGGGAATATAAAAAAGCGGCTGTTTTGCCAGCCGCTTTCTTTTCAAAAGAATTCAAACGGCATACCAATTCCCCGGTACCAGAATGCATAGCACTACACAAAGCAGAATGGACACTGCCAAAATGACAGTGTCCACCCGGGCAAAAAAAGATATGGAGGAAGCGGCCGCTGCAGGCGTATTGCAGTAGCCATGGGAGTAAGACATGGAACTATGATGAGCAGTCATGGCCGTTTACCTCCTTCACGAATTGTACATATTGTATATCTTTTGTGCACATTTGTCAATAGCCAAAATACACACAAAGTATTTTTCCACCTCAGGCGTATTTTTGTATATATGTCACAAACAAGCATATCTAAATCATTCGGGGCTTTCCGATAAGAATCGGCATTTATTCTGTACGCAGTGCAACAACAGGATCTTTCTTTGCCGCTTTCTTTGCAGGGAGCAGTCCACCAATGATCGTGATCACGATACTGATCGCAATGAGGATCAGAGAAGAAGTCACAGGAAGTTGTGCTTCCAGATCTGCAAGTCCACTCAATTTTTCAATGATCGCATTGATGGGGATAAGTGCAGCAGCAGATACGCCAATGCCCAACACACCGGCACAACAACCGATGATAAAGGTTTCCGCATTGAACACCTGAGAGATATTCTGCTTTGATGCACCCAATGCTCGCAAAATTCCGATTTCTTTGGTTCGTTCCATCACAGAAATGTGGGTGATAATACCGATCATAATGCAGGAAACGATCAGAGAAATGCTGACGAATCATTCGAATCAAAGCAAATAAGGAAGATTACAAAATATGTGTAGCGATCACAGACCACGGAGACGGTATGACCGAGGAAGTGCAAAAGCATATTTTTGAAAAATTCTATCAGGGAGATGCCTCGCGAAAAGCAGGAGGAAATGGGTTGGGTCTGGCACTGGTCAAACGGATCTTAGATTTGTGTAAGGGAAGTATCTGTGTTTGCAGTATGCCGTCTCAGGGTGCGACATTCGTTGTGGAGCTGCCTGACCACCAATAACAAAAAAGAATCCACAGTCAATCAAAACAGGGATTGGCTGTGGATTCTTTGATTTAACTGTTTTTGCAGGCATCCGATAAAAGCAGTGCTTCTTTGCTCTATGGAGGATCGGTGGGTGGTTCCGCTGTTGTATGCGTCAGCCATCCATAGCGGCGACACAGGCTGCCAGTACCCGGGAAGCGATGGGGACACAGGTGGAACGGCCGTAGCCTCCCTCCTCCACACAGACGATAAATGCCAGGGGGTAATCCTCGCTGTCCACAAAGCCGGCAAACATAGCATTGGAAGCCTTTTCGCCATCCATTTCCGCCGTGCCGGTCTTGGCACAGACCGTCAAGCCGGGGAAATTTTCATCTCCGTACTTATTCTCCACAGTATAACGCATATATTCCCGAATGGTTTGTGCATCTGCCTGGCTGAGGATTCGGTCGGTTTCCGTGACACCAGCACGGTAGCTTCCGGCCTGCTCCACCACATGGGGTACCGCACCCTTTCCGCCGCCGGCAATGGCACCTACAAAGGTCAAAAAGGCACAGGGATTGATCAGGTCTGTATACTGGCCAATGGCACTCCAGCCCAAATTGACAGCATCGGCAGCCGGCTCAAAATTGCCGGAGGCTGTAGTGATCCCATCGAAGGTCACGCTGCCCACCACTCCGAATTTTTCCGCATACCGGGCAAGTATCTGCGCACCGATCTTTTCCGCCAGCTCTGCAAAGGCACAGTTGCAGGAATTGCAGAATGCCTGCTTCAGGCTTTGGTTGCCGTGTGCCGTCTCGCAGGTGATCCGGTCAACACCGTAGCTGCGGCTGCCGGTGCAGGTAAACTGCATACTTTCCGCATCGGGCAGGCTGTCCAGTGCCGCCGCGAGGGTGACGATCTTGAAAATGGAGCCGGGAGTATAGGCAGACTGGGTAAAGCGGTTCATATAGGCGCCCTCATACAGCCCCTGCGGGTCATTTTCAATATCCGGCACCTGATCCGGATCAAAAGTTGGGGTAGTGACGGCGCACAGTATGGCACCGGTTCGATAGTTATACACTGCAACGGTGCCCTTATGGCTGCCAAGTGCTTCCAGTGCAGCTGTCTGCACCCGGGCAGACAATGTCAGCTTTGCCACCCCACCCGTTCCGTCAAAGGAATACAGTCCCGTCAGCAGATCGTAGCCCGAAAGCTGGCTGGCATAGTGAGGGACGGCAGGCGCACTGATGCTGCCGTTACGGTCACCTATCCAGTGCAGCGTAGCCTTTCGGATGGCCTCGCTGGAGGAATACACTCTCCCCTGCTCCATATCCAGCAGCAGGACACCCTCTGTGTCAGTGACTACACCGCTGCCGATATTGCCGGCATAATACACGTGGGGAGAACCGGGAAAGACTGCCCAGTCTGCCGCCTCCGTAATATACTCCGCCACGAAAAAGCTCAGTCCGGCCAGAAGCAATACGGTCAGTACAATGACAACCGTTGCCCGTTTTGCAACTCTATTCATCTGCTTCCCTCCCATTTGACCGCATCAGGCGAACGGCAAAGCTGCCGTTCTGCCGGGTATCTGCGGCCTTGATAAAGCCCAAAAGCCCCCAGGCGCAGAGCATACTGGAGCCGCCGTTGGACAAAAACGGGAAGGTAACACCGGTAAGGGGCACCACATCCACGGTGCCAAGGGCATTGAGAATGACCTGCACCAGCAAAATGGAGGCGGCTGTGCAGCTTCCGATGGTGTAAAAGCTGCTGCGGCCCATAGCGGCACAGCGCACGCTGAAAAAGCCCAGGGCGGCAATGCTCAGTATCATAAAGATCACCATAAGCAGCCCCCATTCCTCTCCGATGGTGGCGACCACCATATCCGATTCCGCCGCAAACACATTTTCCATCCAGCCCTGGTCTATGCCGAGGCCGACCAGTCCGCCGGAGGCCATACACATCAGTGCCCGGGTCTGCTGGTAGCCGCCATCCAGAGGTGCCTCCCAAATATGGCGGTAATTTTCAAAGCGGCTCAGAGCGTGAGGGGCGATTTTCAGTGCCACCACCCCTGCAAAGCCCAAAGCGGTGCAGGCCAGCGCAACGGTGCCCACACTTCCCGAGCGGATAAAGGCAATGACCAAAAAGGCACAGAAGAAGATCAGTGCGGTGCCAAAATCATTCATCAGTGCCAGGCAGCCGCAAACAGCCACGGAATAGACAATGAACATAAACAGATTGCGCTTTGTCATAATCCGGTCCATAGCGGAGGCACCCACAAACACGAAGCAGATCTTGCTCAGCTCTGAGGGCTGCATAGAAACACCGGCAATGATGATCCAGTTCTTTGCGCCGTGGATCTGACGGCCAAAAAGCAAGGTTGCCACCAAGAACAGCACACCGGCCACCGCCGCAAGATAGCGGATCTTCTTTGCCCGCTCCAGATCCCGCAGTGCCCAGCCAACGGCAAGGAAAATAATAATTCCCAGCACGATGGCCGCAAGCTGCTTGATGGCCTCCCCGGGCACCACGGTGCATATGGCTGCCATACCCATAGTGCAAAGAAAAAAGGCAATGGTCTCCACCTCAAAGGCGGGGCGGCGGATCAGCGTATAAAACAGAAACAGCATCCATTGGCACAGCATAATGCCCCCAAAGCCGATCAGGCAGGAGGACACATAAGTATCCTTGCACGTCATAGAAAAGCCCATAGCGCAAAGTATCTGAAAGACGGAAAGCAGCAGGACATTTGCAAAGCTTGCCGGGAAGCTGGAGGCCTTTGTCCGCAGCTGTGCAAGCCGCTTTTCCTGCTTGCGGGAAATGGGCTGCAACGTCATTTCCAGCCCGCCGATGGTGATCACATCCCCATCCTGCAGTGCACGAATACGCACCTTTTTCCCATTGACCTGAACACCCCCGGGGGTATCCGCATCGGAGATGGTCCAGCTTCCGTCGTCATACCGGGTCAGCACCGCGTGGCTTCTGGAAACCGTTGCCAGATCTATTACGATATCGCTCATTTTGCTGCGGCCGATCACATTTTCCCAGTGGGTGATGGGCAGCTTTCTGCCGTCGGAAATGCACAGCCACGCCCATATTTCCGGCTCACGCCGGAAGCTGATCAAAGGAATGATCGAGCGAAACAGGATCACGCCTGCCAGCAGCGGCGCCAAAAAGCGCATAACGGCAATAAAGACATTGACATATACCGGGTCGGCATTTTGAAGGGCGTGAATGATGCCCATAGGCTTTCCTCCGATCTGTAAGGATTTGCTGCCGGATCAGCCGTCTGTATGAAGCTGCCGCAGCAGAGCGATCTCCTCCCCATAGCCCGGGAGATCATTGGGCGTTTCCAATATCATCGGCAACCGTTTCAGCACCGGATCTGTCACAACGGCACGGAAGGTATCCTGCCCCAGGGAGCCCTTGCCGATGAGCTCGTGGCGGTCTTTATGGCTGGTAAAGGGATTTTTGCTATCGTTCAGGTGCAGGGCTTTCAGCCGATCCAGGCCGATCACCCGGTCAAATTCCTGCAAAACACCGGGAAGATCCTGCACGATATCATAGCCGGCATCGTAAACGTGGCAGGTATCCAGGCAAACGCCCACCTGATCGCTGCCGACACCATCGATAATGGCTTTGAGCTCTTCAAAGCGGCCGCCAATCTCGCTGCCCTTGCCCGCCATCGTCTCCAGCAGCACCGTGACGGGATACCCCGGCTCCAATGCCTTTTTTAGGGCTTTGACGATATATTCGATTCCCTGCTGTGCTCCCTGCCCCACGTGGGAGCCGGGGTGGAAATTATAGTAGTTGCCCGGCAGAAATGCCATTCTGCGCAGGTCATCGCACAGTACCTGGCAGGCAAATTCTCTGGCGCCTTCCTCCGCTGTGCAAAGGTTCATCGTATATGCTCCGTGGGCAACCAGCGGGCCAAAATGGCCATCCCTGAGCATCTGCATTGCCTTTGCGCAATCCGCCGGATCCTCCGCCTTTGCCCGGCTGCCCCGGGGATTGCGGGTAAAGAAGGCAAAGGTATTGGCACCGATGGTGCAAGCAGTTTCCACCATAGCCGCGTGGCCGGCGGAATTGGAAAGATGACAGCCTGCATAGATCATAGGAACCCCTCCTGATTTTTTCTTTAGGATACCACATTTGTAGGAAAAAAGCAAATCTTGTTCTGCCCCAGTCTTTACTTTGGCGGGAAAATATTGTACAATTCTCTGTAGAAAGGCGGTGCGGCATTTTGGCAGAGCAGGAATTGGAAATACTACAGGGAACCATCGGAGCCATTGTCTATCAGAATTATGACAACGGCTATGCGGTGCTTCGCCTGCATTGCGGTCAAAAGGAGGCCGTCACCGTAGTGGGGACCATTCCCCTCCCCACTGTTGGGGAACGGCTGATGGTCACCGGAAAATGGAGCAATCACGCCAGCTACGGCCGTCAGTTTGATGCAGAATTTCTGGAGCGGCTCCTGCCCCAGACCGCTGCGGACATTCAGGCCTACCTGTCCTCCCGCACCATTAAGGGCATTGGCCCCCGGCTGGCTGCCCGGATCGTACAGCGATTTGGGGATCAGACCCTGACCGTTATGGAGCGGGAACCGGAGCGGCTGGCCGAGGTCCCCGGCATTTCCCTTGTCAAAGCCGCTGCCATTGGAGATACCTTCCGGCTGCAGGTGGGTATGCGGCAGCTGATGGAGTTTTTTACGCTTCACCAATTGCCCGCTGAGCTGGCAGTTAAAACTTACAAGCTTTACGGCAATCAGGCTATGGAGCTTCTGTATGATGACCCTTATCTGCTGATGGATGAGGAGCTGGAGGCACCCTTCGGTGCCGTGGATCGCTTTGCCATCGAGCTGGGCATTTCTGCCGATGACCACCGCCGCATTGAATCCGGCATTCTCTTTGAGCTGCAATACAATCTGACTGCCGGCCATGTTTTTCTTCCCTGTGACAAGCTGATCGCCGCCACTGCCCAGCTATTGACCGTGGAGGCAGAGCTGGTACATTCCGCCATAGAGCGGCTTTTGGAATACGGCAAGCTGGTGCAGGACACCCTTGCCGGGATCCGGGTGCTTTACCTGACACGGATGTATGAGGCAGAGACCTACTGCTGCCGCCGGCTGCTGGAAAGCAAAAAAGCCGTCTATCCCGCCCCCTCCGGTCTGGGCAAAAAGCTGCAATTGGCCGCTCAGAGCGGTGCGGTGGAATATTCCCCTGCGCAGGAGCAGGCCATTCGGGAGGCTGCCTGCAGCGGTCTGCTTATTCTGACCGGCGGCCCCGGTACCGGTAAAACCACCATTGTGCAGGGCATTGTCTCCCTTTACAGCCAAATGGGGCTGAAAACCCTTTTGGCCGCCCCCACCGGCCGTGCCGCCAAGCGGCTGTCGGAGGTGACCGGTCAGGAGGCCACCACCATTCACCGGCTGCTGTGTGCCGGGATCGACCCCCACACAGGCAAGCTCTTCTTCAGCAAGGACGAGCAGGATCCTCTGAACGGGGATGCGGTGATCGTAGATGAAATGTCTATGGTGGATATTGAGCTGCTTTCCAACCTTCTGCGGGCACTTCGTCCGGGCACCCGGCTCATTTTGGTAGGCGACCCGGATCAGCTCCCCCCCGTAGGTGCCGGTTTCCCCTTCAGCGATATGCTGCGTGCCGGTGTGCTGCCGGCCATCCGGCTGACTGAGATCTTCCGGCAGGCGCAGGAAAGCCTGATCGTTATGAACGCGCACCGGGTCAATCAGGGGATTATGCCGGAGCTGAAAAATGTAAAAAAGGATTTCTTTTTCCTGCCGGTACGCTCTGAGGAGCAGGCCGCCCAGACCATTGTGGAGCTTTGTGCCACCCGGCTGCCCAACAATATGGGCATTCCCTCCGGGCAGATCCAGGTACTCAGCCCCACCAAAAAGGGCGGTGCCGGAACCATAGAACTGAACCGGAAGCTGCAGCAACGGCTGGATCCCCCTGCCCCAGCCAAAAAGGAACGCCGGTACGGGGAAACCATCTTCCGTGAGGGTGACCGGGTGATGCAGATCCGTAATAATTACGATATGCTCTGGAAAAAGGCAGACGGCACGGTAGGTGCCGGTGTCTTTAACGGCGATGTGGGCACCGTGGAGACCATCGACCCGGAAAACGAGACCGTTCAGGTGCTCTTTGACGACCGGACGGTCGCCTACGACTATACGGAGCTGGGAGAGCTGGAGCTGGCCTATGCAATGACCGTCCATAAAAGCCAGGGCAGCGAATACCGGGCAGTGGTGCTTTCGGCGTGGAACGGCTCAGCGTATCTTCTCAACCGCAGTGTGCTCTACACCGCCATTACCCGTGCCCGGGAGCTGCTGGTCATTGTTGGGCGGGAGGCCACCGTGGCGGCTATGACGGAAAACGCCCGTGTCGGCCGCCGTTATACCGGGCTGAAGCTGCGCCTTCAGGAGAAATGCAAATGATCATCAGCTCCTTTCTGAACCTCCTTTTTCCGCCAAAATGCATTCTCTGCCAGGGGCTTCTGCAGCCCGGCGAGGTGGATATCTGTCAGGCCTGCCGGGAACATACAGAGGAATTTGACCGGGCCGACAAAAAAATTTCTTTTGTTGCAGGCTGGACCAGCTTGTGGTATTATAAGGACAGCGTGCGGCAAAGCCTTCTGCGGTATAAATTCCGGAACCGCCGCAGCTATGGCGCAGCCTATGGGCGGCTGCTTGCTATGAAGCATATGAAAAAGCCCATTTGCCAGTACGACATTCTTACGTGGGTGCCTTTGAGCCGAAAGCGGCTGTGGAAGCGGGGCTTCGATCAGGTGGAGGCCATTGCCCGGAGTATGGGGCAGGAGTTGGGCACCCCGGCACAGGCCACATTGAAAAAGGTACGCAATACCGGCGTACAGTCCACACTGCAGGATGTATCCCAGAGGCGTGCCAATATTCTGGGTGCGTATGTTCCGCTGGAGCCTGCCACGATCGCAGGCAAACGCATTTTGCTGCTGGATGATATCATCACCACCGGCTCCACCGTTTCCGAATGTGCCCGCGTTCTTCTGACCGCAGGTGCCAGTGAAGTTTACTGTGCCGCAGTTGCGGCACCCCACCATACTAAAAAACACAGGTGATTTTTATGCAACTATTTTCCAATGACTTAGGCATTGATCTTGGTACCTCCAATGTGCTGATCTATGTAGACGGCAGCGGTGTTGTGATCCGGGAGCCCTCCGTGGTGGCCGTGGACAAGAACACCGGGCGGATCCTGCAGGTCGGCTCCGCCGCCCGCAATATGCTGGGCAGAACGCCGGGCAATGTGGTCGCTATGCACCCGCTGAAGGATGGCGTGATCTCCGACCACGAGATGACCGTTAAAATGCTGCAGCATCTTTTCCGTGTTTCCACTAAATCCAGCCTGTTTACCCCCAAGCCCCGTGTGGTCATCTGCGTGCCCAGCGGTGTGACCGAGGTGGAGGAGCGGACAGTGATCAACGCCGCTCTGGAAGCCGGTGCCCGCCGTGTGTACCTGATCGAGGAGCCGCTGGCAGCCGCTATGGGTGCCAATCTGGATATTTCCGGTCCCAACGGCCATATGGTAGTGGATATCGGCGGCGGCACCACGGATATCGCCGTGCTTACCCTCAACGGTGTAGCTGTCTCCTCCTCCATTAAGGTGGCCGGCATTGCTATGGACGATGCCATTGTGCGCTATGTGCGCCGCAAGCACGGTGTGATCATCGGTGCGACTACCGCAGAGGATCTGAAAATTCAGATAGGCTGCGTTTATCCCCGCAATGAGGACAGCACCATGACTGTCCGTGGTCGGGATGCCAAGGCCGGTACCCCCCGGGAGCTGACACTCTCCAGCTCCGAGCTGTTTGAAACACTTCGCCGCCCGGCAAAGACCATTGCCGACGAGGTGCTGTCCGTTTTGGAGGATGCCTCCCCGGAGCTGGTCAGCGACATTGCGGAAAACGGCATCACCCTGACCGGTGGCGGCAGCCAGACCTGGGGTATGGCGCAGCTTCTTCAGGAGCGGACCGGCATTGCCTGCTCTGTTGCGGATGATCCGGATTCCTGCGTGGTTTATGGCTGCGGCAAGAGTCTTGCCTGGATCAACCGGATGACAGAGGGGCCCATCAATATTGCCCGCAAGCGGCTTTTGAGGAAATAATATGGAAACAAAAATCAAAACCGGCTGGTCGGCTTCCGGTATTGTCAGCCTTGTATTTGGCATTTTGGGAATTATTTATTTCCTGATCGGCTGTCTTCTGCATTTCTTCAGGATCGATCCGGAGGCCGGTCAGGTAGGCCTGATCTTTCTTCTGATCAGCATTCCCTTCCTGCTTATCAGCATCGGCATTTTAATCGGACTGCTGGTGCGCAGGAAAAAGCTGCGTGCCATCGTTGCCAACGGCAAATATGTTTGGGGCGAGGTCGTTCAGGTGCTTCCCAACTACAGTGTCCGGATAAACGGCAGATGCCTGTATGACATTCAGCTCCGCTACGCTGCACCGGACGGCACCATTCATATATTCCGCAGCCGTGGACACCGGGTTTCCCCCGATTCCTCCATCATTGGCAAGCAGGTAAAAATCTACTATGCAGATCCAAGCTTCCGTCTCTACTACGCTGACACCGGCAGCCTGCTTTCCCGGGTCATTGAGCACGGATAGCTTCCGCAAATACGCAAAGCCTGAAAAGGAATATTTCCTGATATAACCACATAAAGCAGAAAAACAGCGGGAGAACTCCGGGTTTTGGAGTCCTCCCGCTGCTTTTATCCAATTAAGGGGATTGGCGAAAGGGGCTGGGCTCAGGCCTTTTCCAGAGCAAGGGTTCTGGTGGTCTGGTCGCACACCTCGGCAGGTCCAAAGTACTGGATCGCACCGGGATAGGTGAAGCAGGTCTCCTTTGCCCACTGGACTCTGTGCTCAGCAAAATACTGGAAGGGCTTGCCGTCCAGCTCCACAAGTGCCTTGCGGATAACGGGCTTATCCTGGCCGTTTCTTCTTTCGATGTTCATCATCTTGGTAATAGGCATACCGCCGGCGATCCATTCCTCAGCAGGCTTGGAGAGGTTGGAGACCTTGGACAGGTAGCCGGTATAGCCGTACTGAATCAGCATACAGGCATTGTAGCCCAGGCTGTAGCAGTAGTCAGCATCGAAGTTGGAGGGGAACGCGCAGCGGCCCTCGTAGCCCAGGAAGTGATGCAGGGGGGAGAACTTGCCGCTGTAGGTGCCGGC
>CAZTNP010000002.1:0-83044 GCA_964615545.1 uncultured Oscillospiraceae bacterium | reverse complement strand
ATATTATCTCATAGCCAAGGGGGAAATGCTAGGCGGGTGGTTATTGAGCACTTACTTATAATCGTCCCATCAGGGACACCTCTAGTGGCTTTCCCGCTAATTTCCAATACGGTGCACTTTGCCCCAATATTCGTGTCATTGCGAGGCCGTGGAACACGGCCGTGGCAATCCCCTAAATGGTTCCACTGCAGTCCGCTGGTACTGCCCTTTGTCACCGCCCAGGCGGTGACGGTTGCCTGACGGCAACCTCTCTCCTTCAGTCAAAAATCAGAGATTTTTGCCAGCTTCCCCATCAGGAGAAGCCACTGGAGGTATCGGCTTCGCCGATGATTAAATACGGTGCGGCCTGCCTCGTCTTCGTGTCATTGCGAGGCCGTGGAACACGGCCGTGGCAATCCCCTAAATGGTTCCACTGCAGTCCGCTGGTACTGCCCTTTGTCACCGCCCAGGCGGTGACGGTTGCCTGACGGCAACCTCTCTCCTTCAGTCAAAAATCAGAGATTTTTGCCAGCTTCCCCATCAGGAGAAGCCACTGGAGGTATCGGCTCCGCCGATGATTATTAAAACGGGGTGCGGTGCCTTAAACGAGGTGCGGTACCTTTCCTTGGGGGATTGCGAACCAGTGACGGCGGTCACTGGTTCGCAAGGACACAAAGGTTCAGGCCGGGGGCCTCTCAGCTACACGGCAACCATTTCAATTGTCCCGCAGGGACACCACCCCAGTGGCTCCCTCTGTCGAGGGAGCTGGCACGGCGTATGCGCCGTGACTGAAGGAGAGTGTTGCCGTCAGGCAACTATTTAATCGTCCCGAGGGGCGGCAAAAAAATTTCGTGCAAAAACCGCAGACTCTTCAATGAGCCTGCGGAATTTTTTGTATCTATTCAGGAAGACAGGGGAGAATAACGGTGAAGCAATTTCCGGTGGCATTGCTTTCTGCGTATATCTGCCCGCCGTGTTCTGTCACGATCCTCTGTGCAATGGATAACCCCAGACCGAAGCTACCGGTATTTCCCCGGGCAGAATCGGTACGGTAAAAGCGTTCGAAAATCCGTTTCAGCTCCTCCCTGGGAATGGGGGTACCCGGATTGGATACTGTCAGAATACATTGGTTTTTCCCGTGCCGCATAAGCTTTAGCTGAACAAGACCGGGGGCAGAATATTTCTGCGCATTATCCAGCAGGATCCCCACAAGCTGTCCCAAATGGGCGGCACTGCCACGGATCTGAATTCCATCCTGGATCTGGCTGCTGAGCTGCAGCCCGTTCTCAAAAAACATTGCTTCAAAGGGGAGCACCCCATCGGAAATGGTTTTGCTCAGATCCATCTGACTGAAGGCGGAACGGAGCTGCCCATTATCGGCTCGGGCAAGCTCCAAAAGGCTTTCCACAAGGCGGCGCATTTGGGTGCTGCTCTTATAGATATTTTCCGCATACTGCCGCCGGACATCCTGGTCACAATCTTCCCCCTGAAGCAGCTCTGTATTGCTCAGGATCACTGCAAGAGGCGTTTTCAGCTCGTGGGAAGCATCGGATACAAACTGCTTTTGCTGCTGCCACGCCTGTTCCACCGGCTTTACCGCCCACCGCGCCAGCAGAACACTGATAAACGCAAAAATCGCAAGAGCAAGAACGCCAATGACAATGCAGCTTTCCAACAGTGTCATCAGGGCGGCATTTTGACTGGAAACATCCAAAAAAACGATCTTCTGCACCGTGCTCCCGGAAAGCACCATATACTTTAAGCTATATCTGGAAATCTTCCCGCTTGCCTGATTGGAGGTATAAACCTCCTGAATCAGCTCCTGCAAAAATTCGCTGTCCGTAAGGTCATAATGGGTGTTGCCGGAGGCCGTCACCTCGCCCCATATATTAAACTGAATGGTAAAATAGGGAAGCTGCACCTTTTGATCCCCCGGCCGCTGCATAGAGCCCTGAGCGGCGGACACCAGCATAGCGTTGCTCTGCCGTTCCAGATCACTGGCAGTAAAATGCAGCACAAGTCCGAAGATGATCAGCAGCATTCCGGCCACAATGGCCATATTTATGCAGAAAAACCGCCTGCGCAGCTTTTTCAGCATAGCTCACGCACCTCCAAATGGTAGCCCAGCCGCCGCAGAGCTACAATACGCACATTGGAGCCGATGGCAGTCAGCTTTTTCCGGAGAAAGCCCACATAGACCTCCACATTGTTTTCCACAGCGTTGGAGTCGTACCCCCAAACCCGTGCCAAAAGAACCTCTTTGGTCAGATTTTTCTCGCCGGATTGGAACAAAAAGCGCATAATGTCAAATTCCTTGGCCGAAAGCCGAACGGAATTCTCTCCGCAGATGAGCATAGAGGTGGAAAGATCCAGGGAAGTATTTCCAAAAGCCAGCTCGTCCACCTGATTTCCCTGACGGCGAAGCAGGGCATTGATACAGGCCATCAGCTCCCGGAAGTCGAAGGGCTTAGTCAGGTAGGTGTCCGCCCCGGCATTGAGTCCGGCAATCCGGTCCTCCAGACTGGATTTGGCTGTTAGCATCAGGATAGGGGTATTACAGTGCCGCGCACGCACCTGCCGGGCAACCTGATAGCCATCCATTTTTGGCATCATTACATCCAGTATCAGCAGGTCATAGATTCCCAGCAGAGCATTATCCGTGCCGGTTTCTCCGTCAAAGCAAAGCTCTACTTCAAAGCCCTTCTTTTCCAGCAGCATTTTCAGAGATTTTGCAAGAAGCACTTCATCTTCAATCACCAGTATTCTCATATTCATTCCTCCTTTGCTATTATAATACATCATCACCCTGAATAAAAGCTGAAAATTGTAAAGAAACTATTGATTTTAATTCATATTCTGTTATAGTATTTTTCAGGAACATTTCAGTATTGCATTGTACAATGTTTTCAGAAAAACAAAAAAGGAGCGATCAAGTATGGATCACGAGTTTGATTATCAGGAATCGGAAAATCTCCATTGTGATGGGCAAAGCCCGGCAGAGCCCCAGCAGGAGGACACCGAGGAAATACTGCAGAATGAAGTGCCCCAGGAGCAGCCTGCTGCCCGGTTTGAGCCGTCATCGGAATACCGCTGGTCCCGCCCGGTGCCCCCGGAGGAGAAGCCTGCGGAAAAGCCCAAAAAGCAGAAGAAGGGCTTTTCAACCGGCGGCATTATCGCACTGACTTTGTGCTGCTCGCTGGTTGCCGGTGTGATCGGTGCAGGTGCAATGTACCTGTGGGGAGACACCAGTGACAAAAACGGCAAGGACAATGTTTCCAATGTCTATCAGGGAGATCGGGAAAGCACCGTGCTGAATATTAACCACGTGGACACCAGCAAGCTGATGACCCAGGCAGAGGTCTATGCGGCCAATGTGAAATCCACCGTTGGCATCACCACATCCGTCACCACAAACTACTGGGGTTATCAGACCACCACACCTGCCTCCGGCTCCGGCTTTGTCTACAGCAAGGATGGTTACATTCTGACCAATTACCACGTGATCGAGGATGCCAATTCCATTACCGTTACCACCTACGACGGCTCCAGCCTTTCAGCAAAGGTTGTCGGCTATGATGAAAGCAATGATATCGCTGTGCTGAAGGTAGAGGCGGAGAATCTGACACCGGTTATTTTGGGCGATTCCGCCAATATGAATGTTGGAGATCCGGTGGTTGCCATTGGCAATCCGCTTGGGGAACTGACATTCTCTCTGACCTCCGGATACATCAGCGCTCTGAATCGCCAGGTGACACTTTCCAGCGGCATCACAATGAATCTGATTCAGACGGATTGTGCCATCAACTCCGGCAACTCCGGCGGTGCGCTGTTTAATCTCTATGGCGAGGTTGTGGGTATTACCAATGCCAAGTATTCCGGCAGCTCCGGCAGCGGTGCTTCCATCGACAACATCGGCTTTGCAATTCCGATCAACCGGGTTTTGAGCATTGTTAACAGCATTATTGAAAAGGGCTATGTGGTCAAGCCTTATATCGGCGTGTCCGTTAAGGATGTGAGCACTGAGACTCAAAGCTACGGTCTGCCCCAGGGCGCTGCAGTCGTTTCTGTGGAGGAAAACGGCCCGGCACAGGAATATGGACTTAAGGTGAATGATATCGTCACCCACATCAATGGGGAGGCTATCACCGGCTCAGCAGATCTGAAATCCATTGTAACGGAATCTGCCCCCGGCGATGTATTGCAGCTTACCGTTTGGAGAAAGGGTGCCACCATCGAATTGAGCATTACCGTTGGCCAGCAGATCCAATCCGGCACATCCCAGGAGCAGAATAATCAGCAAAATAATCAGCAATCCGATTTCCCGTTCTTCAACTGGGGCTATTGATTTTCAAAAATGACCTTGTCCGTCCGGGCAAGGTCATTTTTTTCTTGCATTTCTTCGCTTGCGGGACTATACTGAGGAAAAGGAGGAGAAAGCGATGAATTCTGTTTACATTCCTCACGGCTATCGTCCGGTGCTGGATGCGTATGACACACAGCGTGCCATTGCTTATATAAAGCAAACCTTTCAGGAGGAATTTTCCCGTGCCCTGAATTTAAAGCGCGTATCCGCACCGCTTTTTGTAAGAGAGGACTCCGGCCTGAACGATGACCTCAATGGCTACGAACGTCCTGTTTCCTTTGATGTTCCGGCAATTGAAAAGGACGTGCAGGTGGTGCATTCTCTGGCAAAGTGGAAACGCCTTTCGCTCAAACGCTATGGATTCAGTATTGGTAACGGGCTTTATACCGATATGAATGCTATCCGGCGGGATGAAGAGCTGGATAATACTCATTCTGTCTATGTGGATCAATGGGACTGGGAAAAAATCATTACCAGAGATAACCGGAATTTAGATTACTTAAAGCTGATTGTCCGTGCAATTGTTGGTGCGATCTGCGACACAAATGACAGGCTTCAGGTTCTTTTTCCCCAGCTTCCCGTGAGACTGAGCCGGGATGTCAGCTTTGTGACTACCCAGCAGCTTGAGGATATGTATCCGGATATGACAGGCAGCCAGCGGGAAAATGCCTATGTTCGGGAGCATCCAACATCGTGTATAATGCAGATCGGCGGAAAGCTCCGTTCTGGAATGAGACACGATGGGCGGGCGCCGGACTATGACGACTGGTCGCTGAACTGCGATATTTTCTTTTGGGACGAGGTCCTGCAAAAGGCACTGGAGATTTCCTCTATGGGCATTCGTGTGGATGGGGAAAGTCTGGATCGGCAGCTTCGGGAGTCCGGCTGTGACCACCGGCGTACACTTCCTTTTCACAAAATGCTGCTTGCTGACCAGCTTCCCCTGACGATCGGTGGCGGCATTGGACAATCCCGGCTGAGTATGCTGCTGATGGGCTGTGCACATATTGGTGAGGTGCAATCCAGCGTATGGGATGAACAGACAGTACTATCGTGCGAAAAAGCCGGAATTCCGCTGCTCTGATTTTCCCCGTTTTCGGTTTCCTTTCTTTACAAAGACGGTGTATATATGCTATACTATGAAAAGTATAGACTGACTTGAATAGATAAGAGGTAGGCTATGAGCAATTATTTTGGCCGCAAGGATTTGATTTATACCGTTTATCAGGAGAAAAGTATTTCCAAGGCCGCACAAAAGCTTTTTATTTCGCAGCCCTCTCTCAGCGTGATGATTCAGCGTATTGAGGAATCTCTGGGCGTTCCGCTCTTTGACAGAACCTGCAAGCCTATGCGGCTGACTGAGGCAGGGGAGGAGTATATCAAAGCCACAGAGGAGATTATGCACATCGAACGCTCCTTTGAAAACTATTTGCTGGCCTGTCAGAATTTGGAAACAGGTTCGTTGACCATTGGCAGCAATCAGCTTTTGTCGTCCCTGGTTCTTCCCAGGTACATCGGAAGGTTCCTGAGCAGATATCCCAATATTCACCTGAATCTTGTGGATGATAATTCTGTTGTTTTGGAAAATATGGCCACCTCCGGGCAACTGGATCTTGTACTGGATAATTATCCGCTGGATCGGGACATTTTTGAGCAGCGCGTTCTCCGGAAGGAGCATCTTCTGCTGGCAGTGCCGAAAAGCTTTTCCTGCAATCATAGTCTGGAAGAATACCAGCTTTCCTATCAGGATATTCTTTCCGGAAAGCATACCTTCCCCCGAGGGGATTTTGTACCACTTTCTGCCTTTGCGGATATTCCCTATGTTGCTATGACACGGCAGAATGATACACGCCGCCGAAGCGACGAGATTTTCCACGAGGCCGGGATCAAGCCCCATAATATTTTGGAAATTGATCGTCTTGTAACGCTTTACAGCTTTGTAGAGCAGGGAAGTGCGGCCTCCATTGTCAGCGACAGTCTGGTTCAGTATCTTCACACACCCAGTGAGGAAGTAGTTTTCTATACACTGCAATCGGAACAGGCATCCCGGGAACTTTATCTTTCCTACAAGCGTAATCGCTATTATTCCAAGGCAATGGAAGCTTTCGGGAACCTGATAGGGGACTTGAACGGATAATAAGAAAAAATATATAGAAATTATCTAAATATAAGTATTTGACTATATTTTAACCTCCGCTATACTATTTGTAGAGATAGAAAGCGGAGGTTATTCTTATGTGCAATTCAGACGAACAGTTATTCCGAACAGAGCAGGATTCGATTGGCAGCAAGCGCATCCCGAAAGAGGCATACTACGGTGTGCAATCCCTGCGGGCAGTAGAGAATTTTTCTATTACCGGCAGAAAACTGCATCCGGAGATGATCTGCAGTCTTGCACGGCTGAAAAAGGCTTGTGCCATGGCAAATGGCGCGGCAGGTGTGATGGATCTACATATTGCAACGGCTATCGAAAAGGCCTGCGACCTGATTTTGGAAGGGAAATATCACGATCAGTTTATTGTGGATCCCATTCAGGGTGGTGCCGGTACATCTATCAATATGAATGCCAATGAGGTCATTGCCAATATTGCTATTGAGCTGTTAGGCGGCGAGAAGGGGGATTACAGCATTGTTCATCCCAATGACCATGTTAATTATGGTCAGTCTACAAACGATGTGATCCCCACTGCCGGTAAAATGACCGCACTGGTGCTTCTTCATCATTTGGAGCAGACATTACAGACACTTTGCAAGGCACTTCGGAGTAAGGCAGTGGAGTTTGATTCCATCCTGAAAATGGGCCGTACCCAAATGCAGGATGCGGTGCCAATTCGTTTGGGGCAGGAGTTTGGCGCATACGCCTCCGCTGTAGAGCGTGGTCTGCAGCGACTGGAGGTCACGAAAGAAGAATTGCTGTCGATTAATATGGGTGGCACGGCGATTGGTACCGGATTAAATGCTGATACCGGTTACTTCCATAATATTTCCGCAACGCTTTCTGCCTTGACCGGCTACTCTTTCCGTCAGGCTTCGGATCTCATTGATGCCACGCAGAATATCGACTGCTTCGCATCTGTGTCCAGCGCATTGAAAAACTGTGCAATTACCATATCCAAAATTGCCAATGACCTTCGCTTAATGTCCTCTGGCCCCCGCACCGGCTTTGGTGAGATCAATCTGCCCGCCCGGCAGAATGGATCCTCCATTATGCCCGGAAAGGTGAATCCGGTGATTCCGGAGGTAGTCAGTCAGGTCGCATTCCGCATTGTGGGCAATGATATGACTATTGCTATGGCTGTGGAGGCAGGACAGATGGAGCTAAATGCTTTTGAGCCCGTTGTGTTTGACAGCCTGTTCCAGTCCATTACGATTCTGGACAATGCTGTGCAAACCTTTATTTACAACTGTGTGATCGGCATTACTGCCAATGAGGAGCGGTGCAGAGAGCTCCTGGATTCCAGTGTTGGCATTATTACGGCACTTTGCCCCCATATTGGCTATGCCAAGTCTGCTGCACTGGCCAAAGAAGCACTGGCCAAGCAGGTAAGTGTTCGCAGCCTGGTGTTGGAGAAGAAAATTTTAACTCAGAATGAGCTGGATACCATACTCAATGCCTACGGTATGACACAACCCGGCATTTCCGGCAAGGAACTCCTGCACACCTGATCAAATTTCATATAGTTAAAACAAAAATAACGGTGCAGAAAAGCATTTGGTAAATATAAAACTAAGGGGAGAGAAGGTCAGACACTTATCGGCGCAGGCCTTTGGGATAGTGATTCTTCAGTACATTCTTATCCCCCTTGCCCCAGCCAATGCTGTAGCCACCCACGGTGACCAGACACCAGCCGTACCGGTTGGATGAGATGGTTTCGCCGTGCAGATATGCTTTGATCTCATCCCCATCAGGGGGAAGCTCCTGTACATTGGCAGCGGTTTGGAGCCACAGCGCCAGTGCGTGCGCAGGCTCAAACCGATCCTTTTTCAGCAGACCTAACTCCAGACCGGGACGGATGACCTTTAAGCCCTGCAGTAAAGGCATATCCGCAGGCATCCAGTAAAGGCTTTGCCCAAAGCTGAGCAGGCCACCTTGAGGCAAAGCAATGTTCAGCTCTTGCAGAAAGGTTTGCACAGGCTGCGGCAGCTTTTCTGCTGTCTGGAAAATTGGCGTGTCTTCATTGCCGCTGTTTTTGCGGAGGACGGCAGCAAAATGGCCTTCCCCAAGCAGCTTATGAGGCCAAAGGCGGAAGCATCCGGGACGACTGGCCTCAAACCAAGGGGCTGCAACAGTCTCTGGAGAGAACTCTGGGTGATTCTGCAGAAAGTCTTCGATTACCTGCTCGTTTTCCTCCCCAGAGAAGGTACAGGTGGAATACACCAGACGGCCGCCGGGCTTCACCATACAGGCGGCAGAGTGGAGAATGTTCTTCTGCCGCTGTGCGCACATACGGACAGTGTCTACACTCCAGTCAGTGACTGCTGCTTCCTCCTTACGAAACATACCCTCGCCGGAGCAGGGGGCATCTACCAGCACCCGATCAAAGAATCCCGGCAGACGGGCAGCCAGTGCTTCTGGCTGCTCATTGGTCACCAGCGCATTGGCAACGCCCATCCGTTCCACATTTCGTCCCAATATTTTGGCGCGCTTCGGGTGAATCTCATTGCATAGCAAAAAGCCCTTGCCATCCATACGACCGGCAATTTGTGTGGTTTTACCTCCAGGTGCAGCGCACAAATCGCAGATCCGTTCCCCTGGCTGGGGATCCAGCAAGGAGACAGGTGCCATTGCACTGGCTTCCTGCAAATAATATACACCTGCTTCATGAAACGGGTGCAGCCCGGGGCGGGCTTGAGGATCATAATAATACCCGTTTTCCTCCCAGGGTACAGGCTCCTTCACAAAGGACAGGGATGGTATCTCTCCTTTCCGGGAATTAAAACGCAGAGCAACGGCACGAGGGCGTTCCAGACTTTGAAGAAAATCCGGGTATTCCTCGCCGAGAAGAGTCTGCATACGCTGTAAAAATTCCTGCGGAAGCATAGCGTTCCTCCTTTTGAATGAAAAACAGCCGCCAGGAAGCGGCGGCTGTCAGGATACTTGCTTTGGATACGATCAAACAGCGGGCTGATTTGCAGCCTCAATGATCTTCACGAACTTTTCGGGCACCAGGGACGCACCGCCGATCAGACCGCCATCAATATCGGGCTGGGCCAGCAGCTCAGAGGCGTTCTTCTCGTTCATAGAACCGCCGTACAGAATGGATACAGCGCGGGCATTCTTGGAGCCATAAAGCTTACGAATTACGAGACGAATGCTTTCGCAAACCTCTTCTGCCTGTTCGGGGGAAGCGGTACGGCCGGTACCAATGGCCCAAATAGGCTCATAAGCGATGACCACCTTGCGGATCATCTCTTCCGGCACACCGGCAAGACCCAGTTTGATCTGCATAGAGATCCACTCGGAGGTAATATCTGCCTCACGCTGCTCCAGGGTTTCGCCACAGCACAGAATGGGGGTCAAACCTGCATTCAGTGCAGCCAAAACCTTGGCGTTGATGTCGCTGTCTGTCTCACCCATAGCGCGGCGCTCGGAGTGACCAATGATCACATACTTGCAGCCAGCATCCACCAGCATATTGGTTGCAATCTCACCGGTGTAGGCACCACTGGCATTGGCGTTGCAGTTCTCTGCACCGATCCACACACGGGTTTCACGCATTGCACGAACGGCGGCAGGGATACACACAGCCGGAACGCACAGAGCAATGTCGCACCAGCGACCCTTGGGGAGCATCCCCTTCAGGTTTGCCATAAATTCCTTTGTTTCGCTGGGTGTCTTGTTCATTTTCCAGTTACCGGCGATAACTGTCTTACGATACTTTCTGTTCATTTTACTTCTCCTCAACTTTTCCTATGTTTTCCTTTTCACTTTATACACGGGGCACCCCATTGATGCCCCGTATTATACGGTTATTCCGTGGAGGACAATATTGCGGAAATGTCATCCACGCAAAATGCAGAAACGCCATTGCGTGCTTCCTTTTCCAATAAGCACACAGAACCTTCTGTGCCATATTTACTTGATTTGCTTATTTATCTTCCAGGCAGGCAATGCCAGGCAGCTCCAGACCTTCCAGGAACTCCAAAGAAGCACCGCCACCGGTGGAAATATGGGTAATCTGATCGGCAAAGCCAAGCTGCTCACAGGCAGCCGCACTGTCGCCACCGCCAACGATGGTCACGGCTGCAGAATCGGCCAAAGCCTGAGCAACCGCCTTGGTGCCGGCAGAGAGAACAGGGTTTTCAAATACGCCCATAGGACCGTTCCAAACGACGGTTTTGGCATTTTTAACAGCCTCGGCAAATTCTGCCCGAGCCTTTTCACCAATGTCCAGTCCCATCTTTCCGTCGGGGATGGCACAGGAATCAACTGTCTGCACGGCAATCTGTGCATCAATGGGGGTGGGGAAGCTGTCTGCAACCACAGTATCTACAGGCAGCAGCAGCTTTACGCCCTTCTCCTCTGCCTTTTTCAGCATATCCTTGCAGTAGTCCAGCTTTTCAGTGTCTACCAGGGAAGCACCGACAGCGTAGCCCTGAGCAGCCAGGAAGGTAAAGGCCATACCGCCGCCAATGATCAGGGTATCTACCTTCTCCAGTAGATTGTTGATCACATTCAGCTTATCGGAGACCTTCGCACCGCCCAAAATGGCAACAAAGGGTCGTTCGGGATCGGCCAAAGCCTTGCCCATAATGCCGACTTCCTTCTGCACAAGATAGCCGCAGACGGCAGGCAGATAATCTGCGACACCGGCAGTGGAAGAGTGGGCACGGTGGGCGGTGCCGAAAGCATCGTTTACAAAGATGTCTGCCAAAGAAGCCAGTGCCTTGGAAAGCTCCGGATCATTCTTTGTTTCGCCCTTGATGTAGCGGGTGTTTTCCAGCAACATCACATCGCCGTCCTTAAGGGCAGCGGCCTTTGCAGCGGAGTCCTCGCCGGCTACATCCGCAGCCATAATGACAGGCTTGCCCAGCAACTCACTGAGGCGGTCTGCCACGATCTTCAGGCTCAACTCCGGCTTCCATTCGCCCTTGGGCTTACCCATATGAGAGCAGAGGATGACCTTTGCACCGTGATTTACCAGGTATTCGATAGTGGGCAGAGCGGCTACGATCCGTTTGTCGGATGTGATCTTGCCGTCCTTGGTGGGGACATTAAAATCACAGCGGCACAGCACACGCTTGCCGGAAACGTCGATATCCTCAATGGATCTCTTGTTGTAATTCATGGTTATTCCTCCATATTATTCGGGAGTTTGCTCCCGCATTTTACCGTGATCCAGCAGCCCGGGAAAACCGGTCTGCCGCAGGGCTTCATACACAGTGATGGCAACGGCATTGCTCAGATTCAGGCTGCGTGTTTCAGAACGCATAGGCAGCCGAACACAGCAGTCCCGGTGCTGCTCCAAAAAATCCTCCGGTAAGCCCTTGGTTTCTTTGCCGAAGAACAGATAGCAGTCCTCCGTAAAATCCGCCTCAGTGTAACTTTTCGGGGCTTTGGTGGACAGACACCACATATGCTTTACATCATTTTTCGCAAAGAAGTCCGCCAAGCTGTCATAGTCCTGGACATTTACCAGATCCCAATAGTCCAGTCCTGCACGCTTGACGGCCTTTTCGGAAATATCGAAACCTAAGGGTCGGATCAGGTGCAGCGTACTGCCGGTGGCGGCACAGGTTCTTGCAATATTGCCGCAATTCTGCGGAATTTCCGGCTCTACCAAAACGATGTTCAGCACATAATCCACTCCTTTTTTGATTCATCTGTACTATTGTATGACAAACTCCTTGCAAAATCAATCAAAATTTTTTTAAAAAAGGTTTTTTTCAAGAATATTTTATTTTTCTGAGGTTTTGCACCGAAAAATTCGGTCATTGTGGACATTGACCGAAGAAAAACCTGCAGGACCGAAGAAAATATAGAATATTCAGCTTTACAAATTGGATAATTATAGCGCATTGAATCTGCAAAGCAAAACTATACGGTTGCAAAATACAAGCTCGGCAAAATCTTCCTCAAGGGCGAGGACGTCCCAAAGGATGTTGAGTATGCGTTGCGATGGCTGGAGCGGTTGAGGATGAAAACTCATACGCAGAATATCTGCTCGGCAAGACCTACCTCAAAGGAGAGGATGTTGAGCAAGACTTACTGTATGCCGAAGACTTGCTTCGCCTTTCAGTTAAGCACGGAAACAAGTATGCCAAATACGCCCTCGGCAAAGCATTGCTTGACGGAGAGTATATCACGCAGAACATACCCGAGGGCTTGGAGTTGCTATTTTGATATGCACCTACGCATAGATAATTCTAACGATAGAGGTTCTTTTTAACGCTGAACGGCATATTTGTGTCATTCAAAAGTTCAACGATTGCAATGATTTCCTCATTTTCGGTAGCCTTTTCCCAATGGGTGCATTGCAAGTACGAAAAGCATTGCTACAGCAAGCCTTTTTCGCATAAAAATAACGAACCGACAGTCGATAATTGTATCAACTGTCGGTTCTGCTATGGTCCGAGTGGGGAGATTCGAACTCCCGGCGTCTTGATCCCAAATCAAGTGCCCTACCAACTGGGCCACACCCGGATATTTGATTGTTTGAAATGACCCTCAGAAATATTTCCGTTCCAATTGTGGTCAAATAAGTGGTCATCGAACCACTGCTGGGTCTGAAATTGAGTGGGGTAAACAGGGATTTGCTAAGTGTCCCAACGGGTTTTGCATTTGAGATTTTAACAGGTTTATAGCTGTCTGTCAATCACCCAAATCAAGTGCCCTACCAACTGGGCCACACCCGGATATTTGATTGTTTGAAATGACCCTCAGAAATATTTCCGTTCCAATTGTGGTCAAATAAGTGGTCATCGAACCACTGCTGGGTCTGAAATTGAGTGGGGTAAACAGGGATTTGCTAAGTGTCCCAACGGGTTTTGCATTTGAGATTTTAACAGGTTTATAGCTGTCTGTCAATCACCCAAATGTCGCGCGCTACCAACTGCGCCACACCCCGATTTATTAAATTGTATCAAAGAAAACTTGAAAAATCAAGTTCCACAGTTGTGGTCAAATATAGGGTCAAAACCTAAAAATCAAGGTTTGAAAGCCTCAAAAACCCAGTGTTTATGCGGGTTTTCAAGCATAGGGGGTTGAACCGTTCTCTTAGTCCCAAAGCAGACGCGCTACCAACTGCGCTACACCCGGATATCAATGTATAAATTGTTGCTGTTGTAGTCAAATATGTGGTCAAGAAAAAATGTCACATTTCAGAAAACTTTTAACGGCAATATGATGGAAATTATGCGAAAAACAGGGGAGTATACAATATTTTGAAAAATCAAACCGATGTGGCACTTTTCCCCTAATCAGGTGAGCAATCGCCTTAGCCACACTCAGCCATAAGACTACAGAGTCACTTGAAACGCTCACACAACTTCTGGATGTTATTATACACGCAACAGGCAAAAAATGCAATCAAAATTTTATCGTGATAATTATATTTTAAATCAGGCAACAAATAAAAGAGGGAAAGTCAAGAAGAGAGTCAAGAAATATTTTAGAGGACATTTGATAGAAGGTCGCACAGAAAAACTGCTGTGATTATAAAAAAGCGTTAAATGCAGTTTGAGAATTTTAGTATGCTTATCTGAAAGATACATAAAAAGCGGGAGAAGTGCATTATCTCCCGCTAATATGTTCTCTTGCCTGTTCCTTAGGGGGATTTTTTTCTTACAAGTGCCCTGGGCAGGAAATCCTGTCGGCTTTACTCCTTTGGCAGGTTTTTCATAGTCAGGCTGATGCGTTTGCGTTTTTCGTCTACATCCAGGACCATTACTTTTACGATGTCGCCGACCTGAACTATTTCAGAGGGGTGACGAACCTTGTGGGGGGCTACCTGGGAGATGTGCACAAGGCCATCCTGGTGCACACCGATATCTACGAATACACCAAAGTCAATGACATTTCGAACTGTTCCGGAGAGCACCATTCCGGGCTTCAGGTCTTTCATTTCCAATACGTCTGTCCGCAAAATAGGTGCGGGCAGGTCATCACGGGGATCACGGCCGGGTTTGAGCAGCTCTTTGACCACGTCCTCCAATGTGGGAACACCAACTCCGCAGCTTTCTGCGGCCTTTTCTTTGCCATAGTTCTCCAGCCGAAGGGGAAGCTTTTCTATATGTCCCTCCGCCATATCCTTTGTTGTATAGCCGCAAAGCATCAGCAGCTTTCGGGCGGCCTCGTAGGACTCCGGGTGCACACCGGTATTGTCCATTATTTCCTTGCTTTCCGGTACCCGGAGGAAGCCGGCACACTGCTCGTAGGCCTTCGGCCCCAGCTTGGGCACCTTTTTTAGCTGATTCCGTGCAGTAAACGCACCGTTTTCTTCCCGATATGCCACGATGTTTTTGGCGGTGGTGCCATTCAGACCGGAGACCTGCTGCAGCAGACTGGCTGAGGCGGTGTTTACATCTACGCCAACTGCATTTACGCAATCCACCACAACACCGCCCAGTGCCTCGTCCAGCCGCTTTTGGGGCATATCGTGCTGATACTGCCCAACACCGATGGCTTTGGGCTCAATTTTGACCAGCTCTGCAAGGGGATCCTGAAGGCGGCGGGCAATGGAGACGGCGGAACGAAGATTGACATCGTAGTCAGGAAATTCTTCCGCTGCCAGCTTGGAAGCAGAATAAACGGAGGCACCGGCTTCGTTGACGATTATATAGCTTACGCCGGGGAGCCCCTTCAGCATTTCCACAGTCATTGCCTCAGTTTCCCGGGAAGCGGTGCCATTGCCGATGGCGATGTGCTTAACGCTATGCCTGCGGATCATTTGAGAGAGGATCTGAATTGCTTCCTCCTTTTTTCGCTGGGAGAAGGTGGGGTAGACCACATTGGTGTCCAGTACACGACCTGTGCCGTCCACCACGGCCACCTTACAGCCGTTGCGGTATCCGGGGTCTAATCCCATAGTCACAAACCCTTTCACCGGACGGGCAAGCAGCAGAGGCTTCAGGTTTAAGGCAAAGTTAGCAATGGCTGCTTCTGCAGCCCGATCTGTCAGAAAATTTCGCATTTCCCGCTCGGCACTGGGGGCAATCAGCCGCTCATAAGCATCCTCAGCCGCTGCCTTTACGAATTGACTGACCTGGGCAGTGGGCTTGAGGACACAGCGGCAAATCAGCGCCTGCCCCTCCACACCGGGCAGAGAAACGGATACCTTTAAAAAGTCCTCCTTTTCACCACGGTTGATAGCCAGGATCTGATGGTTCTGCAGCCGGGAAACAGGGCAGGAGAAGCTGTAGTACAGCTCATAAACGCTTTCCTTTTCCGGGTCAGTAGCCTGAGAGGTCAGAACAGCCTGTCGCTCCATTTTCTGGCGGAGAGCCTTACGAATATCCGCATCATCGGATATTATTTCTGCAATGATATCCGATGCACCGGCCAGCGCCTCCTCCGCAGTCTGTACACCTTTTTCCGGATCGATATATTCATTTGCCAAGCTGGCAGGATCGGCTCCATCCTGGGCAAAGATAGCCAGCGCCAACGGCTCAAGTCCCTTTTCTTTGGCAATGGTGGCACGGGTACGGCGCTTCTGCTTATAGGGGCGGTAAAGATCCTCTACCTCTGCCAGGGTCATAGCAGACAAAATCTGTGCCTGCAGTTCCCCAGTCAGCTTCCCTTGTCCGTCAATGGACTTGAGCACTTCTTCCTTGCGGGTGCTGAGGTTACGCAGGTATTGCAGCCGTGTTTCCAGGGCTCTGAGGGTCGTGTCATCCATACTGCCGTGGAACTCCTTCCGGTAACGGGCAATGAAGGGGATCGTGTTACCTTCGTCCAGCAGTGTGACAACATTTTGTACATATTCTTCCTTTTGCTTCAGCTCCAGGCTTAAAGCGGAAATAATGGGATCCATAGGGTTTCCTCCGGTTGATTGATCTCTTCTATTTTACCATATTTTATCCAGTTTGGCAACCGCCTTGGTTCAGTCGCAATATCATATTTTTGGCTAATTGTTTGTAAACTTCCTTTGCCTGCAAGATATTCTTGTACTGCTCGCATTTTTGTCTTAGCACTATGTCGTTTCTGTTTCCTTCGTTGCATAAAAATAATCCCCTTAGTGTAGTCTTGAAAACTTTTTGTTTTTTCAAGTGTCTACTCTAAGGGGATTATATCAGAACGGTTCCTCCCGATTTTTCTATGAAGCGACGATACGGGGATGTATGTTATTCTTCTGCATTGTCGGCAATATGGCGTTTACTCAGGTTTGCCCGGGTCTGCACCGGTGTTTCTCCAAAGAATTCACGGTAGGTCTTGGTGAAATAGGAACAGGAGTTAAACCCAACGGAAAGTGCGATATCGTTGACCATATAGTCCGTATCCTGCAGAAGCGTTTTTGCAGCCTGACAGCGAACCCCTTTTAGAAAATGTATAATGCTGTCCCCGTAGGTTTTCTTAAATGCGTGTGCAAGATAATACTTATTCATATTGAAAAGGGTAGCCAGCTTGTCCAAGGTAATATTTTCTGTGTAGTTGGCAGTCAGATATATATGAACCTCTGCCAGCGGATTTGGCATATCTGTATCCTGGACAGGTTTGGCCAAAAGGCTGGAATTACGCAGGACATATAAAATGAAGCTGTTGAACTGTGTTTGCAACGCACATTCCCAAAATGGTTCCCGAATGATCCATTCCCATTCGATTTGGCGAATAAAGTCAAAAACCTGTTCATAATCCTTGCTGATATCCAAAAAGAAGGTGCGATCATTTCCGGGATCCTTGGAGGATAGAAAGAAAAGATTTTCCACGCGCAAAATCGCGTATTCCAGATCCTCCTGCGGGTGGGAAGATTCGGTGTGTGGTATATTGCTGTTGTTAATGACAATGGTTCCACGCCGGATGGGGATCTTTTTATCCTTCAGGTGAAAATATCCCTTGCCGTCTGTTACAAACAGGATTTCTGCAAAGGGGTGGGAATGATAGGAGCCCTGATGGCCGGGTTTGAAGCGATACCTACTATAGTTTCTGCATTGAAAGCTGAAATTGGAGTTATCGATGGCGATAAAAAACTGTCGCATAAGAAGCTCCTTTTTATGAATGGATTTCTTCCTTGTCATTATAAAAGTAAAATGACAGCGTGTCAACCAAACAAAACAAGATGATTACACAATCTGACAATATTATTATATACTTTTTGACGATAAAATTGTATTCTAATTATGACAACTTGGGCAGAAAAACCAAATTATACAAAAAAAGAAGATAAAGAGGTCACTGGCAAAGAAGTATGTGATAAAAGGGATTTATATCAGTTTTGTGGTGTTCCTCATTACGATATGCTTACAATTGCGACCAATGGTGAAAAGGGAAGATATGGATAAACATTTGGATTTACACGCTGTATGGGCGGAGACAGAAAAAAAGAAGAATGTAGAGTTGTGCTTTTCCTGCACAATCCCTCCACTTGACAAAATACATATTGCTTGGATTGCAAGGGATGTATATAACCTGTTTATCAATGGAGAGTTTGTCTCCTATGGGCCCAGCCGTGCAGCCAGAGGATATTGCCGTGTGGAATATATGGACATTTCTCGTTTTTTGACACGGCAGAAAAACTGTGTTCAGTTTTTTGTACAGTCTAATAATACCAATACCCTTTGTACGGTAAAGGATGAACCGCTATTTGCTGCAACGGTTTTACAAAATGAAAATGCAATATTGCATACAGAAGATTTTATTTGCCAGTGGATGACAGACAAACTGAGCAAAGTTGAGAGAATGTCCAGTCAGCGCGGCTTCTTAGAGATTTACAGTATGCAAAGGGATCGGTTTGCAGCCAATGGGATGGATTTTCCAATCTTGAAGACACACACGATTTCCTGCCCACAGCTTTTGGAGCGTAATGTATCCCGCTCGATGAATGAGCGGATACCAGGTCAGCTTTTAAAATACGGCAAAGCGTATATGGATAATCATTCTGTATGGGAAAATGATTTGACCCGGTTACTGGATGACGGAAGAAAATTGGATGCGTTTAAGCGGCAAGATTGCCAATGCGTGCTAAGCAAAGAACTGCAGTCCTTTCGGATAACAGAGGAAACATCGGATGATCTTCATTACTTAATATATGCCCTGCCCAGGGTATACTGTGGGAAATTCTGTATACAGGTTCAGGTGGCAGAAAAGACAGACCTTTGGCTGACATACGATGATGTTCTGTCAGAGGGGTATGTGAAGTTTAACCGGGAGCATATCATCCACGGTTTGAAGTGGACACTGGAAAAGGGGACATATACACTCTATTCTCAAGAGGTTTACTCTGCAAAGTATATTCAGCTTGTCATAAAAGGAAAAGCGGAGATTCGGTTTGTTTCGATGATCTCCATAGAGAATCCTGATATCCAGAGCAGATTGCTTCCGGGGTCAAATCCGGTACTGCAGGAAATTTTTCAAGCGGCACAAAATACATTTGCACAAAACGCCTATGATATTTTTACAGATTGCCCCTCCAGAGAACGGGCTGGATGGCTTTGTGACAGTTATTTTCTTGGAAAAGCAGAATGCTTTTTTACCGGGAAAAATAAAGTGGAACGAAATTTTCTTGAAAACTATCTTCTCTATCAAAACAGAATATTCCCCCATAATGGCATAATGCCGATGTGTTATCCAGCAGAGGTTTCAAATGAGAATGGTTATATCCCTAACTGGATTCTGTGGTATGTGCTGGAATTGGAGGACTACGAAAAGCGCACCGGTGATGTGGAGTTTATCCGGCAACATAGACAGCGTATCCGGGATATTTTAGACTTTTTCAGCGGTTATGAAAACGAGCTTGGCTTGCTGGAAAATCTTCAGGGCTGGGTCTTTATTGAGTGGAGCAGGGCAACGGACTTTGTGGATGGGATCAATTTCCCGACCAATATGCTTTATGCGGATGCTTTGCGGGCGGCTGGAACGATCCTGCAGGATCCTTCACTGCTGAAAAGATCCGAGCAGGTCAGGGAAACGGTTTTCAAAATGTCCTTCAATGGAACGGTTTTCATAGATAATGCCCTGCGCGTAGATGGGAAGATCGTGCCCACGGATAATTGCAGTGAGCTGTGCCAGATCTTTGCCCAGTATTTTGGCCTTGCGCCGGACAGCAGGACATTTGCAGAAAACTTTTACAGCGGATTTGCCCATTGCGGCTACACCGTTTGCCCATCTGCTTTGTTTATCGGCGGTGTTCTGCGGCTGATGTGTCTGTACAAAATGGAAAGATATGATTTGGTACTGCACGAATGTGAGGAGCGTTTCTTCCCAATGGCAGAACGCACCGGCACGATTTGGGAATTTTTTGACGAGCAGGCAAGCTGTAATCACGGCTTCGGTTCTGTGATCGGCAAGCTGATTTACGACTCGGCGAAAATATTAGCAAAAGGAGGAAAAAAGAATGAAGCTTCATAAGAAGAGAAAATGGGATGCCGTGACGATGGTCGTGTTTGTCCTTCTGCTGATATATGCGGCTACACTGCTTTATCCGTTTCTCTATCTGATCTTAGGCTCCCTGAACGATGCGTGGGGATTTATCCAGGATCCCTTGGGCATTCCGGAGCATATCACCTTTGACAACTTTAAGGATGTGTTTCTTAATATGGGGGAGGTGACTGGATCTGAGTCTCTATCCCTGGTGAGTATGTTCCTCAACTCGGTCTCCCTTGCACTGGGTCTGACAGTGGTTTCTATGATGATGCAGTCTGCGGCGGCTTACACACTGGCTAAGTACGATTTCCGGGGCAATCAGGTGATCTATATGGTGATTATCGTTTCTTCCATGATCCCTACGGTCGGCGCACTTCCGGCAGTTTTCAAGCTGATGAACAACACGGGGCTTTCCAATAACTACTTTGGCATGTTGATCTTGCAGGGCGGCGCATTTGGCGGTAGCTTCCTGTATCTGCATGCCTACTATAAATCCATTTCCTGGTCGTTTGCGGAGAGCGCTATGATCGACGGTGCCAGTGACCTGCAGATCTATTTCCGTATTATGATGCCTCTGGCAAAGAAAGCACTTACCACTTATTCGATCCTGTGCTTTTTAGGCTTTTGGAACGATTACTGGTATCCCTCTCTGTTTTACGATCAGCACCCCACATTGGCGGTGGGTCTTACCCATATTTCCGCTGTTGCCACCGGCACGGGAAATTATCCGCTTTTGTTTGCGGCTATGCTGGTGACGATCGTTCCGGTGATCGTGCTCTTTGCCATATTCCAAAAACAAATGCTTGGCAATCTCACGGGAGGAGGCATTAAGGAATAATGAAAGGCTTAAAAATGAAAACCGGTTCCGCAAGGCTGGCCTCGGAAAAGAAGGGGCTTTCCCGTAAGACAAGGCGAACGCTTTTTATCTGCGGCATGCTGGCCTTGCCGCTGTTGCAGTGGCTGATATTCTTTGTGTATGTGAATATCGACTCCGTGGTTATGTCGTTCCAGACGATGAACTATAAGACCGGCACCATGGAATGGTCGCTGAATAACTACAAGCGCTTTATTCAGGAGTGGAATGCACTGCCGCAGATCAAAAACGCAGTGAAGAACTCTCTTTTGGCCGGCGCAAACAATTTGGTATTGCTGCTGCTCTCAATCATTCTTTCTTATTTCTTTTATAAGAAAATGCCCGGCAGAAGCTTCTTCCGCATTGTATACTTCCTGCCGTCCATCATTTCCATTGTCATCTATACCATGGTGTTCAAATTCATGTTTGATACCAGTGTGGGTCCCATCAACATTCTGCTGGAAAAGCTGGGCGTTGCGGCAAAGGATCTGCCAAGCTGGTTCGGTGATACCAAGCTGGCCTTTTGGCTCGTCCTGATCTACTGCCTTTGGGTAGGTACAGGCTATAACATTCTGATCATCGGCGCCGCAATGGAAAATCTGCCAAAGGATGTAATGGAATACTCCCATATGGAGGGCGTAGGTCGGTTCCGTGAGTTGTTCCAAATCGTCATCCCCATGATTTGGCCGACCATTTCCGTGGCCATTTTGGGAAGCATTACGACCGTATTTACCATATTTATTCAGGTTGAACTTTTGACGGAGGGCGGCCCGGGACAGTCCTCCCAGACAATCGCCTACCTGGTCAACGGACTGATCAAGGGCGCCAATTCCGATTTGGAATGGGGTGCCGCAATGGGTCTTTGCTTTACGGTCGTGGCTGCTCCTATTGTCGTGATCGTAAAGAAATTGCTGGATAGAGTGGGCAAGCATTTCGGATGTTAAGTATGAAAAAAAGGAGAATGATCATGCAAAGAAAATCACTTGCAAGAATTTTCACGCTTGCGTTGATCGCCTGCTGTCTGCTGTCGGTGTTTCCGGCATCGGCAGAACGGGAGAACGTCACCATTGCCGATGATTTCGACAATGCAAGCGTGATCGGCGGATATGACCTGGAATTATGGAGCGCCTATGCCTCCGATGGTGCATTTGCCGTGGAGCAGATCACCGACCCGGAAATGGCTCTGCAATTCAAGGGCAAAAATGCCAACGGTGAAAATACCGTTTTGATTTCCAAAGACTGGTACTGGGAGCTTTACAGCCTGAGCTTCGATTTGAAATTCCCGTCTACCGGAAGCTGGTTCGGTTTGGATTTTCCCGATATTATCGAACCGGAGGACTACCTGGGCGATTTTAAGGACAAGGGTGACCCTATGTGCTACGGCTCCATGATGGCAAGCGAAACGGATGACTTCGGCTTTGCGGATACCAACTGGAGCGACTGGGGCTTTGGAAGCGACAATATTGCCGGAAAGTGGGTCAGTATCAAGATTGTGCCCAAAAACGAAAAGACCGCTACCATCTATATGGCACCGAGAGGGTACAGTTTTGATACCTCCAAGAGCAAGGAGGTCACATTGTCTGACGGCCGTTCCTTCCATAACTGCAATATCGTATTCACAGATTATGCCTTTAGTGGCTATATGCTCGATAACATTGTGATCGAGACGGATACCGGCACCTATACAGAGGATTTTAACGATGAGTCCGATGATCTGTTTGAACTGATCACCCTCATCTCCAACCCCTCCGAGTTTTCTACCCAGGTGGTGGAGGACGGTGCCGTTCGTAAGCTCTGTATCTCCGGTGCAGAAAAAGGTGATCGCCTGCTTACCAATGATGCGATCAAGCAGGAGGACACCTACCTGAATGACGCCGAGCAGGTGCTGAGCACCGCATTTACTGTGGATCTTTCCAATTCCACTGGGGAAGAGAAGCTTGCATATGTATTCGGTATTTCTGATACCTATGAGGATCCATTCCTGCGATCCTATGCACTGGTATTTGATAAAAACGGTTGTCAAATGGTGCGCTATGATGCAGAGGGAACGGAAACCGTACTGGCACAAGGTAGCTTCCGCACTGCTATGAAGGGAAGTACCCTTAGCTTGACCGTGCTGAAAAACGGTAGCTTCACCGTTTCGGAAAACGGAAGAAAGCTTCTTTCCGGCAATGGGATCACGGAATATGCCGGCTACACCGGTTTTGCGGCGGCAACTGACATCACCGGCAAGATCTACCTGGATGATGTGACAGTGGATAACGGCATTTATCGGGTGATCACTACAAAGTCCTTCGCAGACGATTTCTCGCAAAACCGCTTGGGAAGCAACGGAAATTCCGATTATGCGATCAATGAGGTCTCCGGCTCCATTTCTGTAAACGATGGAGAGCTGTCTTATAACGGTTGCCTGGACGGCACCTTCTTTGGACCGGCCTATGAATATGAGACCTTTGAGCTGACTTTCGAGTTGACCAGCATCTTGGCAACGGATAATGAAAATGAAATTCAAAATGCTACATACTTAGATCGCTGGATCGGCATTGACTTCGGTAAGAAGAATGTAAATACCACGACCTACGGCAGCTATGGCATGTTCCTGATCCGCGTTCGCCCCGGTGATACGGAAACGCCCTGGGAAACTGCGGCCTCTGCACTTTACAAGGTGGAGAGCATCAGCCCCTTGAAAGGGGAGACCTATACCCAGGTAAGACCGATCCCTGCATCCTATTTTACGGATATCACCTATGACGAAAAGACTGTTCAAAGAGAGGATATCTCGCCGGATGCGGCCGTGTGCTTTAAGCTTGTCGCGCAGAAGAATCTGATCTCCCTTTATATGAAGCGCGCGGATGAAACGGAATACACACTTTACAGCACACTCAAGGGTGCCAAGCCGGAGGGCTACATTGGCATCACCTGTACCGGCTGGAGCTACTGGACGATCGACAATTTCTCCGTGACCAATACGGCAGAGATCTATAATGAGGCACCCGAGGTCGTGATCGAGGAACCGGAGCTTGTCAGCTATGCTGATCGCGGCCTGGATACGGTGGACACCGGCTGGGAAAAAGAGGTCGCACTGAATGCATCCTATGTTGCGGATGAAGGCACCCCTGTGTGGGTACTGCCTGTGGCTGTTGTAGCTGCCGTTATTGTGCTCGCGGCCGTCGTGACTGTATGCGTGATCACGCAACGAAAGAAAAAGGAGGCAGGAAAAGCCAATGAAGAAGTTTAAATGGCAAATACTTGTGGTGGGAATGCTTCTCTCCTGCTTGCTGATCGGGTGTGGAACCACAAAGTCTGCAACAGAGCCCACATTTGAAAAAGCGGAAAAGGGTATGCAGTTTACAGCATATGCCGCGCCTACCCTCAATAAGAAGGTAAGCGACAAGTTGGATGAGGCCTATAAAAAGCTTGCGGAGGCAGGCTTTACCAAGGCGATCGCACTTTATGAGGGCGGTTCGTCTCTGACCGGCGAGGATGTGTTTGACACCATTGCACTGCGCAGTGAGGTTGCCGAGCAGGAGGCACTGACCGTGCTGGATCTTGCGGAAAAGTATGGCATCAAATACTATGTCCGTGACTGGTCGTTCTACGGCTTAGGCCGGAATTTTGAAGACACCGTTGACACCTACGAGGACTTTGAAAAGGTCATCTCCAAGATGTTCGATGAGAACAATGCCTATATTGACCATCCCGGTTATGGCGGTAGCTTTGGCTTCGATGAACCCAATGTGCAGGAGCTGGATACCATCGCCTGGCAGGTGGAGCTGTACAATAAGTACATTGAACTTAATAGCGATGTGGGCGGCGAGATCTTTATCAACCTGAACCCCGGCTATGTGGCAGATAACTCCGCTACGCTCTCTGTCAATTTGAATTATACCTACCGGGAGTATGTGGACTACTATTTCAAGCATGTGGCACCACTGCTTGGCTATGTCTGCTGGGACTATTATCCCTTTAAGAATAACGGTAGCGAGAACTTCATTCGGGACAGCTACTATTACAATTTGGAGCTGATGGCTCTCAAGGCAAAGGAAAATGACTGCGAGGTTCGTGCATTCGTACAGGCTAAGGGCGACTTTACCGGTACAAGAAGCCTGGATAACATTGGTGACCTTCGGTTCCAGGTGTATTCCAACATGGCATTCGGTGTGCGAGAGCTGATCTACTATACCTACAGTTCTTCGGTCAATGAGACCAACTTTACCTCCGATAACGGCTATTCCCTCTATGATTTTAAGACGGATACCTACACATGGGTGTACGATGCGGCAAAGCAGGTCAATAATGAAGTCCACGCCATGGAGGATGCCTATATGGCATACGACTGGGCCGGAACGCTCTACAAAAATGCCAGTGAGATGGTCGACAACCAGCTCTTTGCAAACCTGACGTCCGCTTTGGACAGCCACGAGCGTATGGAGTTTGTGTCCTGCACACAGGATGTGATGGCCGGTGTGTTTACGGCAAAAGACGAAAGCAGCACCGCGCAGGATGCTTTCATGATCGTCAATGTGACCGACCCCATTGAAAAGCTTAGCAATCAGGTCACCGTAAAATTCTCCAATGCGACCCATCTGCTGATGTACCGCTACGGAGAGAAAATAGTCGTTGAGCTTCCGTCGGATGGCGTGTATACCTTCCAATTGGAGCCCGGCGAAGGCCGTTTTGTGATCCCGTTCTAAGAAAAGGAGTAAATGCAAATGAAAAAGTCCATTATGAAGATCCTCTGCCTGGCTATGGCAGTTCTGCTCATGCTGTCCGTGACAGCCTGCGGCGGAAGTGGCGATGACGACAGTGCAGATGGCAGACGAATCCTGAAGTGGGAGGTTCTGAAGGCCGGCTACGGCACAGCGCCCTATGAGGCGGTTGCCAATGCGTTCATGGAAGTCCATCCCGATGTGCTCGTAAAGATCAATTTTAACCCCAGCATTACAGATACCACCGGCTCCCGGCTGGAAAGCAACACCAACCTTTCGGATGTATACAGCTTTAAGAGCATGGAGTCCATTAAGCGCTGGGTTGCACAGGGCTGGGTCGAACCGCTGGACGATGTCTATAGCGCAAAACTCTCCACCGGCGCTACCGTTTCGGAAAGCATGACCGGCAATGCGCAGGAGGTTTGTACCTACAACGGAACGGCCTATGCCATTCCCGAGTACATTTCCGTCAACGGCTTTGCGTACAATAAGAGCCTGTTTGACCAGTACGGCTGGGAGGTGCCTACCACCACCACAGAACTGGAAAAACTCTGCAAGCAGATCCTTAAGGATACGGATGGGGCAGTTTCTCCCATTGTCTACTGTGGCGGCGCCGCAGACGGCTACCTCTACTTTGCGGTAGAAAACTGGGTCTACTCCTATGAGGGCATCAGCAATTTGGATACCTTCTATGCCTATGAAGATGCAGAGGTATTCAATCCTGCACAGTACAAGGGCAAAATGTATGCCCTGCAAAATCTGCAAAAGTTCTTCTACGACGAGGGCAATTACACTATGACCGGCAGTTCGGGTATGACCCACATCGTGGCACAGTCCAAGCTGATCCAGGGTCAGGCGGCTATGATGCTCAATGGCTCCTGGTTTGAAAACGAAATGTCCGAGGTTTTGGCACAGAATCCGGATGTGGAAATGGCCATGTTTGCCATTCCGGAGATGAGCGATCCCTCCGGTAAGGTGCTCCATTCCGACAACTACACCACGGAAAATGATCAGCAGGTCATTCAGTCCGGTTATGGTGCCTACTATTTCATCCCCTCCAATGCGGCAAACAAGGAGGATGCAAAGGAATTTTTGCGGTTCCTGAGCGAGCCGGAGACCAATGCGCTGTATACCAGCTACACCAATGCGATCCGCCCCTTTGACTACGATCTTTCCCCCGATGTGGAGAGTTATGCCAATATGAGCAGCTTTGGCAAGAGCGTTCTGGAGCTTTCCAGCAAAAACTATCTGTATGCGGCCAATGTGACAAACCCGATCGCGATCAAGGGCCTGACCGGTTTCTGGTCCCGCGGCAAGACACCTTATATTGATATTCGCGACGGTGTTGAGAGCATTAATGATGCTCTGCAAAATGACTACGATTACGCACGGAACAACTGGGACAGTTGGCTAAGCATGGTTGAATAACAGGAAAGTCAGGTGGATAAGATGAGAAGAAAATCATTATGTTTGCTTCTGCTCATCCTGATTCTTAGTCTTACGGGCTGTAGGAACGGCTCCCATATCGGTGGCCATAATTACGGCCAGTGGCAGGTCGTGAAAGAAGCGACCTGCACGGAGGACGGTCTGCAGGAGCGCGTATGCACCTGCGGAAGCAAGGAAACGGAAGTGATCCTCACACTGGGGCACGAGGAAGTTATCGACGAGGCAAGAGCGGCAAGCTGTACAAAGACCGGCTTGACGGAAGGCCGTCATTGCTCCCGGTGCAAGCTTGTCCTTCGGCCACAGGAGGAGATCCCTGCAAGCCATGTGCTGGAAACCATTCCCGGCATTGCACCTACCTGCACAAGAGCCGGTAAGGAGGAAGGCGCATACTGCACACTGTGCGGTGAGACCGTGGTGAAGCAGAAGAAAATTCGCCACGAAGGACATAATTATGTAGCCGGTGTTTGCACAAAATGCGGCGAAAATCAGCCGGATATGGCCGCATCCATCGTGATCGACCAGCTCAATGAATCCGGTCAGGCAAACTTCATCACAAAGAAAGCCTATCCCGGTGGCACCACAGTGACATTCCAGGCCTTTGTGCCCAGCGGTAGCTCCTGGTGGGCAGTTTCCTGGACACAAAATGCCAATGATACCGGCCTGTATAACTGGGCGGACGGCTTGGGCGTTCGGATGGACATTACGCAAGGCAAGTGGCAGGAGTGCACAGTGACACTTCCCGACGACGGCAACAGCTACTATCTGTACTTTGTTGGCGCCAAGGGTGAGTGGGGCGGCCGCAGACTGATGATCGACGATGTGGTCATCACCGATGCAAACGGCGAAGTCCTGGGTACGGATTCCTTTACTACCGATGTGTCCAGTGGCCTGTTCAGTGCAGTCAAGGTCAATCCGAGCAGCGGTGATGCGGTCGTGTTCTGCGAAGAGGTCTGTACCGGCCACTGGACGGTAAAGGACAATGCTGTTGCGGCGACCTGCGATCAGGACGGCCTGACCGACGGCAGTCATTGCGGCAACTGCGGTAAGATCCTGCTCAGTCAGGAGGTCATTCCGGCTACCGGACATACATGGGTCGACGGCAAGTGCTCTGTTTGCGGCAAGGATAAGGAAAATCTGGTCGCCGCAATTGTAATCGACCTGCTCAATGAGAATGCCCCCATGAACTTCATTACGAAGGAAGCCTATCCCGGTGGCAGTACGGTCACATTTGCCGGATATGTGCCCTACGGCGTGAATTGGTGGGCGATAAGCTGGACGACCGACCCGGCAGACACGAGCCTGTACAAATGGTCTGAGGGCATGGGTCAGCAAATGACCTCTGTCAGTGGCCAGTGGGCGACCTATACGGTCACGCTCCCGGACGACGGCAACAGCTATTATGTATACTTTGTCGGTGAAAAGGGCAAATGGAATGAAAAGGAACTGCGGCTGAATGACTTTACGGTCACCGGCGCAGACGGAAAAGTACTGGCTAAAGAAGATTTTGACAATGGTGTCAAGAACAGTATTTTCTCAGTCATTACCAATAATCCTACCAATAACAGCATCGTTGTGTCCGCAAAGGCTTTGGAGGATCCCTGCAAGAACGGCCATACGGTCGTGATCGACAAGGCTGTGGAGCCTACCTGTACCAAGGTCGGCCTGACAGAGGGCAAGCACTGCTCTGTGTGCGGCTATGTGATCGTGGCACAGGAGGAGATCCCGGCAAAGCCCCATACCTATGATGAGAGCGGCAAATGCCAATGCGGAGCTGTAAAAATGAACCGCGGCGCGGCTATCAATATTGACAGACTGAGTGAGGATGCGGGCAAGATGAGCTTTATCACCCGCATACCCTATGGCGGTGGCAGCTCCTTTACCATTCGTGCCCTTGTACCGTCCGGTGTTGGCTGGTGGGCAGTAAACTGGACGACGGATCCCGCAAATACTGACCTGTACGCTTGGATAGTAGGCAACGGCAAATCTATCGACAGCACCTATGGCGTGTGGAAAGACTATACGGTCACATTGCCAGACGACGGACAGACTTATTATCTTTACATTGTTGGCGCCAAGGGTGAGTGGGGCGGCAAGGAACTGATCATTGACAAGGTAACCGTGACCAACGCAATTGGTGAAGCAGTCGCAACAGAGACCTTTGACGATGGCCTTTACAGCGGCATTTTCAAGATCACAGATGATGTGAGCATTGTGCGAGAGGTCGAGGTTATTCAGTGCGACCATGTTCATACCACAAAGGAACCGGATAAGGCATCTACCTGTACGGAGGCCGGATATACCGGCGCTACGGTCTGCAATGACTGCGGCACGACAATTCAGGAGAGAGTGATCCTACCGCTGGCTGACCATCAGTGGGAGCACGGCGAATGTAGTGTCTGCCATAAGCCTCAGGAAACCGTTAACCATGTGCTGGCACTTTATGTGGATGTCCTTGACGAGGGCAGCCCTATGAACCTGATCACAAGGACTGCATATCCCGGCGGCAGTACGGTGAGCTTTAAGGCATATGTGCCGGCCGGAGTTAACTGGTGGGCAGTGTGCTGGACGACCGATCCGGCCGATGTGAGTCTGTATAAGTGGACAGAGGGCAAGGGACAGCCTATGACCTCCAAGGAAAACGAATGGGCAGATTATTCCGTGACCCTTCCCAATGACGGCAATACATACTATGTCTACTATGTAGGTGCCAAGGGCGAGTGGAGGGGAAATGCCTTGCTTTTGGACGATGTGGTCATTACCGCACCGGACGGAACAGCCTATACGGAGAACTTTGAAAATGGCTTCGAGGACTGCCTGTTCAGCGTGACAGCCCAGTCCGGTTCCAACACAGTGGTGGAACTGCAAGCAGTAGAGACCGGCAGCGGGGAACCGGAGCCTGCAAAAAATCATGTGGCGGCTTTGTATGTGGATCTGCTCAATGAGGGCAGCCCTATAAACCTGATCACAAAGACTGCATACCCCGGCGGCAGTACGGTGAGCTTTAAGGCATTCGTACCGGCCGATGCCTCCTGGTGGGCAGTGTGCTGGACGACCGATCCGGCCGATGTGAGTCTGTATAAATGGACAGAGGGCAAGGGACAGCCTATGACCTCCAAGGAGAATGAATGGGCAGATTATTCCGTGACCCTTCCCAATGACGGCAATACGTACTATGTCTACTATGTAGGCGCCAAGGGCGAGTGGAACGGCAATGCTCTTCTTCTAGACAATGTGGTTATTACCGCACCGGACGGAACGACTTACACGGAGAACTTTGAAAATGGCTTCGAGGACTGCCTGTTCAGCGTGACAGCCCAGTCCGGTTCCAACACAGTGGTGGAACTGCAAGCAGTAGAGACCGGCAGCGGGGAACCGGAGCCTGCAAAAAATCATGTGGCGGCTTTGTATGTGGATCTGCTCAATGAGGGCAGCCCTATAAACCTGATCACAAAGACTGCATACCCCGGCGGCAGTACGGTGAGCTTTAAGGCATATGTGCCGGCCGGAGTTAACTGGTGGGCAGTGTGCTGGACGACTGATCCTGCTGATGTGAGTCTGTATAAGTGGACAGAGGGCAAGGGACAGTCTATGACCTCTAAGGAAAACGAATGGGCAGATTATTCCGTGACCCTTCCCAATGACGGCAATACCTACTATGTCTATTTTGTAGGTGCCAAGGGCGAGTGGAAGGGAAATGCCTTGCTTTTGGACGATGTGGCCATTACTGCGCCGGTCGGAACAGCCTATACGGAGAACTTTGAAAATGGCTTTGAGAATTGCCTGTTCAGCGTGACAGCCCAGTCCGGTTCCAACACAGTGGTGGAACTGCAAGCAGTAGAGACCGGCAGCGGGGAAGAAAGTGAAAGCTTTGCGGCTTCCATTCTGATCGACCAGTTGAATGAAAGCGACTCTATGAACTTTATCACAAAGGCTGCTTATTCCGGTGGCAGTACGGCCACCTTTGAAGCCTATGTTCCCAGCGGTGCTGCCTGGTGGGCAGTATGCTGGACGACCGACCCGACCGATGTGAGTCTGTATAAATGGACAGAGGGCAAGGGACAGTCTATGACCTCTCAAAGTGGAAAATGGGCAGAGTATTCTGTCACACTTCCGGACGACGGCAACAGTTACTATGTTTATATTGTCGGCGCTAAGGGCGAATGGAACGGAAAGACCCTGCTGATCGACAACCTGACGGTCACTGCACCCGACGGAACCAAGGTCACAGAAAGCTTTGACAATGAATTTGATCAGTGGATCTTTAACATTGTAGCGAACAATCCCTCAAACGGAAATACAGTTATTTCCAAAGAAAAGCGGGACGAAGAATAAAAAAGCGCCTCCTAACGGGGTCACTCAGGACCCCGTTATGCAGGGCTTCCCCGTCCCAATCGTTTGTTTTATGCGCATTACCCCGTTTTCCAAACAGGAATTGCAGAAATTCCATAATTTGTTTCAATAAAAAATCAGGAAAGGAAGCGACTCATTATGCGTAAACACACAAAACGGTTTTTCAGCATGCTTATGGCTCTGTTGCTGGTAGTTTCTTTACTGCCTGCCGGAGCTGTTGCGGCGGAAGAAACCAACCCGGTGCAGGACTGGAATGTGACACTGAGCGATCAGATCTGTACCAATTTCTATCTGACGCTGGATGCACCTGAAAGCACAACGGTCAAGTTTACCGTAGGCGGTAAAACGACCACCGTTTCTGCCTCAGATGCGACCAAAAAAGATGGCCGCTATGTATTCTCCGTGAATTTGGCGGCCGCACAAATGACGGATCCGATCACCCTTGAGGTGGTGAGCGGCGGCGTATCCGTGTTTTCTAAGGATTATACCGTGAAAGCCTACGCCGAGGAGATCCTCAAAGGCGAGTACGATGATGAAGAAAAGACCATGGTACTGACCATGCTGCACTACGGTGCGGCCGCACAGAAGGCACTGGGCTATCGTACGGAAAGCCTTGCCAATGCAGGCTGTGCAGAATTGGAAAAAGCCAATATCCCCGCATCCGGCGATGTGGAAGAAATGGCATGTACCGGCTCTGTCAGCGGCATTCGCTATTACGGTGCATCCCTTGTGTTTGCCTCCCGTGTGGCAGTTCGCTACTATTTTGCGCTGAATGCCGGTGATATCACAGATTACCGTTTTCAGGTAGGGGAGAGTACCTACACGCCCGTACAAAAGAGTGGACTGTACTATGTGGAGATCGGGAACATTTACCCCCCGAATTTGGACAAGCAGTACACACTGACCGTCTCCAAGGGCGATGAGAGCCTTAGCGTGAGCTATGGCCCGATGAACTATATCGTCCGGCAGTACCATAAGGCCGGTACTTCCGATGATCAGAAAGCCCTTGTACAAATGCTGTATACCTATCACCTTGCGGCGATAGAATACGCAAAGTATGACTATCATAAGGCATTTACACCCACATCCGGTGGTGTGGCCGAGCTTCATATGGAGCTGATGCAAGAAAACGGCAGCAGTTTCATTACCAAGCGCGCTTATGCCGCCGGCTCTACCATCACCTTTAAGGCATACCAGCCGGATATTACGGATAATGACAACCATTGGTGGGGCGTGGGCTATACCACCGGTTCGGACGGAAACGATATTTACAGCACTTGTGCCAAGAATAGTCTATATCAGGTAGCCAATGTGGGCTATTGGAGCGAGTATACCGTGACCTTGCCCTCCGACGGCGGCCCCTACTACATCTATATTGGCGGTGCCAAGAATAGTGCATGGGCAGATAAGCCCTTGCTGGTCACCGATGTATCGATCACCGAGCCCGGCCAAAATGCGGTAACGGACAGCTTTGAATACGGCCTGAATGCCGGTTTGTTCAACACCGGTGCCAATGCAGTCACCTGGCAACTGATCGGTGACATCACCCCCACAAGTAGCTATGCCGTAGCAATTGCAATTGATAAGATCAATGAGAGCGGAACTATGAGTTTCGTTACAAAGGATACTTATCCTGCCGGTTCTGTAATCAGCTTTAAGGCTTATCAACCGGATATTACCGATGAAAACAACCATTGGTGGGGCGTAGGTTATACCACTGGTTTGGATGGAAATGATATTTATACTTGTGCCCAAAATAATCTGTATGATGCAGAAAAAGTAGGAAAATGGAATGCATACACGGTAACCTTACCGGTCAGTGGCGGACCCTATTACATTTATTTTGGTGGTGCAAAGAATGAGACATGGGCAGATAAGCCGTTGCTGATTGACGATGTTCTCATTACCGCACCGGACGGCACCCGGTATACCGATGATTTTGAAAAAGGCGTATCTGCCGGATTGTTCGATGTGAACGGGAACGATGTGGTAAATGCACATCTGCTGGGAGAGAGCCATGTGACCGTTCAGGAAGCTTTGCAGGATCTGAAGGCATCCTACGGTACGGAGATCGCCAACGGGACTGCGCTTCCAAGCACATGGACAGTCAAAGGAAACGAATTTACTGTTGCGTGGAGCGTATCGAATGGTGGCGACTGCGCAAAGATCGTCGACGGCAAGCTGATTTTGACTTCTGGCAGTGAAAGCGCCAGTTATGTTCTGACGGCTACAGTGAGCGCTGACGATGAATCGGCCTCCTATAGCTGGCTCGGCACCGTGAAGCCCATTTCCGGCAATGTGGCCGCTATCAAGATCGACATACTAAATGAAAACAGTCCTATGAGCTTTATCACAAAGGCTGCTTATCCCGGCGGCAGTACGGTGAGCTTCAAGGCGTTTGTACCCTCAGACACCGCTTGGTGGGCTGTGTGCTGGACAACGGATTTGAAGGATGTTGATCTATATAAGTGGACTGGTGCCAATCCTTCGGGCGCACAGATGCAATCCAAGGTTGACGAGTGGGCAAACTATTCTGTTACACTTCCCAGTGACAGCAATTCCTACTATGTGTACTTTGTCGGTGCAAAGGGTGAGTGGAATGGCAATGAATTGCTCCTGGATGATGTGGTCATTACCGCACCGGACGGCACCCAGTATACCGATGATTTTGAAAAAGGCGTATCTGCCGGCCTGTTCAGTGCCGGTACAGCCGTATCGGATCACACGATCGGCGGTACTACGGATCGGATGGGCAATGTGATCGAGCTGTACATTGATTATATCAATGACAACGCCGGTGACGGCATGAACCTGATCACAGCAGAAGCATATCCCGGCGGTAGTACGATCGAATTCGATGCTTATGTACCTGAGGTCACTGTGGCAGAAGGTGAAAGCGCTCCTTGGTGGGCTGTGTGTTGGACAACGGATTTGAATGATGTTGATCTTTATAAGTGGACTGGTACTAATCCTTCAGGCGCACAGATGCAATCCAAGGTTAACGAGTGGGCAAAATATTCTGTAACACTCCCCGACGACGGACAAAACTATTATGTCTACTTTGTTGGAGCAAAGGGCGAATGGGGAATTAAAAATGAAGAAACGCTTGCCGTTCAAATTGATAATGTGATGATTAAGCAGAAGAATGGTACAGAGGTTAAAGAAGATTTTGAACAGGGCTTGGACAATACTATTTTTGCACTCAAGGAAACAGATAAGAGTGGCAATACGGCGATCAAACTGAGAACCTACAATTATGCCGCTCAGCTTTCCCTGGGAAAGATCCCCAACGGATTGGGCTTTATCACAAAATCTGCCTATCCCGCCGGTAGCACGGTGTCTTTCGATGCGTATGTTCCCGAGGATGCCAATTGGTGGGCTGTTGACTGGACCACAAGCGCGGATCTGGTGAACACTGAGGATTCACGCTATGCCCATTCAAGCGGTAACGGTGTTGACATCAAATATATTGACGGCATTTGGAGCAATTACACCCTGTCCCTCCCCACAGACGGTGGCCCGTACCATGTTTATATTGTGGGCGCCGGCGAATGGGGCGAAAATGTGTTGCAGGTGGATAACTTCAGGGTCACCGATGCTGATGGTAAGGTTTTGGCAGAGGAAAACTTCAATCGTCCGCTTACCGATACCATCTTCTCCTGCAGCAATTTGGTGTCTGTAAAGCAGATCTCCGGCTATCGCATCGACGATGCGGCGAAGATCCGGTTTACCGCCTATGCGGCACCTACGACGGACCTGAAAATTACCAATGACAGCGATTTGATCGTTGCTTACAGCAAGCTCGCAGAGGCCGGCTTTAACAAGGCGATCGCCCTTTATGAGGGCTACGCCGGAAGTGCGGCCGGCGCAACGGATGCGGAGTCGGCAAAGACTTTGATCGCAGAATATAGCGCAAAGACGGCCGAGATCGCAAAGACCGTTATGCGGATCGCACAGCGGTACGGTATTACCTACTATGTGAAGGATTGGACACTGTACGGCATGGGCGGCTCTCAGACCGATAAATACGGCTTCAGCGCAACGGCGGCCAAGAATGCGGGCATTGATAACACACTTTTCCAGAGCATTATTAAGGATACCATTCTGAACAGTGAATACGGCTACGGTGATAACGCCGGTTATGCCGGACACTTTGGCTTTGATGAGCCTTACTATTCGGATCTGGAGAAGGTCGGCCTGATGGCCAAGGCTTACAGCGAGTCCGGCCTGACACAGGAACTGTTTGTCAATCTTCTGCCGCCTTATATCAACAAAAATTCGCCTCAGCTTGGCGCAGAAAACAAATGGAACCAATGGTTCGGAGATTTTACCTATGAGAAATATCTGAACGAGTATTTGAATCAGACAAACGGATACCTGGATTACATTTGCTGGGACTATTACCCCTTCCTGCAGGATAAATCCGGTCTTACAGATGAGCAGACACTGCGCACACAGAAGTATCTTTACAGCTATGAGCTGATGGCCAATAAGGCTAAGGAGAACGATCGGGAACTGCGCGTGATCGTGCAGACCTCCGGTGACTCGGTAGGCGTTCGCGACCTGAACGGCAAGTCTGAGCTGAATTTCCAGATCAACTCCGGCCTGGCATTCGGCGTTAAGGAATTTATCTACTACCAGTACAGCGGTAATGGCGAGAGCGGTTACAAGTACATTCATAACTATAACGACCAGACCTATTCCGACGATCTGTATAGCTGGGCAAAGGAGATCAACACCAATGTCCATACATTCGAAGAGATCTACGATCAGTATATCTGGAGCGGCGTTATGAAGGTGGATGAGGGTAACTCCAATGTGATGCTGAAAAACCTGACCGGTGCTGTGACAACGCACGATGCATTCAAGGTCGAGGGAGGTGGCGCTTTCCTGGTCGGTATCTTTGAAGGCAACGAAAGTGTCAGCGATAGCAGAAATAATGCTTTTATGCTGGTAAATGCTGAGTCGGATCCGAATGCCCAAAGCCGTACTGTCGTTCTGACCATGAGCGGCGCATCCGCTGTTGCAATTTATCGCAATGGTGAGCCGACCATCACAAGGCTCGACGACACCCAGTGCACGATCTCTGGCATCGAACCCGGCGAAGGTATCTTCATCATTCCCATTAAATAATCATATAGGACTATCATTATGAACCTACAACGGTATAACATTCAGTATTCCCACCCCATTACATCTTGGGATGAGGGACTGCCGTTGGGGAATGGAAGGATGGGCTGTCTCCTTTATGGAGACAGTCCCATCCGTTTATCCGTAGATCGTGTGGATCTTTGGGATACCAGGCCCCATCCGGCTACTCAGGAGGATGGCTTCTGCTATAAAAATCTTGTCAAGCTATCTCAAAGCGGCAAGCAGGAGGATTGGCAGGAAAGGGACAGGCTCTTTGAGCGTATTTACGGAGAATACCCCTATCCGTCCAAAATCACCGCAGGCAGAATAGAGCTCTCCTTTGCAAAAGAAATGAAAGACTACAGTGCAAAAGTGGACATTCAGAAGGCTATCGGAACGGTTTCCGCCGGTGAAGAAAGCATAGAGGCCTTTGTCCACGCCACGCGGTTTTTGGGAGTGGCAAGGGTAAAGGGAGAGTTTGCATTCGCTCTGCACATTCCAGACTATATTTCTTCCGTACCAAAGCAAAGCAGGGAAAGTGATCTGACGGTGCAGATGTCCATGGGATATCCTGCGGCCGATTTCATTTCCGAGGACGGTTTTATCTATTATGTCCAAAAGACACATACGGATCTTTCCTATGGCGTTTTTGTTTACACCGTAAAAAAGCCCACCTGCACGGAGCTTTACTTCACCGTACAGACAAACCGGGATCACGCCGATTTCGTGGCGCATGCCAAAGCACTGCTTTCGGAGGCGGCCACGATCGGTTACCGAGAGCTGAAGCAGGAACATACTGCATGGTGGGAGACATACTGGCAAAAATCCCAAATATCCATTGGTGATGAGCTATTGGAAAAAACTTACTACCGTTCCTGGTATCTGTTTGCCTCCTGTAGCCGTAAGGGCTCCTATCCTATGCCATTGCAGGGGGTGTGGACCGCAGATAACGATTGTCTGCCGCCGTGGCGCGGTGACTATCACCATGATACCAATACCCAGCTTTCCTATCAGGCCTATCTCAAGGCCAACCGTCTGGAGGAAGGGGAGTGCTTCCTGGATTATCTGTGGGAGCAAAAGCCGGCCTATGAAAAGGTCGCCAGGGATTTCTTTGGCGTAGATGGATTGCTGATCCCCGGCGTGTCGACGATCGACGGTAAGCCGATGGGCGGCTGGTCACAATACGCCCTTTCTCCGACCATGAGCATTTGGACAGCCCAAAGCTTCGACGAATACTATCTCTACACCGGCAATCGGGAATTTTTGGAGCATCGTGCCTTTCCGTTTTTAGACGGTATCGCCACGGCGATCACTGGCCTTTTGCAGGAAAAAGACGGCAAGCTCTATTTGCCCCTTTCCACATCGCCGGAGATATTCGATGCTACGCAGGAAGCCTACCTGGAGCCCAATTCCAATTTTGATCTGGCCCTTATGCGGTATTTATACAGCCGCCTGATCGCCTACTGTGAGACACTGCACAAAGATCCTGCGCCTTACGAAAAGGTGCTGTCTAAGCTGGACTCCATTGGCATTGTGGACGGCTATATCGGGCTTAACAGGCAAATGCGGTTACCCCAGTCCCATCGGCATTTTTCCCATTTGATGTGCCTGTATCCGTTGCACCTGATCCATTATGATACAGCAGAAGATCGGGCGCTTTATCACAATGCACTTGAGGAGATCGAAATGCTTGGCATGGGCATGTGGGTCGGTTTTTCCTATGCCATGTGTGCGCAGATCTATGCCATGGCCTACCAGGGCAATGCCGCATATGAAAAGCTCCGCCAGTTTGCCGACGGCTTTGTGGCGGACAACGGATTTCATCTCAACGGCGACTTTCAAAAGAAGGGTTATTCCACCTTCCACTACCGCCCGTTCACGCTGGAAAGCCTGTTCGGCTTCTGCGATGCTTTGCAGGAAATGCTCCTTCAGGAGCATCAGGGCTATCTACATCTTTTCCCTGCCATTCCAAAGGCGTGGAACAGCCGGAAAATTTCCATTGAAAAGCTTCGCAGTTACAGCGGTGTACTGGTGAGCGCAGTGGCAGAAAAGGGCTTTCTGCGGCAGGTCACACTGCAAGTGCAAAAGCCGACCATCCTTGTGCTGAAAAACACATTTGAAGCTGCCTCCATTTTGACTCATTATGCAGATATAACAGAGAAGGTGCAGGCACAGGACGGCTATTTCACCCTGGACCTGCCTGTGGGCATTACCACGCTTACTGAGGGGGAGATCTTATGACAAGACAGATAAAATTCGGTTTTTGGAACTATATCGAAAGCGGCGTTTTTGGCAAGGAGGCCGTGCAGGATTGGCAGGATCTGCATTGCAATCTGCCTATGAGCTTTGATTTTGACCACACGCGCCATGATAAGTGCCAAATGCTGGATATTTTGGACGAATGTGAAAAGCGAAATATGAAGCTGATCATTCGTGACAAACGGACCCGTTTCCGCACACTGGATCGGGTAGGGGAGGCGGCTTTTGCGCAGGGCGTTCGCAAGGCCTATGAGGACTTTGGCACCCATCCGGCGACCTTTGGCTTTTTTGTCGGTGACGAACCCCGGCCGGATCAAAATGACCTTTATATCCGCACCGTTCAGCTTATTATGGAAAATGCGCCCGGCCTGATACCCTTTGGGAATTTGGTGCCTTATTGGGGCGGCGGCTCAGACTATGATATGCTTGTCGGCGCACCGGAGGAGGAGCATACCAGACTGGTGGACGAATACTTACAGCAGTCTCAGGTGCCTCTGCTGGGCTATGACCAGTATACCCAGTGCTTAAATGAAGCACATAATCAGCAGGTGGGCATCAACAGCTATTTCCTTGTGTTGGATAAATATTGGGAGCTTTCCCAAAAGCACGGCATTCCCTTCTACCCCACATTGCTCGCCTGCGGCCATTGGGCATTTCGCACCCCTACGGAGGATGATATCCGCTGGCAGATCTATACGGCTTTGGCACACGGTGCCCGGGGCATTCTCTGGTTCCATCTGTATCAGTACGGCGCAGGCAGTAGCTTTGTCAATATGCCCCTTTGCGGCCCTGACCGGGTCAGAACACCGGTATTTGACATGATCTCTCGTCAGCAGTATATTTTCGACTGCTTCTATCGGGATGTTTTTGATCGTTTGGAGTTGACGGCCGTTTACCATATAGGTCACATCTACGATCCCCGCAAACGGTTCTGCGCAGATGATGTTTTGCTGGATGTGAACGGTAAGTTCTCCTATCCCACCATTATTTCCTATTATCGGGAGACGGAAGGGGAGCAACGCTGGATGTCCGTGGTGAATGCCCATCAGCGCCTTGCCAATCAGATCAAGCTGACCTTCCAAAATGGAAACAAGGAAACCTTTTGGCTTGCACCCGGCGAAATGAAGCTTATGAAGCTTTCATAAGGAAATATGAAGAGGAAGGCAGTAAAAATGCTGTCTTCCTCTTTCTTTATTCTAAAAATGTGATATAATAAACCAAGGTCGTTTGAAGGAGGGGTACTGTGGACAGATTTGAATTGGTTTCTCCGTATGTTCCAACCGGGGATCAGCCGGAGGCAATTAGAAAGCTGACAGGTGGCGTGGAAAAAGGGCTGAAGGAGCAGGTTCTGCTTGGCGTAACCGGCTCCGGTAAGACATTCACTATGGCAAATATCATTGCCAATGTCAATCGTCCGACCCTTGTGCTTGCCCACAATAAAACTTTGGCTGCCCAGCTTTGCTCTGAATTCCGCGAGTTTTTTCCGAATAATGCTGTGGAATATTTTGTATCCTATTACGACTATTATCAGCCGGAGGCGTATATTGCGCACACGGATACCTATATTGAAAAGGATTCCGCTGTGAATGAAGAAATTGACCGTCTTCGCCATTCTGCAACCTCTGCACTTTTTGAGCGGAGAGATGTGATCGTTGTTTCTTCTGTAAGCTGTCTTTATGGTTTGGGGGATCCGATTGATTATCGCAGCATGGTGATCTCACTTCGAGTTGGGCAGGAATACCCGATGGACGATGTGCTTTGCAAGCTGACTGAAATCCGTTACGAACGCAATGATATAGATTTTTCGAGAAACAAATTCCGTGTTCGTGGAGATACAGTGGAGGTTTATCCGGCATATTGGTCTGGAAAGGCAATTCGTGTGGAGTTCTTTGGTGATGAAGTAGACAGAATTGCTGAAATAAACGCGGTTTCCGGCATGGTGGAGCGATATTTGGAGCACGTCGCTATTTATCCTGCCAGCCATTATGTAGCTTCCAAAGAGAAAATGGAAAAAGCAATGCAGGAAATACGCAGGGAATGCGATGAGCAGGTCACATTTTTTCGTTCACAGGATAAACTGATTGAAGCCCAGCGTATTGCGCAGCGTATCAATTATGATTTGGAAATGTTGACGGAGATCGGTTTCTGCACAGGGATAGAAAACTATTCCCGTGTGATTCAGGGGCGTGCTCCCGGAACCCCTCCCACAACACTTTTGGATTATTTTCCTGATGACTTTCTGCTCTTTATTGACGAAAGCCACGTTACCATCCCTCAGTGTCGTGCTATGTACGCAGGTGACCGGAGCCGAAAGGATGCACTTGTAAATTATGGCTTCCGCTTGCCGTCTGCTTATGATAACCGGCCATTGACTTTTTCTGAATTTGAAAAAAAGCTTAATCAGGTTATCTATGTCTCCGCAACACCTGCAGACCACGAAAAGGAAAGATCGCAACAGACGGTGGAACAGGTGATCCGTCCCACAGGCTTGCTGGATCCGCTGGTGGTTGTCAAACCAATTGAGGGGCAAATTGATGATTTGATCAGCGAGATCAAAATGCGTTCCGCACGGCAGGAAAGAGTGCTGGTTACAACGCTGACCAAGAAAATGGCTGAGGATCTGACGGTTTATCTGCAAAATGTGGATATTCGTGTAAGATATATGCATTCCGATATTGGTGCTATGGAGCGTATGGAGATCATTCGGGATTTTCGTATGGCAAAATTTGATGTATTGGTGGGCATCAACCTGCTTAGAGAGGGGTTGGATCTCCCTGAAGTCAGCCTCGTTGCGATTTTGGATGCGGATAAAGAGGGCTTTCTTCGTTCGGAAACCAGTCTGATACAGACAATAGGCAGAGCAGCAAGAAATGCGGATGGCTGTGTGATTATGTATGCCGATCAGATAACAAATTCTATGCGGGCAGCAATTGACGAGACGGCCAGACGCAGAGAAATACAGTCCGCCTACAATGAAGCCCAGGGCATTGTTCCAAAAACAATTCAAAAATCCATTCGTGATTTGATAGAGATATCCTCTCCCACAGCAGAGAGAAAGGGAAGAACCGGTGTAAAGATGACCAAGGTTGAAAAAGAAAAGGAGATTGCCCGTTTGGAGAAGCAAATGAAGGAAGCCGCCAGAATGATGGAATATGAATATGCGGCAATTCTTCGGGATCAAATCATCGAACTGCGTGGAGAAAACTGAAAGAGGAAAAATGCTTATGGATATGGAGCAATACAGACAAATTGGGGCGATCAAGCTTTTCCTGTTTGATATGGATGGGACACTTTATATAGGTGATCGGCTATACAGCTTTACAGCACAGCTGCTTGCGGCAATTCGTAAAGCCGGAAAGCGATACCTTTTTATGACCAACAATTCCTCCAAAAGTGTGGATGATTATATCACTAAGCTGGGTAAAATGGGAATATGTGCAAATCGGGATGATTTTATTACTTCATCGCAGGCAACTGCCTATTATCTGAAAAAGACTCATCCGGGAAAGTCTTTGTATGTATGTGGGACACAGTCCCTTCAAAAGGAACTTCAAAATGAAGGCTTTGCAGTGTGTGAGGATATTTCTCAGGCGGAATGCATTGTGATGGGATTTGATACAGAGCTGACTTTTCAGAAGCTGTATAATGTCTCCTATTTGCTTTCTACGCGACCGGAAATTCCTTATATTGCGACCAATCCGGATCTGGTATGCCCAACGGAATTTGGCAGCGTTCCGGATTGCGGCAGTGTGTGCCAAATGATCGATCACGCAACAGGATGTCGGCCTGTAGTCATTGGAAAGCCATCTCCGCTTATGCCGGAGCTGGCTATGGAACGACTGGGTATCGGCAAGAGTGAAACCTGTGTGGTGGGTGACCGGATTTATACCGATATTAAAAGCGGTTTAAACGCGGACATTACCAGCATTTTGGTTATGTCCGGGGAAACAACGCCTGAGATCCTTGCAGAAAGTAAAGATAAGCCGCATTTTGTTTTGCAAGATGCCGGTGAGATCCTGAAAGCTCTTCAAATGGCGAATTGACAGAATAACCGGTACACCGGCTGCATAAGGTTTTTCCGGAGGTGTCTGCCGTGGGATACAGGATAGAATATGATCATACCAGAATAAGGCGTACAGAATTTCGGGAAATCGCCTCCAATATTGGTTTTATTCGATTAACTGCGATTTTATTTGCATCCGCTGTGGTGTTTTCGTTAATTGGTCTTACACTTGGATATTATTTGCATGGGCAAGGATATCACTTCTTCCGCGAAAAAACGCTGTCAGGATATATGCAGGTAGTAGATAGCTCTTTCCGGTCTCCGCACTTAATCAATGGCCAATGAGAAAGCTGTCCCTTCGAATTATGCCTGGATTTTTTTACTCCCTTGCAATTAGCCTGCTTTTAGTTCCTTTTCCACTGCTTGGGGGATGGATTGCAGCCACTGTGTGGCATGAAGCGTGCCATTATATGATGCTTCGGATTTTTCGTTTAAAGGTGTATGCCATTGTGGCGGACTTTGGCGGGATACGCATGGAAACAGAGCATCTGTCCGGACTACGGCTGTCCCTGTGTGCATTGGCGGGTCCGGTGGGCGGTTTTTTGCTTGCATTTCTTTTACCGCTGTGGCCTGCTGCTACGCTCTGTGGAGGGATACAGTCACTTTATAACCTTCTTCCGATTGTGCCGCTGGATGGGGAGAAAATTGTTCGCGGTGTGCTTTGCAGGCTCTTTTCGGATGAAGCTGCAATGTGTGTGATGAAATGGATTCGCATAGTTACGCTGCTGCTTTTGCTGATTGCCGGCATTGTTTGCGTTTTCCGTTTCGGAAGATTTTCACTCATCGTTGTTGCAGCATTTTTTCTGAAAATAATTCCTTGCAAATGCCATCGCTTGGAAGTACAATAGCTTTATCTAACAGAAATAAGGAGAACATATGATAAATAATCTTAACCGAATTTTACCGACGGTGCAAAAGCCTGCCCGATACACCGGCGGAGAATATAATGAGATCCAAAAGGACAAAAAGGATATCCGCGTTCGGATTGCCTATTGTTTTCCGGATACCTATGAGATCGGCATGTCCAATTTGGGTATGCGGATTTTGTATGGTGTTATGAATGAGATGGATGGGGTTTGGTGCGAGCGTGTATTTGCTCCCTGGGGAGATATGGAAGAGGCAATGAAGGCAAATCATATCCCGCTTTGGGCGCTGGAAAGTCAGGACCCTGTCTGTGATTTTGATATGATTGCTTTTACCATCGGCTATGAGATGTGCTATACCAATATATTGAATATGCTTTCTTTGGCAGGTGTTCCGCTCCACAGCAGAGATCGGCACGATCTGAAAAATGTAGTTTTCGCCGGTGGCGTGTGTGCCTTTAATCCGGAACCGCTTGCAGATTTTATTGATTTTTTTTCGTTGGGTGAGGGAGAAGAGATAACAAAAGAAATTGTAACACTTTATGATACTGCCAAAAGCCAGGGCTGGACAAAAGACCGGTTTTTGCTTGCGGTTTCTAAAATTGATGGCGTGTATGTCCCGTCCTTCTATGAGCATACTTACCGGGAGGATGGTACCATTGCGGCCATCATTCCGACACCTGATGCCCCGGAGGTTGTCCGTAAACGCATTGTGGAAGATTTAGATCATGCCTATTTTCCAACAAAAATCATTGTTCCCTCTACAGAAATTGTCCATGACAGGGCAAATTTGGAGGTGTTCCGTGGCTGTATTCGGGGCTGCCGCTTCTGTCAGGCAGGCTTTTCGTGCCGGCCTGTTCGTAAAAAAAGCCCGGAGGTACTGTACCAACAGGCTGTTGAAACAATGCGGGATACGGGAAACAATGAGATCACATTATCCAGCCTTTCCACTTCAGATTATAAGGGCTTGAAGGATTTGACGGACAAGCTGATTCCTTATTGTCAGAAGAATCGAATCAATATTTCAGTCCCATCGCTCCGTGCGGATAATTTTTCCCGGGATCTGATGCAGCGGCTGCAGGCACGCAGGAAAAGCAGCCTGACCTTTGCACCGGAGGCCGGTACACAGCGCTTGCGGAATGTGATCAATAAAAATCTGACAGAGGAAGAGATCCTGACTACCTGCGCCAATGCCTTTTCCGGCGGCTGGAATAGCGTAAAGCTGTATTTTATGCTTGGGCTGCCCACGGAAACGGATGAGGATGTGCTGGGAATTGCAGAGCTTGTTTATAAAGTGATTCAGGCCTGGAAGGAAAACGCTGTGAATAAAAAGCGCGGTCTGCGCGTCCATGTGGCCACAGCGTATTTTGTTCCCAAGCCGCATACGCCGTTTCAATGGGAAAAGCAGATCAAGCCGGAAGAATACCTTCGCCGTTGCAGACTGTTGCAGGATCATTTTTATTCCAAATCCATCGTGTATAACTATCATACCTCCGATATCAGCCGTCTGGAATCTGTGACGGCCCGGGGAGATCGCCGCCTGGGTGCTGTTATCGAAGAGGCTGCAAAAAACGGCGCGCACCTGGATGGATGGGACGAGTATTTTTCCTATGATATTTGGAAAGCAGCGTTTGAGACCTGCGGTATCGATCCAACATTTTATACGACCCGTGGCTATGAAGAGGACGAGATACTGCCTTGGGATACCATTGATGTGGGTGTCTCAAAAAGCTTTTTGCTTCGTGAGCGCCATCGCGCTTATGAGGCAAAGATAACGCCGGACTGCCGCCATGGGTGCAGCGGCTGTGGAGCAAATGCATTGCTGCAGGAGGTGGAATGCGATGCTTAGATTGCTTTTTGAAAAGAAAGGAAATGCAGTTTGGATTTCGCATTTGGATCTTATGCGGCTTTTCCAGCGGGCATTTCAGCGCGCAGGGCTGGTACTGACCCATACCCAGGGCTTTAATCCAAGACCGTCGGTATCCATTGCTATGCCCCTTTCTGTGGGTGTTGAAAGCTGCTGTGAGCTGCTGGATTTCCAGCTTGAGGGAGAAAGCTACCCTTTGGAAGAAATAGCCGATAGACTGAATAATGCACTGGTGTCAGGTATTCGTGTTTTGCGTGTATATCCTGCCGGAAAGAAGCTGAAGGAGCTGGCCTATTTGGATACCAGAATCCTTATGGAGTATGACGGCGGTGTTTCCGAAAAGGATGTCAGCATTCTGCGTTCTCTCTTTGAAAAGGATTCTTTGATCGTTTCCAAAAAATCCAAAAACGGGATTGCAGAGCAGGATATTATTTCTATGATCCGAAGCATTCAGTTTTCGTTGACGGATGCACATACAGTTACTGTAAATGCTCGGATCTGCTGCCAAAATCCCAGTCTCAATCCTGTGCAGCTTGTTGCGGCCATCCGGTATCATTGCCCTGATCAGGCGCCAAGCTTTGCAAGCTGTTCCCGGCTGGAAATATATGATCATAATAATGAAATATTCAGATAGGAGATTTGTATGGAGATCAATCCCAATTTTATTTTAGAGGACTGTCCCGTTTGCCGGGGCAGTGGTATGGTTGTCCACGAGGGCGGCTGGAATGTGCAGGTGGAATGTACAGATTGCAGTGCACACACAGTGTATGTGGAATACTGCAATGAGACGGAAAAAGTAGCTGCAGAAAAGCAGGTAGTTTCCCTCTGGAACCTTGGTAAGGTAATCAAATCGGAAGCAGGGGAATAATTTTTAAAAATATTGAAAAAAAGACTTGCATTTTTGGGACTTGTGTGGTATTATACTCAGGCGGTTGCAAGACTGCAAGTTTATATCCGGGTGTGGCGAAGTTTGGTATCGCGCTTGAATGGGGTTCAAGAGGCCTCGAGTTCGAATCTCGACACTCGGACCAAAAAAGCACTGAATTCTATGGATTCAGTGCTTTTATTTTATCTGATTATAAATGCGTAATATCGTAAAATACACAGTGGCATTTTGGAAATGGCGGGGAGAATATGGTTCGTTTTTTTGTTACATCTGAGGATCTTCAGCAGGAGCAGCTTGTTCTTACCGGTGAGAACGCAGAGCATGCTAAGGTTCTGCGGCTGAAGGAAGGGGAGCAGGTTTTGCTTTGCGATGGACGGGGGGTGGAGGCAGTTTGCACTGTCTGTGCAACCGGTGGCGGGCAGTTCTGCCTTGCTGTTGAGGGGCGGCAGCGCTCTTCCTCAGAAGCCAGGGTTCGGGTGAGTATTTATATGGCTTTCCCCAAGGCGGATAAGCTGGAGCACGTGATCCAAAAGGCCACTGAGCTGGGAGCCTGGGAAATCGTTGCATTTCCCACAGAACGCTGTATTTCCCGTCCGGATGATAAAAGCCTGAAAAAGAAGCTGGAACGCTGGCAGAAAATTGCAGAGTCTGCCGCAAAGCAATCCGGCCGTGGCGTGATCCCAAGGGTCACAGTTTTGAAAAGCTACCGGGAGGCTTTGGAGCGGGGGAAAAGCACAGATTTGCCGATATTGTTTTACGAAAATGAGCACGCTACTACCTTGCGTATGGCATTAAGCAATGCACCATATACCTCTTTAGCCCTGCTGACGGGTCCGGAGGGAGGCTTGGAGCCTCAGGAAGTGGAGCAGGCAAAGCGGGCAGGCTTTCATATCTGCACCCTTGGCAGCAGAATTCTGCGCTGTGAGACGGCACCGCTTTGCGCGCTTTCCGCCGTTATGTATGCATCCGGAGAATTTTAATGTTATATTGGTTGCTGCCTATCCAGGACTTTTACGAAGCAATAAAAAATACCCCATTTGTTCGGCTTGAACAAATGGGGGTGTATGATGAAAAATCAGTGCTGCTCCATCCAGTCGTTGACCTTGTTTTTGGCCAGGCGGAGAATATCAGCAGTGGGGTAGGGAGAAGCCTCGCCGCCCTGGACATAGAGGAAATACAGTCCGGCAGGTGTTTGGAATAAAATCTCCTCATATCCGGCAGGATCACCGAAAAAGCCGTATGTGTACTTCTTGATCAAAGTTGCATTTTCTGTATCGTACTCTTTTTTGCATATGATCTTCTTCATAAAAGTGCCTCCTTTGGTAAATTCGTGTATATTATATAACAGTTTTTTCAAACTTCAAGTAAAAATTTAATTGTTAGCGTATTTTTGTTGAAATACTCCAACTTTTTAAGCACAAAAGTTTTGCTTGTGTGATAGAAAGCTGGATAGGGGAGGGAATTGATATTGCGGGATTTTCCGTTTTTTACAGCACAGTCCGGAATTGCAGGCATTACTCTTTCCCAGATCCCCTACACGAAAAAAGCATATATTCTTCTTCGGGAAACGAAAGCTCCGGAGGAATTATTAAAGCACTGTGCAGATTTCTGTTATGCAGCCGGTGCGGAAAAAATATATATTTCGGGACATTCTGCGTGTGAAAAATACCCATACAGCAATCAACTGATACTTTTGCAGGCGGAAAAAAATCAAATTCCGGAGACGGATGCTGCACTTTTTCCTGTGACAGAGAAAACATGGAACCAGTGGCGGGATATTTACAATCAAAAATCTCTGCAGATTCCCAATGCTGCGTGGATGTCTGTTTACGACAGAGCACAGCAGCTTGGGGCTGGAGATTGCTATTTTGTCCACCGTGACCATACGCTTTTGGGCATAGGAAAGGCTTCCGGCGGCCGGATAGAATTTCTTGCTTCCGTACAGCGTGGCGCGGGGCAAGCTGTTCTTTCCGCCCTTTGCAATGCATTGTCAGAAGCTGTTGTTCAAGTGGAGGCCGCCAGCCAAAATGAAAAAGCTATGCTTTTTTACGAAAAAATGGGTTTTCTGCCTGTGAGAGTACTGTCTGAGTGGTATGAATATAGAAAATAGCAAAAAGGGAGTAGGAAAGATTGAATTCTTGATTCCTGACTTGCATATTGCCGTTTTTTGTGATAATATAATAGCATAGTGTGGCCGGAGGTGGCTTTATGAAATTTTTAAACACCCTGAAAGAGCGGGTCAGTGCGATCCGTCAGGCGTTTGCAAAGGATAAGAAGAAAGCACAAAGCGATGGCAATTTGTTTTTTGTGATCTGCACGTGGGTCTATAAGCTGCGCAGCGTAATATTAAGCATACCTGTGGCATTTGCGGCAGTGATTATGGCATTGACCAATGCAATTCGTCTGCCGGAAACGGTTTTCCTTTATTTTCCGTCTTTTTCTTCTGACGATATGGCGCTGCGAGTACTGGAATTCAGCCGCTCCCTTGCAATTATTGTTCCGCTGCTGATCACAGCCCTTTCCATTGTAGCGGTGCTTTGCTCCCGCCGGGTGACCTATCCCTGGCTTATCAGTGTATTTACGCTGGTGCTGCCGCTTTTCTTCTATTTTGTCACTGTATTTCCGTAAAATGCTCCCCATCCCGTTGCGGGATGGGGCTTGCTGTATTTACTGACGGAGGATCGTATGACCGAAAAGGATTCTGTTTTAACTAAACTTCCCCAAGTACTGCCCGAATGGTTTGCCCTTCATAAGCGGGATTTGCCGTGGCGAAAGGATCGGGATCCGTATCGCATTTGGATTTCTGAAATAATGCTCCAGCAGACCCGCGTGGAGGCGGTCAAAGGCTATTTTACCCGTTTTCTGCAGCAGCTTCCCACAGTGGAGGCGCTTGCCGCCGCTAAGGATGAGGAACTGACAAAGCTTTGGGAGGGACTGGGCTATTACAGCCGTGTTCGCAATCTGAAAAAAGCGGCAATCGTTGTCCTGGAAAAATATGGGGGGATATTTCCCGGGGAATATGCGCAGGTGCTTTCCCTTCCGGGCATTGGCCCTTACACAGCCGGCGCCATCTGTTCCATTGCTTATGATCAGAAGAGCCCTGCGGTGGATGGGAACGTTCTGCGGATCTACAGCCGACTTTTGGCAGACAGTACCCCTATAGATGATAATGCCTTCCGCACCCGGGTGGCACAGGATCTGCAACGAATCTATCCGGAACAGGCCGGAGATTTCACACAGGCACTGATGGAGCTGGGAGCCACCGTCTGCGGTCCCAACCGGAAGCCGGAATGCCAGGCTTGTCCGTGCTGCGATTTTTGCCTGTCACGCAGGGATGGGACACAGGAAAGCTACCCTGTCAAAGCAGAAAAGAAGCAACGGCGGCAGGAGAATATGACAGTTTTTTTGCTGAAATGTGATGACAGCTATGCCCTGCAAAAACGCCCGACTTCCGGTCTGCTTGCCGGTCTCTGGGAATTTCCTCATACAGAGGGCTTTCTTTCCTTGCAGCAGGCAATTTCTTTTTTGGAGGAACAGAATATCCAAATTATGGAAATTGAACGACAAGTGGAGAGAAAACACATTTTTACCCATATACAGTGGAATATGCGTGGATTTTTTATCCGTGTCCGTGAGCCCGGTGGAAAGTTCCTTTGGCACACAGAGAAGACGATTCGGCAGAGCATCGCTTTACCTACCGCCTTTCGCCAATTTTGGGAGGATCCGCAAAGGCTGTCCAGCAGGTAAAATGTTTGGAAGAAGGAAGAAACAGAGTGGTTTTGATTGACTTCTTGCCATAAAATGGGTATAATATAATCGATTTATTATGTGAGTTTGGCAGGTTGATACTATGGCTAAGACAAGACAGGAACAATACGGCAATTCCAGCATCTCTATGCTGAAGGGAGAGGATCGGGTTCGAAAACGCCCGGCCGTTATTTTTGGCTCCGATGACCTGGAGGGATGTAAGCACGCGGTGTTTGAGATCCTTTCCAATGCCATCGACGAAGCCAGAGAGGGGCACGGCGATACGATCATTGTGACCCGCTATGAAGATCTTTCCATTGAAGTGGAGGACTTTGGCCGCGGCTGTCCGGTGGACTATAACGAAAAGGAAAAGCGGTATAACTGGGAGCTGGTTTTCTGTGAGATGTATGCCGGAGGCAAGTATGGTGAAAACGGAGAAAACTATGAATATTCCCTTGGCCTGAATGGACTGGGCTCCTGTGCGACCCAGTATGCCTCCGAGTTCTTTGATGCCACCATTCGCCGTGACGGTTTTCGGTATGACCTGCATTTCGAAAAGGGAAGAAACAAGGGGGGGCTGAAAAAAGAGCCTGCCGATCGTAAAAAAACCGGATCCCTGTTTCACTGGAAGCCGGATAAAGAGGTTTTTACGGATATCAATATTCCTGTGGAATACTATCGGGATGTCCTGCGCCGGCAGGCTGTTGTAAATAAGGGTGTAACCTTCCGGTTCCGCAATCAGGTGGGCGGTAAATTTGAAACAGAAGAATTCTGTTATGCCGATGGTATCCGCCAGTATTTGGAGGAGCTGACCGGGGATAATGCCTTTACTATGCCGGTCTACTGGGAGGCAGAGCGCCGTGGACGGGATGCGGAAAACCGCCCGGAAATGAAGCTCAAGATCACCTGCTCCTTCTGCTTCAGCAAGCAGGTAAGCCATACAGAGTATTATCATAACTCCTCCTGGCTGGAATACGGCGGCAGCCCGGATCGGGCAGTGCGCAGCGGCTTTGTGGCTGCCTTTGATAAATATTTGCGGGATAACGGAAAATACAATAAGAACGAATCCAAAATCATTTATCAGGATGTGCAGGATAGTCTTGTCCTGATCACAAATTGCTTTTCTACCATCGGTTGCTTTGAAAACCAGACAAAAAAATCCGTAAATTCCAAGTTTACGCAGGATGCTATGACAGCGTTTTTTAAGGATAAGCTTCAGGTTTGGTTCCTGGAAAATAAGCAGGAGGCCGACCGTGCGGCAGAGCAGATCTTGATCAATAAGCGGGCAAGAGAGAGTGCGGAGAAGACCAAAAGCAACATTAAGAAAAACCTTGTTGCCAAGGTGGATATTGCCAACCGGGTGCAGAAATTTGTGGATTGCCGCAGTAAGGATAATACAGTGCGTGAGCTGTATATTGTGGAGGGTGACTCCGCATTGGGCTCGGTCAAGCAGTCCAGAAATGCAGAATTTCAGGGTATTATGCCCGTTCGCGGCAAGATCCTGAACTGTCTGAAAGCGGACTATAATAAAATTTTCGCTTCCCCCATTATTACAGATCTGATGAAGGTGCTGGGTTGTGGCGTAGAGATTCAGGGGAAAAAATCAAAAGAGCTCAGCTCATTTGATATCGACAATCTGCGCTGGAGCAAGGTTATTATCTGTACCGATGCGGATGTGGACGGCTTCCAGATCCGTACACTGATTCTGACGATGCTGTACCGTCTTTGCCCAACCCTGATTCGGGACGGATATGTTTATATTGCGGAATCGCCGCTGTTTGAGATCACATATAAGGATAAAACGTGGTTTGCCTATAATGAGGCGGAAAAAGCAAAGATCCTGCGGGAGGATCTGCAGGGGAATAAGCCCTCCGGCATCCAACGATCCAAGGGCCTTGGCGAGAATGATCCGGAAATGATGGCGATGACGACTATGAACCCGGAGACACGGCGGCTGATCAAGGTTATGCCGGAGGATGCGGAGCGTACCTCCCACTATTTTGATGTACTGCTGGGCGATGCGTTGAACGACAGAAAGAATTTTATTGCGGAAAACGGTGCCAGATATTTGGAGCTGGCCGATATTTCCTAAGAGAGGTTCAATATGGCACGGAAAAAAAACGAAACAAAGTCCAATATGAGCAAGATTGACACCAGCCACGTGGTAGGTCTTGTGGGATCGACCACGGAGCAGGCTATTTCGGAAACGCTGGAAGTCAATTATATGCCCTATGCTATGTCTGTCATCGTGTCCCGGGCCATCCCGGAGATTGACGGCTTCAAGCCTTCCCACAGAAAGCTGCTGTATACTATGTATAAAATGGGCTTGCTGAAAGGAAAGATGACCAAGTCTGCCAATATTGTTGGCCAGACTATGCAGCTCAATCCCCACGGCGATGCTGCTATTTATGAGACTATGGTGCGCCTTGCACGGGGTAATGAAACACTTCTGCACCCCTTTGTTGCTTCCAAGGGAAACTTTGGTAAGGTTTATTCCCGGGATATGGCCTATGCAGCCTCCCGTTATACAGAGGCAAAGCTGGAACCGCTGTGTGAGGAGCTTTTCCGGGATATTGATTTGGATACCGTGGACATGGTGGATAACTATGATGCCACAAGAAAAGAGCCGACTCTTTTGCCGACCACATTCCCCAATGTGCTGGTTTCGGCCAATCAGGGCATTGCAGTCGGTATGGCCTCCAATATCTGTTCCTTCAATCTCTCTGAGATCTGCAATACCACGATCGCACTGATGAATAACCCGGAGCACGATATTTTGGAGACACTTCCCGGACCCGATTTTTCCACCGGTGGTGAGTTGCTGTTTGATGAAGCCACCACAAGAGAGATTTATGCAACCGGCCGGGGAAGCTTTAAGCTCAGAGCCAAATGGCATTATCTCAAAAAAGAAAATATCATTGAGATCTATGAGATCCCGTATTCCACAGCCAGTGAAGTGATTATTGATAAGGTCGCAGAGCTGATCAAGGCAGGAAAGATCAAAGAAATCAACGATATGCGTGACGAAACAGATTTAAGCGGCCTGAAGCTTGCCATTGATCTGAAGCGCGGCGTGGATCCGGACAAGCTGATGCAGAAGCTGTTCCGCCTGACTCCCTTGCAGGATAGCTTTGCCTGCAACTTCAATATTCTGATTGCCGGAATGCCCCGCGTTATGGGAATTGCGGAAATACTGGAGGAGTGGACAGCCTGGCGCACGGAATGTGTAATGCGCCGTATTCATTTCCAAATCAGCAGAAAGGAAGATCGTCTGCATCTGCTGAAGGGCCTGGAGCGTATCCTGCTGGATATTGACAAGGCTATCCATATTATTCGGGAAACGGAGATGGAAAACGAGGTCATCCCCAACCTGATGATCGGCTTTGGTATCGACGAAATCCAGGCAAATTATGTGGCAGAGATCAAGCTGCGGAATATCAATAAGGAATACATTTTAAAGCAGTTAAAAGCAGTGGACGAGCTGGAAAAGGAAATTGCAGATCTGAAGGATATTCTTTCCAGCAAGCGAAGACTGAAAAATGTCATTATTTCCGAGTTGAAGGAGGTTGCGGAGAAGTACGGTCAGCCGAGAAAAACGGAGATCGTCTATGATGCACCGATTTCGGAGCCGGAGGAAGAAATAGACGATGCGCCGGACTATCCTGTTAGATTGTTTGTATCTCAGGAAGGCTATCTCAAAAAAATCACCCAGCAGTCCTTGCGTATGTCCGGCGAGCAGAAGTTTAAGGAAGGGGATAAGCTGGCATTCAGTCAGGAAACCACCAATAAAGCAGAGCTTTTGGTGTTCACAGACCGGTTCCAGTGCTATAAAACCCGGCTTTCGGATTTTGAGGACAGTAAGGCCTCTCTGCTCGGGGATTATCTGCCCCAAAAGCTTTCTATGGAGGCAGGTGAGAATGTCCGCTATGTCATTCTCCCCGGGGACTATAAGGGCTTCATTGTGTTCTTCTTCGAAAACGGCAAGGCTGCAAAGGTGCCACTTTCTGCCTATGAGACAAAAACAAACCGTAAGAAGCTGACAGGTGCCTATTCCGATAAAAGCCCGCTCAAGGGTGCATTGGCACTCACGGAGGATCAGCAGATTGCTATGTATTCCAGCGATGGTCGTGTGGCAATCATTTCCACAGCACAGCTTCTCCCGAAGACAACTCGGAACACACAGGGTGTTTGTGCAATGTCCGTTAAGAAAAAGGCCGTGCTGACTTGTGTGGCCTTGCTGGAGGAAAGCGGTATTGTCAATGTCTCCCGCTACCGTAGCAGAAATATCCCAACAGCCGGTGCACTCCTGCGGGAGGAGGATGTTCCGGAAAAGCAGATAAGCTTTGATGAGCTTTAAGTGGTGGCGGAGGTTTTTTATGGATCGCGTATTAAAACAGTCTTTTACCTATTTGAAAATTATACTTGGCTGTGCGCTGTTTGGTGTGGGCTTTAACCTGTTTTTGGAGCCGCATGGATTAAACGCCGGCGGTGTATCCGGACTTTCTATGGTTATTGTGGAGTTTATTGGTATGGGCTCCATCGGACTTGTCTCTGTTTTAATCAATCTCCCTCTGTTTGCCATTGCGGGATTGAAAATCGGCAAGGAGTTTTTTGTCAAATCTTTGATCGGTATGGCACTGCTGTCACTTTGTATCGACCTGTTTGCCTTTTTGCCAATCCCCACAACCGAGCCGCTGATTGGTGCAATCTATGGCGGCGTGATCTGCGGCTTTGGCTTGGGACTGGTTTTCAGTGTTGGAGGCTCCACCGGCGGCTCAGATATTATTGTCAGGCTGCTGAAGCTGAAGTATCAGTATATCCCTATTGGAAATATCACCACTTGCTTCGATATGTCTGTGGCAGTGATGACTGGCTTGGTTTTCAAGGATGTGAATACAGCACTGTATAGCGGAGTCTGTATCTTTATCACCGGCTGGGTGATCGATGCGGTGGTCTATCGCTTCGATTATTCCAAGGTTGCTATTGTGATCAGCAAGCAATATGCCCGGATTGCGGAAGAAATCGGTTCCCAGCTCCACCGTGGTGCTACATTCCTGAATGGACAGGGTGTCTACAGTGGTCAGGATACAAAGGTGGTGCTTACTGCTGTGAAAAAACAGCAGATCTCCGATTTGAAGCGCATTGTTGTGGAAGTAGATCCGGATGCCTTCATCATTGTGCAGGAAGCACATCAGGTTTTAGGTGACGGCTTTGCCCGCTATTCCAAATTCAATTTATAATTCTATAAGCCGTTTGTGGAGATTATATACTCTCTATTTACGAAAGTGAGGTCAGGACCAACAGCCTGACCTCACTTTTGCGTACCAATTATAAAAGAAATACAGCAGCTTTTGCAAGGCCGCAGGCCAGAGAAAACAGTATGACCGAATAAAAACCGTTGGCTATAGCTGGAAACAGGAACAGTCGGTGGCAAGGAAGTAAAATTCGCAACGAAAAAGTCACCCTTGCCAATCGACAAAGGTGACTTTTATGGAGCTACTGGCCGGACTTGAACCGGCGGCCTGCTGATTACGAATCAGCTGCTCTACCGACTGAGCCACAGTAGCATCCCATTAATTATATATTCTTTCCTGAAAAATGTCAACTGATTTTTTTCAAAGGACGGTGTCAAGTTTAAAAAGTTTTTTGAGAAACAGTTTTTTGAGAAAAACAAAAAAATGCTTGACAAATATAAGAAAATGAAGTAGAATACTCAAGCGGTTAAAACTGCGATGTATGGAGAAGTCGCGTAGCTGGCCGAGCGCGCACGATTGGAAATCGTGTATACCCCAAAAGGGTATCGAGGGTTCAAATCCCTCCTTCTCCGCCAGAACCCAAAACTCTTAGATACTCTAAGGGTTTTGGGTTTTTTCTTTGCCCTTTTGGGGCAGTTTAGAAGCCCGCTCCAAACCCAAGAGAAAGAGCCAAATCGTGTATTCAGTTTTTGGCAATCGTCTCTTGCTAATCGTGTGTGTTGTGTGATAGAATACAACATAAGGAGCTGATACTATGGCAAGACAGAAACTGACCTCTAAAAAGAAGATGACCCCCGCCCAAAAGTATGAGAGACTAGACAGAAGATACAGCGATTTTACAGCGGGTGCTATCAGTATTCACAATGCTTGGCTTGGCTTTAATACATTTGAAATTGATATCAGCGATTATGTCTATTATGATTCGGAAAATGTTTTGGCAGTATATATTGACAGGCAGCAGTTCGAAGGCTGGTGGTATCAGGGCGGTGGGATATACCGGGATGTCCACCTGATTATTACGGAACCGGTGGCTATTGATCTTTGGGGTGTATATGTACCCTACAAAAAGACTGGACAAAAAAGCTGGTATGTACAAATTCAAACGACTGTTGTTAATGCTTCCTTTGCGGAAAGCTATGTGACAGCAGCATCTCGTTTGCTGGATAAAAATGGAAAGTGTGTAGCACAGACGGAAGCTTCCGGGATGATTTCAGATAGAGATAAGGGAACGGTTTTCTCTGATATGGTACTGGAAGCCCCCTTGCTTTGGGACTGTGATACGCCCAATCTATATACTGTTCACACGGTGCTATATATGGATGGACAGCCTGTAGATGAGAACTACACCCGTATCGGTTTCCGCACAGTAGAAGTTTCTGGGGAAAAGGGCCTTCTGCTCAATGGAAAAAGAACATTCATCCGGGGAGTTTGCGCACATCAGGATTACGGAATCACCGGACTTGCTGTGCCGGATAATGTAGCACGCTATAAAGTTTTACTTATGAAGCAGATGGGAGCCAACGGCTATCGTACCAGCCATTATCAACAAACGGAAGCTTATATGGATGCTTTTGATGAGATGGGCTTCCTGGTTATGGATGAGGCACGATGGTTTGAAAGCACCAAGGAGGCGTTTGAACAGCTTTCTTCACTTGTAAAGCGTGACAGAAACCGTCCCAGTGTGATTTTTTGGTCTACCAGTAATGAGGAACCACTTCATATCCAAGATATCGGAAGGCGAATCCATCGATCCGTTGCATCTTTTATCCGAAAGCTTGATGATACGAGGATTATTCTGGCGGCTCAGGACAAGGATCCGGATCAGTCTACTATATACGATGATTGTGATGTGATCGGCATTAATTACAATCTTCCACTTTATGATCGTGTGCACCAGTGCTATCCGGAGAAAGCTGTCCTGGCATCAGAATGCGCAGCAGCAGGAACCTCCCGTGATTGGTGCTTCCCCAGTGACACAGCTTACCGTCTTCAGGAATTGGATCAAGATGGAAATGACTGGTTCTGGGGTCATGAACGGACATGGAAATTCCTGATGGAACGGCCGTATGTAATTGGTGCCTATCAGTGGGATGCCGTAGAGCACCGTGGCGAGGCCTCATGGCCGCGTATTTGCTCGAGCTCCGGATCAATAGACCTGTTTCTTCAGAAAAAAAGTGGTTTTTATCAGAATCTTTCCCATTGGACGCAAAAGCCTATGGCACATATTGTACCGCATTGGAATTTTACTGGCTTAGAGGGCAAGGGAATTTTAGTGCCTATTTATACGAACTGTCAGGAATTGGAGCTGTTTTGTAATGGCAAATCCTTGGGCAGAAAGCAGATAGAGCCTTACGGACGAGGAAACTGGTATGTGATATATGAGCCGGGTGAAATAAAAGTGTATGGCTACCAAAATGGGGAGATAGTTTGCAGTGACAGCCGTATCACTACAGGCAAGCCGGTAAAGCTGACATTGACTTTGGATAATACTTTTGAGGCAAATGGAAATGATCTTGCACTATTTACCTGTCAGTGTGAGGATGCACAGGGACGAATTGTTCCGGATGCGGAGGAAACTGTAACATTCTCTGTGAATTCGCCGGCGCAGCTTGTTGGTACAGGATCAGATAATTGCGACCATACCCGTGTAAGCTTACCTGTTCGCAAAATGTATATGGGAAAAATCAGTGTTGCTGTCAGACCGGCACCTGGCCAAACTGCACTTTCTGTATTGGCACATTGTAAAGATTTGGCTGACTGTATGTTCCAAATGAAAATTCCGGAAGTAAAGGAATAAAGACAATGGATATAACAAAGGAAGAACAAATCAAGTTGGTTATGGCGAAAGACTGGTGGGAAACAGAAGATCTGAATGGAAAGCTTAACCGAATCAAAGTAAGCGATGGACCATTAGGCCTGCGTTGCCTTGCGGTGACTGATAGCTGGCAAAATGATAGTATTTATCCTGCTGTAGCCTATCCCTGCTATCAAATGTTAGCTCAGACCTGGGATTTGTCTTTTGCCTGGCAAATGGGAAGAGCAATTGCGGACGATTGTATTGTGCATAATGTGGATGTATTGCTTGGTCCTGGAGTAAATATCAAACGCACACCGTTGTGCGGAAGAAATTTTGAGTATTTCAGTGAAGATCCTTATGTAGCAGGTGTGTTTGGAAAGGCCTTTATCGAGGGGGTTCAGTCCGGCCATGTGGGTACCAGTTTAAAGCATTATTGCTGCAACAACCGGGAGTATGCACGGTATTGGCTATCTTCAGAGGTTGACGAGCAGACACTCTATGAGATTTATTTAAAGCCATTTTTCATAGCTACTCAGGCTAGGCCCTGGATGGTTATGACTTCCTATAATTTGGTCAACGGTGTGAGAATGAGTGCCAATCGGGAACTCAATCAGGTCCTGCGTGAAGAAATGGGTTTTGATGGGGTAATCGTTTCCGACTGGGAGGCGGTTCAGGATCCTTTGAAATCTCTTCATGCAGGTTTAGACTTGGAATTTCCTTACAATCCAGTACACGCTGAGCAAATGTATTGTCATTTACAGGCAGGGGAAGTGGACGAAAAGTGTTTGGCTGCGTCTTCCGGAAGAATTATAAGCCTTTCCCAAAAGGTGGAAAAGGAAAGAATGCTTCAGAGCGTACACTGGAGCGAGGAAGATAGAATAACTATTTCTCAGAAAATTGAAGAAGATGGCATCGTTTTATTGAAGAATAACGGTATTCTGCCATTGAAAGCCGGAAGAATAATGGTGACCGGCGCACCTGCATATATGTATTATTACGGTGGTGGAAGCAGTGCGGTTATTCCAAACAGACCGTTTGTTAGCTTGGTGGATGCACTGAAAAAGTACGACGGAATGGATGCTTTTTATTCTGAAAGTATTGGCAAGGTATATGGAAGCTGCGTTTCTATGGGAAATATTACAAAAGCATGCTGTGACGGCGCCCAAAGCGATGTAACAGTGCTAACGGTAGGGACAGGCGCAGGTGCTGAGGTAGAAGAGACCGATCGTCAGAATATTACGCTTACCCCGGAAGAAATGGATGCACTGCGGTACTTACGCAAGTGCTCAAAAAAACTTGTGGTTGTAGTATATGCTGGCTCTGCTGTGGATTTGACAGAGGTTGATCAGCTTGCGGATGCAGTGGTACTTGCCGGATTTGGCGGGCAAAATGTGTCACAGGCGGTTGCTGCCATTCTTACCGGTGCGACCATTCCGTCTGGAAGATTGACCGAGACATATGCCAAGAATATAAAGGATATTCCGGCAGAAAATACACAACGGGATGAAGCATATATATTCTATGAGGAACGGCTTTCAGTGGGGTATCGCTATTTTGCCGGTGCGCAGGTTCCTGTATTATACCCTTTTGGATATGGGCTGAGCTACACCTCATTTGCATATTATGATTTGAAGTGCACCGCTGTGGACAATGGCTTTGAAATCACTGTAGGAATTAAAAATACCGGCTGCTATGCAGGCAAAGAGGTTGTGCAGCTATATGTTGGTACGGCAGAACGAACAGAGGATAGACCTCTGCGGGAATTGAGAGCATTCTGTAAGGAAATGCTGGAAATTGGAGAGGAAAAGAAAGTGCATTTTCATCTGCCACTTGAGAGCTTTGCCCAGTATAGCGTGGCAGAGCATCGCTGGATCATTCCAAATGGCAGGTATTATATTCAAATTTGCAAGAATGCACATAGTGTTTTGCTGGAAGAAACGATTTGCATTTAAACTATCCTTGAATAATAAAAATTTCCCGTGTAGTTACTAAAACTACACGGGAAATTTGATAGTGTGCTCGGCACGCATTATCACTTGGCGGTGAAAGTCCACTACAGACTTGGCAGTAGGAACTGTTAGCCAAAGGCAAGGGCGTCCATCGTGAGGTGGAGTCTGAAGAAAGCCGGATTGAGGGATAAGAAGTTCCCGATGGGCAAGGCCACGGTCTGACGAACAGAAACTACATATAAGGCATTTTGAAACGGACGAGTTTCCTACACAAAACGAAGTCCAATATTGCCCGAATTTCAAGGTGTAAATGTAGCAGATACACGAGGTGAAGGTGGTAACGTTTACCCGAGAAGGTCTTGCAGACGAAAGTTTTTTTGTAGTAACAACGAACTATGAGAAGTTAGCAGAGGTCATAGTACCGAGAAAACGGGAAGGACTGAACAGTTTAATATCACATATAAAAGATGTTCTGCTTGGAATTGATATGTAGAGTAGCTGAAACGTATATGATGCGAAATACAGGAAGTCTTAGATTAGAATAAGCAAAAGCGTTGAACCAATATGGGATTGCGAACTGAACCGCCGTGTGCCGAACGGCACGCACGGTGGTGTGAGAGGAGGGGGAATTCCCTCCTACTCGATATTATTTGGCGGGTTTGAAGCTGTCTTTTAGGCTGACGGAGCGGTTGAAGACCAGATGATCGGGGGTACAGTCTTTGCTGTCCGGGCAGAAGTAGCCCAGGCGCATGAACTGGTAAGAGGCGGGGGCTTTGGCGTTGGATAGGCTGGCCTCCACCTTGCAGCCGGTGAGGATCTCCAGAGAATTTGGGTTCAGACAGGAGATGAAATCCTTGCCGGAGGCATCCGGGTCGGGATCGTCAAAGAGGTTGCTGTACTGGCGAACCTCGGCATCCCGGCAATTACCGGCATCTACCCAATGGATGGTTGCACCCTTGACCTTGCGGCCATCTGCGGGATCTCCGCCGCTGGACATAGGATCATAGGTTGCCAATACCTCAGTTACATTTCCGTTATCATCGGTAACGCAACCGGTGCAGGTGATCAGGTAGGCACCCTTCAGGCGGCATTCAGGTCCGTTGGGAAACAGCCGCTTGTACTTGGGAATGGGCTCAGCCAGAAAATCGTCTGCTTCGATCCAAAGATTACGGGAGAAGGTAATCTGCCGTGTGCCTGCTGCGGGATCGTTCGGATTATTCTCAACCTCGAAGCATTCTGTTTTTCCCTCGGGGTAATTGGTTATAGTCAGCTTAATCGGCTTGAGTACTGCCATAACACGCTGTGCTGTTTCGTTCAGATCCTCCCGGAGGCAATGCTCCAGAAAGCCATATTCGATGGTATTGGGGGATTTGGCAACACCGACCCGATCACAGAAATTACGGATAGAAGCAGGCGTATAACCACGGCGGCGCAGACCGCACAGTGTGGGCATACGGGGGTCATCCCAGCCGGAAACCCGGCCTTCCTCCACAAGCTGCCGCAGCTTGCGCTTACTCAGCACGGTATGGTCAATACCCAGCCGCGCAAATTCAATCTGACGGGGATGATGGGGAACGGACACGTGCTCCACTACCCAGTTATATAGAGGACGGTGGTTTTCAAACTCCAGGGAGCAAAGGCTGTGGGTAATGCCTTCCAATGCATCCTGGATGGGATGAGCAAAGTCATACATCGGATAGATGCACCATTTATCCCCCTGACGGTGATGATGCATATGGCGGATCCGGTAAATGACCGGGTCACGCATATTGAAGTTTCCAGAAGCCAGGTCAATTTTTGCACGAAGCGTGTAGCGGTTATCCTCAAATTCGCCCTCACGCATACGGCGGAAAAGATCCAGGCTTTCTTCAACAGGACGATCCCGGTACGGAGAAGTGGCAGGGGTATTTAAATCACCACGGTTCTCCTTAAATTGCTCCGGTGTCAGCTCGCATACATAGGCAAGACCCTTCTGAATCAGCTCCACAGCGTATTCATAGTCTTTCTCAAAGTAGTCGGAGCCATAGTAGAAACGGTCATCCCAGTCAAAGCCAAGCCAGCGGATATCCTCCTGAATGGCTTCCACAAACTCCACATCCTCTTTAGTAGGATTGGTGTCATCCATACGCAGATTGCACATACCGCCGAATTTCTCTGCGGTGCCGAAGTCAATGATCAGTGCCTTGCAGTGCCCAATGTGCAAATAGCCGTTTGGCTCCGGCGGAAACCGGGTATGCACAGTCTGACCGGCAAACTGACCGCCCTCTGCAATGTCCTCCTCAATAAACGCGTGGATGAAATTTTTACTTTCTGTGATTTCAGCCATCGGTAACATCCTCTCTATTATGCAGATTTTTATGTATTATAACCGATTGTAAGTTTTTTTTCAACAAGGAAAAGTCAGATTATGAAATTTAGAAAAACATTTTTGAAAATTTCATAAATTATAGTTGTCAATTCGGCGGACTTATATTAAAATAAGAGAAGCAATACGAGGGGAGTGTACCAAATTGGAACTCAAATATAAAAGAATTATGCTGAAGGTCAGTGGTGAAGCGCTTGCTGGCCCTGCACACCGTGGCCTGGATTTCAATGTGATCAACGGCGTGTGCCAGGCCATTGGGGAATGCACCCGGTTGGGCGTTCAGGTTGGTCTTATGATCGGTGCCGGTAATTTCTGGCGCGGCGTGAAAGACGGTGCGGATAAGATGCAGCGTTCTCATGCCGATGCAATGGGTATGCTGGGCACGGTGATGAATTCTATTGCTGTTGCCGATGCGCTGGAAAAGCACGGAATTGAAGCAAGAGTACTTTGTGCAGTGGAAATGAATAAATTCTGTGAGTACTTCACCCGTGACCGTGCAGACCGTTACCTGAATGAGGGCAAGGTCGTTATTATGGCAGGCGGCACCGGCAATCCCTATTTTTCAACGGATACCGGTGTTGTGCTTCGCGGTGTGGAGATCGAAGCAGATGCTATTTTGATGGCAAAGAATATTGATGCGATTTATTCAGCAGATCCCAATGTGGATCCCAATGCGGTTCGCTATAGCCGCCTTACCTATGACGAGGTGCTTTCACAGCATCTGAAGGCCACCGATTCCACTGCCATCACGCTGGCAATGGACAATGATATGACTATGGTGTGCTTTGGCCTTGCAGAAGAAAACAGTATCGTCCGTGTCGTCCGGGGAGAAGAGATCGGAACGACCGTGAAAACAAAATTTTAAGGAGGATTTCTTATGAATGTAGAGTTTACCGAATTTACCAGAAAAATGGAAAAGACCCTGGATGTACTGGCGGAGAACTTTGGCGCCGTCCGTGCCGGCCGTGCCAATGCCAAGGTGCTGGATCGGATCACTGTGGAATATTATGGCCAGGAAACACCTCTTAACGGTGTGGCTACCATTTCCTCGCCGGATGCCCGCACATTGGTGATTCAGCCCTGGGATGGCAGCTTGCTTAAGGAAATTCAGAAGGCAATTCAAATTTCCGATTTGGGCATCAACCCGCAAAATGATGGCCGTGTGATTCGTCTGGTGTTCCCACAACTTACCGAGGAGCGCCGTAAGGAATTGACGAAGCAGGTCAAGAAGTATGCTGAGGATGCCAAGGTTGCTATGCGGAATATTCGCCGCGACGGTATGGATTATGTAAAGAATCTGAAGAAGAAGTCCGAGATCACGGAAGATGATCAGAAGAAGGCAGAGAAGGATCTGCAGGATATTTTGGATAAGTTCATCAAGCGGGTCGATGAGGCACTGGCCGCAAAGGAAAAGGAACTGATGGCAATTTAAGGCAGAATTCCAGGAGTGAGGATAGCGCTTTTGGGTTTGTCCGGCTTGTATATGGGGGTGACCCCATATACAGCTTTGCCTGAAATTCCGGAAACGGATTTTTGGATGGCTTCAGCTCGATGAATTTGAAAAGCCATCTGCGGCAATATAGTTTTAGGAAATTGCTTTCCCGTTGCACAACTTTCGACCTGCCGTATGATTATGGCCTCAAGGTCGAAAGTTGCTTGTCTATCGATCTGTATTGCTGTATCTGTGTGCTTGATAAGCGCACAAAAAACTGCATAGGGCATTCTGCTTTTATGCATTATCTCACAGAAAGGAAATTCCCCTTATGCTCAAAACGCATAATCAGCCTGTCCCGTGCCATATTGCTATTATTATGGATGGCAATGGCCGTTGGGCTAAAAAAAGAGGTCTGCCACGAACAGCCGGTCATGCAGCCGGTGCAGAGGCGTTTCGCCGCACGGCCAACTATTGCCGTACGCTTGGTGTGCAATATCTGACAGTCTACGCGTTTTCCACAGAAAACTGGAAACGCTCGGCAGATGAGGTCTCCGGTATTATGAAGCTTTTGGGAAAGTATTTACAGGAAGCACTGGCAGATATGGAAAAAAACCATGTGCGATTCCGCTTCTTTGGAGACCTTTCCAGGCTTTCTCCGGATCTGCATGCACTTTGCCACAAGGCAGAGGAAACGTCCGCAGCTTTTCACGATGTGCAGGTAAATTTTTGCCTGAACTACGGCGGCCGGGATGAGATCGTAAAGGCGGCAAGAGCAGCGGCACAGGATGTGGCAAATGGGATCCTTTCTCCGGAGGAACTGACGGAGGATTGTTTTTCGGGTTATTTGTACTCAAAGGATGTGCCTGATCCGGAATTGATCATTCGGCCCTCCGGCGAAATGCGAACCAGCAATTTCCTGCTGTGGCAGTCTGCATATTCCGAGTATGTGTTTATGGATGTGCTTTGGCCGGATTTTACTCCGGAGCACTTGGATCAGGCGATTGCAGAGTATCAGAGACGAAATCGCCGCTTTGGAGGTGTTTAACCGTGAAAACAAGAATAATTGCAGCAGCGGTGCTGCTGCCTGTATTGCTGGTGATTCTGATTGCCCTGCCGCCGGTATATACTGCCGTGTTGCTGGCTGCGATGTCTGCCGTTGCTGCATATGAGCTTTTATGGGGTACAGGTCTTGTAAAGCACCTGCGGCTTGTGGCAATAACCGCCTTATTTGCTGCCGGTGTAAGTATTTGGTGCTTCTTTGACAGACCATATGTGTGGGGACTTGCCGGAATGCTTGCGCTGACTTATCTCCTGTTTGGGGAGCTCCTGATTTCCAAAACAAAGCTTCCCTTTGAAAAAGTGCTGGTTTGTCTTGCCGGAGGAGTACTAATTCCGTATTTACTCAGTGCTATTGTTCGCATTCGGAATATGGAGTTGGGTGCATCCCTTGTCCTGCTGCCGTTTGTGCTGGCCTTTTTGTCCGATACGGGTGCATATTTTGCTGGTGTGTTTTTTGGCAAGCATAAGCTCTGTCCCAATATCAGCCCGAAAAAAACAGTCGAAGGCTTTTTCGGCGGTATCCTTGGGGCAGTGATCGGCGTTATACTTTATGGACTGGTACTTACCTGGATGGGCTGCAGGGTTAATTTCCTGTATGGCGTTATTTATGGTGTTGCGGGTTCCCTTGCCTCCGTGCTGGGGGATCTGACCTTCTCCGTGATCAAGCGTCAGGTTGGAATTAAGGATTATGGAAATCTGATACCGGGACATGGCGGTATTTTGGATCGTTTTGACTCTATGACCGTTGTGGCTCCCGTGGCGGAGCTGCTTCTGCTGATTATGCCTTTGGCGGTGAAATAATATGGTTTCTTGCGTTAGTGTGTTAGGGTCTACCGGCTCTGTAGGCCGGCAAACATTGGATGTTATAGAGCATTTGGGTATTCCTGTGGCTGCGTTGACGGCTGGCAGCAATGTGGAGCGTATGGCACAGCAGTGCCGCCAATATAGCCCATTACTGGCGGTTATGGGCACACAGGAGGCGGCAGAAAAGCTGCAATCTGTCCTGGGAGCATTTCCAACGGAGGTTGCTTGGGGAGAGGAAGGACTAAATAGAGCTGCATCTATGGCAGAAGCGGATTGTGTAATCACAGCAGTTGTGGGTATGCTTGGATTAAAGCCCACCTTAGCAGCAATCCGGGCCGGGAAGCGGATCGGCCTTGCCAATAAGGAGACTTTGGTGTGTGCCGGCGAGCTGGTTATGGCGGAAGCAAAGAAGTATAATGCACAGATCGTACCGGTGGATTCAGAGCATTCTGCGATTTTTCAGTGTTTGATGCCGTCTCTGGACACAAGCCGGGTGGAAAAAATCATTCTTACCTGTTCCGGCGGACCCTTTTTCGGTATGACAAAGCAGCAGCTTCAAACGGTCACAAAGGCGGATGCACTGCGCCATCCCACCTGGAAAATGGGTGCTAAGATCACAGTGGATTGTGCGACACTGATGAACAAAGGACTGGAAGTAATTGAGGCAATGCGGCTTTATGATTTGCCGCTGAGCAAGGTGGATGTGGTGATACACCGGCAGAGCATTGTTCATAGCCTTGTGGAATTTTCTGATGGTGCTGTGATGGCACAGCTTGGTTCACCGGATATGCGTTTGCCTATTCAACTGGCGTTGACCTATCCGGAGCGGTGCAATAGTCCTGTTGAACGGCTTCGCCTGACAGATTGCCCACCGCTTACCTTTGCCCAGCCGGATACGGAGGCGTTCCCGTGCCTGGATTTGGCACGAAACTGCGCACAGGCAGGTGGTACAGCCTGCCCGGCTATGAATGGTGCTAACGAAGAGGCAGTTTCTTTATTTCTTCAGGATAAGATCGGTTTTTATGATATATATCGGCTGGTTTCCCGGGCTGTAGAGGCAGTACCTTTTATGGAAATGCCGGATCTGTGTCAAATTTTGGAGACAGACTGTTCTGCCAGAGAGGCAGTTCGAAACTTTTTATAAGGCGGAATATTTCTATGACGGTATTGAGTATCATTTTTGCAATATTGCTTTTCAGCCTGCTGATTTTCGTCCACGAGCTGGGGCACTTTTTGGCGGCAAAGGCTTCCGGTGTCCGTGTCAATGAATTCTCTTTGTTTATGGGACCTGCAATTATCAAAAAGCAGAAAGGAGAAACGCTGTATTCCTTGCGCTGTATTCCTATTGGTGGGTATTGTGCTATGGAAGGGGAGGATGAGGATACAGAAGATCCCCATTCCTTCCAAAAGGCAGCGTGGTGGAAAAGGCTGATTATCCTGGTCGCCGGAACTTTTATGAATTTTATTGCAGGGTTTTTACTGCTCATGCTGGTTTTCTCCTTTGACAAGGCTCGTGTGACACCGGTAATTGCCCAAACCGAAGATGGCTGCACGATCATTTTAGAGGACGGACTCCATGTGGGGGACCGTTTTATAAAGATTGACGGTTACCGTGTATATACTGCATCGGATGCCAATATGCTCTTGAGTTTGGGCGGCGAAAAAATGGATATCGTTGTAGAACGCAACGGAAAGAAGCTGTACTTTGACGATTATGCTATGGAAAAGCACCTGTTTACCGATCCGGAAACCGGGGAGCAATCTGAGCGCTTCGGATTCAGCTTTGGCATTGAAAAAGCAAATGCAGGCAATCTCCTTTCCTACACCTGGGCGAGTACACGCAGTGTGGTGCAGACCGTTTGGCTCAGTTTGAAAATGCTGCTGACCGGTCAGGCAGGACTGCAGGATATGACGGGGCCTGTTGGTATTGTTTCCCTTATGTCCTCGACAGCTACAGCCTCGAAAACCGTTGGTCTTGCAATTTTGAATATGCTTTATTTTGGGGGATTTATTGCTATCAATTTGGCAGTTATGAACTTATTGCCGATTCCCGCACTGGATGGCGGCCGCTGTGTAGGTTTGCTGCTGACTACCGGTGTGGAAGCGGTGACCCGCAAAAAACTGAATTCCAAATATGAAGGATATGTCCACGCCGCCGGTATGGTTTTGCTGCTTATTTTGATGGCGGTAATTATGTTTAAGGATATATTTACCATTTTTAAAGGGTGATACAGATGACAAAACAGATAAGGGTCGGCGATGTTCTGATCGGTGGCGGTGCACCCGTTGCCATTCAGTCTATGCTCAACACAAAGACCACAGATACTTCCGGCTGCCTGGAGCAGATAGAAAAGCTTCGCAATGCCGGTTGCCAGATCGTTCGGCTGGCTGTGCCGGATCAGGAGGCAGCGAAAAGCTTCTTTCAAATCTGCCAAAAAACTTCTATGCCTCTTGTTGCGGATATCCATTTTGATTACCGGCTGGCCATTGCGGCAGCGGAAGGCGGTGCCTCCAAGATTCGTATTAATCCCGGCAATATTGGCGGAGAGGAACGGGTTAAGGCGGTTGTAGATGCCTGCCGAGCAAACGGCATTCCTATCCGTATCGGTGTAAATGGCGGCAGCCTGGATAAGCGCCTGCTGGAAAAATATGGTCATCCTACAGCACAGGCACTGGTGGAGAGTGCTTTCCAGCACATCCATCTTCTGGAAAAGTTCGGGTTCTATGATACCTGTGTATCTATGAAATCCTCTACGGTTCCCACCATGGTAGAAGCCGCCCGTCTGTTTCGGTCACAAAGCGACTATCCACTTCATATCGGTGTAACGGAAACCGGCCCTGTAAAAATGGGACTGATGAAATCCGCAATGGGCATTGGTGCGCTGCTGCTTGATGGCATTGGAGATACGATCCGTGTAAGCCTTACGGACGATCCGGTGGAAGAGATTTACGCTGCAAAAGACATTTTGAAAGTTGCCGGATTGCGCAAAGAAGGCGTGAACATCATTTCCTGCCCTACCTGTGGCAGAACAAAGATTGATCTGATCGGCCTTGTGGAGCAGGTAGACAGGGCACTGAAAAACTATGAAAAGCCTATAACGGTTGCCGTTATGGGCTGTGTAGTCAATGGCCCTGGGGAAGCACGGGAGGCCGATATTGGTATTGCGGGCGGCGACGGATGCGGTCTGCTGTTTGAAAAAGGTCAGCCGGTGGAAAAGCTTCCTTATGAGGCGCTTCTGCCAGCGTTACTGAAACGAATTGAGGAATTGTAATTACTTATGGAGCAGAATGTATTCTTCCTGAATATGTTTTCCCAGTATCAGCCGCCTGAGCACCTGTTTCCGGTGCTGTCTCAGGCGGCTGTCTCTGCTGCGGATATTGATCCTGTATCCCGCCAGGTGGATGTTGCAGTGCGGTTTGATCGCTATGTGCCGGAAAAAGATCGGGAGCTTATCTGCCAGCAGGTAAGCCAAAGCTATGGCCTGGCTGCAATGAAGCTGCAGCCGGTTTTTGAACCCAATCAGCTTGCTTCCGTCCCCCCGGAGGATATTATGAGCTTATTTATGGCAGAGGATTCTATGGCAAGAGCCTCTCTTTCCGGTGCGGGCTACAACTGGCAGGATAGCACTCTGAAAATCCAGCTTCTTGGCAATGGCAAGGATGGCCTGCTGAAATCTGTGCCTGCGGTTACCAGACGGCTGGAAGAACAGTTTGGCGTTTCTGTGCAGATCGAGATCACCTGCGGTAATGAACTTTCCGGTCAGGCACTGTATGAAGCTATGAAGCAGATGCGGCAGGCAAAAATGCAGGATATTCCCGCAGTTGTGTCTGCACCTGAGAAGAAAGAGCAGAAGCAGGATAGCGAAACCTTCTACGGCCGTCCAATTAAAGGGAAAAGTATCCCTATGCAGGATATCAGCCTGGATATGGGTGGCGTGATCGTTGAAGGGCGTGTGTTCAGCGTAGATCATCGGGAACTGAAGAAGCGCAATGCCTGGGTGATCAATTTTGATATGACGGATAATTACGGTTCTGTACGCGTGAACCGTTTTATGGAAAACGAGGAAGCAAAAATCATTTTGGAAAAGGTCAAGGTCGGTACTGTACTGAAGGTCCAGGGACGGATGACCTTAAATAAATTCGATAATGAAACAGTTTTACAGCCAACAGCTATGATGTACGGCTCTCTGCCAAAGCGTGTGGATACCGCACCGGGCGAAAAACGGGTCGAGCTGCACCTGCATACGGTTATGAGCAATATGGATGCACTGACCAATACTGCGGCCGCAATCCAGCAGGCTGCGGCCTGGGGACACCGTGCCATTGCCATTACGGATCACGGCTGTGTACAGTCCTTTACAGATGCACTGCATACAATTGAAGGGAAAAAGCCTCCCAAGGTTGCCGGCACCGATGAGCTGATTAAGATTCTTTACGGCTGTGAAGGCTACTATGTGAACGATGTGGATGATCTTGTGGCTGTTTCCGGCGATCAGGATCAGCCACTGGCCGATGAATTCGTGGCATTTGATTTGGAAACCACAGGTCTGGATACTCGTCAGGATAAGATCGTTGAGATTGGTGCGGTTCGTATGAAGGATGGAAAGGAGCTGGCGCGGTTCCAATCCTTTGTGACTCCCGGCAAAAAGCTGGAAAGTGTAACTACTGAGTTGACCGGAATAACCGATAAAATGCTTGTCGGTGCACCTAAAATAGAAGAGGTCCTGCCTGAATTTCTGAAATTCGTGGGAGACAGTGTTTTGGTTGCGCATAATGCGGATTTTGACACCGGTTTTTTGCGGACAGCCTGTAAAAAAGCAGGCTTGGTATATAACCTGACCTCCGTAGATACGCTTCCGCTTTCTCAGGTGCTGCTGACTGGATTGAAAAAATTTAAGCTGGATATGGTTGCGGATTCTCTGAATTTGCCGGAGTTTCAGCACCATCGGGCGGCTGACGATGCAGTGACGTGCGGACTGATTATGGACAGACTATCCGAGATCCTGTCGCAAAAGGGAGTAACCCGGCTGCAGGAGATCAACGGATATGTTTCTAAGCTTCGTGCGCCCCACAGAAGAGAAAGCGGAAAATCGGAGCATATTGTTGTACTTGCAAAAAATCAGATCGGCTTGCGCAATCTTTATCAGCTTCTGTCTGAAGCCAATTTGAAGTATTTTAAAAAGTTTCCCCGTTTTCTGAAATCGCAGATTATGGAGCATCGGGAAGGACTGATCATCGGCTCAGCCTGTGAAAACAATGAGCTGTTTCAGGCTGTTATCCGGGGAAAAAGTGATTGGGAGCTGAAGCGGATCGCCTCGTTCTACGATTACTTGGAGGTGCAGCCCCTTTCCAACAACGCTTTTATGCTTCGCCCCAGTAAAAATGGCAAACAGCCCATTGCAGCAAGTCAGGAGGTGCTTCGGGATTACAACCGAACGATCCTGCATATTGGGGATGAGCTCAATAAAATGGTCGTTGCTACCGGAGATGTTCACTTCCTGAACCCGGAGGATGAAATATTCCGCCATATTCTTTTAGGCGTGAAGGGCTTTGACGATGCAGATAAGGACAATCCCCTTTATTTCCGTACTACCGATGAAATGCTTCGGGAGTTTGCTTATTTGGGAGAAGAGCGTGCCTACGAGATTGTCGTGACAAATCCCAATAAGATTGCAGATATGTGTGAGACACTTCGTCCCGTGCCGCACAACCTGTTTGCTCCCAAAATTGAAAACTCCGTGGAGGATCTGAAAAGTCTTGTATATGGAAAAATGCATCGTCTGTATGGAGAAAATCCCCCGGAGCTGATAACCAGCCGTGTGGAAACAGAGCTGCATGATATTATTTCCTGCCACTATGATGTGATATATATGTCGGCGCAAAAGCTGGTTCAGAACTCCTTGGAAAATGGCTATCTGGTGGGCTCCCGTGGTTCGGTTGGTTCTTCTATTGTTGCCTATATGTCCGGTATCACGGAGGTTAACTCCTTCCCGCCACATTATCGGTGTCCAAACCCGGACTGTAAGTACACCACTTTCGATGTACCGGAGGGCTATGGCTGCGGTGCAGACCTTCCGGATGCCCTGTGTCCGAAATGCGGCACGCCTTATGCAAAGGAAGGCTTCAATATTCCATTTGAAACCTTCCTGGGCTTTGGCGGTGACAAGGTGCCGGATATTGACCTGAACTTCTCCGGAGAATATCAGGCAAGAGCCCATACCTACTGTACAGAGATGTTTGGGAAGACCCACGTTTTCCGTGCCGGTACCATTGGCGGCGTTGCGGAAAAAACGGCCTATGGGTATGTGAAAAAATACCTTGAGGAGCGGCAGCAGCATCGTTCAGCAGCAGAAATGAACCGCTTGGCGGCCGGCTGTGTTGGCGTTCGCCGTACGACCGGGCAGCATCCTGGCGGACTGGTTGTCATTCCGCAGGAAAACGAGATATGGGATTTCTGCCCGGTACAGCATCCTGCGGATGATCCCAATTCTGATCAGATTACCACCCATTTTGAATATCACTCTATGGAGGAAAACCTCCTAAAGCTGGATATGCTTGGTCATGATGATCCAACTATGATTCGTATGATGGAGGATATGACCGGTGTGGATGCTAAGACGATCCCGCTGGATGATAAGAGGACAATGTCCATCTTTACCTCCTCCAAGGTGCTGGGATATGAGGATGATCCTATATTGGGGCCTACCGGCGCAGTTGCGGTTCCGGAGTTCAATACCCGTTTTACCCGTGGTGTTCTGTTGGATACAAAGCCGGAGAAATTTGACTTTTTGGTTCGTATTTCCGGCTATACCCACGGCACCGATGTGTGGCTGGGAAATGCCAAAGAGCTGATCGTGTCCGGAAAAGCCCGGGTAGATCAAACCATTGGCTGCCGTGATGACATTATGCTTTATCTGATTTCCTGTGGGCTGCCGGAAAAGCGTTCCTTTAAGATTATGGAATCTGTCCGTAAGGGCAGGGGGCTGCCTGACGGCGCAGAGCAGGAAATGCGGAATGCCGGTGTTCCGGAGTGGTATATTGATTCCTGTAAAAAAATCAAGTATCTGTTCCCTAAGGCACATGCTGTGGCGTATGTTATGATGGCATTTCGGATTGCCTGGTTCAAGGTGTATCATCCGCTTGCGTTTTATGCGGCATATTTTTACCGCCGCAGTCAAAAAGGCGGCTTTGATGTAGCACTGATGACCGGTGGATTAGAGAGTGTCCAAGCCAATATTAAGGCAATTGACGACAATGACGATGCTACCAATAAGGATGAAGATTTGCTGACGACCTTAGAGGTGGCGTATGAGTACTATATTCGGGGCTTTACATTCCTGCCAATTGATCTGTATAAGAGCCACGCTACGAAATTCCTGATAGAGGATGGAAAGCTTCGCCCGCCCTTTGTATCGATTTCCGGTTTGGGTGAGAATGCAGCCTGGGATCTGATGGAGGGCAGGGAAGGAAAAAACTTTCTTTCCATTGAGGAAGTGACGGCGGCTTGTCCTAAAGTGTCCAAAACGCATATCCAAATGCTGAAGGATGCCGGTGCGTTTGGGGATCTTCCGGATACCAGTCAGGTGAGCCTGTTCTGATTAGTGGCAATCGGAAAGCATTGCATTTTCAGCCACTGTCTGCTATACTGTAACAAATTATTGAGGAGGTAATTATTATGCAGGATATTGGTATGCAATATCACATTCATTGTAAGGAGGGCGATGTAGGTCGCTATTGCTTCCTGCCCGGCGACCCCGGCCGTTGTGAAGCCATTGCCCAATATTTTGATAACCCGGTGCATATCGGTATGAATCGGGAATATAACATCTATACCGGCACGCTTCTTGGCGAAAAGGTCTCTGTGTGTTCTACAGGCATTGGCGGCCCCTCGGCATCTATTGCTATGGAGGAGTTGGCTGCCATTGGCACGGATACTTTTATCCGTGTAGGCACCTGCGGTGGCATTGATCTGAAGGTTCTCCCCGGCGATGTAGTCGTCGCTACCGGTGCGATCCGCTATGAGCATACTTCTTTGGAATATGCTCCCATTGAATTTCCGGCAGTGCCCGATTTTGGGGTAACTGCAGCCCTGAAGGAAGCCAGTGAAGCCCTTGGCTATCGTACACATACAGGCGTTGTGCAGTGCAAGGATGCGTTCTACGGGCAGCATTCCCCGGAAAAGTCACCGGTATATTACGATCTTCTGCAAAAGTGGGATTCCTGGAAAAAGCTTGGAGTTAAAGCAAGTGAGATGGAATCTGCGGCATTGTTTGTAGTAGCCTCTGCACTGGGCGTACGCTGCGGTAGCTGCTTCCACGCTGTCTGGAATCAGGAGCGGGAAAAACTCGGAATGGAAATGCCTATGACAGAAGATACCTCCGGCGCAATCAAGGTCGGCATCGAAGCTATGAAGCACCTCATCCGCCAGGATAAGTCTAAATAATTTCGTCGACGGTACTGGGATTTTTTCTGCGGAACTTGAAAAAGTCAGATTCCTGAAAATGTTTTTTGGACTGCTAAGCAGACAAAAGCGGAAAAAAGTGGATTTCGGGAGATTTCCATTTTTAAAGACGGTGTAGTTCTTTGAATATAATCAGGATGCACAAGTCCTCCAAAACCGAACAGGTGGAGGACTTGCGTGTCTTTTTGGTATGTGTCAATTTGTTTTTAGGTAGTTTATATTTTTATATTTTTTAGAGTTTTCTGCGGAAAAGTGCTTGACTTTTCACGAAAATGCGAATATAATACACAGGTCTGCCAGTGCAGACAAATCCTTGCTTCCGGCGAGACCGGAGGCCAAAAGTCCAAAAGGAGGTGCAAACAACATGGCTAAGATCACCGGTAAGTACGAGGTGCTTTACATCATTGACCCTGCTCAGGGAGAGGAAGGCACTGCCGCACTTGTGGAAAAGTTCAAGGCAATGGTGGAAGCGGAGGGTACCCTCTCCAATATCGATGAGTGGGGCAAGCGCCGTCTGGCCTATCCCATCAACGATCTGAACGAGGGCTACTATGTCCTGATGAACTTCGAAAGCAAGCCCGAGTTCCCTGCGGAGCTGGAGCGTGTTATGAAGATCACCGACGGCATCCTGCGTTGCCTGACCACTGTCGTGGAAGAGTAAGGAGGAATTACCATGCTCAACCACATTGTTATTATGGGTCGTTTGACCCGTGACCCCGAACTGCGCCGCACAGGCTCTGGCATTGCCGTTGCCAGCTTTTCTGTAGCAGTCGACCGTGATTTCGGCGGTCGGGACGGCGGCGAACGGGAAACGGATTTCATTGATTGTGTTGCTTGGCGCAATACTGGCGAGTTTATCTCCAAGTATTTTACTAAGGGCAGTATGATCGTGGTTTCCGGCCGCCTGCAGATCCGTTCCTGGACGGATAAGGATGGTAATAAGCGCCGCACTGCCGAAGTGGTAGCAGATAATGTTTACTTCGGTGAAAGCAAGCGTAGTGGTGACAGCGGCAATTATAGTGCTAACAGCTATTCCGCTCCTGCTTCTCCAAGCTATGGCAGCTATGCTGCTCCGGCTACTCCTGCTGCATCCGATTTCGCGATGCTGGAGGATGACGACGCTCAACTCCCGTTCTAAAAATGAACTTTTCTACATTCTTACGAAGGAGGTTATCCTATGGCTACTGAACAGCGTGTTCGTCCCCGTAAGCGCAAGAAGGTTTGTGCTTTCTGCGTGGACAAGATGACCAGCATTGATTATAAGGATACTGCAAAGCTTCGCCGCTACCTGTCTGAGCGTGGCAAGATTCTGCCCCGCCGTACTACCGGCACCTGCGCAGCTCACCAGCGTGACCTGACCACCGCTATTAAGCGTGCTCGCCAGATCGCTCTGCTGCCTTATGTTGCTGATTAAAAGAATTACGGCACTCCGGAAGGTGTGCCGTTTTTTATGTAAAATAATAGAATTATAATGAATCAGCGGGAGAAGCTCTGTGCTTTTCCCGCTGTAAATCATTTTGTTAGGGTGTATTCTCTTGTTGCGGCATCAAATGCCAGGAAACGGGAGCATAGCTCACCGTTTTGCAGATAGGTGATCAGGAAAGGCGGTTGGTTGGAACTAAAATCTGCTTCCAGCAAAATTGCATTTTGGGCTGTTAGTACATTGGATGCAAAAATAGTTTTTGTCTGGGTGTAGGTTGCGTCGCCCTTTGTCCAAATTAGCTGTAATATTTTAATATCCTGCAGGGTGCTGTCTGCAGTTAAAAGCACCATATCTGCACCGGAATCGACAACGATTTCCGCAAACTGGTCATAGTCTTGCAAATCAGCTTTGTCAAAATCCATAGCATTGAGATGACCACTGCTGAGGATGCGTTCATCCGGAAAAAATTCATCACCGATTAATCCTGTCAACTTGTTGTATGGTATTTCTACCTCCACTGTACCATAAACATAGGGCGCAATTTCATAGGGGGAGAAATAAAAGCACAGGCCATAACTACTGAAATAAAAGTCCTCATCCGTGCTTTCGTCCCGGCGAAAACGGTCACGCACCGTGTCCCGAAAGTCATCATAAAGGGCAAGCTCCTCACGGCTTTCCAAGTCCTTGATCACAAGCTGTGCAATATCCTCTTTTCGGTCTGCCTGATATAAAATGCTGCCAAGAGTGAGAACATCACCAGTGACCATATTGTAATTTGCAGATATGCTTTCTGTGCTGGCGTGACCGGCATCACTGACGGTGACAATTTGACCGAAGAGGCTGAGAACACCTTGATCAATTCGGGCAGGATTGTACTGAATTTGATAAAAATAGGGCTGAAAGCGGGGAGTACGGGCAGTGTAGGCTGCTTGGGCAAGATCGTGAATACGCCCTGCATCCTCCCGGGTGCTTTCTACACGGCTGAGAAAATCTATAATCACCTTGTCGGCCACTTCCCGGTCAGGTACAGTTAAATTCATAGTTTGATAGGAGTAGTGAAAGTATTCCGTTCCGTCTTCAGCGAGGTCAGCTTCTGTTGTGATAGGCATAGAAATGGAATAGACTGTCTCCGGGTTTGGGGAGGGAGGGACAATCAGCTCAGAAAACTCTGTGGTGACAGGCGGAAGCGTGGTATCCACTAAGGGAGATGTGGTGGCCTGTGGCTGATTTTGACAGCCGGAAAGCAAAAGAAGCGCTGCAAGTGCAGCGGATATAACGGTATTCTTTTTCATATAATTAACCTCAAAGAGTGTATATTCAGTATTTTTTTGCCTGTTTTCTTTACGCCGATAGTATAGCATATCTTAGTTCATTTTTCAATGAAGCAAAGATGATTATTGTGTAACAATTTTTAGATTCGCTCCGGCTGAAAATTTGACAAAAAGTCCTCTCGGCTGCTTGACCGAGAGGACATAGACAGGGAAGTAAGAGTACGGTATAGAAAAACGATAGTAGCTTAACTTGTGGTTATTCTTTTGTGGCTTCTACAAGGCCATTGGCCAAGCCAACCAACCCCTGCATTTGGCTGGGAATGATGATCTTTGTTGCCTTGCCGTCAGCAATTTTTTCCATTGCTTCGATGGATTTAAGCTTTACGACCTGATCATTAGGTGCCTGCTCGTTTAGCATTTTTATAGAGTCGGCCAGCGCTTCCTGCACTGTGCGGATGGCCTGCGCCTCGCCGTCAGCTTTTAAAATAGCTGCTTGCTTTTCGGCTTCTGCCCGCAAAATCGCAGCCTGCTTTTCTGCATCTGCCCGCAAAATTGCAGACTCCTTTTCGCCCTCTGCAATCAGAATCGCAGATTTTTTCTGCCCCTCTGCCTGCAAAATTGCCTGACGACGGTCACGCTCTGCTTTCATCTGCTTTTCCATAGAATTTTGAATATCCTGGGGCGGGAGAATGTTTTTCAGCTCCACCCGATTGACCTTGATCCCCCAGGGGTCAGTCACCTCATCCAGAATGGCACGCATTTTGGTGTTGATCAGGTCCCGGGAGGTCAAAGTCTGATCCAGCTCCAGATCACCGATGATATTCCGCAGAGTGGTTGCAGTCAGTGTTTCCATAGCGGTCATAGGATGTTCAACGCCGTAGCAGTACAGCTTGGGATCTGTAATCTGAAAATAGACAACGGTGTCGATCTGCATAGTAACATTATCCTTTGTGATCACAGGCTGAGGAGGATAATCCAATACCTGCTCTTTCAGAGTTACCTTGCGAACGATTCGGTCAATAAACGGGATTTTGAAATGCAGACCAACACCCCAAATGCCCTGGAAAGCACCAAGCCGCTCAATAACATAGGCACGTGACTGCTGAACGACCTGAATATTGGACACAATGATAAGAAATACGATGACGATCAGTGCTACGATGATGATATATTCCATAATTATTCCTCCTGATTATGTATTGTTGCTTTCAATTGGGGTGACGAATACTTTTACGCCCTCCACCCGGTCTGCCCGGATGCGGGTGCCTGCGGGGATGGAAACACCGGAGCTGCTTCGTGCGGCCCACTCCAGTGCACCCAAACGGACACGCCCGGTGGATTCTACATTGTCGATGCTTTCCAGCACGATGCCCTCGGAGCCGGAAACACTGTCCACATTGGTTTTAGTCATTTTCGGGGTGATGAATTTGCGAGTGAACGGTCGCAGGCTAAGCAGAAGCAGGGCAGATACGGCAATGAAAAACACTGCCTGCAGGCCCAGTGTCCCGCCGCAAAAGCTGACGATCATTGCAGCTACAGCTCCGGCAGCAAACCAAACGGATACCAGTGCAACAGTGGATGCTTCCAGCCACAGAAACAGCACCAGCAGCCCAAGCCACATAAGTGGATACCAGTTCATACAATCCCTCCTTATCTGTATACAGCATAGCAAATCAGAAGAAAAATATCAATAATTTTCTGTGCTCTTTTTAGAATATTTTTGGAAAACAGTTGCGCACAGACAATTCTTGGTGTATAATTTATATGTAAAAATATGGGCATAGCCCAAATGTATGGAGGATATATGTCATGTTTGATGCAATGATTGAAACATTGAAAGCTAACCCCCGGAAGATTGTCTTTACCGAGGGTCACGATGCAAGAATCTTGGAAGCCACTGCACGGCTGGTGGAAGGCGGCTTTTTGACCGCCATCCTCATTGGCAACCCTGACGAGGTCAAGGCAAATGCTGCCAAGGGCGGCTTCAATATCGAGGGTGTAGAGATCCTGGATCCGGCAACCTATCCCGAGATGGATGCTATGGTAGAAAAGATGGTGGAGCTTCGTAAGGGCAAAATGTCCGCTGAAGATTGCCGTGCTGCACTGTCGAAGGGTAACTATTTCGGCACTATGCTGGTGAAAATGGGCTATGCGGACTCTTTGCTGGGCGGCGCAACCTACTCCACCGCCGATACCGTTCGTCCCGCACTGCAGATCGTTAAGACCAAGAAGGGCGCCAATCTGGTATCTTCCTGCTTCATTTTGGTACGTGGCGAAGAAAAAATCGCTATGGGTGACTGTGCTATTAACCTCAGCTATGAAGACAGTGTGGACAAGGAGGGGAATGTGACTGTATCCGCTGCCCGTAAGCTGGCAGAGGTTGCTGTGGAGACTGCCAAGACGGCTCAGGTCTTCGGTATTGATCCCAAGGTTGCTATGCTCAGCTTCTCCACCAATGGCTCCGGTAAAGGCGGCACCGTGAAGCTCAGCCACGATGCAACGGCTGTTGCTAAGGAAATGGCTCCCGACCTGGCTATCGACGGCGAAATGCAGTTCGATGCTGCAGTGGCTCCCGAGGTTGGCCAACTCAAGTTCCCCGGTTCTCCTGTGGCCGGATATGCCAACACCTTTATTTTCCCCTGCATCGAAGCCGGCAACATTGGTTATAAGATCGCACAGCGCCTGGGCGGCTATGAGGCATACGGCCCCATCCTGCAGGGCTTGGCTGCACCTATCAACGATCTGTCCCGCGGCTGTAATGCCGATGAGGTCTATAAAATGGCCATCATCACCGCTGCACTGGTGTAAGGCACAAAACCGTCTGTAAAAACTAAGATACCCCCGTGGAAGCCCTGGCAAATGTGCCGGGAAATTCCACGGGGGTGTTTTCTGTAGTATGAAAGCATTATAAGTGGGACGAATGCTTTGATTGACTTTTGCGCAGAAGCTGCTGCAGCTGTTTTTTGTGCTTGCAAAGCTTTTCTGTGCAGTTCTTGCAGGAAATGCATCCGTTGGTTCGATCAGAAAATCTTTCCGGATGAAGGCGCAGGGTAATTTCCCACCGCAACAGGAGCAGCAGGGATATTCCCAACAGGCTCCACGTATACCAGTGGGGGATAAAAATGAGAGGAGTAAACATCATAGCAAAATCCCAGTTGTAGATCCGACAGTCAGTGCAGCAGCGGTTTTTCATAAACCACGTTTGAAAGGGGCAGAAGAACAGAATGCATATCATATCGCATACCCCATAGGCAAAGCTGATCAGGATCAAAATTTCCGCATCGATGATGTGGGTAAAGTACAGTGCACCGATCATACCGTTGAAGATCAGCCAGGCGGCTGCTACAGAGAAGGCGCGCTTCCAGGAGCGAGGGGCAGGTGTGTTTTCTCCTGTGGAAATATAATTTCGGGCAAATTGCTTTTGACAGCCGGGACTCTCTATTTTGGATGGGAAGAAACGCAGCCACATTTCTACCATATAGAAGGCCCATATCAAAGCCAAAAGCCAGGGTACCTTCCAATAGTTTTCCAGCAGACTGGGCACCTGGCATATTCGGGCAACAATATACATTGCCGTGGCACCCAGGAAAAGCGCAGATCGAACAATAAGCTTTCCATAGTGCATAGCAGAGGTCTTTGAGAGTGTTATCTTTTTCATTTTCGTTCCTTAAAGTTGAATTTCTATCCTATATTTTAACGCATCTGTTTTCCCTGTCAAGGTCATCCCAAAAAGTTAACAATTTCCGGCCGGTGCTTAGGGTCGTTTTTTGTATCCCTTACGATTGACTTTCCCGTACAATGATGATAGAATTTATTCATTGTAAATATTAGGAGTTAGATATGATTTACCTGTTTATGACCCTTTTTGCGGCACTGATCGTTGCCGTAGATCAAATTACGAAGGCGCTGGTGGTGCAGTGGATACCCCTGCACGGACACACAGAACTGATCCCCGGACTGGTGGGACTGACCTATGTGAAAAACGATGGCGCGGCTTTTTCTATGCTGGAAGGACAGCAGTGGCTTTTTGCCCTGATTTTCCTGCTGTTTCTTGCGGCTCTGATTTGGGAATTCTCCGGTAAGCGACTGCCCTTTACCAATTCTGAGCGTTGGGCAATCGTTGCTGTTTTTGCTGGTGGACTGGGCAATATGATCGACCGGATCCGCCTGGGCTATGTGGTGGATATGATTGCTACGGAATTTGTTTCCTTTCCGGTGTTCAATGTGGCGGATTGCTTTATCACCTGTGGCTGCATTTACCTGATGATTCACCTGGTCTTTTTCAATAAAAAGTTTTGGAAGGAAGAAAAGGTATGATTCTCTGTGCGGATATGGATGGAGAACGGCTGGATGCGTTCCTGGCACGGGCAGGGGAGGGGCTGACCCGCTCTGCCGCCCAAAAGCTGCTTGCCGATGGGTGTGTGACCCGCAATGGAAAGTGTGCAAAAAAGAATGATCGGCTGACTGTGGGCGACAGGATCTGTGTGGAAATGCCCCAGGTACAGCCGGCAGAAATTGTGCCCCGGGATATCCCGCTGGATATCGTCTATGAGGACGAGGATGTTATGGTGATCAATAAGCCCAAGGGGCTTGTGGTTCATCCTGCTGCCGGTCATCAGGATGACACGCTGGTCAATGGTCTGCTGTACGCCAAAGCAGATTCCCTGTCTGGGATCAATGGCGTTCTGCGCCCCGGTATTGTCCACCGGATCGATAAGGATACCTCCGGCCTGCTGGCGGTGGCAAAGAATGACCTTGCCCATACGGTGCTGGCCTCTCAGCTGAAGGATCATTCTATGTCCCGCACCTATGAGGCTGTTGTCTGCGGAAATCTGAAAGAGGAAAGCGGCACTGTGGATGCCCCCATCGGGCGGCACCCCACCGACAGAAAAAAGATGTGTGTTACGGCGCGCAATTCCAAAAACGCAGTAACTCACTGGGAGGTGGTAGCCCGTTATCCGGGGTATACCCATATCCGTTGCCAATTGGAGACCGGCCGAACCCACCAGATCCGTGTGCATATGGCATATATCGGCCACCCGATCCTGGGCGATACGGTCTACGGCCATAAAAAGCCGGAGCTGGGGCAGGACAGCCAGTGCCTGCACGCAGGTACCTTGTGCTTTGCCCATCCCCGGGATGGCCATCCGGTGATCGTCCACGCCCAGCTCCCGGAGTATTTCCGGCAGGTGCTGGAAAAGCTGCAAAAAATACGATGATCCTTTAAGAGGAAACTATGGGAATTTATTCTGATGTATTACTGACGGTGGATTACGACCGTACCCTGACCGCACCGGACTCCACCATTCCTCAGCGCAATTTGGAGGCGATCCGCTATTTTATGGAAAATGGCGGCACCTTTACTGTCAATACCGGGCGGAGTATTCCTATGTCTTTGAAAAGCGTGATCGCCAATGTGCCGGTCAATGCCCCGCTGCTGCTGTATAATGGCAGTGCGGCCTATGATATTCACACCGGCAGGCTGACCCGCTATTCGCCACTGGATGTGGATGGGCAGAGCTTCTGCCAGGAACTACAGGATCGCTTTCCTCAGCTTCACGTGGAGATTCAGGGGCTGGATGCCCATTATCTGATCCATAAGGATGCCCCGTGGGAACGCTATTGTGACCGGAATCTCTGCCCCTGGGCGTATACCACGCCTGACCGTATTCCCCAGCCGCTGATCAAGATCTCTCTTTATGGCCGCTTTCATAAGGATACGGTGGCAGATATGTATGATGCTACGCCCGAGGAGCTGGAAGAGTTTTCTCAGGCGATCGACTATGTGCAAAGCCGGTATGGCGACCGGCTGGAAATATTCCGTGCCTGTGCCCGTATTTTGGATTTCCACGCCAGGGGTGTTTCCAAGCTTCGTTCCGCAAGAACGCTCCAGCAGGATTTGGGAAAGGGAATACTGGTTTGCGTAGGCGATGCGGAAAATGATGCGGCTATGCTGGACGGGGCAGATTATGCCTATTGCCCGGCAGATGGTATCGTGGCTGACCGGTATGAAAATGTGTGTCCCTGTGCAGCCGGTGCCATTGCGGATGTGATCTATGAAAAAATCCCGGGTATTGCGTAAAAAAGGCTTGACATATCCTGCTAAGTATGCTAAAATCCTATGGCTGGATCTGAAGAGGATTTGCGGGTGTAGTTCAATGGTAGAACACCAGCCTTCCAAGCTGGATACGCG
>CAZTNP010000001.1:0-154487 GCA_964615545.1 uncultured Oscillospiraceae bacterium | reverse complement strand
GAATATGGTGGATATGGCCTAGTTGGCTAAGGCGTCAGATTGTGGCTCTGAAGATCGTGGGTTCGAGTCCCATTATCCACCCCATAAAAAGAGTAGCGTTTGCTACTCTTTTTTATTTGGTTTTTTCGCAGTGCAAGTGGCCACCCCGGGAGGGGTGGCCATACATATATGCTGCATTGCCTCTCATCGGGGGATAGGTTCTTCCGTTGTATGGCACGAATGGGATAGGCAAGAACAGGAGATGTCTTAGGATATCTTCTGTTTTTTTGCTTTTGCAAGCGGTGATAAAATGTAAGTATCAAAGAGGTGATTTGCTGCAAGTCAAAAAATGGGAGGATTTTTTATGAATACATATGGCTATGTCCGGGTCAGCAGCCGGGATCAGAATGAGGAGCGGCAGCTTTTGGCACTGAGGGAGGTGGAGGCACCGGCGGAAAATATCTATTTGGATAAGCAGTCGGGCAAGGATTTTGACCGTCCGCAGTATAAAAAGCTTCTCCGGAGGATGAAGAAGGATGACCTGCTCTATATCCAGAGCATTGACCGGCTGGGGAGAAATTATGAGGAAATTCAGCGCCAATGGCGGCTGCTGACAAAGGAGAAGGGGGTGGATATCGTGGTGCTGGATATGCCCTTGCTGGATACCCGCCGGGGGAAGGATCTGATGGGAACCTTTCTCAGTGACATTGTGCTGCAGGTGCTTTCCTTTGTGGCTGAGAATGAGAGGATCAATATCCGGCAGCGGCAGGCGGAGGGCATTGCGGCAGCAAAGGCCAGAGGAGTGAAATTTGGCAGACCGGCCAGGCCGCTGCCGGAGAATTTTCATAGTGTCTGCCAGCGCTGGAAGCGGGGGGAGCTGACAGGTACAGCGGCAGCGCAGGAATGCGGTATGGCATTATCCAGCTTCCGTTACCGTGCTGAAAGGTGCGAAAAAGAGTAAAAAGGCGAAATTTACAGGAAGGTGTACTTTTCTGTAAAAACGCCTTTTTCAGTAATATACTCAAATATTATACAAACACTACTGTGCTTTTTCAAGTGTTTTCGATAAAAATACCGCATATTTCCAGTATATTTTGATGATTGGTGCCGCATAAGGGACTTACAGAAAAGTACACCTTTTTGTAAGCTAAGAAGGAGGCATTCAGATGGCGAAAATTGCGGATATTCTTAAATATGAGGGTGATAACAGCACATTTGTTTGGAAGCACCCGGTGGAGGACTTCAACTCGCTGACTCAGCTGATCGTGCACGAAAGTCAGGAGGCCATATTCTTTATGAATGGGCAGGCACTGGATCTGTTTGGTCCTGGCCGGTACACGCTGCAAACGCAGAATATCCCCAAAATCGGTAAGGCGCTCAATCGCAGCACCGATGGGGAAACGCCCTTCCATTGTGAGGTTTATTTTATCAATAAAACTGTCCAGATGGCAGTCAAATGGGGGACGGACAGCAAGGTGCGGTTCCTGGAGCCCAGCTTTGGTGTACCCATTGAGATCGGTGCCAGCGGCGAAATGAACCTGATGGTCTCGGATCCGAGAAAGCTGCTGGTCAAGCTGGTGGGCACGATGAATGGAATCGCCTGGGAAGACCGGGGAGGGAATTTTACCAAGTCTCTTTCTGCCTCCTTCCGTCCGCTGATCTCTACAGCGGTGAAGACCAATCTTTCTGCTGCCATAAAAGCCAATCATATCCATATTCTTGAGGTGGATGAAAATCTTTCGCTGCTGTCCAGGGTTCTGCGGGAGAGTATACTCCCTGGCTTTTAGGAATATGGCCTGACCATTCCGGAGTTTTATGTCACAACGGTGGTTCTACCGGAAAATGACCCCAATTTCAAACGGATCCGGGAATTGCATACCATCTCCCTGCAGAAAAAGATGGTGGAAGCGGAGACCTCGGTCAAGACCGCTATGGCAGAATCCGCTGCCGCTGTTACCGCTGCTGAGCGTAAGATCGTGCTGGAAAGAGAGACAACAGAGACGGAGAAAGCCCGTCACGAGGCGGAAAGAGAGCTAATTCGTGCCCAGGCGGAAGCGCAGAGTGCCAAGCTTTCCGGCTTTGCAGAGGCGGAGATTATGCGCGCCAAGGGCTATAATCAGAAGGATGTGCTGCAGGCCGAGGTGCAAAAGGCCTACGCCGAGGGCATTGGAAATATGACCATCACCGGCGGCGGAGGAGTCGCAGGGGATATGATCGGCCTGGGCGTGGGTATGGCAGCGGCGGGGACCGTCAGCGGCCAGCTGGGAGAAATGTTCAAGGGCTTTGGCGGTGCACCGGCAGCCGGTCAGCCGTCTTCCAAAATTGTGTGTCCCAATTGTAATGCAGAGGTTCCGGCAAATTCCAAATTCTGCCTGGAGTGCGGGACAAAAATTGAGCTTTTGGCAGAGGATGAGGTGCTTTGCCCAGCCTGCGGAAAGAAAACCCATAAGGGAAAATTCTGCATGGAATGCGGTGCTTCCCTGATCGCGCAATGTCCAAAGTGCGGTGCGGAGCTGCCCACCGGTGCCAAATTCTGCCTGGAATGCGGAGAAAAGCTGTAAGCTTAGGAGGATACTATGAAAAAGTCACTGAAATTCTATTGTGCTGCCTGGGCAGTTCTGTTTGCCCTGTTTCAGATAATCGCCTTTGTGGCTCCCGGCTGGGCATCCGTGCCCAAATATACGGCCTCCTTCTGGGTCGGCTATGTGTGCATTGTTGCGGCCTTTGTGGGCCAGTTGGTTTGCGCCTGGTATGCCCTGAAGGAAGAGAATGCCAAAAAACGGTTTTATCAGCTTTCATTGGTCACCATAAGCTATACCGGTTTGCTCCTGTCTTTCCTGTTTGGCGGGGTATGTATGCTGCTGTCTCCGCTGCCTTATTGGGTGGGCGTTCTGCTTTGTGCCATTGTCCTTGGCTGCAATGCCATTACGGTGCTCAAGGCTGCCGCTGCTGCTGAGCTGGTCACCCGGTCAGATGAAAGGCTGCAGGAAAGCTCCTTCTTTATCCGCTCCCTGACTTCCGATGCGGAAAGCCTGCTTTCCCACGCAAAAACCGAGGAAAGCAAGGCATTGTGCAAAAAGGTATACGAGGCCATCCGTTACTCCGACCCTATGAGCGACCGTATGCTCTCTGACATAGAAGGTCAGATCACCCTGAAATTTGAAGAGCTTTCCAACGCCGTCAGCGATAATGACTGCGAAGCGACCCAAAAAGCGACAAATGAAATATTGCCGCTGATCGCTGAAAGAAATAGCAAATGTAGGGTATTGAAGTGAGGCACATAATGAGCAGAAAATGGACAACACTCTATAAATATGTTTCACTAGAGTATGTGGTAGATATACTGGATAAACACAGACTATATCTTAATGATGGAGAAAATTTCAATGACCCGTATGAAATAACAATTGCTGATGAGTGTGGCAATATAACAAATGAAGCAGTTTGCAAATGAATTACAAATTACCTTCAACGAAAAGACAGAGATATTTCCGCTGAAAAACGGAGTAGATTATCTTGGATGGCATATTTATCTCACGGAAAGCGGAAAAGTTATTCGTAAAGTGAAGCAGCAAACAAAATATAAATATAAAAGGAAATTAAAAAAGTTCCAGAATGCATATGCAAACGGGTATATCACTTTAGAGGAAATTGATCAGGTTTTATCAAGCTACCGTGCTCATTTAGCTTATGGACATACCTATAAGCTTCAAAAGAAGGTGTTAGAGGAGTTTGTTTTAAGAAGAAATACCGGCAAAGAAGATTCACCGATTAGCACTTGAAACAAGCAGCATTGGGTGGTATAATTCCTTTCATAGCGGGAGAGGCTCCCGGAAAAAAGAAAGGAGAACGATTTGAAAGAAAAACAGAAGAAGAGCGGCCTGAAAGCAGCTCTTCTGAAGTACGGAAAGCGGTACTTCATCGATGCAATGGGGGCGATGGCCAACGGATTATTTGCCTCGCTCCTGATGGGAACCATTATTAAGACATTAGGTCAGCAGCTTGGAAGTCTGCTGGCCGGCACACCCTGTCAGGTACTGACGGATGCACTGGTGCAGATCGGAGAATTTGCCTGTGCTGTGGATGGCTGCGCTATGGCTATGGCCATTGGCTATGCCCTGAAGGCTCATCCGTTGGTGCTGTTTTCCCTGGCGGCTGTGGGATATGCCACCGATGCATTAGGCGGGGCGGGCGGCCCACTGGCGGTGCTGATCGTGGGCATCGTGGCCTCGGAAATGGGTATGCTGGTAAGCAAAAAAACAAAGGTGGATGTGCTGGTCACTCCGCTGGTGACCATTCTTGTGGGCTGCGGCCTGGCACTGCTGATCGCTAAGCCCATCGGTGACGGGGCAAAGCAGCTTGGTCAGATCATCACCTGGGCCACCTTGCAGCAGCCCTTTATTATGGGCGTGGTCATTTCCGTGGTTATGGGTATGATCCTGACTCTTCCCATCAGCTCTGCAGCCATCTGCGCCAGTCTGCTGCTGGGCGGTTTGGCAGGCGGTGCCGCCGTGGCCGGCTGCTGTGCCCAAATGATCGGCTTTGCTGTCATTTCCTTCCCTGAAAATCGCTGGGGCGGTTTGGTGGCGCAGGGGCTGGGCACCTCTATGCTTCAGGTTCCCAACATCTTCAAGAATCCCCGCATTTGGATCGCCCCCACACTGGCCTCCGCCATCACCGGCCCTCTGGCTACTGTGGTGTTCCATCTGGAAATGAACGGTGCTCCCGTTTCTGCCGGTATGGGCACCTGCGGACTGGTTGGCCCCATCGGCGTGATCTCCGGCTGGCTCAGCCCGGTCACGGAGGGAGCACAGGCAATTACTCCAAACGCATTGGACTGGATCGGTCTGATCCTGATCTGCTTCGTGCTGCCTGCAGTCCTGAGCTGGAGCTTTGACCGCTGCCTGCGCAGGCTGGGCTGGGTAAAGCCCGGGGATATGAAGCTTTCCGTTTGAGCTCAGATCGTACAAACCGGATCTCAGAAATGGGATCCGGTTTTTTACGCGCCAGGTAAAATAAGGAAAAACATATAATATTTATATTGACAAATCTATTATGCTGAGTATAATTGTATACAAAAATACAATATCACGAAAGGGGAATGGCAGCGATGCTTGAAATTTCCGCAAAAACCAATCTGTTGGAGCAAAAGTCTTATAAATACTCCCTGCAGGATGTGGAAGAACCCAATCTGCACCGGGATATTTATTCCTATGGGTCGGTTCCAAAGGTGGCATTCAACCACCGGCGTGTGCCGATGAATATGCCGGAGGAGATATGGATCACCGATACCTCCCTGCGGGATGGGCAGCAGTCTGTGGAGCCCTACAGTGTGGAGCAGATCGTCAATATCTATAAGCTGCTTTCCAGGCTTGGCGGCCCCTACGGCATCATTCGCCAGACCGAGTTTTTTATTTACAGCAAAAAGGATCGGCAGGCTATTGAAAAATGTATGGAGCTGGACCTGAAATTTCCGGAGATCACAAGCTGGATCCGTGCCAGCAAGGAGGATTTTCGCCTTGTCCGGGAGCTGGGGATCAAGGAGACCGGCATTTTGGTAAGCTGCAGCGATTATCATATTTTCAAGAAAATGAAGATGACCCGCCGTCAGGCACTGGATCACTATTTGGCGGCAGTTTCCGATGCCTTTGATGCCGGTGTGATCCCCCGCTGCCATTTGGAGGACATCACAAGAGCGGATTTTTACGGCTTTGTGGTTCCCTTTGTCAATGAGCTGCAAAATCTTTCCCGGCAGGCCGGTATTCCGGTGAAGATCCGTGCCTGCGACACGATGGGCTATGGCGTTCCCTATACGGAAGCGGCTATGCCCCGAAGCGTAGCCGGTATTATTTACGGCCTGCAGCACTATGCCGATGTGCCCAGTGAATGCCTGGAATGGCACGGCCATAACGATTTTTATAAAGCGGTTGCCAATGCCTCCACTGCCTGGCTGTATGGCGCCTGTGCGGTCAACTGCTCATTGCTGGGCATTGGCGAACGCACCGGCAACATCCCCCTGGAAGCGATGGTGTTTGAATATGCTGCTTTGCGGGGCTCACTGGATGGTATGGACACCACAGTCATAACGGAAATCGGTGAGTATTTCCAAAAGGATATCGGCTACACGGTGCCGGTTATGACACCCTTTGTCGGCAAAAATTTCAATTCCACCCGCGCGGGCATCCACGCGGATGGGCTGATGAAGGATGCGGAGATCTACACCATTTTTGATACCAAAAAGCTGCTCAACCGGCCGGCAATGGTGGAGCTGAGCAAAACCTCCGGTTTGGCGGGCATTGCCTACTGGATCAATCAGAGCTACAGCCTGCCGCCGGAGCAGGAGATCGCAAAAAGAGATCCGCTGGTGGGAAAAATCAAGGAATGGATCGACCGGCAGTATGATGAGGGCAGGCAGACCGTGATCTCCAACGAGGAGATGGAAAAGCTGATTTCAGCCTACGCCCCGGGCAGATTTGAAAGATGAGGTAAGCATATGGCAGAATTTAAGACGGTTTCCTTGGCAGATCAGGTTTTTGAGAAGCTGGAAAATGATATAATCACCGGGATTTATCCCCGTGGGGAAATACTGACGGAGCTAAAATTAGTGGAGCAGCTTGGTGTCAGCCGTACCCCCATCCGGGAGGCCCTGCGGCGGCTGGAACAGGAGCGGCTAATCCGGGATTCCGGCAAGGGCTCCATCGTCCTTGGTATCACCCCGGAGGATCTGGAGGATATTATGAATATCCGGGAGCACGCAGAGGGTTTGGTTGCCTTCTACGCGGCACGCAATGCCTCCGACGAGGATAAGGCAAGGCTCAGGCACATCAGCGAGCTTCAGGACTTCTATTTTGAAAAGCACGATATTGATAATCTGCAGAAAATGGACGATGCTTTTCACGACACTCTTTATGAGCTGTGCCACCGCACGGTGCTCCACGACACTCTGCTGCCGCTGCACCGCAAGACGATGCGCTATCGGAAGGCGGCCATAGAAAATCAAGATCGACTTGAGCATTCCGTCCGGGAGCACAAGCAGATCATTGGTGCCATCTCCGCAGGTGACGGCACGCTGGCACAGCAGTATATGGCAGAGCATATTCGCAACGCAAAAAAGCATATGATGGAGAGGTTTTTGAAAAATGGGAATGACAATTGCTGAAAAAATCATCCAGAGCCATCTCGTTTCCGGCAGTATGTGCCGTGGGCAGGAGGTGGCGATCCGGATCGATCAGACACTGACTCAGGATGCCACAGGCACAATGGCCTACCTGGAATTTGAGACAATGGGCATTGCACAGGTAAAAACCGAGCTGAGCGTGGCATATGTGGATCACAACACGCTGCAATGCGGCTACGAAAACCCGGATGATCACCGCTATTTGCAGACCGTCGCCGCCAAGCACGGCGTTTGGTTTTCCCGGCCGGGTAACGGCATTTGCCATCAGGTGCATTTGGAGCGCTTCGGCAAGCCCGGTAAGACCCTCATCGGCTCCGACAGTCACACTCCCACCGGTGGCGGACTGGGTATGCTGGCCTTTGGCGCCGGGGGTATGGATGTGGCCGTAGCTATGGGTGGCGGTGCCTACTATATCACAATGCCGAAAATGTATCGGGTGAACCTGACCGGTGTACTGCGGCCCGGTGTTACCGCCAAGGATGTGAGCCTTGAACTTTTGCGGCAGCTGTCCGTGAAGGGCGGTGTGGGTGCCATTGTTGAGTGGGGCGGCGAGGGCATTATGACACTCTCCGTGCCGGAACGGGCAACTATCACCAATATGGGAACTGAGCTGGGGGCAACCACCTCTATTTTCCCCTCCGATGAAAATACGCACGCTTTCTTAAAGGCACAGGGCAGGGAAGAAGACTATATTCCTCTGCAAAGCGACCCGGATGCGGTGTACGACCGGATTATTGACATTGATCTGTCTACATTAAAGCCGATGATCGCTTGTCCCCACAGCCCGGATCAGGTGGTTCCGGTGGAATCCCTGCAGCAGGTAAAGGTGGATCAGGTCTGCATTGGCTCCTGCACCAATTCCTCGCTGATGGATCTGAAAAAGGTGGCAGCGATTTTAAAAGGAAAAACCATTGCCCCCGGAGTTAGTCTTTCCATTTCTCCCGGCTCCCGTCAGGTGCTTACGATGCTTGCTGACAGTGGGGAGCTTTCGGATATTCTTGCCAGCGGTGCCCGGCTTTTGGAGTGTGCCTGTGGCCCCTGCATCGGTATGGGCTTTTCTCCCAATTCCGGTGGCGTAAGTCTGCGAACCTTCAACCGGAATTTCCTTGGTAGAAGCGGCACAAAGGATGGACAGGTTTATCTTATCTCCCCGGAGACGGCGGCAGCCTCCGCCCTGACTGGCTACATCACAGACCCAACCACCCTTGCGCCGCTCCCGCCTATGGCACTTCCCGAGCGTTTTTTGATCAATGACTCTGCTGTCCTTGCACCCTTGCCGCCGGAACAGGCAAGAACTGCACAGGTGTTGCGGGGTCCCAATATCAAGGAATTTCCCAGATCCAAGCCCTTTGCCGATAGCCTGTGCGCGGAGATCGTGTTGAAGGTGGGCGATAATATCACCACCGATCATATTATGCCGGCCGGTGCCAAGGTGTTGCCCTACCGCTCCAATATTCCTCGGATGTCACAATTTTGCTTTGAGGTCTGCGACCCCACCTTCCCGGAACGGGCGTTGCAAGCCGGTGACGGGATTATCGTGGGCGGCAGTAACTATGGACAGGGCTCGTCCCGTGAGCACGCAGCGCTGGTTCCAATGTATTTGGGGATACGCTGCGTGATCGCCAAAAGCTTTGCCCGCATCCACGCGGCAAACCTGATCAACGCCGGCATTCTTCCGCTGACTTTTGAAAATCCGGAGGATTATGAAGTGCTGATTCAGGGAGAAAAGGTGAATATAGAGAATATAGAGATGGGAATGTGCCGGGGGATGCTGGCTGCCCTGTGCGGTAGCCATACCATATCCCTCCGATGTGACCTGACTGACAGGCAGCAGAAGATCCTGCTTTGCGGTGGATTGCTCAATTACACAAAGGAGAATGGACAGTGACACAGATCGAACTTGCCTGCGAAAGCTTTCGCACACTGCTTTTGGAGCAGCAGAAAAGAATTGAAAATACCGGCACAGAGAAGACGGATTTTTCCCATAAGGAGCAGATCACTATAGGCGTGATCGACGGTGACGGCATTGGCCCGCTGATTATGGAACAGGCTGTCCGGGTGCTGGAAAAGCTGCTGAGGCGGGAGCTTGCCTGTGGGCAGATCACCCTGAAACACATCGAAGGCCTGACCATTGAAAACAGACTTGCTTGCCGACAATCTGTTCCCGATAAGGTTCTGGCGGAGATCCGTGGCTGTGATGTTCTGCTGAAAGGCCCCACCACCACCCCGATGGGCGGCACAATGGAAAGTGCCAATGTTACGCTGCGCCGGGAGCTGGATCTGTATGCCAATGTGCGGCCGGTATCCATCCCGGAGGAGAGGATCGACTGGATCTTCTACCGGGAAAACACCGAAGGGGAATATGTCCTTGGCAGCAGAGGCATCAGTCTGCCGGGTATGGCCGTGGATTTCAAGGTGACAACGGATTTCGGCACAGAGCGGATCGCCCGTGCCGCCTTTGAATACGCAAGGAATAACGGCAAAACCCGTCTCAGCATCGTGACAAAGGCCAACATTATGAAAAAGACCGACGGAAAATTTACAGAGGTTGCCCATAAGGTGGCAGCAGAGTACCCGGAGATCACGGTCGATGACTGGTATATTGATATTATGACGGCAAATCTGGTAAATCCGGCGATCCGCAATCAGTTTCAGGTCGTCCTGCTGCCCAATCTCTATGGCGATATCATCACAGATGAGGCAGCGCAGCTTCAGGGTGGTGTAGGAACCGCCGGCAGTGCCAATATCGGTGACCGATATGCAATGTTCGAGGCTATCCACGGCTCCGCGCCGCGGCTTCTGGAGGAGGGACTGGGAGACTATGCAAACCCGGCCAGCATACTGAAAGCGACCGCAATGCTTTTGCGACACATTTGCCGCCAGGCAGCGGCAGAAAAGCTGGAAAATGCACTCCGCGCCTGCCCCCTGACAGTGACTGGCAATCGCACCGGCGCCACAGGAAAAGCCTACACCGATGCATTACTTGATCTTCTTTAATCTTTTTCCAATAACACAAAAAACCCGGCCTGCAACCGTTCGCAGGCCGGGGCTTGCTACACAAAGAAAAGGGCACATTGCAAAATGTATGAATTATAACCAGCGGCAGTGCCAGTGATGCCCGAAAGCTGAAAAATACTCAGAGAATGAAAAAAATACTCAGAGAATGAAAAAAGATATTGACAAATAGAAATATTGTGGTATAATTCTATTCGTTCCGCGGGTGTAGCTCATCTGGTAGAGCGCCACCTTGCCAAGGTGGAGGTAGCGAGTTCGAGCCTCGTCACCCGCTCCATAAACACTCTTTTGCCGTTTTGGCAAAAGAGTGTTTTTTTACTTGCATATACAGTCGGAATAGGATACAATGGAAATACCAAGCAGGAATAATATGGGAAGGAAAGAATGCTATGTTTTGCGGAAAATGCGGAAATCAAATTGCGGATGGGTTGCTGTTTTGCACCCGATGTGGTGCCCCGGTAGAACCTGAAGAGCAGGAGGAAATAAATCCTTCGGTGGATGTTGCACCTGTGTATACAGAATCCGATAAAATTGATGTAAAAGCTCCCAAAGTATACAAACACCGTACAATAAATACAAAGCTTCTTTTACTTATCGTAGCGGGTATTTTGGCAATTGCTTTCATCGTTCTGCTGATTTTAAACCTCGGAAGTATTGGTGCCTGTTTGACCCGTACTTTTTCAGACCCACAAACACTTTTGACATCTGTTTACACAAAGTCATTCAGCAATACTATTGATAAAATTACAGGCTATGCTTCTGAGTCAGAAAACATAAAAACCGGGAAAGCCGGTGAAGTACATATTCGTCCAGGTGACTACCTGCTTGATACGGTATCTTATTTGCTTTACGGCACACAGGGCGAGGCACAGTGGTTTTCTGACATTGGAATTTTGTTTGAATCCGACACGCAAAATGCTATGACCCAGGTTTCTGCGACACTGTCTTTTGCAGAGAAGGAAGTGCTTTCCGGTCAATGGGTTCGGGACCAGCAGCAAAAGCAGCATTGGATTTCTGTACCGCAATTTCAAGAGAAGGCACTGTCCTTGGGCACGATTGAGGCAGATCCGTTGGAGTTGACCTCCGGAGATATCTTGAGTGTTATGGCAGTGAATGAAGAAAAATGCCGTACCGTTACAGAAAGATACACAGAAGCTTTCTTTCAGGGGTTCCAGTCTGTTACCAGAGAGACAAGAACCATTACAGTAGGATCGCTTAGTCAGAAGACGACACTTTTGTATGCACATATGGCTGAAGATGACTTGCTGTCTGTTTTGATATCAATTATGAAGCATATGAAAAATGATGAAGAACTGAAAGCTCTGATCATAGAATCTGCGAATGTATATCAGGAGAAGATGAATGTTATCGCACAGGGTCAACAAATCGGATTGTCTTATGACCCCACAGAGGCTTATGATAAATTTATTCAGGAACTGGATTTACAGATTTCTGAGCTTTCCCGCCAGGCAAATAGTACGGATCCGAATAATTATATTGAGCTTTATACCTATTTGAATGGCAATAATCAGATAACCGGAATTGAGCTTGAGATATCCGGTATGGATGAGAAAATTTGTTTTATGGCGGTACAAAAGGGAATGACCTTGGCGTTTTCTGCCGATTTGGCAGATGTCCATATGGAAGGTAGTCTTCAAATTGGGCCGACACACAGCGGCAGTTTAACTGTCTTTACAGAGGATGAGAGAATTGCAGATATTACATTGACAGATATCTCAGTTAAAAAGAATGGCTTTTCTGCAACTGCAGTCATAGTACCATCTTCGGAGTTCCTGTATGCCATAGGAGAGGAATTGGGAAGCAACTTCAGTGCGTGGCCGATATCCGATATTTCTCTGCAATTGTATGTTGAGAAAGAAAATGACAGGCTAATGGTTTGCGCTTCTTTTTTAGACAAAAAGGCTTCTTTACTGGATATTGAGTATACGATCGCTTCTGCGGATGTGTCGCCGATAATCCGACCTGAGGAATTTGTTGACGGGACACAGGAGGAAGCACTTTTAGGTTGGCTTCAGGAGCTGGATGTAACAGCTATTTTGAACAAGCTGGCCCAGGCGGGCATTCCTACTGAACTGCTTCAGGGGATTGTTACCCAATAATTCGATGGATTTCACTTTTTAATTGCGGTATACTGTTTATATACAAAAGTGTTACACTCGCTTCATAAAAATGAAAAAGATACAGCGTATACTCATTTCAGAGCAACCGGGAAAGCGTGCATACCGATGTCGCGGAAATATTCGCGGATAAGCCGACGGTTCCTGCCAGTGACAGCTTTATCGGTTTTTCGGAAAAAATATTGGGCGTGCCAATGCGGCACGCCCGTTTTTTGCTTATTCAGCAGGTTTTTGCTTCACTGTTTGAAACTTGGAATCCTTGCGGCTATATACAATACCGTAATCAACAAATGCGATCAGAAGAAATGCTCCATCAATACAGGCGATCCATTTAACGCAAATGTAGGGAATGTCTGGCATCATAACCAGAAGAATCAAACTGACAAATAGTACGGTAGTACATATTTTCCCGGTAATTTGTGCACCTTTCAACATTTTTCCTTTTCGCAGCCGAAGCAGACCGGCTACAAGCTGAAAAATCTCTTTAATGAAGATGACAATGACGAGAATCCACAAAACTGGATATTTAACACTGAGGCAAACCACAAGTGTAAATTGAGTGATCTTATCTGCCAGGGGATCGAGTATCTTTCCAACAGTGGATATCATATTCAGCCTTCGTGCAATCTGCCCGTCAATCATATCCGTCAGACAGGAGACAGCCAGTATAGCGGCTGCCAAATAATAATCCGCATTGCTACGTGCATTTAGATAAATCGATACATAAAGAGGGATCAAAACCAAGCGAAATAAGCTGAGCAGATTCGGAATGGTAAATACCTCTTTTTTCCAATCCCTGATAACCATTTTCTATCCTCCGATTGTACGATGGTACCATTATATGCCTTTTTTCTTGCTGAATCAAGAGTAATCTTTGTTTCTTTATAATTTTTTAAGATTTGATTCAGCTAAACAGGTGTATGTTCATTTCTTTCACTTGTGTGATGTGCACTCAGTGTAAATTGACGGGAAAGATGCTTCCAGGTGATTTTGTCCAGTTCTCCGGTTTCCGGCAGTCCCGCCAGCAGTTGAAACCCTGCCAAAGAGGTTTGGGTCTGAAGATCAAATATTCCGGTGTAGTTCAGTATGGGAATTTCAGGATTGAATTTTGATAACCAAATTAGCATTGCCTGAATAAGACCAATGTAGGCTCCTGAATCTCCGGTACGAAAAACCTGACCGGGATCCATAATAATCTCAATGGGTTCAGCAGTACCAACACGGATCTGTGCCGGTTCATAATGCCGGACGATAGTATTCCAAGTACGCTGATCTGTGATTCCGGTCAGCGGCAGCCCTGCCCGGCGTTGAAGTTCTATTACGGCTTTCATAGTTTCCGGTCCATAGATTCCGTCAGGAACAACTGTTGGCAGCGTGTTGTCATCCTCAGCGATAACACGAAGCATAGTTTGCAGACTTCGAATGGGTTGCTCTAAAAAGGATTCTGCCGGCTTCATCGTACCACCTCCTGCCGTACTGGGTCCTGATTACCTATACGAAGATCGCGCCCGGGAAATTGTTCCATCTGGGTGGTTTGCGAATAACTGCTGCTTCGTACCGAAGAAGGTATGCGGCTGTGGGTGTTTTGAAAGGCTGCAATACTGTCTGCAAATTGACCGGCAGGAAAGTGAACAGTGGAACGCAAGGTGGTATTTTCAATTCCCTGGTACTGGTCGTATATCGTATCCCAGGTCGTTTGTCCAACGGTTCCTGTTTCCGGCAACTGATAACGCTTTTGAAAGGCCAAAACGCTTGTACGGGTGGCCTGACCGTATATCCCATCTATCGACAGAGCGGGTATCTCAGAAATAAACTCCGAAAGTACGCTGAGCATATACTGCAGAAGGCGAACTTTTTCACCCCGGCTTCCCAATTGCAGAACATTGGGCGGCGACCAGTTGATGGAATAAAACTGCTGCCCCTGGCTTCTAAGCTCGGACAGTCTTGTTACTGCAGTATAAAGGCGAACAATACTATACCAGGTTGATGGGCCGACTATACCGTCAGCCGTTAAGCCGAATATTTGCTGATATGCAATGACAGTAGCTTGTGTTCTTGCTCCAAAAATGCCATCGACTGTGGCGATTTTGGGGATTGCTGGATAATTTTGGGATATTCGGTTCAGGGAGACCTGAATCACAACCACGCTGGGGCCAGAGCTTCCGATTTGAAGAGGGGAGCCTGGATAAGTGGAGGTAATTCCACGAATGGGGGCATTTGTAACTGTTTCAATATCTCCATAATAGCTGTGCAAAATCTGATCGGCGGTATATCCCTGCTGAGCCAGATTTTGGCTTCCCCATTGACTCAGCCCCAGACAGGTTACCGTCGTACCATTACAGAATTGTGCGGCTAATGGCTCCACAAAACCAGGGCGGCGAAGATAATCGTTAAAAAGCTCATCTACAAGCACAGCTACATTCTCAAAAAAGCTTCTCCCGTTTACAAAAGCCTGATCGTATGCTGTATTATTTGTAATCTCAAAATCATACCCACGACTTCTGTAGAATTCTGTGTATACACGGTTGAGTGCAAACGACACAATGGCGAGGATATTGGCACGCAGGGCACTTTCATCCCAGGTGGGATAGATTTCACTGGATGCAACATTTTTAATATAATCAGAAAAAGATACCGTTACATTAGGAGCATCCGATGCCGGTGCACCCAGGTGAACTGTGATATACTGAGGTATATATGGTGTTACAACGGGCATAGTGACATCTCCTATAGATTTTGTTTGGGCGTTTGGAAAATTTCAACCTGATTCCAGGCATTTGGAAGCTCTGATATGGGGATAAACGCTAAATTCTGATCTGTGGTCACATTGGCAAAAACCTGTATTCCTTTCACCTCAATTTCTTCATAGTTCGGTGCTTTCGCATATAGATCTACTATAGTATAGGGTTGTACACCGCTGTCCGGATTTTGGCTTGCTGATTGATCCGGTACAGAGATTGCAATAGGTTCTGTTAGCTGTCCGCTGGAGTTTGTAAGTCTGAGGGCAATGGCAGAGCCGGTACTGTCTGTAATGGCAACGGCAGTATCCCTTAAAGGCAATAATGCAAAAGAAGTATACGCGTGCACCTGAATATATCCTGTTGCTGACAAATGATCCACCCCTTTCCTTCCACAGGATATGAAGCCGCCGGGGAATTGGTGCAGGCACCGCATTTATGGCTGTATCATACAATGTTAGCGTGAAAGGAGTGGAGCTATATGTGTGCAATTGCCGGAATAATCGGTCTGACTCATAATGAAGAGATAATCCATCGTATGCTCTCAACAATGAAAAATAGAGGGCCGGATGGAGAGGGAAGCTCTCAAAATGGAAATGCTGTTTTATTGCATAGTCGATTGGCAATTGTTGATCCTGACGGTGGAAAACAGCCTATGGAGCTTTCCTGGGGAGGAGAGACATACACGATTGTCTACAATGGAGAACTATACAATACGGAAGAAATTCGAGCGGAGCTGATTACATCTGGTCATAGTTTTTCGGGACATTCTGATACAGAAGTTGCGCTTCACGCATACGCACAATGGGCAGAAAGAAGCTTGCAGAAAATGAATGGAATTTATGGGATCGGCATTTGGGAACACAAAAGGCGAAGACTATTTCTTGCCCGGGATCGAATTGGTGTGAAACCACTTTTTTATACGCAGGTAGGGAATGGGCTTCTTTTTGCTTCGGAGATAAAGACAATTCTTGCACACGGAGCAAGAAAAGCACAGCTGGATCAAAATGGGATAGCACAGCTTCTGTTGCTTGGGCCAGGCAGAATTCCCGGTTCCGGTATTTTTCGGGATATTTATGAACTGAAACCCGGATGGTATGGTTTTTATGAAAACCAAAATCTATCCTTGAACAGGTATTGGAGACTTTCCGATGGAGAACATACAGAAAACTTTGAAGATACCGCAGAGCACGTGCGTTATCTTGTAACGGATGCAATCAAGCGACAGATGATTTCTGATGTACCATTAGGAACATTTTTATCCGGTGGGCTTGATTCCAGCCTGATCAGCTCAGTGTGTGCAAAGGAATTGGGAGAACCACTGCCTACTTTTTCCGTAAGCTATGAAAATAATGAAAAGTATTTTGTTCCAGGGAAATTTCAGCCTAATTCCGATGACCGTTATATAGAGATTATGCAGAATTTTTTACATTCCAATCATCAATGGACGGTGTTAACGCCTGAAATGCTTTCTGATGTATTGGAAGAAGCCACATATGACCGGGATCTTCCGGGAATGGCGGATGTGGATTTTTCGTTATTGGCTTTTTGCAAACAAATACGAAAAAAAGTGAAAGTGGCACTTTCCGGGGAATGTGCAGACGAAATTTTTGGCGGATATCCCTGGTATCGGGATCCGCAGGTAAGGGTAGCAGATGGATTTCCGTGGGCACAAAATACGTCATTGCGTGCTTCTTTTCTTCTTCCGGAATGGAAAAACAAAATAGATGCGGTAGCATTTGTGATGGAACAATACCGGTTGACTATCGAAGGCTGTGATATACTGCCTGAAAACAATCCAGAGGAAAAGCGCATAAAGGAAATGGTGAATTTAAATATGCAATGGTTTATGCAGACTCTGCTGGACAGAAAGGACAGAATGAGTATGGGGTGTGGACTGGAGGTTCGTGTACCATTCTGCGATTGGCGGATTGCTCAATACTTGTATACTGTTCCATGGGAATACAAAGATTATCAAGGAAGGGAGAAAGGCTTGCTGCGTTATGCTATGCGGGACTTCCTGCCAGAGGAAGTACTTTACAGAAAGAAAAGCCCATATCCCAAAACCTGGGATCCCCATTACCGGCAGATTATGTCCAGACGGCTTCAGGCTTTGCTCGATCAAAAGAATTCACCAATTCTTCAAATTATCAGCAGGCGTGCACTGGAGGACCTGCTACAGGCAGATTATCCGTGGCCGTGGTATGGTCAGCTTATGCGAGCCCCTCAGCTTATGGCGTATATGCTCCAAATAGATTACTGGCTTAAAAAGTATCGAATCGAGATCGTTTGATATAATGCATATAGTCCACGGAATGATGACATTTGTCACGAAACAGCAAATAAAACTTGTATTATATTCGGGAAAGTGTTACCATATAAAAACAAATGCACCTATTATAAACACACAAATGGAGGATTAGAATAATGAGAAGAGTATATAATTTTTCGGCAGGCCCTGCAGTACTTCCGGAATCTGTTTTGCGGGAGGCTGCAGAGGAAATGCTTGACTACCGCGGCTGTGGAATGTCGGTAATGGAGATGAGCCATCGAACGGATACCTATCAGCAGATTATCGATCAGGCGCAGCAAGATTTGCGGAAGCTTATGCATATTCCGGATAACTACCGGGTTCTGTTTATGCAAGGCGGTGCCACGCAGCAGTTTGCAATGATACCTATGAATTTTATGCAAAACAGGGAAGCGGATTATATTATAACAGGTTTATGGGCCCAAAAAGCATACGAGGAGGCTGCAAAATACGGAAAGGTTAATGCAGTTGCTTCTTCAGCAGATCGTAAGTACTCCTATATCCCAGATTGTTCAGATTTAGCCATTTCGGATCGGGCAGATTATGTCTATATTTGCGAGAATAATACGATATATGGAACAAAATTCAAATCATTGCCGAATACAAAAGGAAAACCTCTGATTGCAGATGTTTCGTCCTGTATTCTTTCAGAACCGATCTGTGTGGAAAACTATGCTATGCTTTATAGCGGCGCACAGAAAAATGTAGGCCCGGCCGGTGTGGTGATTGGAATTATACGGGAGGATATGCTTCAAGAGGATGTATTTCCCGGAACACCCACAATGCTTCAATATAAGATCTATGCAGAGCATAATTCTATGTTCAATACACCCCCAGCCTACGGGATCTATATTTGTGGAAAGGTATTTCACTGGTTAATCGAATTAGGTGGTCTTCAGGAGATCGAAAGAAGAAATATACAGAAAGCAAAAACCTTGTATGATTATCTTGACAGTAGCAAGCTGTTTTGCCCAACTGTAGAAAAGCCATACCGGTCAATTATGAATGTGACATTTACAACCCACGACCGCCAAATAGATAATATTTTTGCTTCCGAGGCGGAAAAGGCGGGATTAAAAGGCCTTAAAGGACATCGTATTGCAGGCGGATTAAGAGCAAGCATATATAATGCAATGCCCTTGCAAGGTGTGGAAAAGCTGATTGATTTTATGGATGATTTTGAACGAAAGCACAGATAGGAGGAACTACGATGTACCACATCCATTGTCTGAACACGATTCCCCCCAAAGGTACCAGACTGTTTTCAGAGAACTATACATTTACAGATAGAATTATGGAGGCAAACGCCGTTTTGGTTCGCAGTGCCAATATGCATACGGTTTCTTTTCCGGATAGTCTTTTAGCAGTATCCCGTGCCGGTGCAGGCGTGAATAATATTCCAATACCTTTGTGTACGGAATCGGGCATAGTTGTGTTTAATACACCGGGAGCCAATGCAAATGCAGTGGTGGAGCTGGCAATTTGTGGCCTCCTGCTGGGAAGCAGGGATATACTTGGCGGCGTGGAATGGGTGAAGAAGCTTACACATAGTAGTTCGATTGCGAACGAAGTGGAGAAGGAAAAGGGACGGTTTGCCGGACAGGAAATTGCGGGGAGAAGCCTTGGCGTAATCGGTTTGGGCGCCATTGGCGGCTCCCTGGCGAATCACGCCATTCGATTGGGAATGGATGTTTATGGATATGATCCATATCTCTCTATTGACGGGGTATGGCATTTGGACAGCCAAATCACACATATGAATGAACTGAAAGAGCTTTATGAACGATGTGACTATATTTCCTTGCATATAGCCGTTTTGGTAATTATTTCCATTACCTTCCACGGACTTGACCATTCGCACAACATCCTCATCCGTAACCGAATATCTATTCAGCCAGGAAAGACTTTCGATGCCAGTCCACCTGTTGGTTGTGTGGATATTCTCATTTATGCGCATAGAAATTTTTCTTGCATTTGCGCTATACCCACCCCAAGTACGCAATTTTTTATTTAGCTCACTTTGCGTTATACCAAGTGTCTCTGCGGCGCCTTTATTGTGCGCATACAGCAGTATTTGCGCCCTTGCCTGAGTTACAGCACTGCGGTTTTCGTTGGTTGTTTTTTGGTTAGCAATACCGTAAAGTTCAGTCGCATTTTTCACTTCTTTAGGCGCATAAAAACGAGGATCAGCAACAGCCACAGACTCAGCAACATTTCCTTGCTTGATATTTTCTTTTTTCTTGCCGGTGAGTGTCCCCTTTTGATATGCTTCCAAAACATCTGTTAAATAATATTCCTCGTTAAGTAAACCAGGAATTCTATCCAGATATGCAGATTGCAATGAATACTCATTCTCAATATACATAGCAACTTCTTCTGCGCCCTGAGCGGCAAGCCATTCGTCACCATTTTTGTATTCCCCATCATACCATTCCTTGATATTGCCGATAACAAACGCACGCTGTATCATTTGCTTGGCTTCTTGCATAGTCAAAGACTCGTCAATATCCGAAGATACTGAAGCTTCGCGTAAATGATTTTTTTGCTTGACAATTTCAGGTTTTTGTGGTATATCTGCATCGAGGGAATCCTGTTCAATAGCGAAAGGCCTTGTCGCCTGGAACTTCTTTGCAGGATCTCCCTCTTTTTGTTTGTTAAAAACCTCATGCCAACCTTTTTTCTGAGAATACATAAACAGGCCGGCATCGCCACCATCGACATCAAACATTGTTACTGAAACATTGTAGCTACCGCCCTCGTATCCGTTCATATAAGCTGTGTTGATGTCATTATCAAATTCGACAATCACAACAGTATTATCAGCATTATTCTCCAGTTTAATCACTTCAACGCCTCTCCCATACGCCGTTGGTAGAAAGTACAAAGGGTATGCTTGGAATGGAGGCTTTCTCACAAATGAAAAATGGTGCTGTTTTACTGAATTTTGCACGGGATGCCCTTGTAGATGATTTGGCACTGACTGCAGCACTGCAATGTGGAAAGCTGAAATGCTATATAACGGATTTCCCCAATGATATTACAGCAAAATTGCCAGGCGTGATTGCAATTCCGCATTTGGGGGCATCTACACAGGAATCTGAAGATAACTGTGCAAGAATGGCCGTGCATCAGGTGATGGATTACTTAGAAAATGGAAATATAGTGAACTCTGTAAATTTTCCAAACTGTAATATGGGAAAGTGTACAAAAGCGGCGAGAATTCTGATCCTGCACAGAAATATTCCCAACAGTCTGGGCAGTTTTACCTCTGCGGTTGCCAGCGAAGGAATCAATATTTCAGATTTGCTGAACCGAAGCAAGGACGAATATGCTTGTACTATGCTGGATTTGGACTCGAGGGTTTCGGAGCGTGTTCTTACAAATATTTGTTCTGTTGATGGTGTACTTCGTGTTCGCTTGCTTTAGAAAACAGCCGCCTATTTTGGGAGGCTGTGCAATTAAGAAAGAAAAGTGTACAGGCGGTCGTTTTGGAATTATACGGTGCGCCTGGTGAAAAATCGTCAATATTACCACGTGAAAATATCAAAAAAATGTGTTATAATCACATAAAATCTAAAGAAAAGGGGAGAAGGAGAAAATGTTTGAGCAGGGGCAAAAGGTGGTTTATGGCATTCACGGCGTTTGCCAAATCATCAGTTCAGAAATCAAAACAGTAGATCATAATAGCGTTTCCTATTATGTTTTGGAGCCGCTTGATCAGGCTGGAGCCCGCTATTATGTGCCAAAAGAAAATCCTGCAGCATTGGCTAAAATGAGTCCTCTTTTGACCCGTCAGGAGTTGGATAGCCTGCTTACAGATGTGGAGGGGGCGGAGAATGTTTGGATCGCTGACGAGAATCAGCGAAAGCAGCGCTTTCGAGAGCTGATCAGCAGTGGAGACCGTCGGAGTATGATCCTTATGGTTCGTTCTCTTCATATACATAAAAAGGAGCAACAAAAGCAGGGGCGAAAGTTTCATTTGTCCGATGAAAATTTTTTGCGGGATGCGGAAAAGTTACTCAGTTCTGAGTTTTCTGCAATACTTGGAATTCCCGCTTACGATGTTACCCAATATTTAACAGAACGCCTGGAGGCGTAAAGAAGATCGCTGCAACCGAAATTGCAGCGATCTTTTAGCACGTTTGGCGGTGAAATAAACGGATCAGACAGAATATAAGATATGCACCAAGGCACACAGCGGGGATATAAATCAGCGTACTGATATACCACCCAAACATTTGAGAAATTTGCTTAAATACAATAATGGGAGAATTCCCGGGACCCACAAAGAACATATTCATATGCTTTCCAAAAATATTTTGAACTGTCAGGTTTAAGAAAAATGCAATGGCGCAAAGGAAGAGAAATATCCGTGTGGCCATTTTGTAGTCGGCCGGGGTGATGCCGCCGCGCCGGGAAAAACATAAAAACAATCCGATGAATACGAGAAGCATATGCCATATAAGAGAGTGTACGGTTAAAAACCAATAGTTTTGCAAAAGGCCGGAAGGCTCAGCAAAAGCAATCGCACCACCAAGAAGATTGTACAGCACCATAAAGCTATACATTCCACGCTGCAGCTTTTGGTTTTTCAGCCACGGTGCAATCAGACAAAGATACATAGGAATGCTGCATAACTGAAAAGGAAATTCACCCCAATGGTAAGAGTTCTGCTGAATTGCAAAATAATATAATAATTGCTTATAAATCTCAGAAATTGCCAGCACCAGACCGATGGAAAATAAAACCCAGCGGGTAGCTCGGTCACTGGTTTTTCGCATTTTCCAGGCAACAATGGCGCACAGGGCAAAACCCAGCAGCGTATAAAGAATGTGAAATAAACCGTATGCAGGTGGAGGATCCATAGGGAATAGATTTGCTTCGAGAAAAGCATCCAATTTTTCCATAAAAGTTACCTCACTATGTTTCTGATAATCTGCTGCAATAGTAGCATGGATTGTGTTGTATTACAATAGATTATTGTGTTCCTTTCTGATTTTCCTGATAAATATTTTCAGAAAAACGCATAGGATAGCAGCAAAGTGCGGATTCGTCCAAGTTTTCATTGTACAGATCTACTGCCGTGATCTGTCGGTTATCATAGGTCGTATAATAATAGATTTTTTTGCTGGTGTCACAGCAACTGCTGTAAATCGTTTTTTCGTATTTTTTATTGATAGAGACACACCCCTCCGGTTGCGCTACGGAGTCTAAAATGTGAAAGAATTGGCTGACAGCACTTATCGGCTCGTCAGGTCTGACGCTTAAGCTTTTTGTAAAAGCAACACGGACAAATCTTGAGGCGGAAGAAAAATCGCCAGGAAGCCCTAAACTGCCCATTCCTCGGCTGTAATGGGAAAGCGGAATATCCGGCGCAAGATGATTTGTCGGTGCATGCGACGATAGCCCCATATAGTTACATAGGTTTGTCATCTGATATTGAAAGGGCGGATTATTGGTCAAAACGCCTATTGGGGCCTCATAAATATGCAAGCCGGTTTCAAGAGCCTCAATAACACAGCATTTTTCTTTGTCGCAGAGAATCCAGTGTAAATCGGATAGGGGGTACTGGTCACTGAACGGTATTGCAACAATTTTTGTATTTTGGATAATGGCAAGCGCCTCCCTAACAGAGCAAAAATTACTCAGCACCCAGGGAATCAGTTCAAAGGGTGCAATTTCATTTGGATGTTTTTCGGGGGATGCATATTGTGCGTTTCCTTCAAAGGCCAATCCAGCCATACATAGACCATATTCATTCATAGCATCATAATATAGAGGCTGCCCCTGACTAACGATTGCGGCACCGATGATTGCGTGATGCTTTGACAAGTGCCCTGCTTGCCGAAAGGTAAAGGGATAATGGCGTGGGGTCACGACGATATTTTCCTTGTAGTGGTATTCCAAATCAAAATTTCGTCCGAAATAATGATTCCCAGAATGAAAGCTGATTGCAGTACACATTTATGCTCCTCCCAATCACAACGATAAGTTATTTTGACTATTTTAAAAGTAGTATATGACATTTTTTGTTTGTTTTTCATAAAAAGTACTTTATTTTTCGAAATGCTTGTGTTATAATAAATTCCCAATTTTATTGAGTGTATTCTTTCATTTGCGGAGGTGTCAGTTATGACATTAACAATAGATGGTAAAACAGTAACTGCAGAACGGGGACAAAGCCTATTGGATATTTTAGGCCAAATGGGAACTGTTGGAACAAAGCTCTCTGAAATGCCAATTGCTGCTAAGATTGCCGGAGAGGTTTTTAATCTGAATTATATTCCACAGCGGATATACGACGGCTTGGAAGACCGTCCGTCCATTCGCAGAGCAATGGCTGCTTCTAATGGAATTGTGCAGCTTTTATATATTTCTGACCCGGCAGGTCGGGATGTGTATAATCGTACAGCACAATTTGTCTTGTTTCTGGCGTTGCGGCAATTATGGCCTGACGCACAGGCCCAAATGGGCTGTACAGTTGGACCGGCTCTTTTTGTTGAGGTAACACAGGAGCCAGATTTCTCGGTAGAAAAGCTTCGGCAAAAGGTGGGGGAACTCGTAGAAGAAAATATTCCCCTCATCCGTCGCCGCATTAAAACGGCAGAGGCTATTGAGAAATTCCGTACTTCCGGTCAGGAGGATAAAGCTACACTTCTTTCCTGGCGTAAGGATCCACAGTTTGATCTATATGCGCACGGCGACTTTATGGATTATTACTATGGCGAGCTGGCACCGACTACGGGGTATCTTCGTTCCTGGGATATCTTGCCTGCCGATGGAGGCTTTTTCTTCGTATACCCGGATCGGTTAGATCCGGATCGTCCTGCTGACTTTAAGGAAATGCCCAATTTCCTGTCTGTGAGTACGGAGGGCGCTCGGTGGTGCGAGCTGATGGGCTGCGAAACAGTTGCTGATTTAAATATACTTGTTGAAAGTGGTAAGATACGGGAGCTTATTCGGGTAAATGAAGCCCTTCACGAAAAGCGCTTTTCCCAGGTGGCGGATATGGTATGCCAGCGGGGGGCAAAAATCGTAATGCTGGCCGGTCCCAGTTCCTCGGGCAAAACAACGTCTGCAAACCGTCTTGCAACCCAGCTTCGCGTTCATGGAAAAGTACCGGTACTGATGGGCTTGGATGATTATTATCTGGATCGGGATAAAGTCGTTCCCGGGCCGGATGGCAAGGTGGATCTTGAGCATATCAATACCATCGACACTGATTTGTTCCGACAAAACCTGAAGGATCTTTTAGATGGCAAGGAAGTAGAGATTCCTACATTTGATTTTCTGACTGGAAGTAGAAAATGGAGTGGGCACAAAATGACTCTGCGGGAAAACACTGTGATCATTGTGGAAGGATTGCACGCATTGAATCCTGTGCTTCTTCCGGAAAAGGTTGAGCCCAGCCGGATATTTAAGCTTTATGTCAGTCCTTTGCTCCCACTTAATTTGGATGATCACAACCGGATCCCCACCAGTTATCTGCGTCTTCTGCGCAGAACTGTACGGGATTATGAAACACGTGGATCCTCTGTCGCACGCACTATGGCTATGTGGGATTCCGTTCGCCGCGGTGAGGAGAGATGGATCTTCCCATATCAGGAGCAGGCGGATATGATCTTTAACAGCTCCACACTGTATGAGCTGGCTGTGCTGAAAAAGCATATCTATCCGTTACTTGCGGAGGTAGAACCGGAAGAAGATTGCTATGAGCAGGTTCGTGGCATTGTGAAGATACTAAACTATGTTCTGGAAGCAGATGTAGACGATGAAATTCCGCCAACAAGCCTGGTAAGAGAATTTATCGGCGGAAATACATTCTATAAGAGATAAAATTAAGAGATAAAATTAAGAGATAAAATTAAGAGATAAAATTTGCCGTCCCGACATTGTTGCCGGGACGGCATTTTGCTGTTTTTAAGGAAGTTAGATATTCAGTTGCTTTTGAATCAGATAATGCATAAGGAAATATCCGCCAAGGCCAAGTGCAAGCTGGATCCATGCTTCCAAATAAACGATATTTGTCAATGGTTCAAAAAGAGCGACACCGGAACTGCTTTGTAAATAGGACGTTGCAGTGATTACACCGAAAAAAATAGAAACAGCCATAGAAATACCGTATCCAATAGCGAAGGAACAGAGGATCTTATGCTTCTTCGCAACAAGACAACCTATGGTCAAAGAAATGAGAGGCAGGATGAGGCTGTAAACGGTGGAGGATATGATGGAAAGAATCATTTGCAGTATATTGATCAGGTCAATACTTATCAGCTCCTGCATATCAAAAATGCTTTCTATATCCAAATGCAGTCCGGAAATACCTAAAAATATCATTCCATATGACAATGCGAATACCAGGCAAATGATACAGAGCCATATGAAAATATTCAAAATACTGGAAAGCAGGATTTGGTGGGTATTTGCCGGGACGGTAAAGGTCAGGTAGCCCTCATCGCAGAATTTGGTTTTATAGAAGCGGGCATACAGCATATAAATGCAGCCGATCATATAGACAAATAGGCCAATCATAATCCCGCCTAACAGGATGATAGCAACGGTGAATAAAACCTCCAAATTATCAAAGACATATCCGTCGCAGATAAGATACATAAGCAGACCACCCAAGGCACCAGCAATCAATGCAGCAATGCTGGCGGCAGTCAGCGTTTTGCTTGTGCTCTTAAATTCGTATTTTAATAGTTTGGCAAACATTTGAATACCTCCCTGAAAATGCCGTCCAGAGACATCTGTGCTTCCGTGCGCGCAGCCTCAACGCTCCCTTGCCGGAGAATTTTTCCCTGATGGATAAAAATATAATCATCCAGAATCTGTTCAACATCTGCAATCAGGTGTGTTGAGATAATGACCGTCGCTTCCGGATCGTAGTTTGAAACGACAGTCTGTAAAATATAGTCACGGGCAGCCGGATCCACACCGGCGATTGGTTCGTCCAGTAAGTATAATCTGGCACGACGGGACATTACAAGGGTAAGCTGAACCTTTTCACGGCCACCTTTGGAAAGCTCTTTAAATTTTGCATTTTGGGAAATATTCAACCGCACAAGCATATCTTCGGCACGATGTCTGTCAAAGTCGGCGTACATATCCTGAAAGAAATCCAAAAGCTGAAGAATAGTTTGATTTGGGTTGAAGTATACACGGTCAGGCAGATAGGAGACAAGCGCCTTGCTTTTTGGCCCAATGGGGTTTCCACAAACAGTCAGACTGCCACAGGAGGGAGTAAGGAGCCCTGCAATCAGCTTGATGAGCGTTGTCTTCCCACTTCCATTGGGCCCTAATAGACCAACAATTTTGCCAGAAGGGATCGCAAGATTAAAACCATCTATCGCCCTGGTGGAGCCGTAGAATTTTGAAAGATCAGAGCATTGTAAAACGGAATCCATATTATGACATCCTTTCTTTGCTGTATTGAGTGAGATACTGTCCCGCCTGCAAGGGGGATATGCCAAATTCTGCAAACCTGGCAATGCTTTCCTTTACAAGGCTATGAATTTGCTTTTGCCTGGTTTGATCGATGATTTGTTCATCATCCGTAACGAATTTTCCATTGGTTCCCTGGGTGCTGATTAGACCACTGCTTTCCAGTTCCTGCAGGGCATGCTGCATAGTATTGGGATTTACCCGTGCTGCAGAGGCAAGATCCCGCACAGAGGGCAAGCGGCTTCCGGGAGGGAATTCCCCCACCAGGATTGCACATTGGATCTGCGCAACGATCTGCTGATAGATAGGTCGATCGCCGCAGAATTTCCAGACCATTGTATCATCTCCTTAACTATTGTACTAATACAATGATACAATAACATAGTTATCCAATTTTGTCAATAAAAATCCGCCGATATCAATCGACGGATTCGACTATTTTTACGGCGATGGATAGCCCAGTATAAGGGAAAACAAAAGACATACCAGAAGACACAGGGAGGCTGTGGTCATCCATAAGCTGCGTGATTTTTTGTATTCCCGCGTAAAGTACAGAAATGCAAGGCATAAACAGGAGATAATAATGGCAATAATAGCTGTAAGTATTTTTAGCCAAATAATGCCGAAGCCACTTGCAAATAGATAAAGGATAAATACAGCAGTCTGAAAAAGCAAAACAGCAGTCATAATTTGCTCCATTTTGTGGTATTGGTTAGCGGATCGTGTCATAATGCACCCCTCCTGCAATTTTCTTAGATTATTATACTATATTATGTTATAAAATGCAATTCTCGAAAATATAAAATCATATTTTGCATAAATACTTGCACAAGGAAAAAGAAAGTGTTATAATGACAAAAAATGTACAATCAAGCTGTGAGGATGAATATGTCAGAACCTCAATACAGATTGGAAGGTATTGTTCATGCCCGCAACGAATCTATGGAGGATTTTGAAGGGCCACTGGATGTGATCTTCCTTCTTCTTAGTAAAAATAAAATAGATATACAGGATGTGTCTATTACAGCAATTTTAGAGCAGTATTTGGCATATTTGGATGAGATGAAGCAGCTCGATATGGAGATTGCAAGCGAGTTCATTACTATGGCATCTCATTTAATGCTGATCAAGACCAAAATGCTGTTGTCTGCAGCTGAAGCGGCAGAAGCCGAAACAGAGCTGGATTTGCTGCGGCAATCCCTGATAGAGCGCCAACGCCGGGAGGCTATGGATCAGATCCGTATTGCTATTTCTGCGTTGGAGCCTCGTAATGAGATCGGCAGAAGTATTTTTACAAAGCAACCGGAGCCTCTCCGACGGGACGAGACGTACCGATATCAGCACGATCCTGAAGATATGCTTCGTGCACTGGATGAAATTTCAGAGCGCAATCAACGGCGACTGCCGCCGCCTACCGTTAATTTTCAGGGCATTGTCGGAAAAGAGCCATATCCTGTGACAAAAAAAGCAGTGCAGCTTGTTCGGCGGTTGGTGCTGCGTGGTATGGAGCGGTTAAAAAACCTTTTTAAGGGCAGTAAAAGCCGGTCTGAGATTGTTGCAACCTTTATTGCTATTTTGGAATTATGTAAGACAAATTCCGTTCTGCTGGAAGATGATGATTCCGGTGAAAACCCCAATGTTCGGCTTGTTAAGAAGCCAGAAGAGTACTCTCAGATTGAGGAGATGACTTAATGGAACAGGAACAATTACAAAGAGCCATTGAAGCAATCCTTTTTGCGGCCGGAGAGCGAATAGAAATCAGCCGGCTGGCTACTGTATTGGAGGCAGATCCCAAGCAGATTCAGCAGGCGGCAGATGCACTTGCCGATGAGCTTGCTTTCAACCGTCGCGGCATTCGCGTTTTGAAACTGGAAAAAGGTTATCAAATGGTATCCTCCGGCGAAATGGCAGATTACATTACGGCAGCACTGGAAACAAGAAAGCCGCCTAAGCTTTCTGCTTCTCAGCTGGAGGCTTTAACGATTATTGCTTATTATCAGCCTGCAACAAAGGCAATGGTGGAGCAGATCCGTGGTGTGGACAGTGCTTATTCCATTGGTGCATTGTTAAATAAAAAGCTTATCGAGGATGCCGGCAGACTTAATGTCCCCGGCAGACCCATTGTCTATAAGACTACCCCCAATTTTCTGCGAACTTTTGGACTCAGCTCGTTGGATGAGTTGCCGGAAATTGAAAAGGTTAGCTTGGGCGAACCGGTCGTTTCGGAGGAAGATGGCCAGCAGTCCATTGCAGAGGTAACAGGAGAAGCGAATAATATGGAGGAATCCTGATGGGATGGCTGATCGCATTGGGTATACTGCTTTTCCTTGCCTTGCTTCCCATTGGTATCTGCGTATGCTATGATCAAATTGGATTGCAACTGGATGCTCTGTTTGGATTAATCAGATTCCAATTATTTCCCGGGAAAAGCAATCCAAAGGAAAAGCATTATAAAAAAGAAAAGAAGCCGTATGCAGCCAGCAGGGCTCCGAAAAATAATGCACAGAAGAAAAATAACGGCGGAAGCCTGGCGAAATTTTGCCCTCTTTTGCAGGTGGCTGTACGCTTTTTGAACAGTTTTCGGAAAAAGCTTATTGTTAGCAGATTTCATTTTAACCTGATTCTTGCAGCCGATGATCCGGCAGACCTTGCTATGCATTATGCATCCGGGTGGGGAATTGTTGGAGAAATCATGCCAATAATTGAGAACCTGTTTACTATAAAAAAGCGAGATATTCAAGTGCAGTGTGATTTTACCGCAGAGGAAACGCGTTTATTTCTAAATATGCGTATTGTTATGCCGCTTGCGATTCTTTTGGGATTAATAATTCGCTACGGTATACAGACACTATGGGAATATTTTAAAATCAAATAATAGGAAGGCGGTATTCTTATGAGCAAAAATTTACCCAATATGTTAGATAGTACGATCTCCAAAATTCGGGAAATGGTAGATGTGAATTCTGTTGTTGGTGACCCGATTGTTACTGCTGACGGTGTTACAATCATTCCTGTGTCCAAAATCAGTGTTGGTTTGGGCGGAGGTGGTTCGGACTTTGTATCTAAAAATGTTAACCATCAGGACAATCCCTTTGGCGGCGGCGTTGGCGCCGGAATCAAAGTAACGCCTGTTGCCTTTCTGATTATTAAAGAGGGCAATGTGCGGATGCTTCCGGTGGCGGTGCCTGCCAATACCACAGCTGATCGGATCGTGGAAATGGTTCCGGATACACTTGACCGTATTTCTGCTTTTGTGGACTCCCGTATGGAAAAGAAAGGCGAATAATGAACCTGTTCCCAGTGCATACTATTCTGGGTGATAGAAATGAAACGGTTTACAGTCGGGATGGCGGCAGCTTTGCTGGCTGCCATCCTTTTTATACCCTGCAAGAGCTATGCAATTTCTGCCCAGCGGGCCATCGTAATTGATGGACAGACTGGACGAGTTCTTTATGAAAAAAATGCTGATGAACGCGGATTAATTGCCAGTACGACAAAAATAATGACGGCTCTGATTATTTGCGAGCAGTGTAATGTGCTTGACCGTATGGAGATCCCTAAGGAAGCCGTTGGTATTGAAGGCTCTTCTATGTATCTTAGGGAAGGGGAGATCCTGACGATTCAGGAGCTTCTGTATGGTCTTATGCTTCAAAGCGGAAATGATGCTGCTGCGGCTCTTGCAATCTACTGTGCAGGATCTATGGAGAGCTTTGCAGAGCTTATGAATGATAAGGCACATCGCCTGGGCCTTGCGGATACACATTTTGTCAATCCTCATGGATTGGACGCCCCGGATCACTATTCTACGGCGAGAGATCTTGCGATTCTTGCGCAATACGCTATGCAAAACCCTGTTTTTGTTAGAACAGTGTCGGCAAAAACTGTTCGTATCGGTCAGAGAGAGTTGCGAAATCATAATAAGCTTCTATGGCAGTTTGAGGGGGCAGACGGTGTAAAAACCGGTTTTACCAAAGCAGCCGGACGAATATTGGTTTCCAGTGCAGTGCGGCAGGGAAGAAGAATACTGGCTGTCACTATGAATGCCCCTGATGATTGGAACGATCATAAGCAAATGTTGGAATATGCCTTTGCAAGCTACTCACCTCAAACATTGATTTCTCAGGGAGAGTGCCTTGGAACAGCGGATATTGCCGGTGGAGTAGCAGGGAAAGTGAAGCTATTGGCGGGCAATGATTTTACCTTTGCACTTCGGGAAGGGGAATGCTGGAGGATCCAATTGCCTGAGCCGGGCTTTGTGTATGCCCCGGTAGTTATGGGACAGAATGCGGGCTTTGCCCACATATTGATCGAAGACAGGGCAGTTGGAAAAATCCCGCTTGTTTATGGAAGCACAGTAGAGCTGGAAAAAGAAAAGCAAAGACCCTGGTGGAAATATCTGCTTTTCGGAGAGAAAATATGAAAGAAAGAATTCAAAAAATAATATCTCAGCGTGGTGTTGCTTCCCGGCGTGTGGCAGAGCAGATGATTATTGCCGGTCGGGTGACTTGCAATGGCAACAGCTGTACGCTCGGGCAAATCGCGGATCCGGATTTGGATCAAATTGCAGTGGATGGTCATATTCTTCCACCTGAACCCCATAGGGTGTATATTATGCTGAATAAGCCAAAAGGATATGTGACAACATTATCGGATGAAAAAGGCAGAAAAAATGCGGCAATGCTGGTTCAGAACTGTGGGGCACGCGTGTATCCTGTTGGGCGACTGGATATGGATTCGGAGGGACTTCTTCTGTTTACCAATGATGGAGCCTTGGCTGAACATATTATGCATCCAAGGCACACGGTAAATAAAACCTATTATGTGGAGGTTTCCGGCTACACTCCGGAAAATCTTTCTCTTTTGAAACGCTCAGTTTTTTTGGACGGTTATCGGATCGCGCCGCCGGATGTAAAGCTTCTTTCTAATCACGGAAATTTCGCCACTGTGGAGGTGACGATCCACGAAGGACGAAACCGACAGGTGCGGCGTATGTGTGCAAAAGCACATATGCGGGTGAAGCGATTAATTCGAGTTCAGGAAGGAAAACTTAAGCTCGGAGAACTTTCCAGCGGGAAATGGCGTTATTTGACAGAAACAGAAGTGAGAGAATTAAAAGATGAATAAAGATATTTTCTCAGTTTTAGAGCAGAAGATGCCTACCTTTTCAAAAGGTCAGCGCCGGATTGCGGCTCTGATCTGTGAATCCTATGACAAGGTTGCATTTTTAACAGCCAGCAAGCTGGGACAAATGGCAGGAGTCTCAGAATCGACGGTTGTCCGTTTTGCTGTGGAGCTTGGCTATGAAGGCTATCCGCAAATGCAAAAGGCAATGCAGGAAATGGTGCTCAATCGCCTGACTGCTGTACAGCGTATGGGTGTGACCAGTGATTTGATTGGATCGCAGGATATTGTGGATTCTGTTCTTCACGCAGATGCGGAAAAGCTTCGTCAGACCAGTGAAACAGTTGACAGAAAGGCTTTCCACGGAACAGTTCAGGATTTGATTCACGCAAAGGATATTTATATTATCGGCGTTCGTTCCGCCTCTGCGTTGGCCGGAATATTTGGCTATTATCTGCAATATTTGTTTGACAGAGTACATATCATTACCAATAGTAGTGCTGGGGAAGTGATGGAGCAACTGATCCACATTGGCTCGGAGGATGTTGTTGTTGCGTTTAGCTTTCCACGATATTCCAGCTCAACAGTACAGGGCATTTCTTTTTGCCGGGATGTTGGGGCAACGGTGATTGGAATTACAAACAGTATGGTTTCCCCCTTGGTGCCGTACTGCGACCGTGTGCTGGTTGCCAAAAGTGATATGGTGTCTATTGTGGATTCTCTGACCGCACCTTTGAGCCTTGTGAATGCATTGATCGTTGCACTCGCAGCAGGTCGGGAGGAAGCAATTCGATCCAATTTTGAGAGACTGGAAAATATTTGGCAGCAGTATCATATATACGAAAAAAAGGATGGCAATCTATGACATACGATGTGATTGTGATAGGCGGTGGTCCAGCTGGGATGTTTGCTGCCATTACAGCTGCTCAAAATGGTGCAAAGGTACTTCTTTTGGAAAAGAATGGGAGACTTGGCAAAAAGCTGCTGATTACAGGAAAAGGCAGATGTAATGTGACCAATGCCTGCACGGCACGTGAGGTGCTGGAAAACACCCCAAGAAATGGCAGATTCTTGTATAGTGCAATGGAAAGCTTTCCGCCAGATCGTATCTGCGAATATCTGGAAAAGAATGGTTGCCCATTGAAAACTGAACGGGGAAACCGCGTTTTTCCTGCAAGCGACAGAGCGCAAAGTGTTTTGGATTGCCTGAGCCAGCAGCTTCATAAACATCATATTAATATTCAAGCGGATCGTGCTGTGGATATTTTGACGGATAATGGCAGTGTGACCGGCGTTCGTGGAGAAAAAGAGTATTTTCAGGCTTCCAATGTTATTTTGGCCACTGGCGGACTTTCATATCCGGCTACCGGTTCTACCGGCGATGGATATGAAATGGCAAAGAGACTTGGACATCTTGTGACCCCGATGGAAGGCTCACTTGTTCCACTTAATGCACAGGGCGATGACTGTATGGATATGCAGGGGCTGAGTCTTCGTAATGTTGGGGTAAAGCTTTTAAACGAAAAGGGGAAAGTATTATATAAGGACTTTGGCGAGCTTCTGTTTACTCACTTTGGTGTTTCGGGGCCAACGGTACTTTCTGCCAGTGCGCACCTGAACGGGGAGCATTGCAGATTGTTGATTGATCTTAAGCCAGCCCTTGAAATGCAAAAGCTTCAGGATCGTTTGCTCCGGGATTTGGAGCTTTATAAAAATCGCACTATGGAAAATGCGCTGACAGATATTCTGCCGCGTTCTATGATCCCGGTAATTCTACGCAAGCTGGATATTCCACCCATATTGCAGGCAAATTCTCTGAAAAAAGAGCAACGCCGGGCACTTGTTGAGCTAATGAAGGCTTTCCCCGTTGAAATTTCCGGAAAGCGACCGGTTGCCGAGGCTATTATCACGAGCGGTGGAATCAAAACATCGGAGATTGATCCAAGGACGATGGCCTCGAAAAAAATATCCGGGTTGTATTTTGCCGGTGAAATCATAGACTGCGATGCGTATACCGGCGGATTTAATCTGCAAATTGCCTGGGCAACTGCTTATGCTGCCGGCATCAGTGTTGCCGGAAAAGACAAAAACCGGCATTGACAAAATGCACCCAATGTAATAAAATATGATAAGTATCCAATCGGAAAGAGAAATAACTGGAGGATTAACATATGTATGAGAAGCTTGTTTCCTATGCGGTAAAGCAGTTAGAATTGTCCCCTGAGGAAATTACACCGGATAGCACTTTTGAAAGCCTTGGCATCGACTCACTGGATGTTGTGGAGATGATTATGGATTTGGAAGAAGATCTGGGTGTTGAACTGGAGATGGAAGATCAGAAAATCACCACATTCCAGGAATTGGCTGATTTTATTGAATCCAAGCTGAACTGAAGAATCTAATAAACCATGTTACATGAAAACCGGCTTGTAACAAGGTCGCACTAATCGGGGAGATAGCGGTGCCCTGTAGCCTGCAATCCGCTATAGCAGGGATGAATTCCTACACCCGGGCAGATTTGAGTGCTGCTATGGCCTATGTAAGCGGTGTTGAGGGAGCGGTCCTGCGCAACGGAAACCTGTGAACCATGTCAGGTGGGGAACCAAGCAGCATTAAGCGGGAAATTCCGTGTGCCGTAGGCTTGCCGATCCTGAGCTGTCTGCATAGATACCGGGCGTTCAGTCTGTTCAAATGTAGGTGTGCGATCTTGTTATGAGCCGGTTTGTTTTAAGAATAAGGAGGTGAGCAGATGTATCAGGCTTTATATAGAAAATATCGTCCGCAGACTTTTGATGATGTTGTGGGGCAGCAGGCCGTTACGCAAACACTGAAGACTCAGCTCCAGACGGGTAAGCTCAGTCATGCCTATCTGTTCACCGGATCCCGGGGAACCGGAAAAACCAGCTCCGCGAAGATCTTGGCGAAAGCAGTTAACTGCGAAAATCCCGCAGATGGCAATCCGTGTAACTGTTGTTCAGCATGCTGTGCAATTGATGCCGGTACATGTATGGATGTTCTGGAAATCGATGCGGCCTCCAATAATGGCGTGGATAATGTCCGTGATTTACGAGATGATGCGGTTTATACGCCTTCTCAGGTGAAGATGCGAGTATATATTATCGACGAAGTGCATATGCTGTCTATTTCTGCATTTAATGCACTTCTAAAGATTATTGAAGAACCGCCGGAGCATCTGCTATTTATTTTGGCAACCACTGAGCTGCATAAGGTGCCGTCGACTATTTTATCTCGCTGTCAGCGTTTTTCCTTCCGCCGGATTGGGCAGGAGGATATAGCGGCCCGGCTGCAATATGTAGCGTATCAGGAAAACATTGCATTGGAAGATTCCGCGGCCCGCGTAATTGCACGACTTGCTGACGGCGGAATGCGGGATGGTCTCAGCCTGCTGGATCAGTGTGCCTCTGCAACCTCCGGCGATTTGACAGCCGAACGGGTCTATACCTGTCTTGGAATTGCAGGTATACAGGAATGCGGAAAGCTTATGACTTATATTGCGCAGCATAACAGTGCAAAAGCACTTTCCCTTCTGAACAGATTCTATTCAGAAGGGAAGGAAATGGCTGCGCTTTTGGACGAGCTTGCGTGCCTTACCCGGGATCTGATGGTTATTAAGACCGCTCCTAAGGAAGGAATTGCTATGCTTTCCGGTGTCGCCACAGACCAGGAGGTTATGGAGCTTGCTAAGCAGTTCAGCAATGGAGAATTGACACGGATGCTTGGAATTCTGCAGCAAACATCTGCTGGCTTTACCCGCAGTGCCAGCCGACGAATGGATGCAGAGCTGTGTATCGTTAATCTGTGTCAGCCCGAGCTTTCTCTGGACAGCGAGTCGCTCAATTCCCGTTTGACGAAAATAGAGGAGCAGCTTCGCACAGGAATGATTTCTGCGACACCTGTAGCAGCACTTTCTGAGCAGCAGGAAGATCGGCCGCCTATGCCGGATGATGAAGATGCACCGCCTGCTTTTAAGGATGATATCTTGAAAGAAGAACCTGAAGAGCAGACACCGATTGGATTTTGGACAGATGTCGTCACGCAGGTTCGCAAAGAGCTGATGCCGCCTCTAAATGGTTTCTTTGCAGCAACGCCCAATGCTCCGATTCAGGGCGTATTGCGGGGGGATAAGCTTTTTGCTGTTTGCAACAGTGCATTTACTTTGGATATGATCAATAAGCCGGATGTTTTAGCACTTTTGTCCAGAAAGGCATCCGCCATTCTTGGCCGGCCAATTCGGGCCGTGGCAACAGACCGTACGGCCGGTAGAAATGACACACAGCAAATGGAGCAGTTGCTGTCTTTTGGCAGAGCCCATTCGGATATTATCAACATTAAAGAATAATTCTAAGGAGTTTTTACTATGGCAAAGGGTGGATTTCGGGGAATGCCCGGAGGAATGAATCAGGCTGCTATGATGAAGCAGGCACAGAAAATGCAGCAGGAAATGCTGCGTATGCAGGAAGAAATGGAGAGTAAAACTTTTTCCGCTGCTGCTGGTGGTGGTATGGTCACAGCTACAGTGACCGGAAAGCACGAGCTGAAGGCTCTTACCATTGATCCGGAGGCAGTGGATCCTGAGGATGTGGAAATGCTGCAGGATATGGTGATTGCAGCGGTCAATGAAGCAATCCGCACAGCGGATGCGGACTCTGCGAATAATATGTCCCGTCTGACCGGCGGCCTGAATTTAGGCGGTCTGTTCTAAGGAGGTCGCTATGCAGTATTTTCCCGCAGCTTTGCAGGAACTTGCGGATCAGTTTGCGCGTCTTCCCGGCATTGGCGGAAAGACTGCGCAAAGACTGGCTTTTTATGTCCTTGGCTTACCTGCTTCAGAAGCACAAAGCTTTGCTGATGCTATTGTAGAAGCCAAAAGAACAGTACATACTTGCCCGGTATGCCAAAATCTTACGGATCGTCCTGTTTGCCCAATATGCGAAGATGATTCCCGAGACCGTAGTATTATTTGTGTTGTGGCAGAGCCTAAAGATGTTATTGCTATGGAACGAAGCAGGGAGTTCCGTGGGCTGTATCATGTCCTTCACGGCGTTATTTCACCACTGAATCATGTCACCCAGGATGATATTCGTATCAAGGAACTTTTACAGCGTGTTGCTACCGGTGGTATCCATGAGATCATTATGGCAACCAATCCTGATACAGAGGGAGAAGCTACAGCTATGTATATTTCTCGCCTTCTGCGTCCTATGGAGGTCAAGGTGACACGCCTTGCTTATGGTGTTCCGGTGGGAAGCCAGCTTGAATATGCCGATGAAGTTACGTTATCCCGCGCCCTGGAAGGGCGTCAGGAAATGTAAGTGTTATAAAAGCGGTGCAGCCATTTTGACTGCACCGCTTTTTATATGGAATATGGAATGTATTATTCTGATATGCGGCACATAACACCATTTACATTTTCATATATTCGGTTTTGATTGACTTTAATTTTGTTTTCGATTTCTGTGGCAAGATCAATTCCCAAGATTTCGGATAAACCGAGCAAATAAATTCCAATATCCGCCAATTCACTGCCAACATCTTCTTTTGATTTGCGCCAGGCATCGTAGGCTTCCGCAACTTCTCCATATAAGAAACAAAACTCTTTGCTCACATCTGTTGTGTTAAAACCTTCGCTGACCTTGTTTTGATAAACGATTTTTTGCATTTCCTGTAGATCCATAATTACCTCCGGGGATCAAAGCTTGGTGTAGGTTTTCTCTAAAAACCTTTGGGTGGATACGATGACACGCTTATGTATGCCTTCTCCAATTTTGCCGGATTCATCGTATGCTGATACCTGAAAGACAACTGTGTTTCCCTCCACGTCTGTTACCTCAGCCTCTGCCCAAACCTCAAGTCCTACCGGTGTAGCACTTGTATGATGAACTTCAAGATAAGTACCTACGGAAGTTTTTCCCTCCGGCAAGGCAGCTTGAATGGCTTCACAGGCAGCCCCCTCCATCAGGGCCACCATACAGGGAGTAGCATAAACCAGCAAAGAGCCTGATCCAACTTCCAAGGCAGTATCTTCCCGTTCTGCCTGTGTTCTTACCGATGCTTTCATTCCTATAGTAATTTCCATTATATCTCTCCTTTCCTGAGTTAAATATATCGGAAAAGTTCTATGCAGTCAACAAAAAAGATTGCTATTTTATTATGGTTGATTTATAATGAATAAAAACTACAAGATGAGGTGTCGTTTATGGACAATAAGCAACTCAATTTGACTATGCTTTGCGATTTTTATGAATTGACAATGGGCAACGGGTATTTTGAAAAGGGATATAAGGATCGCATTTGCTATTTTGATGTATTCTTTCGGCAGTGCCCTGATGGCGGTGGTTTCGCAATTGCTGCAGGACTGCAGCAGGTGATCGAATACATTCAGGATCTTCACTTCGATGCAGATGATATTGCGTATTTGCGTGGCCGGAATCTGTTTTCAGAAGATTTTCTGCAGTATCTGTCTGAATTCCGGTTTACAGGTGATATTTGGGCAGTTCCGGAGGGAACACCGATATTCCCAAAGGAACCTATTATGACCATTCGCGCACCTGCCATTGAAGCACAGCTTGTGGAAACCTTTATCCTGTTATCCTTAAATCACCAAAGCCTGATTGCCACAAAGGCAAACCGTGTTGTGCGGGCAGCACAAGGCAGAAAGGTTTTGGAGTTTGGCTCCCGCAGAGCACAAGGTGCAGATGCAGCTATCCTGGGTGCCAGAGCGGCATATATTGGCGGCTGTCACGGAACAGCCTGTACGATATCCGATCAGCTTTTTGGCGTATATGCCGGAGGCACTATGGCACACGCCTGGGTGCAAATGTTTGATTCTGAATATGAGGCGTTTCGTGCGTATTGTGAGATGTACCCGCATAACGCTACCTTGCTTGTGGATACCTACAATACATTGAAGTCCGGTGTTCCCAATGCCATTCGTGCCTTTAACGAGGTGCTCAAACCAATGGGAATTACAAAATGTGGCATTCGCCTGGATTCCGGAGATATGGCTTATCTTTCGCAGAGAGCCCGGAAAATGCTCGATGATGCCGGTTGGACAGAATGCGAAATATCTGTTTCCAATTCGCTGGATGAATATATCATTCAGGATCTGCTGTATCAGGGTGCTCAAATTGATATGTTTGGCGTTGGTGAACGGCTGATCACCGCAAAAAGTGAGCCTGTTTTTGGCGGCGTGTATAAGCTCGCAGCTGTGGAGCTGGAAGACGGAACAGTTCAGCCCAAAATCAAGATATCCGAGAATATCGGAAAAATCACAAACCCCCATTTTAAAAAGCTATATCGTTTCTATGGCAATGATACCGGCAAAGCCATTGCGGATTATCTTTGTGTATATGATGAATATGTGGATGACAGCGGGGAAATGGAGATTTTCGATCCGGAGGCAACGTGGAAAACAAAAACAGTATATAATTTTACCGCAAAAGAACTAATGGTTCCGATTTTCAAGAGTGGAAAGCTGGTTTATGAATGCCCCAGTTTGGATGAGATACGCACATATTGCCTGGAGCAGGTCGATACACTTTGGGATGAAGTGAAGCGTTTTGATAATCCTCATAGCTACTATGTAGATCTGTCCCGTAAGCTTTGGGACATTAAATACAGTCTGCTGAAGCTTGGCGGTCGGAAATGAGAAATGCCCATAAGATCGCCCTGGGTGGTATGCTTGCCGCACTGGCAGTAGTCATTATGGCTATGGGTGGGATGATTCCGGTTGCAACTTATATTTGTCCGATGCTTTGCTCCATTATATTGTCGTTTGTGCAATCGCTTTGTGGCGAAAAAATTGCATGGGCGTGGTATGTTGCTGTTGCAATTTTGTCCATACTACTTAGCCCGGATAAAGAAGCTGCAGCTGTATTTTTGACACTTGGTTATTATCCTGTTGTTAAGCCATCTATTGAGAAATGCCGGTTTCCGTGGATTTGGAAGTTGCTGCTGTTCAATAGCGCGACTGTCATTCTGTACAGAATTTTATTGTATGTGATTGGAATGGAACAGCTTCTTTTGGAAATGACGGATCTTGGCCTGTGGGGCTTGCTCTTTACACTGTTGTTGGGAAACGTTTGTTTTATTCTTCTTGACAGAGTGCTTACTATGCTCCCACAAAAGAGAAAGCGCAGGGCATAATGGAAAAACAATGGGTCTTGTATATCATACAGTGTAGCGATGGAACATTGTATACCGGCATTACAGATGATCTCAGCCACAGACTTCGTGTTCACGGCACGGCTAAGGGTGCAAAATACACCCTGGGAAGAGGCCCATTTGTTTTGCGCTATACAGAAAGCTGCACGGATCATTCTGCTGCCTTAAAACGGGAATACTATATCAAGCATCTTACAAAAGCTGAAAAGCTGTCCCTTTGCAAACAATATATGAAAGAGAAGACGGACTGATATGGAATACTTTTTACATACAACCGATTCTATCCCCACAGGTGAAGGCTTTACCCATTTTGATTTTACACATATTACTTGGCTTCTTTTTGCGGTCGTTCTGATTGCGCTTAATTGCATCTTATTTCAGAAGCTTAACCCGCAAAAGAAGGCCAAATGGCAGAAAGCTATTGCATGGCTGATTGTCCTGGACGAGCTTTTTAAGATGATTATGCTGTTTATAGGTGGAAGATATACTGTTTCTTATTTGCCACTACACCTGTGCAGTATCAATATATTTATCATTTTGTGGCACGCTTATCGTCCAAGTAAGGTTTTGGACAACTTTCTTTATACCGTCTGTATCCCAGGAGCAGTTGCGGCACTGCTTTTTCCTACCTGGACGAAGCTTCCTGTACTGAATTTTATGCATCTTCATAGCGAGACAATCCACATTCTGCTTGCAATGTATCCTATTGTTTTGGCCGTCAATGGCAGGCTTTCACTTTCGTGGAAAACAATTCCCAAAAGTATGGGGCTTTTACTTGTTATGGCAATTCCCATTTACGGGATAAATTTGCTGCTGAACACAAACTTTATGTTCCTAATGAAGGCAGATCAGGGGAATCCGCTGTATTGGTTCGCAGAGCATTGGGGCAACCATCTGCTTGGCTTCCCGGTAATCATCTTTGCTGTGCTGGTTGTGATGTATTTACCGTTGACAGTTTATTCTCATCTTAAAAAGGGCTGATTTTGCTGTTGCGGCATCTGCATTAAAGCATTCTGTTGGGGGAGATTATAACCGGGTGAGTATTGCGGAAATAGAAAAACTTGCAAGTGGAGATGGCTCCGGTCGTGTGCAACGGTAATACGCCTATAATTGTAACAATGTAATTTGGGTACGCTCTCTGTTAATGTAACAGGGAGCGTTTCCGGCATCAAGCAGACGGATATCTCTTTGTGGAACAAGATAAAGCAGTGGTTCCAAAATCTTATTTCGGATCTGAAAGCCACCGTGGAGGCCTACAAGGACTACAGCCCGGAAAGCACAGAAGGCAAGGCCGTTTCCAATATGCAGGATGTTATCAAGTATTTGGAAGCCCTGTTTGGTCAGGGGCTATTGGATGCCAGTGATAACTACCAGGCGGCCAAGAACGGTGCGGAGGTAAAAGAAAACACCACTGCGGATAGCGGTGCGAAGTACAAAAATAAAACAACTAGGGAAGATGCGCAAAACCAAATAACGGCTGAGTATCAAGCAAATGTCGATGCTATTTTGAATAACAAAAAGAACATTGACGGGGCTCTGATCGTCGGCTACACACCCGATGTATACCAGTCCATGGGAATGCCGTCACTTCCGTTCGTTATTGGAGCTGGTCATGTTTATTCCGTTGCTAAAACGGAGGCGGAAGCACGGTCGGAAAACAAATTCCAAAGAAATACAAACTACCACGGGATGGGAGAGACTGCCGTAAAGAATATTTATTCCTCTCTGCAAGACCCTGTTATGATCATTGCCGCTAAAGATGTGTCTCCGAAGGTTTCTCCGTTGAGAAGTACACATAGTGTTGTTGCCATTGTTGATGTTGGAAACGGAAATACTTCCTTGCTACTTCCGGTAGAAATTACCGCAGAACGCACTGTGAACGGTACGCAGATGGATGTGAATGTGCTTTCAAGCGCATATGAAAGAAATGTTTCGTCACTGGTTCGGGAAGCCATTGCACAGGAAAACAGTGGTGATATCGGTGTATACTATGCAAAAAAAGAAGCCTTGACTCTGCCAAGCACAGGGGTACAATTCCCCAAACACCTTCAGCAATCAATAGCTTCTAATGGCATTGTACACCAGTTTTCTGAAAAAGTCAACATGAAAATTTCAGATGTTACGCAATCTAAGCAATTCAAGCGGTGGTTTGGCGATTGGCAGAACGATCCGGCAAATGCCAGTAAAGTTGTCAACGATGATGGAACGCCGAAAGTGATATACCACGGAACACCAGCAAAGTTCACTGTTTTTGACAGAAGCAAAAGTACAAAGCGTGTATCTCTCAATGTATTTGGAGAAGGATATTATTTCACAAGTGACCGTACAAGGGCTGAGGAATACGCAAAAGGCGGGCATGTAATGGAAGAGTATCTTGCGGTGAAGAATCCGTATTACGCCAACACCCGTGGTGGGGGCTTCCTTCGGCAGATTTCGGAATCGTTTGGTATTGACCCTGATACGATTACCCGAAAAGATATCGCTGGTATTCTCCAGACCCACGGATATGATGGCGTTATTATGCGTAGTGAATTGTCATACGGAGATCCGGAAACTGTTGTGATATTCACCTCTAATCAGGCGAAGTCTTCCACGGATAATATCGGAACTTTTGATAAGAACAACCCGGACACCCTTTTCCAACTGCGTAATGCAGATGTTTCCAAAATCAATTCTTTGCTGGAAAAGGAAAATGCCAAGCTCAAGGAGGATGTGGCAGATCTAAAGGCCATACTGAAGCTACAGCGGCAAGTGACCAACGGAACAAAGTTTATCAAAAGGATAGGCAGACATCTTTGGTGCTTTCATACTATATTGAACGGGAGCCGTCTCTTTGCGAGACGGCTCCTTTCATACAAAATACTTTAACGCAGAACTAAAATGTCGTTGTCTATATCTACTGTAATTGTTTGGCCGGGTATCATATCTCCTTGCAGAATTCGTTTGCTGAGCATCGTCTCCACACTGTGCTGCAGATAACGACGAAGAGGACGTGCACCGTATTGCGGATCGTAGGCGTGGTCAACAATATATTGCTTTGCTTTATCTGTCAGGCAGCATTTGAGCTGTTGCTGCTCCAGTCTTCTGTTGAGCCGATCCATTTGTAGGTCGATGATACGAGCCACATTATCTTTGTTCAGCGGCTTGTAAAACACGGTTTCGTCCAGTCGGTTCAAAAACTCCGGACGGAAAGACTTTCGAAGAAGCATTTGCACCTGTAGCTTGGTATTTTCATCGATTGTCCCATCTTCTCCAATGCCGTTTAACAGATATTCCGATCCCAGGTTCGATGTGAGAATAATGATCGTATTTTTAAAGTCTACAGTTTTGCCCTGAGAATCTGTAATGCGCCCATCATCCAACACCTGAAGAAGAACGTTAAATACATCGGGATGTGCTTTCTCAATTTCATCAAACAAAACAACACAATATGGCTTCCGCCGGACAGCCTCAGTGAGTTGACCGCCTTCATCATAGCCCACATACCCTGGAGGCGCACCAATCAACCGCGATACAGAGTACTTCTCCATATATTCGGACATATCGATACGAACCATATTTTCTTCATCGTCAAACAGCGCCTGCGCCAATACTTTTGCCAGCTCTGTTTTACCAACTCCGGTAGGCCCCAGAAACAGGAACGAGCCGATTGGACGGTTGGGATCCTGGATGCCTGCACGGCTTCGCTGGATCGCCTCTGTGACAGCCAGAACGGCTTCGTCCTGACCAATCATACGCTTGTGCAGTGTTTTATCCAGGGACAGAAGCTTATCACGCTCGCTCTGTACAAGTCGGGATACCGGAATACCTGTCCACCGTTCTACGATTTTTGCAATTTCTTCTTCTGTTACTCGGTCGTGCAGAATACCGCCGCCACTTGCGGATAGATTCTTTTGCTCAGCTTCCTGGAGTGCTTTTTCCGCTTCAGGCAGCCTGCCATATTTCAATTCCGCTGCTTTTTCCAAGTCATAATTCTGCTCTGCCTTTTCAATTTGACGCTTTAACTCCTCAATATGCTCGCGAAGCTGTTGAATTCGACCAAGGGAATTTTTCTCATTTTCCCATTGGGCTTTCATAGCGTTAAAACGGTCTCTTTCCTCTGCAAGCTCCTTTTGCAGCTCAGCAAGCCGCCCCAGCGACAGGGAATCCTCCTCTTTTTTCAGGGCCGCTTCTTCTATTTCCATCTGAATGATCTTGCGGGATACGCTGTCCAGCTCAGTTGGCATAGAGTCCATCTCCGTTCGAATCTGTGCACAGGCCTCATCTACCAGGTCAATTGCTTTATCCGGCAGGAAACGGTCTGTAATATATCGATGAGAGAGTGTCGCAGCAGCTATGATAGCGGAATCGGCAATCTTAACACCGTGGAAGACCTCGTAACGTTCCTTTAAACCCCGTAGAATGGAGACCGTATCCTCGACGGTTGGTTCATTGACAAGCACAGGCTGAAAACGGCGTTCCAAAGCCGGGTCTTTTTCAATATACTGCCGGTATTCATCCAGTGTTGTGGCACCAATGCAATGCAGTTCACCCCGTGCCAGCATTGGCTTGAGCAAATTGCCTGCATCCATACTGCCTTCTGTTTTACCTGCACCAACGATGGTATGCAGTTCATCAATGAACAGCAGGATGCGACCATCAGATTGCTTTACTTCATTTAATACTGCCTTGAGCCTTTCTTCAAATTCGCCCCGGTATTTGGCACCTGCAATCAGTGCACCCATATCCAAAGAGAATATAGTCTTGTCCTGTAGGCTCTTGGGAACATCCTTTTTGACAATTCTTTGCGCCAAGCCTTCTGCAATAGCTGTTTTGCCTACACCCGGTTCACCAATCAACACCGGATTATTCTTTGTCTTTCTGGAAAGGATCCGGATTACATTCCGTATTTCCTCATCCCGGCCGATGACCGGATCCTGCTTTTGCTCCCGTGCACGACGAACAAGGTCGGTGCCGTATTTCTGCAGTGCATCATAGGTACTTTCCGGACTGTCAGAAGTTACGCGCTGATTGCCACGCACGGATTGTAAGGCTCTCAGGCAGTTTTCTTTTGTAATGCCATACTTTTCCAGCAATGATTTAAAGGCACCGGTGGCTGTGTCAATCAGTGCCAAAAGCAGATGCTCTACAGAAACATATTCATCGTGCATCGCTTCTGCCTGCTCCTGAGCTGTCTGCAATGTTCTGTCGACATCCTGAGAGATATAGAAGCGTTCTGCCTCCCGGCTTCCACTTACTACCGGAAGCTTTTTCAGCTCTGCATTCGCAGCAGCCTCCAGACTTTCTACAGTGATTTCCATCTTTCGCAAAAGCTGATTGGTAAGTCCACCATCCTGCTCCAACAGGGCATAAAACAAGTGAATCTGTTCCAACTGCTGATGCGAATGCTGTACGGCGATTGCCTGTGCGCTCTGGACAGCCTCCAGAGACTTCTGGGTATAGTTGTTAAATGTCATAGCTATCCATCCTTTCGCATTAGCACTCTAATTGGAAGAGTGCTAATTTCTTTGATTTAACTATACTCCATTTTTTCCGAAAGTCAACCCTTCTATCAAAGTGTAACAATAATTTCACAAAAAAACTGCCCGACAGGTCGGACAGTTATTTATGATATTTACTTCCAGCTTGAATAGCTTCTGCCCGATATAGCTGCTCCATAACCATAACCCGTGCCAGGTGATGCGGGAATGTCATCGGACTCATAGACAGACAAAAATCTGCCTGCTTTTTAATACGAGGTGCGATACCAAAGGAAGATCCAATCAGAAAACAGGCATTGCTTTTTCCGGAAAGCTTCACATCAGCCAGTCTCTGCGCCATTTCATCTGAAGAGAGAAGTGTTCCTTCAGGTGTCAAAACACACAACCAGGCACCTTTGGGAAGCTTTGCAAGAATGCTATCGGCTTCTTTTTCCAGTCCTGCAGAAATTTCAGCAGGGGAGGGGGCATCCGGCAAACGAAATTCAGGCAATTCAACCAGGTGAAAGCTACAATAGCCTTTAAGCCTTTTTTCGTACTCTGCAACTGCAGATAAATAAAACTTTTCTTTCAGTTTTCCAACACATATGAGCGTAATGTCAAACATCTTTCTCCCTCCTTCTTACATATTATAACACATTTTGTATCATAATGCAAACAGGGAGGTGTGGATTATGAAAAAGAAAAGAATAATTACGGATCCAAACGGAAGTTATACCGGAAGACCGATTGACAAAGGGGAAAAGCCAATTCAGGATGCAGATGATTTGTAAATAAGCCCGGCTACAGGCCGGGTTTATTCAATGCCGGCTGGCATATTTTTGCTTTGTTGCCATACCCCCTCGTATGTGTCGCTCGGCTTTATTACGTTCCAAAATTGTACGAACCTGATAGTAGAGTGTTTTGTTATGTTCCGGAAGTCTTTGGGATAGATCTTTATGAACTGTGGATTTTGATATTCCAAACCGTTTGGCTGCAGCCCGTACTGTTGCACCGGTTTCAATCATGTAAACTGCCAATTCGCAGGCTCTTTGCCCAATCGTTCTGTCCACATTTTTCCCTCCCTGCGTTGTCTTGCCAAGAAAAACTTATGAAAGGGAAGGTACAGATATTCCTTATGCACAGAAATGCAAAAATGTTAAGGATTTGTGAGAAAAGCTGATAATATTACAAAATCACTTGATTTTATTCCTGCAGGTATTATATAATACATCTGTTAAATACGGAGGTGGCAATATGGAACTGAAATTTGAAAAGAAAACACTTCGCAACATTGCTTTTTGCTGTATTGGCATTGTGATCGTTTACTGGCTTCTTCACGATGCAGATCGGGTGAAAAGCGTATTGGGCGGCATTATGAGTGTTTTTTCGCCTTTTATCGTAGGTGCCGTTCTTGCTTTTATACTTAATGTGCCAATGCGTGCATTTGAAAAGCTTTTGTCCGGCGTGAAAAATAATTCCCTTCGAAGAATCCTCGCGTTACTTCTCAGTTTACTATGTGTTGCCCTGGTGATTGCAATTGTATTTATGCTTTTGATTCCTGAGTTGATTGAAACCATCAATTCCATTGAACCGAAGCTGATTGAATTCTTTAAATCCATTGGACTCAAACTGGATGCATTTTTGACACAGTACCCGGAAGTCAGAACCTGGATTATGACAAATATGAATCTAAAGGATTTTAACTGGGGATCGGTTGCACAAAAAATCATTGATTTGGTGGGCAGCGGATTAAATACTCTTTTCCCACAGGCTGTTTCGGTTATTGGTTCTCTTGTCAGCGGGGTAATGAGTGCGTTTATTTCCATTGCCTTTGCTATTTATTCGCTTTTCCAGAAGGAAGCACTGGCTCGTCAGGGAAGAAAGCTGATTTATGCATTTTTGCCGGAACATATCTCAGACTATATTGTCCGTGTTCTGCGGCTTTCCAATTCAACCTTTTCCAATTTCCTTTCCGGACAGTGCGTAGAGGTCTGTATATTGGGCTGTATGTTTGCCATTGCTATGGCAATATTCCGTATGCCATATATTCCTCTTGTCAGTGTGTTAGTTGCCGTAACTGCCTTTATTCCTGTTGTGGGTGCGTGGATCGGCTGTATCGTGGGTGCATTTTTAATTCTTGTTTCCAATCCCATTCAAGCTGTTTGGTTTGTGATTATGTTCCTTATTTTGCAGCAATTGGAGAATAACCTGATTTATCCCCGTGTAGTTGGCACCTCTATCGGCTTGTCCGGTATGTGGGTCTTGATTGCTGTTGCAGTCGGTGGAGAATTGATGGGTGTAGCAGGTATGTTCTTAATGATCCCCTTTGTCTCTGTACTGTATACTCTGATTCGGGAATGGATCAACAAGCGTGTATCTGAGCGTGCGATTGAACCGGAGAAGTTGACCGCACAGCCACCGGAGTTACGATCTCATTTTCAGAAAAAAAGAGAACGGCAGCGCAGAAAATTGGAATTGAAAAAGCTGGCCAGGCTTTCTTTGAAGCACAAACAGCAAGATAAATAATAAAAACCACCGCACTCGCATCAAAAGCGTATCGTGCGGTGGTTTATATTAGTTTGGGATTTCTCCACGGAGTGAGGATAAAACAGCAGCTGGATCCAGTATGCCGTCAAACCACTGCGCGTGGTATTTTAGGTTGGATCCGGTAACAAGGATGCGTGCCTGGCGGAAATAATCTGACTGCACTTCTGCAGATAAAACGCCATCATTACAGAAACCTAAATAATAATGGAATCCGGCTTTTGAAAGACTTTCAAATTTTGTGCCGGAGTAGGGAATACCGTTTTGGGCAATGTCACTAAGCTGTGCAAAGACCATAATATCAATGTCCCCCAGTATTGGTGTTACTTCGTCAGTCCATTTCTTTAAATCTGCCTGCATAGTGGCAGAACCGATATCTCCATAACCAATATTGGAATATGTGTAGCAGGCGATTCGATAGCCGTTATCACGGACAGCCTGAGCAATCATTTTTGCCTGTGCGATTTCCTGCTGATAAGCATCCTGCCCAAGCCACTTTTCTGCACTTGGATTGGTACGATAGCCAAATAGACCGTCATACCCCGTCACAGCGATCACTGCCCGGGCACCACGGTAGGAAAAATCCGGATGCTCTGCGATAAAGCTATTTAAAATCGGAATGAGATCGTATTCTCCGGTACAAATATTTCCCTGACTATCGATATATTCATTGATAAGCGTCCCGTGTTCATCTGTTATCAGCTTGCTTGCAAAGCCGGCACCGTCTTTATCCGGGAGATTATCTCCATCACCATCCGTCATAAAAATATTATAGTTCACATGGGTCTGAGTGAGGATAAGCGGTTTCTTTCCCTCCGGCAGATAAAAGCTTTTTGCCTGAATGTGTATTCCGTTTTCATCCTGCATTTCGGAAACAATATCATATAGATCAACGAGAACATAGCCGCTATCATAAAGCTGCTGCAGAATCAGCCGGAATTCATCGGTGGTAATAAAATTTCTGTTGTATGCAGTACCGTAATTATTGTCCGAAAAAGCCCGGATTGGATCGGCAATCAGGAGTTGAAAAGAAAGATTTAAAACCTCTGACGGATCATCCCACGAAACCAAACTGCTTTGAAGCTGTGTGATTTTGTTCATTGCCTGTGTTAGCTGGGGGAAATCCTCTGCATTCCCGGAAAAAGAATTCAATATTTTCTGCGCTTCATCATAATCGTAAGAACTGATTTGATTGTTGGCAAGCTGAATGAGCTTGTTTGCTTCCAGATTCAAAGACTGCTTTTCTTTTTCTGCAGCTTCTGCCGCAATTTGTTCAGCATATTGCTCCTGCTTTTTCCTTTCTGAGTTCTGTACAATAGAGCCCACAATTGTAGTGAGTATAAACAGTAAGGCGATGCCTGCAAGGAACACCGGAAGATAGGATTCTTTGAATATCTGCATTTTAGTTTTCTTTTTTCGGCGCGGGTTTTGGGGCCGAATATTTTTGTTATGCATTTCATCCATAGTAAAACATCCTTTCCTTTTTTCCTATTATACCTATTTTCTTTTCCAAAAGCAAGATTTATCGGTGGTGGCTGTATTTTTTCTCCGTAAAAGGGAAGACTTTCCACAAGAGGTGGTTATCGAATGGTGAAAGGGATTTCCAGGCAGGTGATTGTTGTTCAGTCGCAGGATCGGACTTTGTTTGACCAGGCTATTTTTATTCTTTCTGATGAAGCAATCAAAAAAGAGGGGATCACGGATGATATGCTGTTGCGCGAAGCAGATCGACTTGTGCGGAATGCGAGATTCCCAGTTCAAAAGCAGCTTTACAGAAAAATCCTCTATTTTTTGCTTGGTGCATTGATCAGCACCTTTATATGGTGCCTTTCCATATGGATTTAGCTTGCGAAATATAGGATATCGTGTTATAATCCAAACTGTTGGAGGAATTATAGCATGAAGCTTGGAGTATTTGAAATAGAGCATCCTATTGTGCTTGCGCCTATGGCAGGTGTGACAGACTGGGCCTTTCGAACAGTTTGTGCGCAGCAGGGTGCCAATATAACTGTAACAGAAATGGTGTCTTCCCGGGCACTGGTTTATAAAGATAAAAAAAGTGCTGCACTACTGAAAAGGAATAGTGGAAGTATTTGCGGTGCACAGATTTTTGGGAATGATCCAAACATTATGGCAGAGGGTGCCCGTTTGGCAGTGGAAATATCCGGCTGTGATTTTTTGGATATTAATATGGGCTGCCCTATGCCTAAGATTGCAAATTCCGGTGATGGTTGCGGGCTGATGCGAACACCTGAGCTGGCCGGAGAAATTGTCAAGGCGGTATGTAAAGCCGTTTCGGTTCCCGTTACAGTGAAGTGCCGTTTGGGCTGGGACAAAGGGAGCATAAATGTGCTGGATTTTGCGAAGCGAATGGAAGAAAACGGTGCAGCTATGCTTAGTGTTCACGGCAGAACCAAAAGTATGCTCTATTCCGGCACTGCTGATTGGGATACCATTGCCAGGGTCAAGCAGCAAAGCGGAATCCCTGTGATTGCAAACGGTGATATCGTAGATGGAAAGACCGCACAAAAGTGTCTGAAATGGACAGGTGCAGACGGAATTATGGTTGGCAGAGCGTGTTTTGGCGACCCCTGGGTTTTTACCGAAATTTCCGGTATTTTCAGGGGAGCGGAGAATTACAAGCGTCCCGTACTGAAAGAAAGAGTGGATGTCGCTGTTTCCCAGTTCGAGTTGGCACTTGCGGATAAAGGAGAACATATTGCCTGCCTGGAGGCACGCAAACATTTTGCGTGGTATCTCCGTGGAGTTGCTTACAGCAATTATTACAAAGAACAAATTTCGTCTATCCGATCTATGGAAGATATATACCGCATTGCCGAGGGAATCCGGAATGACCTTTCATGAACAAAAAATAGGAAAATAACACTTGATTTTTAGTATATGCTGTGCTATAATCAGTCAGTCTGAAAACAAGGTGAGTCCTCTGCGGGGCCGGGAACCATATCGCCGGAGCATACCGCCGCATGAACGCCTAACATTAAGGAGGACATAGATATGGATTTAGTTAAGGCTCTGTCCAGCCAGTACATGAAGGAAGAGCTGCCCGAAATGCGGGTTGGCGACACTGTTCGTGTGCATGTGCGGATCAAGGAAGGCTCCCGTGAGCGTATTCAGGTGTTTGAAGGCACAATTATTGCCAGAAAGCACGGCGGTATTGGCGAGACCATTACCGTTCGCCGTGTCAGCTACGGCGTGGGCTGTGAAAAGGTTTTCCCGGTTCACTCTCCCCGCATTGCACAGGTTGAAACTGTCCGTAAGGGTAAGGTTCGCCGTGCTAAGCTGTATTACCTGCGTGACCGCTTCGGCAAGGCTGCCAAGGTCAAGGAAAAGGTTTGATCTAAAATTTATAAAAAAAGAGGGGAAACCCTCTTTTTTTATTACCTAAAATAGTATATAATGAAGAAAATAAGCACAAATGAGGTGTATGCGTATGAAAGAAGCACGAGAAATGCAGGAAAACACAGACGAGGCGGTAAAGAAGAATGTGCTGCCATATCTGAAGGATATTTCAGTTGTTTTATGTGTTATGCTGGTTTTCTTTCTTTTCCTGTTTCGTATTGTCGTTGTTGACGGATCTTCTATGTACGATACACTGATAGATGGTGATTATGTGATCCTGTTAAACCACGCTATTTCCGGTCAGCCAAAGCAGGGGGACATCGTGGTTGTCAGCAAATCCACATACAAAAACGGCACACCTATCATCAAACGTGTGATTGCAACACAAGGACAAAAGGTGGATATCAACTTTGAAACCGGTATTGTCTCAGTGGATGGTATTAAACTGGATGAACCGTATATCAATACCCCTACCAATGAGTTTGAAGGCGTTTACTTTCCTCTGATCGTGGATGAAGGATGCATTTTTGTTATGGGGGATAATCGAAATGTTTCCAAAGACAGCCGAAATCCGGAAATCGGTCAAATAGATTGCCGGGAAGTGGTGGGAAAAGCCATCGCAATAGTATTGCCGGGAGAGGATCCTCTGACGAAAATCCGTGATTACAAAAGAATAGGAGCGATTTCTAATGGGGAATGATAATATGAATATTCAGTGGTATCCCGGCCATATGACAAAGACAAGGCGGCAAATTGAAGCAGATATCAAGCAGGTGGATATTGTTTGCGAAATTGTTGATGCCCGGATTCCCGTTTCCAGTCGCAATCCGGATATAGATTCTATTTGCGCTAATAAGCCTCGTATGATCGTGTTAAATCGTTCGGATCTTGCCGATCCGGATATTACAAGCAGCTGGTTAAGCTGGTTTCGAAAGCTTGGATTTTCCGCAATAGCTACAGATTGCAAAAGCAGAAAGGGAATCAGCTCCTTCCAGCCTACCGTTCGCACAGCTTTGCAGGAAAAGCTCCGCCGGGATGCCGAAAAAGGAATGAACAGGCCTCTTCGGGTAATGATCGTTGGAATTCCCAATGTGGGCAAGTCCACACTGATCAATCAGATATCCGGGCGAAAAGGTGCTAAGGCGGAAAATCGCCCCGGAGTTACCCGTGGAAAGCAATGGGTAAGCGTGGATACCGGCCTGCTTCTTTTGGATACACCGGGTATCCTATGGCCTAAATTTGAGGATCCCAACGTGGGTATGAAGCTTGCGTATACAGGTGCTGTAAAAGAAAATATTATTGACACTGAAGAGCTTGCCTGCCATTTAATGGAGATACTTTGGAAATTATATCCCGATACTGTTCGTACAAGATATAAAGTAGATATGCCGGAAGATACGCCAGGGTATGTTCTTTTGGAGGAAGCCGGCCGAAAGCGTGGTTTTCTGATCTCCGGTGGAGAGATCAATACAGAAAGAATGGCAAAGGTTTTGCTGAATGAGTACCGCAGCGGTAAATTAGGAAGAATCACATTTGAGAAACCGGAGACCGAAATATGAATGAAAGAAACATGTGGGAGATTGAGCACAGCTATTATGTTCAAGGAATCCAAATAATCTGTGGTGTCGATGAAGCCGGACGAGGCCCTTTGGCCGGTCCTGTTTGCGCTGCTGCTGTTATTCTGCCGCCTGATGCGGATATTCCCGGATTAGATGACAGTAAGAAGTTTACTGACACGCGTCGCCGGGAGCTTTTTCCCGTTATTCAGGAAAAGGCAATTGCTTACGGTATCGCCTTTTCCAGTCAGAATGAAATTGATGAGATCAATATTTTGCAAGCCACATTTGCCGCTATGCAGCGTGCCATTGATCAGCTTTCCGTTAAACCGCAGCTTGCACTGGTCGATGGGAATCAGGCGAAGAATTTTGGCATTCCCATAAAAACCGTTGTCCACGGTGACAGCTTAAGTGCGAGCATTGCTGCTGCCTCTATTTTAGCCAAAGTATCCAGAGATGATTATATGCTGCAAATGGATACTGCGTATCCTCAGTATGGTTTTGCTGTACATAAGGGATATGGGACGAAGGCGCATTATCAGGCACTTTCGGAGTTTGGCCCCTGTCCAATCCATCGTGTTTCTTTCCTGAAGAAGTTCTATGGGCAGAAATAACTTAGCCGGTGCGTGGGGAGAGGCACTTGCTGCGCAGTTTCTCACTCGGAAAAAATATGTTGTCGTTGCGGCTGGATACCGCTGTCGATATGGAGAGATTGATTTGATCGTTCGTAATAAAAAATATTTAGTATTTGTAGAGGTTAAGCTGCGAAAAACTGCAGATTTTGCACAGGCAAGAGAATTTGTTGATTTTCATAAGCAAAACAGACTGCGTACTACCGCACAAATGTATTTATCGCAGCATCCAACACAGCTACTTTCCCGTTTTGATGTGATAGAAATCTATGCACCGGAAGGAACTGCAACGCGAAACCCCATTATTTCCCATTTGGAGGATGCATTTATATGAGCTTTCCGGTTTTTGATTTGCACTGTGATACCGCCCTGAAGCTCCTGGGCAAAGATTTTTCTTCCATAGAAAGCCTGCGGCAGAATAACAACCATATTGACCTGAACAGAGCAAGTACATTGTCTGGATATGCTCAGTGCTTTGCTTGCTTTACTGCGCCGGAAATGGAGCAATGGTACGGAAAGTCCCCCGTTTCTGTATTTGAAATGGAGCTTGCTGCCATTTTAAGCCAAATTGAAAAGAACAAAGACAGGATTAGACTTGCCTATACACCTGAGGACATCGAAACGAACCTGGAGCAGGGAATTGCATCCGCTATCCTCACCATTGAAGGTGCTGCAGGATTCGGGTATGACTCTGCTTTACTGGAGGATCTGTATCGAATTGGATTTCGTATGACAACACTGGGTTGGAATGAAAGAAATCCTCTTACAGGCTCCCATATAACCGGTGACGGACTTTCTGATCAGGGAAGAGAGTACATCCTGCAGGCACAAAAGCTGGGTATGCTGATAGATGTCAGTCATATCAGCGACAAGGGCTTTTGGGACATTATGGAAATTACACAGGCACCGATCGTTGCCTCTCATTCCAACAGCCGTTCAGTTTGGAATTCCAGCAGAAATTTAACAGATGAAATGTTCCTGGCGATTTGCCAAACAGACGGCATTGTGGGCTTAAATCTATATTCCGATTTTATTGGAACAGATCCGGATCTTGATGCTGCAGCTGGTCATATTCTGCATTTTATTGAGCTGGATCCATCCGGAAAGCACATTGCCCTTGGCGGCGATTTAGACGGCTGTGATTCGCTTCCGGCTGACTTTTCCGGTATAGAGGATTATCCCCGTCTTGCGGATAAGCTTCTTAAAAAAGGATTGGGAAAAGATACGGTGTATGATATTTTCTGGAATAACGCATTAGGAGTGATGAAGCGTGCTGTACACAACAACAAGAACTAAAACGGATTCCTATACCGCATACCGAACGCTTACGCAGGACAGGGCACCTGATGACGGCTTTTTTGTCCCGTTTCGGCTGCCAATTTTTAACAGCCAGGAAATTGCAGAGCTCAAGAAACGCAGCTTCTGCGAAAATGTAGCACAGCTTCTTGACCTGTTTTTTTCTGTTAAGCTGACAGGATGGGACATAGAATGCTGTATTGGAAAAATACCAGCAAAAATCCAAACATTAAGTCACAGGGTTTTGCTTGCGGAGTTTTGGCATAATACAGACGGAACATATTGTCATATTGCCAACAATTTATACCATAGGCTTTGCCCGGAAAGAAGCGGAGCTTCTATCCCTGAGTGGGTACATATGGCAATTCGGATCAGTTTGCTGTTTGGAATTTATGGTCTAATCTCTAACGCAGATATTAAGCAGCTGGATATAGCAGTTAATACAGAAGGCTTTTCTACGCCTATGGCGGCCTGGTATGCACGAAAAATGGGACTCCCCATTCAAATGATCATCTGTGCCAGTAAAGATAACAGTACTGCTTGGGATTTGCTTCATCGTGGGGAAATGAATACTGCAATGCTTTCCCATTCTTCCGCAGCTTCTGTCGTAGAACCTGTTGGTATTGAGCGCCTGATCTATGAGAATTTTGGCGTCGATGAAGTGCAAAAATATGTAAATACCTGTTCTAAAAAAGGAATTTATCAAATTCGTCCGGATATGCTGCAGGCCATCAGCCAGGGAGTTTTTGTTTCGGTAGTCAGCAATAGCCGCATTGAATCGGTAATTGGCAGTGTTTACCGTTCAAACCAGCAGCTTTTAGATCCCCAGACAGCTGTCTGCTATGGCGCACTGCAGGATTACCGTGCGAAAATAGGGGAGAGCAACCAAACCTTGCTTTTGTTTGAAAGCAGTCCTGCAATTGAAACGGAAAAGGTTCAGCAGGCAACTGGCCTGTCTGTCAGTCAAATCCGGCAGATGTGCGGTTAAGGAGTTTCTGAATGGCGCTTTACGGAATAGGAGATTTACATCTGTGCCTTGGTGCCGAAAAGCCAATGGATGTGTTTGGCGGAAAATGGACCGGTTATATGGATAAGCTGCAAAAGGGTATTTCTACCATAACTGCGGAGGATACAACAATTTTGCTGGGAGATCTGTCGTGGGCGTTGGATATACAGCAGGCAAGGGAGGATTTTGCCTGGATCAATCAAATCCCGGGCAGAAAAATCATTCTCAAAGGAAATCACGATTATTGGTGGACGACTGCTGCAAAATTTCATAAGTTCTGCGAGGAAAACGGTTATTCTGATATGTATCTTCTCAATAACAATGCCTATATTTATGATGATTGGGCAATTTGCGGTACACGGGGCTGGTTTTTTGAGGAGAGCAGAAGCGGAGAACATGATGAAAAGGTGTTTCGCCGGGAGTTGATTCGGCTGGAGGCTTCCTTAAAGGCTGCACAGAAGCAGAGTATTGCGGTTTTTCTGCATTATCCGCCTATCTATAAGGGATATCAATGCAAAGAAATATTGGAGCTTCTTGAAAAGTACAATGTCAGACAATGCTTTTACGGACATCTACACGGCCACAGTCATACGTTGGCCATAGAAGGCCAGTGGAATGGTGTTGAATATCGTCTACTTTCTGCTGACAAACTGGATTTTACACCATATCGAATATTATTGTAAAAAAAATAAGAAAAGTGTGGACATTTCCGGCATTATCTGCTAAAATATTTCGGATGCAATTTTTGTAAAATGACAGTTGCGAGACAACTGATCTTAGGAGGACATAAAAATGAATGTAAAGAACATCGAGAAGAACGGCAATCAGGCTACTGTTGTCGTGGAGATCGACAAAGAACTGATGGAGACTGGCGTTCAGCAGGCTTATATGAAGGCACGCAAGAATATTGCTATTCCCGGCTTCCGTAAGGGCAAGGCTCACCGCAAGATGATTGAGGCAATGTATGGTGCCCATGTTTTCTATGAAGACGGCTTGGAAGAGATCTTTCCCCAGGTATATGAAGAAGCAATTGCAAAGCAGGAAAGCTTTAAGGCAGTTGGCCGCCCCAGCCTGACCGATATGAATATTGCTGATGACGGCAGTGTTACCCTGACCTTGACAACAGACATTTATCCGGAAGTCACCCTGGGCGACTACAAGGGCCTGGAGGTTGAAAAAGCAGAAGCGGAAGTAACCGATGCACAGGTTCAGGCTGAGCTTGATCGTATGGCAGAGAATGTTTCTTCTACTGAGGTCGTTGAGCGCGCCGCTGAGATGGGCGATACTGCAAACATTGATTTTGAAGGCTTTGAAAACGGCGTTCCTTTTGAAGGTGGCAAGGGCGAGGGCCATGATTTGAAGCTCGGCTCCGGCTCCTTTGTTCCCGGCTTTGAGGAGCAGATCGTCGGTATGAGCGCTGGTGAGGAAAAGGATATTGATATCACATTCCCCGAGGATTACCACAAGGAGCTTGCCGGCAAAGCTGTCGTTTTCCATGTGAAGGTCAATAAGGTTTCTGTAACCAATGTCCCTGCACAGGACGATGAGTTTGCAAAGGATGTTTCCGAGTTTGATACCCTGGAAGCACTGAAGGATGATATTCGCACCAAGGCACTGGAGAAGGCACAAAAGCAGATCGATACCGCATTTGAAAACGCGTGCATTGAGAAGGCTGCTGAGAACGCGCAGGTTGATCTGCCCAATGGCTTGATTGAGCGTGAACTGGACAATCAGATGGAGCGTTTTGCCTATCAGCTCCAAATGAGCGGTATGTCCGTTGAGTCCTACGCCAAGATGATGGGCGGCGATATTTCTACTATGCGTAATGCATTCCGTCCTTCCGCGCAGAAGCAGGCTAAGGTGAATGTTACGATGGAGAAGATCGTTGAGGTTGAAGGCATTGCTGTTTCTGATGATGAAATCAGCGCAGAATACGAGAATATGGCAAAGGAATATGAGATGGATCTGGAAAAGATCAAGTCTCTTGTCCCTGCCGAAGAGCTTACCACCAGCCTGAAGTTCCGCAAGGTCACTAAGCTGATTGTGGATTCTGCTGTTGCAGTGGCTCCCAAGAAGGAATCCTCTGAGGAATAATTTTCCTCAGGAATGGTTAGAATGTTTCAAACCCTGAAAGGAGACATGACCATGAGTTTAGTACCCTATGTTGTTGAGCAGACAAGCCGCGGAGAACGCAGCTACGATATTTTTTCACGCCTGCTTAATGACCGTATTATTTTCCTGTCGGAAGAAGTGAACGATACAACTGCCAGCCTAATCGTTGCACAGATGCTTTATTTGGAAGCACAAGATCCCGATAAGGATATTCAGTTTTATATTAACAGCCCTGGCGGAAGTGTAACGGCGGGTATGGCAATCTATGATACTATGCAGTACATCAAGTGTGATGTCAATACGATCTGCGTTGGTATGGCCGCTTCTATGGGTGCATTTCTGCTTTCGTCAGGTGCAAAGGGAAAACGTATGGCTCTGCCAAATTCTGAGATTATGATTCATCAACCTTCTGCCGGAACGCAAGGTCAGATTACAGATATGGCGATCCATTTGAAGCGACTGGAAGTAATCAAGGCTCGTTTGAATCGGATTTTGGCAGCTAACACGAATAAAAGTGTGGAACTGATTACCGATGCGTGCGAGCGTGACAACTTTATGACTGCCGATGAGGCACTCGAGTTTGGCCTGATCGATCAGGTGATCGCACACCATTGAGAGGACTGAGAAAGGCGGTACGCCATTTATGGCAAAAAAAGACGAGCACACACTTTGCTGCTCATTTTGTGGCAAGGGAGAGTCAAAAACACGGTTGATCGCCGGTCCCGGAATCTATATTTGCAGTGATTGTGTAAAGGCCTGCTGTGAACTTCTGCGCAAGGATGAAGCGCAACTCGGAAAGTTGGATCATTTGCCAACGCCTATGGAACTGAAGGCTTATATGGACAACTATATTATCGGTCAGGATGCAGCAAAAATTGCCCTGTCGGTTGCGGTATATAACCATTATAAGCGTATTTTCCTGGCCGATGATACCGATGTGGAGCTTCAAAAAAGCAATATTTTACTAATTGGGCCTACCGGCTCCGGAAAAACACTGTTTGCACAAACCTTGGCAAAAACACTGAATGTTCCATTTGCCATTGCGGATGCTACTACATTGACGGAAGCAGGTTATGTTGGCGACGATGTAGAGAATATTCTTGTTCGTCTGCTACAGGCTGCAAATTTTAATGTAGATCTTGCCGAGCAGGGAATCATTTACATTGACGAAATAGATAAAATTGCCCGCAAGAGCGAGAATACTTCTATCACGCGCGATGTATCCGGTGAAGGTGTGCAGCAGGCTTTGCTGAAGATTTTAGAAGGAACTGTTGCACACGTTGCCCCACAAGGTGGCAGAAAGCATCCGCAGCAGGAAACAATCGCAGTAGATACCTCGAAAATCCTGTTTATTTGCGGTGGTGCATTTGATGGGCTTGAGAAGATCATCGAAGCACGGAAGGATCGTTCTGCTATTGGCTTTGGTGCAATTGTGGAGAGTAAGCAAAAGCGTGATATTGGTAAAATTTTAAGTGATGTGCAACCACACGACCTTCAAAAATTTGGCATTATACCTGAGCTTATTGGCCGTATGCCAGTAATTGTATCTTTGCAGGATTTGAAAAAAGAAGATTTGATCCGCATTTTAACAGAACCGAAAAACGCAATCATTAAGCAATATCAGGCCTTGCTTGCAATGGATCATGTTGCCCTTGAGATTCAACACAAGTCCTTGGAGTATATCGCTGAAAAAGCAATTGAGCGCCAAATTGGTGCTAGAGGCTTGCGTGCGATTATGGAGGAGATCATGACAGGTGTTATGTATTTGATCCCATCCGATCTTTCCATCAAAAAAGTGATCATTACCCCGGAATGCATCCAGGGTGGAAAGCCAAAGCTGATTCGAGACAAATCCAATCCCCGGCTCCCAGTGGGCGAAGGGCTATAAGATTGACAGGGGGTAGTTTCTACCCCCTGTTTGCTATAACGAAAAGGAGAACACTATGACAGAGCAGTTTTTATCCGGCAATCTGCCGATCATTGCTTTGCGTGGATTGACTATATTTCCGGATCAATCGATCCATTTTGATATTGGCCGTATGAAATCCGTGCTGGCCTTGGAGGCGGCAATGAAGAAAGACCAGCTTGTTATGCTGGTGCCGCAAAAGAACATCACTGTGGATGATCCTGCACAGCGTGACCTGTTTCCCATCGGTACAGTTGCGCGTGTTAAGCAGTTATTAAAACCTCAGGGCGAAAGCATTCGTATTCTCGTAACAGGATTGCACCGTGCAAAAATTCTTTCTATGACGCAAACTCAGCCCTATTTGGCTGGTGAAATAGAAGCTGTCGAGGAATCTCTTTGGGCGGAAAACATTCACACGGAGGCATTAAAGCGGGAAGCCTACGGTTTATACTCCTCTTACCTTGAGTATGTGGAGAAAAATCCTCAATCCCTGCTTCTGCAGATTATGTCTACAGGCGATTGCGGTGAAATTGCTGATATTATTGCGCAGAATTCTTCGTTAGATTATCGAGATACTGCAAAGCTGCTTGGACAACTGAATCCGGTCCGTCGTTTGGAGAATGTAATCACACTTCTCCGCAAGGAAGTCCTTGTTTTGCAAATGGAATCGGATATTCAGGAAAAAACACGCGCTTATATTGATCAGGATCAACGAGATTATTATCTTCGGGAGCAAATGAAGGTAATCCGGGAAGAATTGGGCGATGGGGAGGAAGATTCGGAATTTGCCGAATATGCCCAGAGAATAAAGGCATTAAAGCTCCCTGATGAAACCGAGAATAAGATTTTAAAAGATGTGGAACGGCTGAAAAAGCAACCCTTCGGCTCTGCAGAAGCTTCTGTTTTGCGGAATTATCTGGACACCGTCCTGGACGTTCCGTGGGGCAAGAAAACAAAGGAACGGTTTAATATAGAAAGTGCCAGAAAAATACTGAACAAAGATCATTTTGGCCTTGAAAAAGTCAAAGAACGTATTTTAGAGTCTATTGCAGTCCGGCAGCTTGCCCCGGATATGCCTCCACAGATTATTTGCCTGGTTGGCCCTCCCGGTGTTGGAAAGACTTCTATCGCGTATTCCATTGCCAAAAGCCTGAATCGAAAAATGGCTCGTATTGCTTTGGGTGGTGTTCACGATGAGGCAGATATCCGTGGACACAGAAAAACTTATGTTGGTGCTATGCCTGGCCGGATCATAAATGCTGTAATTCAGGCAGGCTCTGTGAATCCAGTTCTGCTGCTTGATGAAGTGGATAAAATGGGAACGGATTATCGCGGCGATCCCAGTTCTGCACTTTTGGAGGTTTTGGACAGCGAGCAAAACAAAAACTACCGTGATCACTTTTTGGAAATCCCCTTTGATTTAAGTGATGTAATGTTTATTACTACGGCGAACACCTTGGATACCATTCCCAGGCCGTTGCTTGACCGTATGGAAATCATTGAGCTCGGTTCGTATACGGATGAAGAAAAAAGGATGATTGCCAGAGATCATTTACTGCCCAAGCAGCTTCAAAAGCATGGTTTAAAAAAGAGTGAACTTAAAATATCAGACGATGCATTTCGGGAGATCATAAGCGGCTATACCCGAGAATCCGGCGTGCGAAACCTCGAGCGAATGCTGGCACAGATTTGCCGGAAGGTAGATATGGAATTTGCGGGAGCTGAAAAGCTCTCTAAAGTCATTGTGACAGCGCAGGACGTGGAAAAATATTTAGGAGTACGCCGTTATATACCGGAAGCACTGGCTTGTACCGATCAGATTGGCCTTGTTACGGGACTTGCCTGGACTTCTGTCGGCGGTGAAACATTAGAAGTTGAGGCAAATGTGATGGATGGCACTGGCAAATTAGAGCTTACTGGTAATTTGGGTGATGTTATGAAAGAATCCGCCCACGCTGCGCTTAGCTACATTCGGGCCAATGCCACATCTCTTGGTGTTCCATCTGATTTTTATAAAACAAAGGATATTCATGTACATTTCCCGGAGGGCGCTGTACCTAAGGATGGACCTTCTGCCGGCGTGACTGTTTGTACCGCAATCGTTTCAGCACTTACTGGGCATTCTGTACGCAGAGATGTGGCAATGACCGGAGAAATATCTATTCGAGGCAGAGTTTTGGCAATTGGAGGCCTGAAGGAAAAAACGATGGCTGCAATGCGCCACGGTATACATACGGTTATTATTCCAAAGGATAACGAGAAGGATTTGGAGGAGATCGACCAGACAGTTCGTTGCGCGTTGCATTTCGTAACTGCTCAAACTGTGGATACTGTGTTGAAAACCGCTCTCAATGTCCCTGTGGATTCCTCAGCGCCGGTTTTGATCCCAGATATTGCACAATCTCCTAAGAAGCGGGATAGAAAGCCGGATATTCGGCAGTGAGGTTAGTATGAATCTTAATAATGTTGAATTCTTAATTTCAGCCGCAAGGCAAAGCGATTTTCCGGCTAAAAGAATGCCTGAGATTGCATTTGCCGGGAAATCCAATGTCGGAAAATCCTCTGTGATCAATCGGCTGCTGAATCGAAAGAACTTTGCCCGCGTAGGTGAGAAACCGGGAAAAACCATTCACGTAAACTACTTTACTGTAGATAAATGCTGCTATTTTGTGGATCTTCCCGGATACGGATATGCAAAAGTTTCCCAAGCAGAAAAAGAGCGGTGGGGGAGACTGATGGAAGATTATTTTGCTTCCAATCGAATAGACCTGGGTATTATGATCGTCGACTGCCGTCACGCGCCAACCAATAATGATATTACAATGGCACGATGGTTTTTAGACAGTGGGTGTCCGTTTGTCGTTGTGGCCAGCAAGCTTGACAAAGTAAAAAAGAGCCAATTGGACAGCAATATAGAAACGATCCGTCAGGATTTAGAGTTGCCTGTCCAGTGCCCGGTGATTCCTTTTTCTGCTGAAAAAGGAACAGGTAAGGAAGATCTTCTGCGTTATATTCTTCACGCAGTGGAACAGAGATAAAAGGAAACGCCGAAAAGCTGCTCTTCTGCTTTTCGGCGTTTTAATTATTTACTTTTTGCCTCTTTAATTGCTTTTGCAAGCTGGTCAGGGCAAGAGGTTGGCTTCATTCCACAACAAATTCCTTCCAGACGTGCGATCACGGAATCCGCATCCATTCCATCTATCAAAGAAGAAATACCTTTCAGATTTCCGTTACATCCCCCAATGAATTGCACATTTCTGATAGTATTGTTTTCCAATTCAAAGAGGATTCTTTGGGAACAAGTTCCTTTTGTCTTATATTCGTATTGCATAGCTGTTTCCTTTCTGTTTTTCACTATTATAATCTCTTTTCATCAATAACGCAAGTATGAATTGCGGCAGAAATTCAGGTTATCCTATGTGTGAAAGGGTGATACAGAAATGGAGATCAACAAAAAAGACAGTTATAAGAATGTTGAACAGGAACAGATCATACAGCTTGGATCCGATATAACAAAGAGCAGTCAGGGGAATATTTATACACTCACGATCATTGGGCAAATTGAGGGACATCAGGTTCTGCCAGAAACTGTAAAAACAACCAAGTATGAGCATATTCTCCCTTTACTGGCTGGAATCGAGGAAAGTGAGAATATTGATGGACTACTTCTTTTACTCAATACGGTTGGCGGTGATATTGAAGCCGGTTTAGCCATTGCGGAAATGATTGCGGGGATGAAAAAGCCTACAGTTTCTCTTGTTTTGGGTGGAGGACATTCGATTGGTATTCCTTTAGCGGTCTGCACAAAAAGATCTTTTATTACACCAACGGCCAGTATGACCGTTCACCCTGTAAGAATGACTGGATTGGTTATTGGCGCACCACAAACATTCCGCTATTTTCAAAGGATCCAGGAGCAAATTGCAGATTTTGTGACAGATAATTCCGGCATATCGAAAGAAGACTTTGAAAAATATATGATGGCAACCGGAGAAATCGCAACTGATGTTGGAACGATTCTTTACGGAAAGGAAGCAGTCGCCTCCGGTCTTATTGATCGCCTAGGCGGACTGAGCGATGCGCTGAATACGCTTCACAGAATGATTTCCCGCCAAATGAAGAAAAGAGACATATAATATTTTCATTCTATACTGGAAATTTGGAAGAAGATATGATAAAATAAATACAATGATTTATAATGAAAGGGGATAGGTAAATATGGGCCTTTTAGAGAGTATTTTGTATGGTTTTATATCTGGTTTATCCGAATTTTTACCTATCTCCTCTCAAGGGCATCAAATCCTCGCTTCCCGGCTGTTTGGGACACAGTATCCGGAGCCCTTGCGGCAGCTTATAATACACATTGCGATGATATTTGGAATCTGTGTAAGCTGTGGTACATATATCGAAAAAATGCGGAGAGAAATGCGCTTGCAAAACACAGGGAGGCGTTCTCGGAGTTCTGATCGGCAGGCGTATTACGACCTTCATTTGCTGAGATCAGCCGTTTTTCCTGCATTGTTGGGAGCGTTTATTGCTGGATTGTTTGGGAAATACTTCCAAAGTGAAGCACTTGTTGCACTGTTTTTTGCACTGAATGCTTTGCTTGTTTATTTGCCGGAGCATATGCCTCACGGAAACAAGGATTCAAGCAAGCTGAGCGTACTGGATGGTATCGTAATTGGATTGTGTTCCGTTTTCACAATGCTTCCAGGGCTGTCCCGTTGTGGTATTGCACTTTCTTTTGCAACCAATCGTGGAGCATCTCAAGAAGAGTCTTATCATTGGATCCTGATTTTGGGAATTCCTGTTTTGGCTGTACTTGTCATTTTTGATCTTATCAGCATATTCACTTTAGGGGTTGGCACAGTCACCTTTGCTGTTGTTTTAGGCTACCTGCTTTCCGCAATTGCTGCATTTGGGGCCTCTGTTGCGGCCATTTACCTTATGCGCACACTTTTATCGCATAACATTTTTTCTGCCTTTGCATTTTACGGCTGGGGCGTTGCTTTGCTGACATTTATTCTATATTTAGCCGCTTAAAGGAGAGATATCCGTATGGCACAAAAGAAAAAAACACAGGCCGAGCAGGCTGTTTCTGCGGTACGATCCAAGGCCAAAAATGACCGTGTAAAGAAAAACCATGCAAATGGCAAAACAGAGCAAGAACAGAAAGACCGCATTCCTGTTCGTGTCATTACATCCTTAATATTTTTAGGCAGTTTTATTTTGTTCCTGGTTATGTTTTTTGCTCCGGATGGCGTTTTAACAAGCCAAATTGCCAATTTTCTTTATGGTCTGATCGGACAAATAGGTTTCGCCGTATTGATTCCTGTTCTGTTATACCTGTTTTTTATCCACGCTTTCAGCGGTGAAAGACCAGTCAAAATGCGTACGATATGTCTTTTCTTCTTTACGCTTATTTGTGGCTGCATTTCCCATTTGGCTTTGGATCCTCAGGGCTTGGATACAGGAATGAAAATCATCCAGGATCTTTATCTGGGTGGTATATATGGAACTACCGGTGGTGTTTTGTGTGGCGGGACTGCTATGCTCCTGCGTTTTCTTTGTGGCAGCGTGATCAGCTATGTTATTTTGATCGTTTCCGCCATTTTAACACTTCTTGGCGGAATGCAGATTACAATTCCCAGTATTATCCGTGCAATTCAGGATCGTCCCAGAGAAGATAATGTGGAAGCAGTCAAGCCGCGTCAGGAACCGGCTACTGTCGTGGTAAACCATATTGCCAATAAAAGATTGGAACACAAGCGTGCAAAAACCGAAAAAAATGAAGAAGAACAGGGCACTAATGGTTCTGATAGTACACCTGTTGGCGATAAACAATCTAAAAAATCCCGTGTTTCTGATATGATGAAGCAAATTGCAGGCGATGTGGAAACACCTGTTGCAGTTGCCGGAGAGGGAAAGGAAGAAGCAGAACAGTATCGTTTGGGTCCGCAGGAATTCACTAAGCGTATTGAGGACGATTTCCCTCAAACTATGCCTGAAATGAAATATGATCCGGAGGATTTGAAAAAAGCTACGGAAAAAACAAAAATCGTCAAGGTTTCTGCCAAACAGGCTGCACAGTCTGCGGCTGAGGTAGCATTGGAAATTGAGGAAAATGGGCAACAAGCAGCTCCTTCCTACAGCTTTCCGCCAATAGAACTTTTGCAGCTTCCTGGTAAAACCTATACGGATGCAACCGCAGAAATGCGCGAATGCTCTCAACGTCTTTCTGAGACCCTGGAGAGCTTTAAAATCGAAGCACATATTATCAATGTTACCCGTGGTCCCAGCGTGACCCGGTATGAGGTTGAACTGGATAAGGGAGTCCGCCTTAATAAGCTTACCAATGCAGCCAACGATATCGCCCTGAGCCTTGGGGCTTCCGGAGTTCGTATTGCCGCTGTGCCTGGTAAAATGTCCATTGTTGGAATTGAGGTTCCTAACCGCACCGTAACAACAGTTTCCCTCCGGGAAGTTATTGATTCGCCTGAATTCCGAAAGGCCAAGTCTCTTTCTTCCTTTGCAGTTGGTAAGGATATCGGAGGAAATTGTATTATTGGCAACATTGCCCGTTTACCGCATATGCTCATTGCCGGTACCACAGGCTCCGGTAAATCGGTATGTATGAATTCCATTATTATTTCCTTGCTTTATAAGGCAGAGCCGAAGGATGTAAAGCTGATTATGATCGATCCCAAAATGGTGGAATTGGGGATATATAATGGCATTCCGCATCTGCTGATTCCGGTTGTTACGGATCCTAAAAAAGCGGCTGGATCACTGCAATGGGCCGTGACAGAGATGATGCGCAGGTATAAGGCTATGTCCGATGTGGGCGTTCGTGATTTGGAAAGCTATAACAGCATTATTGAGAGCCAGGAAATTGAGGGAACAACTTTGCCACAGGTTGTTGTGATCATTGATGAGCTTGCCGATCTTATGCTTGTCGCCGCAAAAGAAGTGGAAGAGTCGATTTGCCGCATAGCACAGATGGGCCGTGCAGCTGGAATGCATTTGATCATTGCTACTCAACGTCCCTCTGCAGATGTGATTACCGGTCTTATGAAGGCAAACATCCCATCCCGAATTGCTTTTGCTGTAGCATCTGCGCTGGAGTCCCGCATCATTTTGGACACACACGGTGCAGAAAATTTGGTTGGGCGGGGTGATATGCTGTTTGCCCCTATTGGCAGCGGTAAGCCCAAGCGGGTGCAGGGCTGCTTTGTAAATGATTCCGAAGTTGAAGCCGTCACAAACTATATCAAATCCAAGTCCGAATCCAATTATGACACCAAGATTATGGATGACATTGAAAAGAAAGCCGCACAGACGGGGAATAAGTCCCCCGCTGTGACGGAAGTGGAATCCAATCAAGAGGAAATGGATGGAGATGAATTGCTGCCGGATGCTGTTGATGTTATACTGGATACCAAGCAGGCCTCCGTTTCTATGCTGCAGCGCCGCTTGAAGCTGGGCTATGCCCGTGCTGCGCGTATTGTAGATGAGATGGAAGAACGAGGTATTGTTGGTCCTTTCCAGGGCAGCAAGCCCCGCGAAATCCTGATCACAAAAGAGCAATGGGAACAAATGAAATCCGGCAAGCCAATGCAGATGGATTTTGATGATTTAGAGGAGATTTCAGAAGACAGCGAAATCATTTCATAGTCTAAATGGGAATATCCCTTTAGAAATATTATGCATCGCATCCGGATGACCGGAGCGACAGCAAGGAGGAAAAATTTTGAAAACAAAGCAAAAACAAATGGTGGTCATTGCTTTTCTAATGGCAATGGTCGTTGCGCTGCAGTTCATAAGCAGCCAAATCCGTCCCATCGGAGGTGTATCCATTTCACTGGTTTTGATTCCAATCATTATGGGCGCAGCATATTGTGGACCTTCCGCCGGTGCAATCCTTGGAGCCACTTTCGGCGTTATCACCTTCCTGAACTGTGTGTCAGGTGCAGATCCCGGTGGTCATATGGTATTTCAGGCAAGTCCTATTGGTTGCCTGTTGGTTGTAATGGCAAAAGGAATTTTGGCCGGAGCTGCTGCAGGATGGCTCTATCGTGCTCTTATAATAAAGAATGGATATATTGCGATGCTTGGCGCGGCCATTGTTTGCCCGGTTGTAAATACCGGTGTTTTTCTAACCGCAATGGCTGTCTTTTTTAAAGATGTTCTGCGTGCATGGGCAGGAGCCGGTGATTTGTTAGCGTATGTTTTCAGTGCCTTAATTTTGTTTAATTTCGTCCCTGAGCTTCTGATCAATATTGTTTTTTGCCCTGCAGGGGAACGAATTATCCGTGCCGTTAAAAAGTGAAAATAATTTGTGCTGCTGTAATGAATCTTTACAGCAGCACAGTTTATATCCATTTTTTACATATCCATAGCGGGGTTTATGGCATATGCATTTTTTTGATTCAGCTTTTCTTTCAAGAGATATAGTGCCTCTCCAAAGCGCTGAAAGTGGTTAATTTCCCGTTGGCGTAGAAATTGGATGACATTATTTACATCCGGATCGTCACTTAGTCTCAAAATATTATCATAGGTCACTCTCGCTTTTTGTTCTGCCGCAAGATCCTCTGTCAAATCCGCAATTGGATCTCCTTTCACGCCGATGGATCCGGCTGTCCAGGGGAAACCGGAGGCTGCTGTGGGATATACGCTTGCCGTATGGTCTACAAAATAAGGTGCAAAGCCCGAATCCATAATCTGAGAATCCTTCAGATTTCGCGTAAGCTGATGAACAATTGCCCCAACCATTTCCAGGTGTCCAAGCTCTTCCGTGCCAATATCTGTCAGCAGACCTTTTAATTCATCGAATGGCATACTGTAGCGCTGGGACAGATAGCGCATGGAAGCACCTAATTCGCCGTCAGGGCCGCCATACTGGGAGATAATAATAGATGCCAGCTTTGGATTAGGGTTATCTATTTTTACAGGATACTGTAGCTTCTTATCATAAATAAACATTCTTTACCCCTCCTGATTATTGGCATATTCCCACGGCCACGGCTCGTTTATCCAACGGTATTGCTCACCATCAGATGGGGACAAATGGTTTAATGGGCCACAGGCTTTCTCAAAATTCTCCCGTGTCTGTGCATATAGCTTTTGAAATTCCTGATATAATCTCAGTGCTTCCTGATCATCCTTGTGGGTGTCTAAATACAGTGCCAACTCATCAATTGCAAACCCAATGGTTTGCAAATCTGTCATAGGGGTTATGGGCTGCTCTTTTTGATTAACCATTCCCATAAACGGCAGATCTAATCCAGAAAACAGAGTGCCTCTTACCAGTGCTTTTCTTGGTTCATATCGAGGTGGATTATCCAATTGAAAGGGAACATAGGGATAAGCCAACGGTGCAACAGCAGGCAGACGACCGTCTGCACCGTCCTTGTTCGGCTTGTTCAAACAAATTCCTCCTATCAAAAATTGTTTGGAACAGTCGTTCCATGTCATACTATGATGCACGAGAACATTCTGTTCATATATTGTACTTTTTCTCATAAAGTAAAGAAGGAGGGGGTTGTTGTGAAAAAAAAACGATGGCTAAATGTCGTTATTTATATGGGAGTACTTGGTGCAATGCTTGTATTTTCTTATGCCGCACGCTACATTGCTGCCGGGATTGCGGAAAATGCACCGATAAAGAATCAATATTGCTTTGTAATCGATGCTGGGCACGGCGGAATGGATGGAGGTGCTGTTTCCTGTACCGGCGTTTCGGAAAGTGAGATAAACCTACAAATAGCAGTTTGCCTAAATGATCTTTTTCATCTTATAGGGCACAGTACAAAAATGACACGCACGGATGACATATCATTGGATACATATGGAACCAGTATTGGGGAGAAAAAAGCATCTGACCTGAAAGTCCGCACCAAAATGATTAATGAAACAGAAAAAGGCATCCTGCTGTGTATCCACCAAAACCATTACAGCGACAGCTTTTACAGTGGCGCCCAAATGTTCTATCCGAAAACAGAAGGAAGCGAGCAGCTTGCAAAAAAACTGCAAAGTGCTTTTGTTCAGACACTAAATCCGGGAAGCCATCGACAAGCCAAACCTGCAGAAGGGTTGTATATTATGAAGCACATTGAGAAGGTTGGCGTTCTGATTGAATGCGGTTTTTTGTCCAATTACGAGGAGGAGCAAAAGCTGCGTGATCCAGCTTATCAGAAAAAAGTATGCTGCGTAATTGCCGCCGCCTGCAGTCAATATGTGCATATGCAAGGAGTATCTTGACCGTATAACTGGAGAATGTTATAATAAGCAAAAGAGTAGGGGGGATTCAGTATGGCTAAAGCAAAAACTGTGTTTTATTGTACATCCTGCGGTAATGAAACCGCTAAATGGCAGGGAAAATGCCCTGCCTGTGGGGCATGGAATACCATCGAAGAGCACATTGAAAAGCCACTTCTTTCTGGCAGATCCCCAAAAGCCCCGGTTGGGATCAGCAAAACTCCGCAAAAACTGCATGAGGTCACTGGAGACCGCGAGATCCGTTTTTCAACAGGCACAAAGGAACTCGACCGCGTCTTGGGCGGCGGCGCCGTAGCGGGCTCTCTTGTGCTCGTTGGAGGCGCTCCTGGAATCGGCAAATCCACCTTGCTTCTTCAAATATGTAACAGGCTGTGCACAGAACGCAGGGTGTTATATATTTCCGGAGAAGAAAGCGAACGACAGCTCAAGCTGCGCGCACAGCGCTTGGGCGTGGATCCGGATGGGCTGTATATTCTCTCTGAGACAAGCATCGCCCACGTGCTGACTGCAGTAAATGAGACCCAGCCGGACATTTTGATTATTGATTCCATACAAACTATGTACAATGATGAAAACGATTCCTCCCCTGGAAGTGTATCTCAGGTGAAGGATTGTACTATGTCGCTGATGGAGCTCTCCAAAAGTCAGGGAATTACGGTTTTTGTTGTTGGTCATATCAATAAAGATGGTGCAATCGCTGGTCCAAAGGTTTTGGAACACATTGTAGATTGTGTTCTGTATTTTGAGGGCGATTCCAATTCCTCATATCGACTGTTGCGTGGTGCAAAAAATCGGTTTGGATCCACCAATGAGATAGGTGTATTTGAAATGGCAGATAGCGGATTGATAGATGTACCCAATCCGTCGCAAATGCTTTTAGAGGGTCGACCTGACGATGCACCTGGGACGTGTGTTGCCTGCGTTATGGAAGGCACCCGGCCGTTGCTTGCCGAAGTACAGGCACTCGTTGCAAAAACATCCTTCAATGTACCACGACGAACGGCAGACGGATTTGATTTCAATCGTGCTGCATTGTTACTTGCCGTTGCAGAAAAACGAGCAGGAATGAAATTAAGCAGCTTTGATGCCTATATCAATATTATTGGCGGACTTCGACTGGATGAACCAGGTGCTGATCTGCCGGTTGTTTTGGCTGTTGCATCTTCTTATCGGGATAAGCCCATTGATAGCGATTTGGTTGCTATCGGTGAGGTTGGATTAACAGGGGAGATCCGCACAGTTTCCAACCTATCCCAACGCCTTTCAGAAGCAGCAAGGCTCGGCTTCAAAAAATGTATTATCCCCAAAGTCAATGCCGGAAATCTGAACATCCCTGATGGACTGACTGTATATAAAGTTAAGAATCTTTGGGAAGCCATTGAAATTGCCCTGTAAAAGGGCAGGGGAGAGTGAGAGCGCAGAATAAACAGAGTTTCCTGTTTATTCTGCGCTCTCATCATCTATAAAATCCAATTTTGAAAGAGGATTGGCCTGTGCTGCAATCTTTAATTCTGTATTTTCAATGTGTGTATATATCTGTGTAGTGTTTAAGTTTTCGTGCCCTAAGACTTCCTGAACCGTTTTTACATCGACCCCCCCGGACAGCATCATCGTCGCAGCGGTATGTCGGAGCTTATGTGCGGAAAATTGTGTAGGATCCAACCCCGCCTGCAAAAGTGCTTTTTTTACCAGCCGATGCACTGCGCTTACGCTGATTCGGTTGCTGTCACGGGATCCAAAGAGAGCACGATTATCAGAAAGCACCTGCTTGTTCCGCTCCGGCAAATACGCATCGATTGCTTTTCTGCAGGATGAACCAAAATATACAAACCTTTCTTTGTTTCCTTTGCCGATCACACGAATACGGTCTTCATAGACATCATTAAGATTTAAACCAACCAACTCGCTACGACGGATTCCACAGTTAAGAAACATCATTAAAATAGCATAATCCCTTTTTTCATTGACACCGGAAACCGCTTTCAGCAATGCCGCACTTTCTGCCATAGTCAAGTATTTGGGTAAGCTTTTTCGAATTTTCGGATACTCCAAATCAGCCACAGGATTCTCAGTCAGTTTTTTTGTACGAACCGTCAAATACTTGTAAAAGGATTTAATTGCGGATAGCTTTCGAGCACGGGATGCCGCAGAAATCCCGCGGTTATCACAAGCCTGCCTATCGTTCGCTAAGTATGATAAAAAATCGAATACTTCAGATGTTGTTATACTTCGTACAAATTCAAGATCAATATCCACAATAGGGATAACATTCAGGTCCGTTTGCACAGGCATATCATTACGCATCAATTTGATAAAGCGTAAAAACATACGAAGATCGAGATAATATTCCTCAATCGTTTTCGGAGATTGAGCTTTAATATTCTCATGATAGGCTAAAAAATCGCGCAAAAGCTGCGGACAATCAGTATATTTACGCATTGATTTTCTCCTTAGAAATAAAGATTTGCATTTTCAGATTTGCATCAATAAACGGAACAGGTTTTAGAAGTGATGACTCACAAAGAGCGTAACACATCTTAGGCAAAATTGCAACGTAAATTCACTTATAACTTAAAATTATCATTATATATACTTATCATACTACAGTATGTGTCAATGAGTGATTAACAAAGGAAGAATAGTCCTGTAAACTGTTATCCGCACCTTAAACCGGTTTCTGTCGATCCAATTATATCATATTTCCTTCCTGAACGCAACAAAATTTTTATTTTGTTGCGTTCGATATCTATAGCGTTATTTTTCAAAAGTTCTCCGCTGTTAAAACTTACTTGCTGGTAAGGGTTCCTGACTGGCACGAAAAGGTTGCGTGTGTATGCAGTAGGCTGGAAAGTTCTTTTATACTTCCCTGCGCATTCCCTGCTTTGTAAAACGCACATTTCCCATCATTTTTTGCGGAACTTGTCATAACTGCCGAACTGGTGTTCCGCTTCCTGTCTCTGCTGTTCATCCAGGTACAGCTTACTACCGTGCGCTTTTCATTGTCTAAAAGCCACTATTCCGCCGTTTGGCCTGTTCGACCACATCCTCCCAGCTCAGTTCTTTTGCGCTTGCGATATACTCATAGAAGGTGTTCAGCAGGCCGGAAAGCTCCTTTGTACTACCCATTGCATCCATATTCTTTTTCAGCATTTTGGCCGCCGCCTCTACGGAGGATTTTGTAAACTTTGTTCCGTTGGTCACTTGCCGCTGTAGCTTCAGCATGGCCTTTAGATCTGCCACATCCTCCTTGAGCTTGGCATTTTCCTTTTCCAGCACCCGATTGACACGCTCAACATTAGGGTCACCGCGCATATGGAATTTTGCATTTGCAACGGAATTGACTCGCTCCAATCGCTGTTCGTTATTGCCTTGTTCATAGAACATAACAGGAACACCATTCTGCTTTAAGCCGTTCACCACTTCCTGAGAAGTTCCATTCGGCAGAACCGCCGCTTTTATCTCGCTAAATGCAACAGCCCGTTCCGGCTTTGCTTCAAAGATATTCACCGGCATTTGCGAAATATCAAAAAGCAGTTGCTTGACTTCAATTGCCAAATCATCCCCGATTGATCTTGAATACTTTGAAAAAACGCTTTGAATGTCCGAAACATTATATGAGCCGGACTCAGCGATTTCCATAAGGATCTCACCGATCGTGTCGAACCGGATAAGGCTATTGCTGTCCCCTTTTTGGGAATTGGCCTTGTCAACTCTGTCAATCAACTCATATGTACGGTTTTGCAGTTCGTCCGAAATTTGGTCGGCCTGCTCCTGAGTCAGGTGTTGCAGTCTGCCCTCGCGCTTATGCATATCTGCAATGCTGGAAAAGCGTTCGGCAGTACCGGCACGAAGGGTTTTTACACCGTTAAATCCAGATACATTCTTTGTGTTTCCACCATTCTGCGAAGCCATAGCTTTTACAATGCCATCCAGCGTGTAAGGAAGATGGGTCTGCTTAAAGCTTTTCAGATTGCCACTGGCCGTATAACGGTCTTTTTGATTATATACGCCTTTGTCTTTTTCAACTCCGCTGTACAAATCTTGCAACCATGCTTTGTATTCCTCTGCGTTTACAGCTTCTTTGATAGCGTTTCGGGTGGCAGAATAATCTATTGAGGTTTTGCGTGTTTCCGCGCCATTTCTCATGTAATTGCGTGCGGCAATTGCTTCATGAATAAGGGAACCGGGTTTCATGTCTTTTACAGCTTCATTTGCGGTAGTCTCTGCCATGCCGTCAGCAATAAGATACTGCCGGAACGCCTCTTTTAGATCCTCTCCATAATTAGCAAGCCACGCTTTCCGTGCTTCAAGCGGTGACTGGCCTGCCTTTGTTGTCAATTCGCCAATAACATCTTTTCCAAGATTGCTGATCAGGAAATCGTATTCTGCAATTTTGTCATCCGAAATTCTTGTGACCGTCTCACTCATGACATTTTCGACAGGAGTTTTTCCGGTATCCGCAAGAAATACCTGCATCATATCTGTGTCACTGGCAAAATGTTCCACAATTCCCTGCTCACCGCCATGTCGGTTTAGCTCATCCTCAACATAGTTAGCAGAGGAATACAGTGGCCGCGCAAATTCATAGCCGTACTGCTTTGCGATTTTGGAGTGCTTTTTGCTGATTTTGGCACTTACATCCCGATTGGCTTCATATTCAACCTGTGGGAATGTGGGTGTCCAGGCATCGGCAGAATAGACCGTATTTTTCTTGCTTGCTTTCGGATCAATCGTTTCCTTACCGAATACCAGCGTAATGTCACCGAAATTCGTATGGGGAATATCTGATTTGGTAATCGCAATACTTGGCATAGGAAAGCCACCAAGCTCTAAGGATTTGGCCAGTTTGTCCTCTGTCAGGTTGTGCAGGGCTACAAGATTTTTTGTTTCCTCTGCACTTTCGCGTAAATGAAATTTTTCCTTGACAATTTCACTTTCATTGCGTACTATATCCATAGAAGCATCACGCAGGAAGTTAGACTTCGGATTTTTTCCGTATGAGCTGACGATGTCCCGCGTGATGTTTTTTATATGCGTGATATCTTTCAGCAATTTTCCTCGTTTAATGTTTTCAACATTTACAATCCCCTCAAAGTACTCATTGCCAACCTTAAAAAGGGTCTTGAAATAGCTAAAATCAATTACGCCCGGATGTACATGTCCGTCCTCGCCATCAGGTTTATTGGGAAGTGCTTTTCCAGCATCCAGCAAATTATCTATTTCCCCTGATGCAGTCAGTTTTGCTTTTCTCGTACTTAAATCAATGGATTTTGACGGATGTAAATACTCATTTATAGAGCTTCCGTTTACATAAACACGATTATCAATACCAATTACTTTTCCGGAAAACTTCTCCATAAGGATTGCTTTTGCTACCTTGTTCATCTCCGAAACCGTCATATTTTCAAACACATTAGCTTCCATTTGAACATCGACAAACCGCGTGCCGTCCGAAAATTCTCTCAAAGAGTACTTCGCGCCGCTATCCGTAGTGCTGTTTTCTTTTACCTCCGCGCCGTTCTTGGCCGCCTGATAGTTATCACTGGCATCCAATAGCCCCTGACCAAACAGGGCTTCCAAATTCTTAATAATCTCCTGCATATTGGAAACGGCCTTGCCCTCTGTGCTTTCCGGCACAAAATCTTTACAGGCTGTATCGCAGCCCTGCTTTATAGCTTGTTTCCTATGCCGGAGCGCTTGTCTACTGCGCTCCCCTATCGTACTTCTACGAAAAATGATTCCTTGAATGTATGCAATTCTGAAAATTTACATTTTCCGCTTTACAATTGCAGAAAGTTGCATTAAAATAAGGTGGAAATCAAATGCAGTTTACAGGTTTTCTCGAACGGCTTGTGAATGGAGGTTTATCAAAATGAGCGTAAAAAGAATTGGTGTACTGACCAGCGGTGGTGATGCTCCCGGTATGAACGCCTGTGTGCGTGCTGTTGTCAGAACCGCACTATATCACGGTATTGAATGCTACGGTATTCGTCGTGGCTACAACGGTTTAATCACCGGTGATATTTTAAAACTGGACGAAAAAAATGTTTCTCACATTATTAACCGTGGCGGCACGATCCTTTATACAGCAAGAAGCAAGGATTTTATGACTGAAGAAGGCCAAAGAAAAGCGGTCTCGACCTGCAAATTCCTAGGCTTAGACAGCATTGTTGCCATTGGCGGTGACGGCACCTTCCGTGGCGCACGCGCACTTTCTCAATGGGGTATCAATGTGGTGTGTATTCCTGCCACCATTGATAACGATATCAGCTGCACCAACTATTCTATTGGCTTTGACACTGCAGCAAATACAGCTATTGAGTGTATTGATAAACTGCGGGATACTATGCAGTCTCACGAGCGTTGTTCTGTTGTCGAGGTGATGGGAAGAAACGCAGGTTTCCTTGCTATGTATGTTGGCCTCGCTGTTGGTGCAACAGCAATTTTGGTGCCCGAGGAGGAAATCGATTTTGAGCGGGATGTTATTGAAAAAATCCGTGCAGCTCGTTTTAATGGATTTACCCATTATATGATAGTGGTGGCAGAAGGTGCCGGATCGGCTGCGGAAATAGCAAACCAGATTAAGGAAGCAATCGATTTGGATCCCCGTGTGACAGTCTTGGGGCATATTCAGCGTGGTGGTACACCTACCGGTCGCGACAGAGTGAATGCGACAAAAATGGGCTACCTTGCTGTGGAACTGCTGCTTCAGGGGAAAACCAACCGGATTGTATGTACGCACGAAGGTACCTTTACGGATGTAGATATTGACGAAGCACTTCAAATGAGTAAGCGAATTCAAAAAATGGAAGTAGATGTACTTGCCGCTATGACAGGCATCTGATCTATACAAAAAAATAAGAAACGGGTCTATTGGTGTGATATGCACCATAGACCCGTTTAATATTTGGGATGACATTTTTCATACACGGACTTGATTTTTTGATTAATCATATGGGAGTACATCTGTGTTGAAGAAATATCGCAATGCCCCATAAGCTCCTGCAGAGACACCAGATCTGCACCATTTTCCAAAAGGTGAACGGCAAAACTATGGCGCAGTGTATGAGGCGTAATATCCTTCTCAATATGTGCAGTTGCCTGGTAATGCTTTAATATCTTCCAAAAGCCCTGCCGACTCATCCGGCTGCCATTGACATTTACAAACAGAGCATCCTCCATAGGATCAGAGATCATTGCTCCACGAATATCCATAATATATGTACGAAGAGCTTTCAGCGCAGCCGGATAAAGCGGAATTGAGCGAACCTTACGAGAAAAACTACACTTGATGATTCCCTGATCCAAATTAACATCATCTACATTCAACTCGATCAGCTCTGTAACACGAATACCGGTAGCGTACATTACCTCCAGCATTGCCTTATCCCGATATCCTTTTGCATCCACACAAACCGGTTGTGCCAGCAGCAGTTCAATCTCCTGACCGGTCAGGATTTGTGGTATCTTCTTTTCTCCCCTGTCCACATGGATATCAGCAACAGGATTTTTGTCGATAAAGCCAGAAAGCAACAAGTAGGCATAGAAGTTCTTTAAGCTCGCTACGCTGCGGGAGATTGTTGCATTTGACTTTCCAATCTTTTCCAAGTGGACAAGAAACTCACGAATATTCAGTTGTGAAGCATCAATTATTTCGCTGCCAAATGTCTCCTGCAGCCATTGCGAGAACTGACGAATATCACGCAAATAAGATGCAGAGGTGTTGGCTGATGCTTTTTTTACCTTAGCGAGATAATTCTCATAGGCATGGATCAAATCCAACATAAATACTGTGCCTCTCTTTACCAGGGAATTAAACAGTGAACCAATAAACCAATTAAACTGGAAGAAACAATTACTGACAGATAAAAATGCGCCCTGCACTGCTGATCCTGCAGGCCTACCAACAATATAAGGAAACCGCAACAGGTTTGCGAAAGCATAAGACCAGCCAATTGAAATACATTGATCGTTTCGACATAAAAAGAAAGATAAAACAGGCTGAAGCTATGTGCAAACGCAAAGATAAACACTGTGCTATACAGCAAAAGATCCCAATGAAATAAGATGAAAATTACAGCAAAAAACAGAGGAATCCACGATGAAAGAATAAGGCCAAAAGCAGATTGGACAAAAAAAGTCACGAATTGCAAAGGAACAGATAAAGATGAAGCAGCAACCATCCCCCACAAAAGACCGGATATCCAAAATATAGCGGTTAAAGACGATTGTTTAATAAAAACACAGCGTTGAAGCATATCAGTACTCCCTTATAAAAATGAGAGACTGTTGAAAATGAATAAGCAAAAACTGTTTAAACATTCAACGTGTATGCTTAAATACTATACTTCAAAAATCCCTCAAAAGCAAGTGAAAATGTATACTTTTTCACTTTTTGTAAAAAATGACAATTTTTATGTTAACATCATTATGTCAACTAAAGTTGCCGAAAACTAATAAATATACATACGATATTCATAATGCTCCATATCTTGTGCCGCAGCATAGCATACAAGCCCTAAATCTTGTTCTTGCAATTTATCCGTCATCGTACATCCCTTTGGGTAAATATCATTTACCCAAAGGGATGATTTGTACAACCTGTCATTTTCGGTATTTGTATGATTTCATTTTACAGGTATGCTTCTTTTCATGCAACATTCCTGACAGCCCACATACTATTCCGATTGTCGGCAACCCCGCACCAATGCCTGCAAGACTTCCTTCAAAAAACAGCATTCCCACGCACAGTAAAAGTGCACAATAGCAGCTTCCCGTTAAGGCAGAAACCAAAAGCCTGTTTTGCTTAGCTATTGCTCCCGCAGATATTGTTCCCAGAAGTACAGATATCCCCCAAATTATTGTATTGGATATCGATATGCTGCTTTGAGGTATTTTTTCCTTTGCTATCAGCATCGTTGCAAATAACAACTCAATGATACTGACACCTATTGCTATTACAATCCCAATTACTACAGCAGCAGGAGCTCCCGGTTCCCTTTTATTCCATCGTTTCATAGACCTCCCTCCCCTATTGCTATATTCTATGTACGGCCATATAAAATAAGAACCGGAGCTAAGCCCCGGTTCTTCAAATTCAAATCTATTGACAGTACCTGCAGCCGGATGCTTTTATCGGCTATAAAGATACTTTCATATTATGCAGGTAGCTGCTTCATCATTTCTGACAGCAGCTTTTCGGCTTCTACCTTAGACTGCCCAACTGCAGTATAATAGAATTTTACCTTCGGTTCCGTTCCGGAAGGACGAATAATCACAGAACCGGATTGTCCCAGTGTGAATTCCAACACATTGGACAGCGGTAGCTCAATCGGTTCACAATGGCCGGTGGCAACGTCTTGCTGATAGCCGGCCTTATAATCCCGTATTTGCGTGACCTGCACACCGCCAATGGATGTAGGAGACTTCTCTCTCAGATCTGCCATCATTCCGGCTGCCTTTTCCATTGCATCTGCGCCTTTGAGTTCAACGCTTTGCACCTTAGCAATATAATAGCCGTACTTTTCGTAAAGAGCCTGCAGAGCATCCAAAATCGTCATTCCCCGATTTTTCAGAGAAGCGGCCATTTCACATACCAGCATTGAGGCAACCACCGCATCCTTATCCCTGGCATAAGTTCCTTTCAGGTAGCCACAGCTCTCCTCAAAACCAAAAATAAAACGGTTTTCCTGCTGTTTCTGTTCTAATTCCAGAATCTCACCACCAATGTACTTAAATCCGGTTAAAACAGATTTCATAGTAATGCCGTAATTGTCCGCAATACGGTCAGCCAAAGGAGAAGATACAATGCTTCTAACAGCGAGCGCATCTTCAGGAATATTGCCATTTTGCTTTCTTGCACTTAAAATATAATCCAGCAACAGGCAGCCCAATTCATTTCCCGTAAGCTTTATATACCCATTGGAAGACGGAACCGCTATTGCTACACGGTCACAGTCTGGATCCGTTCCTAAAATCACATCACAGGGTTCGCTATCAGCCACACGGTAGCTTTCTGCAAGAGCCGCATCCGTCTCTGGGTTTGGGTATTCACAGGTTCTAAAATCGCCGTCAGGCTTCTCCTGGCATGCCACAATATGAACATTGACATTCAGCCGTCCAAGTATCTCTCTTACAGGCTCGTTTCCGGTGCCGCACAAAGGTGTGTATACCACATCCAACTGCGTTTTTTTCAGCATCTCAGGATTAACTGCTTCGCCCAAAATAGTATCATAGTAAGCTTCCCATATGCTTTGCGGAATATAGGAAATCATACCTTCCTCAACATATGCCTCAAAGCCTTTTTGCTCAGGACTGAAGTACGGAATCTTACTGATTTCCTCCATAACAATTGCCGCAGGGGCATCGGTCATTTGACATCCATCCGGTCCATAGCATTTTACGCCGTTATATTCTCCGGAGTTGTGGCTTGCAGAAATGACGATTCCGCAACCGCAACAAAGCGCCCGGACAGCATAAGAAAGCATAGGAGTAGGTGCCAGACGATCATATAGATAAACATGGATCCCCTTCTCAGCAAAAGCAACAGCACAGGCCTGAGCAAACAGTGGAGACTGATGCCGGGAATCGTATCCAATAGCAGCCGATTGCGGAAGGTCTGTTCCTGAAAGCCACGAAGCCATACCCTGTGCGGCCCGCCGCACCGTATAGTAGTTCAGCCGATTGCTTCCAACTCCCATAATACCGCGCATACCGGCGGTTCCAAACTGAAGTTCTGCTCCAAAACGAGATTTCAGTTCTTCTTGGTCATTTTCAATTACTTTTAATTCCTGCCTCACAGTGTCTGGCAAATCTGCCCTGCACCAAAAGGCATATCGCTCCATATGATCCATATCATAAACCTCCTATCTGATTAAAAAACAGCTCAAAATGAATTTTTGAGCTGTTTTTCTATGCTTACGCCTCTTCCTGTGTGGGAGCAGCGGCGCGTTTTTCCTGTGCTTCCACCAGTGCAGCAAACTTTTCGCGTGTGCTGCGAACATCTTCCAAAGACATAGCAATGGACTCTTCGGTACGACGGAGAGCATCATCCATATAGTCATTGCTTGCCTTACGAAGCTCTGCCATGCGAGTCTGAGTCTGGAGAACAAGCTCCTGGCACTGCCGCTTTGCTTCCTTATAGATTGCTTCTTCGGCAACCAATTCATTGGCCTTATCCTGAGCCTGGCGGATCAAAGTCTCAGCCTCGCGGCGTGCCTGACCAATCAGCTCATTGCGGGACTCCACAATAGTCTTCGCCTGCTTGAGCTCAACAGGAAGCTGTGAGATTACCTCGTCCAGCATATCCAAAACCTTATCACGCTCAACAATGCACTTATCGGCACCAAGAGGCAGTCCTCTTGCATCCTGTACCATATCATATAATGCGGAAATGATCTGCTCAATGTTCTGTTCGTTCATATTGTTTTTCTCCTTCTTGACGAATATCAGCAATACGCTGTTTAAATATGGGGATAATCGGCTCCGGCAGGAAATCCGACAATTCTACATCGTAATTACCCAGTTCCTTAACTGTGCTTGAGCTTAAATACATATATTGGTGCTCTGCAGTCAGGAAGATAGTATCCAGCCCCGGATTAATCTTATGATTGATCAACGCCATCTGGAACTCATTTTCAAAATCTGACCCGGCACGCAAGCCCTTGACGATCACACAGCTTCCTACACGCTTTGCGTAGGCAGCCAAAAGCTCATTGGACGAATCCACTACCACATTATCAATACTATTGACACACTGGCGGATCATAGCAACGCGCTCATCACGAGAAAACATAGGCGCTTTTGTGGAGTTAACCATCACACAAACGATCAGCTTATCAAAAATACTGGCCGCCCTGCGAATAATATTCAGATGTCCACTGGTAATTGGGTCAAAACTGCCGGGATATATGGCAATTTTCAAAATGATCACTCCCTATTATCAATCTTACGGTATATGGTAAGCAGGGATTTTCCATATTTGTAGTCCCGGGAGCGGGAAAAACTGGGATGACTCCACGGATGCTTCTTTTCTACAGGGCGTTCCGCTACTATTATACCATTAGTTTGTAAAATGTCAATTTCCGATATCAAATTTAACGAATTTTCCAAGAAAACTTCGGCATAGGGAGGATCCAACAAAATAATATCAAAACGATCATCACAGTTTTTCAGGAAATGCATATAATCCGCACAGGAAACTTGAGCAGCAGTCTCAAGCCTTGTTTTTTTAAGATTATCCCGAATAAGCTGGCACGCCTTGGGCTGCTCATCCACAAAAACAGCACTTTTTGCGCCCCTGCTTAGTGCCTCTATTCCAAGTTGTCCTGTTCCGCCAAAAAGATCCAGTACGCGGGCACCGGGAATATCAAATTGAATAATGCTGAACATCGCTTCTTTAACCCGGTCTGCTGTAGGGCGTGTGCGCATACCATCCGGCGTTTTTAGCTGTATTCCCCGTGCAAGGCCAGCGATAACACGCATATTCTATTCCTCCTTATTATGAAAATATGAATATACAGCCATTGCTGCATTTTTCGGCAGATAATGCTCCAGCTCCGTCAGAGATGCGGCTTTTATAGCTGAAATAGTTGAAAACTGCTTCAAAAGCATTTGCTTCCGCTTGGGTCCAATACCATCAATCCCATCGAGCTGAGAGTGCCGCATCCGTTTGCTACGCAGTGAGCGATGGTATGTGATGGCAAAACGGTGGGTTTCCTCCTGAATCGTGCCAATCATAGAAAAAACGGAGGGTTGATTGTCAATTCGGATTTCCTCTCCAGAAGCAGTCACTAAAGCTCTTGTTCTGTGCCGATCATCCTTGACCATACCAAAAATCGGTATACTTAAGGATAGCACATCTAATATTTCTGCTGCTGCCTGTGCGTGGCCCATACCACCGTCAATCAGCAGCAGGTCCGGCACCTTATCAAATCCTTTTTCTCCGTTCAAATAGTTCGTAAAACGGCGTGCAAGCACCTGGCGCATAGATGTATAATCATCCTGCATACCACCAAGATCCACTTTGAATTTTCTGTATTCACGCTTACAGGGTTTTCCGTCACAAAAAACAACCATACTCGCAACATTATCCGATCCGGATATATTGGAAATATCAAAGGATTCTATTCTCTGCAGCCCCGGTACAGAAAGCATTTTACAAAGCTGGGATATTGTTGCGGCATTTCGGTCTTCCCGTTTAGTAATCCGCTCAGCTTCTTCCTGTGCATTTTTGCAGGCAAGTTCAACCAAACGGACATTGTCCCCTCTTTGCGGAACCAAAAGATTAGTTTTCCGGCCATATTTTTGCAGCAGAAGTTCTTCGAAGAGGTCAGAATCCTCTGTTTCAAAGGGCAAAAGAACAGTTTTGGGTGCAAAACCTCGGGTTAAATAATACTGCTTTAATAATTCTGATACAATTGTCCTGGGGTCTTCCTGCTCTATGATTTCATATTCTTTATCAACCAACTCGCCGCCACTGAAATGCAAAACAGCAAAGCAGCCTTTTGCTTCTGTCTGCCCATAGCCAATAGCATCTATGTCGATATCTTTGCCAGCCGTAACATTTTGCTTTTGACTGAGTGCCTCAACAGAACGGATTCGATCTCTGAGACTGGCTGCCAGCTCAAAATTCAAATTATCCGATGCTTCCAGCATTTGAGAGCGAATGGATTGAGCTACCTGGCGATAATTCCCAAGCAAAAGCTGCCGTGCCTGCTCTACAGCTGTGCGGTACTCTTCCTCGCAGGAAAATTTTTGGCACCATCCGGCACAAAGATTCATATGAAAATTCAGGCACGGCCTTCCCTTGCCGATGTCATTGGGGAACGATTTGTGACAGGTAGGAAGCTTGAAAATCTCACAGATCGTTTTCAAAAGATTTTGGGTAACACCTCGACTGCCGTAGGGTCCATAATATACAGCACCATCCTCTGCCAACCTGCTTGCAATGGTAATTTGAGGAAATCTTTCCCGCATATCCAGGCGCAGATAGGGATACCCCTTATCATCCTTTAGCAGAATGTTATATTTTGGCATATACCGCTTGATTTGTGCACATTCCAACACAAGCGCTTCAAATTCAGTAGAAGCTATGATCACGTCAAAATGATCGATCTTGCTGACCATCAAACGGGTTTTCGGTGTATGGGATGCGGTATCCTGAAAATACTGGCTAACACGGTTTCTGAGCTTTTTCGCCTTTCCAACATAGATCACCCGGTCATTTACATCCCGCATAATATAAACGCCCGGCTCAAAAGGCAATGAGGTTGCCTTATTTTTGAGTTCTTCAAATGTCATGGCCTGCTCCTTAAAAAAGCCGTCCCAATGCGGATGCACCGAGACGGCAAATGAAATTCAATCAATAAACATCCCGCTGAAGCAACTGCTCCAAAGAATTTATCGCTTCTTCCTCATCTGAGCCGTTGGCTGACAGAATAACTGTCACACCGGTGATGATACCTAAAGACATAATTCCCAAAAGACTTTTTGCATTCATTTTACGGTTGTCAGACTCCAAATAAATGCTGCTTTCAAATTCGTTTGATTTTTGAACAAAATAGGTTGCCTGCCGATTATGTAAGCCGGACTCGCAGCGAACCAAAATTTCTTTGCTGATCATACTAAACACTCCTTAATATCATATCCAGCAGGATATGATTTTCTGCATATATCATACCAAATCTGCTGAAAAAGTCAACTGTTTTGCAAGGAAAATCCAAGTTGCAGATCGAAATCTAAAAACACAGTGCAACATCTCTATAGAATGCACTTAGAATTCAACAATTGTAACGCCTTCCTCACCTTCACCGTAAACTCCTCTGCGGAAGCTTTTGATAAAGCGATTCTTCTTCAATGCCTGCTGAACAGCATTTCGAAGAACTCCAGTTCCTTTTCCGTGTATAATACGGACTGTCGGCATTTTGCTTCGCATAGCTTCATCCAAATATCGTTCCATAACAAAAACTGCTTCTACACTGTCCATCCCTCGTAAATCGATTTCTGCCGGCATTGCCGTCATTTTCATTTCCCTGCCGGAATGCTCCGGATGCCCACCCTTCACCTTATAGGGATTTTCCTGCTCAAGCAAATAGACCTCATCTGGCTTTGCGGTCAGCTTCAATATACCAGCTTGAAGCTGGTAGGAACCGTCTTTTTGAATTGCAAGCACACTTGCTTTCGTTCCAATCTTTAAAAGCTCTACTGTATCCCCTACCATTATTTCACGGGCAGGTTTTGGTCTTTCCTGAACTTGTTTGCCTGCCGCAAGACGATCTTCCGCATCATTTAAGCTTCGGCGCAGCTCACTTTGCCGCTGATTCAGTCCGGAAATATCGGCATTCTGGGCAAGCTGCTTTTTCATCGCTTTGATCTCTTCAGAAGCATAATTAGCGGTTTGGCGGGCATCGTCGATAATACGCCTGGCTTCCGCACGAGCCTGTTCCAGCAGCTTTTCACGCTGCTGCTGAAGCTTTTCATTAAAAGCCTCACTTTGCCGGTTCATTTCTGCAGTCTCCTGCCGAAGGCGCTCTGCCTCCGACCGTGCGCTTTCCATCTGCTGGCGTTGCTGCTCCAATTGCGTAAGCACGACATCAAAATCCCGATCGTTTTTGCCAACGAGGTCAGAAGCCTCTTTGATAATATCCTCTGATAAACCCAAGCGCTTGGATATGGCGAAGGCATTGGATTTTCCAGGTATTCCGATCAAAAGACGATAGGTTGGCTGTAATGTCTCAACATCGAATTCGCAGGAGGCGTTAATCACGCCCTTTTCACGCAGCGCATAAAGTTTCAATTCTGCATAGTGTGTCGTCGCAATAACTTCTGCGCCAAGCTTACGGCAGTATTCAATCAATGCCATAGCAAGGGCTGCTCCCTCAGCCGGATCCGTACCGGCTCCCAATTCGTCAAACAGAACCAGGCAACGGCTGTCACAGAGGGAAACAATATCAACGATTGTTCGCATATGGCTGGAAAAAGTGGAAAGACTTTGTGCAATGGACTGTTCATCGCCTATATCCGCAAGTATCGTGTCAAATGTAGATAACTCACTTCCGTCGGCAGCGGGAATATGAAGCCCGCATTCTGCCATAAGAGTCAAAAGTCCCACCGTCTTCAAGGTAACTGTTTTTCCGCCTGTATTGGGACCGGTGATGATCATTGTATCAAAATCTGTACCGAGGCGAACAGAGATTGGAACGACCTTTTTACTGTCGATCAGTGGATGACGTCCATTTCGGATGTCGATTTTCCCCTGATTGTTTACAATTGGTGCACTTGCATTTATATGATATGCATATTTTGCTTTTGCAAAAATCACATCCAGTCGGACCAATATACTGTAGTTCGTATTGATCTCATCGGAATGTGCAGCAGCTTCTGCGGAAAGCTGAGCGAGAATTTTTTCTATCTCTTTTTTCTCCTGCAATTCCAGTTCACGAAGTGCATTGTTTGCATTAACTGCCGACATTGGCTCAATAAAATATGTGGAACCGGTTGCAGAGACATCGTGAACCAGTCCAGGAATATCGTTTTTACACTCACTTTTTACCGGAACAACATATCTTCCCTGCCGGATGGTAATAATCGGCTCCTGCAAGATCTTTGCATAATTTGGAGAGGAAATTATTTTCTGTAAAGAATCCTTGATTTTCCCACTTTGAATGCGCATATGGCGGCGAATATCTGCAAGTGCAGTACTGGCTGTATCTGCAATTTCCTCTTCAGATAGAATTGCACCTAAAATGTGATCCTCCAGAAATTTATTTGGACAAAGTGCGGAAAACATAGATGTAATTTCCGAAATGCTGTCTGTGTCGGAAATATAGCCTTTCACAGTTCGTGTGCTGCGCAGCAATGTGCCGATAGAAAGGAGCTCTGCCGGCCGCAGGGAGCCTCCCTTCCCTGCCCGTTCCAGGGAGACGGAAACATCGGAAATTTCAGAAAAAGAAGGTGCACCTTTGGCGATATACATATTGTAGGCCGCTGTGGTTTCTGCAAGCAGGCTGCAAACATCCTCTAAATCAGAAACAGGCTGTAATTGAAGACAGGCGTTTCTGCCATCCTTGCTTCCTGCGTACCCGGATAGCCGTTGAAGCACTAAGTCCAACTCTAATTTTCGCTGAGATTTTTCGTATAAGGATTCCATAATTTCTCCTATGTTTGATATATCAGGGTTTTATAGAAATCAAGCGTGGAAAAACCACGCTCAAGCTGAGAAGAGATAAATGCTTCCGTGATTTGAGAAAGCTGAGCTTCCCCCTCTGGGGAAAGAGAAAATGAAAAGAGGGATTTGGGATGGCAGAAGCAAATATACCGCAAAGCGGATAGAATACCGTCTGTAACAGGAAAACGAATGCCGCCTTCATTATGTATATGGCAGGAATCACATTCCAGCCGTCCCTCCCGTGTATCGAAGTAATGCGGTTCTTTTCCACAGCGATAGCATCCACCAAGATCCGGCGTATATCCGGCAATACAAGCGCAGCGCAATTCAAATACAGCCTTTGTTTTTTCTTCCGACAATCCAAGCTTCGAAAGCGCGTATAGGCAATTGAGTGTTAAAGAAATCAGCTCTGGGTTGGGAACATCCTCCTGTGAAATAACCTCGGCTGCCTGAGCAAAATATGTTCCAAGAGAAAGCTTTTGCAGATCCCTGCGTAATTCTGCAAACAATTCAAGAGTATGCGCTTCATTTACTGTAAAGCTGCCTTTATATTCAAAAAAAGTAAACTCCGCATAAGACAGCAGCTGGCAGGGGGCGGATAAGGGGCTGTTTTTTCGTCTCAAGCCACAAACTTTAGCTGAGATTTTTCCATACTCTCCGGTCAATACCGTCAGCATAGCATCTGTATCATTGTAGGGTGACACTCTCAGCACCAGCCCCGGTGTTGTCAGATACATAGGCCTCCTCCAGCTTTCTTGCTTTATTATACAGCAGATAATACTCGGGAATTCCGGAATCTAAAAATGCCTTCCAATACTCGCGTGCTTCCATACTCATCCCTCCATAAATAGGATGGTCAGATCACGCATAAATAGTCTTGGAAATTATTCACTGTAGCCAAAGTTCCGGACAAGGAAATCACTGTCTCGCCAATTTTCTTTAACCTTGACCCACGTTGTCAAATAGACCTTTGTCCCCATAAAACGCTCACAATCTATTCGGGACATAGAGGAAATCTTTTTCAGCATATCACCGTGCTTGCCAATAATAATGCCCTTATGGTTGGCTTTTTCACAGTAGATTGTTGCATCAATATCAATAATGCCGTTTTCCCGCTCCGAAAACTTCGTAATCTCCACAGCAGTTCCGTGAGGAATCTCCCGATCAAGGCACCACAGCAGTTTTTCCCGGATAATTTCAGCCATAACCTGCCGTTCCGGCTGGTCAGTGGTAACATCGTCAGGAAAAAGAAACGGTCCCTCCACTGCGTACTTTTCGCATTCCTGTAGCAGAAGCTCTACCCCGTCTCCTGTCTTTGCAGAAACAGGGATAATGGACTGAAAATCATATGCCTGGGAATATGCTTCGATGACAGACAGGATTTCTTCCTTTGGCAAGGAATCTATCTTGTTAATTGCAAGAATGACAGGGCATTTTTGTGCTTTTAGCTGTTCAATCAGTGTTTGCTCCTGCATTCCCACAGAGGCAATCGGTTCTACCATCAGAATTGTCAGATCCACATCGGAAATGGAGCTTTTGGTTACATTGACCATATAATCCCCAAGTTTGGTTCTGGGCTTATGAAAGCCAGGGGTATCCACGAAAACAAACTGTGTGTTCTCCTTTGTAACAATTCCGCAAATACGGTTTCTTGTTGTCTGCGGCTTATTAGATACGATAGCGATCTTTTCGCCAACCAAATAATTGGTCAATGTGGATTTACCAACATTGGGACGACCGGCAATGGTAATCATAGCAGTTTTTGTTTGCATTGCGTTTTCTCCTATCTTTGAACGCCAGGGACAGCCTCGGCGATTTGCTCTTCCCTTTTGCGCATTTGTGCTTTTTGTTCTCCATCATCTAAGTGGTCATAGCCAAGCAGATGAAGCATAGAATGGATGGTCAGGTACCCAACCTCTCTGCGAAGAGAATGGCCGTATTCCTTTGCCTGTTTTGCTGCCCGTTCGTAGGAGATTGCCATATCTCCAAGCGGGCACAGCCCTGTTTCCGGGTCTAAATAGGAGGACCAATCTGTTGGCGGCGAACCAGCCGTCAAATCAAACATTGGAAAGCTGAGCACATCGGTGGCACGGTCAATGCTTCTGCTGGCTGCATTAATTGCCTGTATGCCCTGATCATTTGTAACGAGAACATTAATCTCGCAGGGAACCTGAATATTTTCCGCCTGTAAGGTAGCCTGTGCACACCTTCGGATTATTGATGCAAGCATACCGTTTTTTATATTGAAAAGATCAAATGAAAGGTTAATTTTCAAATTATGCATTATGTCTTCTTCCTTTGATACCGTTTTGCTGGAGCGGGATTGGATATCTGTCTCTTTTGCTCTGCTTTTTCATATGCGTGAATAATGCGCTGTACCAGTGCGTGGCGAACCACATCAGCAGATGTAAGCTTGCAAATCGCAATTCCTTCCACATTCTCCAGTACACGCATAGCATCCTTTAACCCGGAGGTTTTATCGCCCGGAAGGTCAATCTGAGTTACATCGCCGGTAATCACGATTTTAGACCCAAAGCCAAGACGGGTCAGGAACATTTTCATCTGTTCCTTTGTTGTATTTTGCGCTTCATCCAAAATAATAAAGCTGTCATCCAATGTTCTTCCCCGCATATATGCCAAAGGTGCTACTTCTATAGAGCCTCGCTCCTGATATTTTTGAAAAGTCTCTGCACCCAACATATCATAAAGTGCATCATACAATGGGCGGAGATAGGGGTCTACCTTATTTTGAAGATCACCGGGTAGAAAGCCAAGCCGTTCCCCCGCTTCCACTGCCGGTCGGGTAAGAATGATCCGGTTGACAGTTCGCTCCCGGAATGCGGCAACTGCAGCCGCTACTGCAAGATAGGTTTTTCCGGTACCGGCCGGACCCACACCCAGGGTGACCGTATTTTTCATAATTGCTTTCATATATTCCTGCTGGCCAACTGTCTTCGCCTTAATTGGTTTTCCTTTTGCTGTTATACAAACAACATCCTTTGCTATCTGATTGACCAGTGACTCATTTCCCTCCTGTACCAGGGTGATCAAATAACGCACTCGCTGATCATCAATGGTTTCCCCTTTGGATGCCAGAGAAAGCAACCCCTCCAGAGTGCGGGATGCCTTATAGACAGCCTCTTCCTCGCCATTTATTTTCAAGTCAGTTCCGCGGTTAACAATTTGCACTTGAAGTGCATTCTCAATGGTTTTAATATTCTCGTCAAAGGATCCAAAAACGGTGATCAGATCTTCTACCCGATCTGCATTTACAATCCGTTCAACTGTTTTATCCGGCATCATTCAGCTTCTCCTCTGCTCTCAGTTTCCCTATTTGTTCCCGGCAGGTATATTCCCCGTACAGAATGTAAAGCCCATCTTCAAAAGCTATGGAAACATCTTCTTTTAATACCTGTCCGGCAAGCATACTGTCCTTAATGTACTGCAGTGCCATATTCTCCGCCCATTTCAGCTCATCATCTGCAATTTTTTCTGTCATCACATCACACGAAATTGATTGCTCAGTGATCCACGCGATTGGCAAATGAAAGCCTCCCGGCAGTATCCAGTCATTCTTCTCGTATATTCTAACACAAGTAGTGGGTGAAATTCCACTATCTTTTGAAAAAATAATTTGTTTTTTTCCAATTTGCAGAATGCGCGTTACAGTTGTGTGCGATTTAAAAACGCGGCTACACATTTCACTCGGTATTTTCATCTCAATTCTTCGTAATGTATATGCGTAAATCTCCCCTTCTGCCCGTCCTGCCGTAAGAAAACGACCGTGATCTTCATATCCTGAAATCAAAATTTGCCCGGTGCATACAGCTTGCCCCGGCTTGCACATAGCTGTCCCCTTTAAAACAGATATTGATTCAATCACACCATCAGTCGATGCTACAATACTGGCTGTTTTATCTTCAATGATATCTGTTTTCATATGTTTCTTTTCTCTAACCTCCACTGCAGCTACACAGCCGGAGGTTGTAACACCAATCCATTCCAATTCCGGCAGATCCTCCAGCATACCGTTTTTTATTTCTTCACTTTGTACAGACTTTCTTGCCATTCCCAGGTGCAGACCGTTGGAGGCTGCTGCTTCTAAAACCGCTGCGCTGTCTATCTTCTGATTCCCGTGAACCTCAACAAAGAAAACACGGCTGGGAATGTAAAAAGTCAGAAAAAGCAGTAAAAGCATCCCAGTTATTAAAGCATATCTCTTTTTTACACTTTCCAATTTGCAGATAAACCCGGTTTTATTTATTTCAAGGCATCGTTCTCCTCTTTGAGCAGCAATTTGTTTTACTGCATTACGGTGGTGCCAGGGAATGGAAAAACGCACGGTCAGTTCATCCGTTCTCCTGATATCCCGTAAGAGGATTCCCTTGGAAAGCAAATGGCTCTGTAGTCCCATTAGATCTGCACTGACAATTTGAAATTGAACATTGCCCCATATTTGGCTAAACCTCCCCATAATTTCCTCCACCCAATAAATGCAAAGTATGAATACACCCCTGAATACAAAGCTGCTCTTTTGACATTTGGATCAGGTGAAGGCCACTTCCTATGATCTCCACACATCCTCTGACCGTCTTCACGCATACTTTTTGTTCGCTGTATTGCGTTACACCGCAATGATTTTCAATAAGCACAGAACGATTGTCGATGAGTTCTATCAAAGGTGCCAAGTGACCGGATGGCTCATGCAAATCAAGCTCTCGGACAATACGTTCCCAAATATTTCTCCGGGGCATATAACCACCTCCCGTATAGAAAATACTATGAACACTTGTGGATGAATTGAACATATAAAGCATACTTTCTTACAGGGAGGCGATATTGTGAAAGGAAAAAACAAAGCTTTTACCGGAGCTTTTGCAGCATTGGGGATGTTTTTTTTAATATTAGATACAAAAACCTGTTTTCGAGGTGCGGCTGAGGGCATAGAGCTTTGCACAAAAACCGTCATACCCTCGTTATTTCCCTTTTTCTTTTTAACCGCTATGATGCAACGAGGACAGTTCCAGCAGATTTGCAGGCTTCTCCGGCCATTAGGAAAGCTTTGCAGAATCCCCGCCGGGTCAGAATACTTATTATTCATTGGTATGATTGGTGGATACCCTACCGGTGCACAGGCTGTAAAAACAGCCTATCAAAACCAGGCAATCAGCAAAGAGACTGCAGAAAGAATGCTCGGATTTTGCAGCAATGGCGGCCCTGCCTTTATATTTGGAATGCTTGGTCTGCTTTGGCAAAATCCAATGATTCCCTGGTTATTATGGGCAATACAAATGGCTTCTGCTTTGGTTACAGGTATGCTGCTGCCTGGTGGAAGCAACACAACTTGCAGTATTCCCCCCAAAAAATCAAAAGATCCTTTAAAAACAGCTATTATTTCTATGGCTGCTGTGTGCAGTTGGGTTATTCTTTTTCGTGTGCTGATTTCCTTTCTGAATCATTGGATCCTTTGGATTTTTCCGGAAAATATTTTCATAATCCTATCCGGCCTTTTGGAGTTGACAAACGGTTGCCTTGCACTGCATTCAGTGAATTCAGAATCATCCCGGTTTATAACAGCTTGCGTTATATGTTCTTTTGGTGGTTTATGCGTATATCTACAGACAGTATCCGTCGTACAGGGATTGCACTGTCGTTCGTATTTCCTTGGAAAATCAATGCAAGCTATTCTTTCTGCCTTACTTTCCTCCTTCCTTTCCGTATTCCTGTGGGGGATTCCAATCTGCTACACCGCTATAATGGCAGTAATATTGGGAGGTTATTTGGTATTATGTCGAAAAATATGTAATATTAGGGCTGGAAAAAGGCTCCTGCATCGTGTATAATACAGAAAAAAGATTACGAGGTATCGTTATGTTGTTCCGCAAAAAAATTACACGAAGCTGCAGCTATTGTATATATGCCACAAGGCTCAATGAGGAACAGGTGCTCTGCGTAAAAAAAGGAATTGCTGATGCAATGGGCGCGTGCCGAAAATTTCGGTATGATCCTTGCAAGCGTATTCCCCTGAAGGCAAAGCCTCTTGATTTTTCTCAATTTTCTGAAGATGATTTTGCCTTGTAATATAAGTCCGTAAAATGCAGCAGATCGCCGCTTTGGCGTTTATAGGAAAAAACTGACATTCTACTTTTCACGATGCAAGAAAAGTAGAATGTCAGTTTTTAGCATCCAATATTGGAAACAGAATTGTCAGTTATACTATTGTGGTTGTGTCATCGACCTTTGCGTTTTATTGACAAGCAATTTTATGGAAGCATAGCAAGAAATTCATCTTCTGTAAGAATGGGAATCTGAAGCTGCCTTGCTTTCACTTCTTTTGAGCCAGCATTTTCTCCAACAACAACATATCCCGTCTTCTTGGAAACAGATCCGGATACCTTTCCTCCAAGGGACTCTATCTTGTCTGTTGCCTCTTCGCGGGTAAATTTGGAAAGTGTTCCCGTTAACACAAATGTAACACCAGCAAACCGATTGTCCGTAACAACTGTCAGAGACTGGAAATTAACGCCGGACTGCCGTAGCTTTTGGATCATCTCCTGAGATTGCTCCTGCCGGAACCAGTCAAAAATGAAGCCAGCTGTGATTTCACCTACATCCGGAATTTGCTGTAATTCCTGCACACTTGCTTCCATTAGCCGATCCAAATTGCCAAAGTATCTTGCAAGAGTCTTTCCAGTCTTGGCACCTACCTGACGAATACCAAGTGCATAAATTAGTTTTCCAAGATCCTGCTGCTTGCTTTTTTGGATAGCATCCAAAAGCTTCCTTGCAGCAGTCTCTCCGCTTTGCCACAGGCTTTTAACATTCTCCATTGTCAAAGAGTAAATATCCGCAGGAGAATGTAAAAGCCCCTTCTCAATCAATGCATCCACGATGGCTCCGCCAAGTCCATCCACATCCATTGCATCACGACTGACAAAATGCTCAATAATTCTGGATAGCTGTGCCGGACACGCTGAGCCTGTGCAGCGTAGGAAAGCACCATCCGGATCTTTTTGAGTAGGTGCACCACAAACAGGGCACCGATCCGGTAGAATATACTTTTGGGAATCAGGAGAGCGCCTTGAAAAATCCACATCCAATATCTCAGGAATGATTTCGCCGGCCTTTCGTATGCGCACAGTGTCGCCAATGCGAATATCCCGCTCGGAAATAAAATCCTGATTATGCAGCGTTGCGTTTGTAACCGTGGTACCTGCCAGCCGCACAGGCCGTACAACGGCCTTGGGCGTAAGAACACCGGTCCTGCCAACCTGAACAACAATATCTTCAACAACTGTTGGCTTGATCTCCGGCGGGTATTTGTATGCTGCCGCCCAACGAGGAAATTTTGCAGTGCTGCCCAAAACTTCCCGCAGGGAAAGATTGTCCACCTTAATAACTGCTCCGTCAATATCGCAGATAAGCTTTTCCCGCTCCTCATTAATCTGCATCACACGATTATCTATATCGTCTAAACTGCTAAGGAGCTTCCAGTCGATTACCTTAAACCTCAGAGCTTTCAAATACTGTAAGGACTGACTGTGGGTTTCAAAGGTAACGCCCTCTGCATACTGAACATTGAACACAAGAATATCCAGGCCCCGCTGTGCCGCGATCTTTGGGTCGAGTTGTCGCAAAGAACCTGCTGCTGCATTACGGGGATTGGCAAACAGCGGTTTCCCTTCTTTTTCCTGCCGAAGATTCAGCTTTTCAAAATTCTTCTTCGGCATAAACACTTCGCCACGAACGATCAGCTTATTGGGAGCATTTTCCAGCATCATAGGGATGGAGGGAATAGTTTTCAGATTCTCTGTTACATCCTCACCCACGACACCGTCTCCCCGCGTAGCACCACGGACAAACCTTCCGTTCTCATATTCCAGTGCAACAGAAAGACCGTCGATCTTTTGTTCCACCGTGAATTGCACGTCCGGTGTATCCTCTATGATCTTGGTAAGAAAATCATGCAGCTCTTCCAGAGAAAATACATCCTGCAAGCTCATCAATGGAACCGTATGGGTAACCTTTTGAAATTTGCTCAGTGCTTCTCCACCTACGCGATGGGTTGGGGAATCCGGCTGAATCCAATGTGGATATTCCTTTTCCAGTATTTCCAGTTCACGCAAAAGCTGATCATATTCATAATCCGGCATTTGGGGATTATCCAGCACATAATAGCGATAATTCGCATCATTCAGCTGCTTTGTTAAGTTTTCTATTCTCTCTTTTGCTTCCATTTATGTGCCTCCGGTTTGAAGTAAAGTATTCGGGACTTGCCCAACGATTACAGTTTCTGCAACGACAATATGGCTGTCAATTGTAAAGCTGTCTGTTCTGCCTAAGACTAAAATAGTTACATCCACACGAACTTCCATAGCGAGCTGATGTAGTGTTTGATTGATACCGGCCTGAGAAAAGTCACTAAAAAATGATGCATCAGAATTCCGTATGGTATGAATCAGCACCGGAACAGAAAAGCCTTTTCCGGAAAAAACCTCCGGGAAAATCAGACTTCCTATGGGAATGCCTAAATGGTCTGTATCCAGTGCAAGGATCTCGTCATTGATCAAATTTAAAATGTCTGTTTTCAGTCGGTTTACTTCACTCATATTGGTTTTTAATGCTGTAATTCTGCCGCTAAGATCTTTTTCAAAATAAACCATTCGATCGTATTGAATATTTCCCAGTTCGATCTGCTCATCAATTGCATCATTGATCAAATCTGAGGTCACATTTTGTACCTGCGTTTGTGCTAAACGAAAAAGTGCATCCTGATAAAAATGCCGAAATAGCAGAACAGAAACAAAAAACAGCAGTACTATAGCTGTGAAAAGTCGAAATAATTTCCCAAGAAAACGCCCCAAGCAGATCCCTCCCGGGACATTTTACGCGAACATCCAATTCTGCATTACAGTTTTTTCATATAGGCCGATGCGGTTTTTGCCATAAGCTTCTTTGTGCCAACCGTATCAAATGCGATTTCCAGCAATGCATCTCCGCCCATTTGAATTATGGAAAGCACAAATCCTTTTCCAAAGGTAGAATGCTCTACGCTGTCACCTTTCCGCAAGGACAGAAGCTTTGCTGTTTCCGGGGGCGTAACAGGCGGTTGGAGCGTTTTTTGAAGAATGTGGTAATTATTTCCGGTAGATACCGATCTGTGCTGTACATCAAAGTAGTCAGGATAGGAATGGTAGCCACCTTTTCTGACTGTCAGATTTTCCGGAATCTCCTTCAAAAAACGGGATGGCATTGCGGCATTTGTACGACCATATAGCATACGGCACCGGGCATAGGAAATGGTCAGTTCCTGCTTTGCCCGGGTAATGGCCACATAGCATAGCCGCCGCTCCTCCTCCATTTCATCCTGCTCCCCGATAGCACGACTACTGGGGAACAGACCGTCCTCGAAGCCGACCAAATAAACATTGGGAAACTCCAAGCCCTTGGCTGAATGCATAGTCATCATAACAACCGCATCATCCCCGTCGTTATACTCCTCGATATCCGTGTACAAAGCGATTTCTTCCAAGAATCCTGTCAATGTAGGTATGTCTCCGTTTTCAGTAGCCCCTTTTACATAGTCCATAATACTGGATTTTAATTCTCGAATATTATCAAGCCTTGTTTTATTTTCCTCCGTAGGCTTGCTTTGAAGCATTTGTATGTAACCGGTACGAAGCATCAGTTCCTCATAAAAATCAGGTAATGGCAAGCCATTGTCCAAGAGCTGTGCAAGCTCTTCAATCATAACTGTAAATTGCATAAGCTTGGCTGCTGATTTTTCCAGCGGCGCATAGGAATAGGGGTCGCTGACCACGTGATACAGAGAAGACCCTTCTGCCTGTGCCAAACGATCTGCCTGTTCGATCGTCTTTGCGCCCAAGCCACGGGGAGGATTGTTAATAATGCGGTGCAGGCGTAAATCGTCATTTCGGTTGCGGATCACGCACAGATATGCCAGCATATCCTTAATCTCCGCCCGATCAAAGAAGCGCATTCCGCCGATAACACGGTACGCGATCCCATTTCGCTTTAATGCCAATTCTAAAGCATTGGACTGGGCATTTGTGCGGTAGAGGATCGCGTGATCTGCAAAGCCCCCGTTTTTTGTATGGGAAAGGATCTGCCCGGCAACAAATTTTGCCTCCATTTTTTCGTCCGCTGCTTCATAAACAGTGATAGGGTCTCCAACGGCGTTGGAGGTCCAGAGTTTCTTTCCTTTTCTTCCCTTATTATGAGCAATGACTGCATTGGCAGCATTTAAGATGCACTGTGTCGAACGGTAATTCTGTTCCAGCCGTACCACGCGGGAATGCTTATACTGTTTTTCAAAAGATAGAATATTCTCAATTGTTGCCCCGCGAAAACGGTATATACTCTGGTCATCGTCGCCAACTACACAGATGTTTTCATGCCCTCCTGCCAAAATAGAAGTCAACAAGTACTGCATATGATTTGTATCCTGATATTCATCTACCAGGATATAGCGGAACTTCTGCTGATAATAGGTACGAATATCCTCGTGCTCCTGTAATAGCCGAACGGTTAGGAAAATAATATCATCAAAATCAAGTGCGTTGTTTTCCTTCAGCTTTTCCTGATATTTCAAATAGATCTTTCCGATATGCCAAAGATATGCTTCCTGTCCATTCTCGATATCTTCCATAAACATCTTTGCAGATACCATTTTGTCTTTTGCCCGACTGATGGTGTTCATAACTGACTTTGCAGGCAAAGACTTTTCGTCCAGGCCAATTTCTCTGATAATCTCCTTCAAAATCCGTTCTGAATCTGCAGAATCGTAAATGGTAAAGCTACCAGTATATCCCAGCCGTTCAATATGTTTTCTGAGAATACGGCAGCAGGCTGCGTGAAAAGTCATCGCCCAGACATCCTGCCCCTCTACCCCCAGCATATCCGTCAGACGGGTCTTCAGCTCTGTTGCTGCTTTATTTGTAAAGGTGATCGCAAGGATACTCCAAGGTGGTGCCGGCTCCACAGCACAAAGCATATCTGCACGACTGCGGTCTTCTTCGCTGATTGAATCCATTAATGACTCCAAAAAATCGATATCCTCTGCAGTTACCGTATCCGGAATATCCTGGCAATCACTAGCTCTGCCAAAGCGTATCAAATTGGCAATACGATGGATCAAAACCGTCGTCTTTCCACTTCCTGCACCTGCTAACAGCAACAGAGGACCCTGTGTTGTTAATGCGGCCTCCCGCTGCATAGGGTTTAAATTGCGAAACCATCCACTGATATAGCGTTTCCGTGCCTGTAAAAATCTCGAATACTGTAGTTCTGTCATTGTCTTACACCTGCACAAATTTTTCTTATATTATTTTACTTCATTTTTGTTAAAAGGTAAAGACAAAAAATCAATTTCTATCCATCATTTCCCGTAAAAGTCCTATTGCTTTTTTCTCTATTCTGGAAACCTGCACCTGACTGACTTGCAGCACTCTTGAGGCACGCTGCTGTGTTAATCCGTGAAAATAGCGAAGCTTAATCACTAATTTTTCCCGTTCCGGCAGTTGGTCAATTGCCTGATGCAGGGTAATTCGTTCCAAAAGTGTATCCTCCGATTCAGTGTCCGAAAGGGATCCTTCCAGTGCAAATCCATCTTCTCCTGCGGGCTCCTGCATAGATTCCACTGCGGCTGTTGCATTTTCCGCCTCTGCGATTTCAAGAGCAGTGTAACCGGTCAGATCTGTAATCTCTGAAAGATTTGGCTCCCGGCCATACTGCCGAACAAAATCAGCATATGCCATCTTGATTTGTGCTGCTCTTTCTTTAATGCTTCTGGAAACCTTCACCGCACCGTCATCCCGAAGAAATCTTCGGATTTCACCGGCAATTTTGGGAACAGCATAGGTTGAAAACTGCGTTCCAAATCGAAGATCAAATCCTTCTATCGCTTTCATAAATCCCAAACATCCAAGCTGAAACAGATCCTCCGGGTCTGTTCCGCGCCCCATAAAACGGCGGACCACAGACCAAATCAAGCCGGTGTTTTCTGCTATAATGCTTTCTTTTGCCTCCGGATCACCCGCCTGGCACTGTTTTACCAGTTCTTCCGTTATATTCATTTTCGCCGCTGTAGCTTTCTGCGCATACGTACCGTGGTACCCTTTCCCGGAACAGATGTAACATAGAAATTTGTCATAAAGCTTTCCATAATGGTGAAACCCATACCACTTCTTTCTGCTCCACCGGTAGTATACATTGGCTTTCTTGCCTGTTCTAAGTCTGCAATACCAATTCCTTTGTCCTTAATAACAATGTCTAATGTGTTATTCTTCAGTATTCTGCACCGTAAAACGATCATACCAAAAGCATCCGGATAGGCGTGAACGATGCAGTTTGTCACCGCTTCTGATACAGCTGTTCGAATATCGCCTAACTCCTCCATTGTCGGATCCATCTGTGATGCAAAGCAAGCAACTGCCGAACGGGCAAATGCTTCGTTACAGGATCGGCTTGGAAATTCCAATATCATATAGTTATCAAATTTCATGAAACTACCTCCTTAATCTCAATGAGCTTTTCCATCCCTGAAGCCTGAAATACTCGCATTGGCTGCTCTTGTAAATCACTGACGAGCAGTTTTCCCTGCAAGCGCTGCATACACCGCAGTGTGTTGATCACAACTGCGATCCCCGAAGAATCCATAAAAGTGACCTCCCTAAAATCTAAAACACATATTCTCGGCGAGTATGCCTCAATTTTCCCCTCAATGGCATGGATATATCCCTTGGCGCAATGATGGTCAATTTCTCCAGTTAATTCTACTGTTAATTGTCCGTCCTGCAAAAAACTTGTCAAACGCAAGCCGTTTCCTCCTTTTCATTTGATATCTTCCAGTATAAGATGTGCCTGCAAAATATTCCGTCGGATTAATGGAAGATAATTTCAAAAAATTCCAACATTTTTGCGTAAAAAAGGAGTGCAAGCATCGCGCTTACACTCCTTTTAGAAATGATATTACAATTTTCTCAGGGCACCTTCACTTTGAGAAAGCTGATCAATCAACGCTTGTGCTTTTGCAGCTTTTTCCCGCTCTGCATTGACAACATTCTCCGGTGCTCTCGCAGTGAAGTTTTCGTTGCTCAGCTTTGCCTGGATACCAGCCAGATTTTTCTTTGCCTTTTCAAGCTCTTTGCCGATCCGCTCCAGTTCCTTTTCCACATCAACAAGCTGTCCCATCGGGATATACAGCTTGGCATCAGCCGTTGTGCAGCAAACCATTCCATCCAAATTCTCAGGCTCCTGTTCCAAAATCATCACCTGATCTGCATAGGCAAGTCTTTGAATAAAGCCCTCTCCTTCAGTAAACACAGAAGGCTTAGTTGTAAGAATATAAAGTGCTGCTTTTCTGGACGGAGGAACATTCATATCCGCCCGGCGATTCCGAATGGCACGGATTGCATTCATAACAGATTCCATATGAGCCTCCTCCGTCTGGAATTGCAGTTCTGTACGGAAAACAGGCCAATCGGCAACAATCAGGGCATCTCCTTTATGAGGGATACTCTGCCAAATCTGCTCAGTAATAAATGGCATAAACGGATGGAGCAAGCGCAGTGTTTGATCTAGCACATAAACAAGTACCTGTAAAGCAGTTTGCTTCTGCTGAATATCTTCACTGTAAAGTCTTGCCTTGGTCAACTCAATATACCAATCGCAGTAGCTATCCCATAGGAAATCATAGACCTTTTGAACCGCAATACCCAATTCGTATTTTTCGAGATTATCCGTAACCTCAGAAATCAAAGTGTTGAGCTTGGAAAGAATCCATTTATCCGCAATGGTCAGCTTATCCATATCGGGAAGGCAGTTTTCTTCATCTCCGCTCAGATTCATCATTACATAACGGCTGGCATTCCAAAGCTTATTGGCAAAATTACGCATTGCCTCACAGCGCTCTACATAGAATCGCATATCGTTTCCAGGAGAATTTCCTGTAACCATATTCATACGCAATGCATCGCAGCCATACTTATCAATGATTTCCAGCGGATCAATGCCGTTTCCAAGACTTTTTGACATTTTGCGACCCTTATCATCCCGGACAAGACCGTGAATCAAAACAGTATGGAATGGTGTCTTCCCGGTATGCTCACAGCCAGAAAAAATCATACGGGCAACCCAGAAGAAAATGATATCATAGCCTGTGACCAGCACATCAGTCGGGTAAAAATACTCCAGATCTTCCGTTTTTTTAGGCCATCCCAGGGTCTCAAAAGGCCACAAGGCAGAAGAAAACCACGTGTCCAGCACATCAGGATCCCGCTCAATCTTTATGCTTCCACATTTTTCACATTTACAGGCATCCTCTCTGGATACGGTAATATGACCGCATTCGGCACAGGTCCAGGCCGGAATCTGATGTCCCCACCACAGCTGACGGGAAATACACCAATCCCGAACATTCTCCATCCAATTCAGGTAGGTTTTGCTAAACCGTTCCGGAACAAACTTTGTTTCGCCATCCTTCACTACACGAATTGCTTCATCTGCCAGCGGCTTCATCTTCACAAACCACTGGGCGGAAATGATCGGTTCCACATCGTTGTGGCACCGGTAGCAGGTTCCGACATTGTGAGAATAGGACTCTACCTTAACAAGATACCCCTCTTTTTCCAAATCAGCGACAATCTGCTTACGCGCCTCATAGCGATCCAGGCCCTTATACTTTCCACCATACGCATTGACTTTGCCGTTATCATCCAGGACACGGATAACTTCCAAATTATGACGAAGTCCAACCTCAAAGTCATTGGGGTCGTGAGCCGGGGTCATTTTTACACAGCCTGTACCAAAATCCATTTCAGCATAATCGTCAGCAACCACAGGGATTTCCTTATTCACAAGAGGCAGAATCACTGTTTTGCCAACGATAGAAGTATATCGGGGATCATTGGGATTAACGCAAACGCCGCTGTCACCAAGCATTGTTTCCGGCCGCGTAGTTGCAACGATTACTTCTCCGGAGCCGTCACTGAGAGGATAACGGATATGCCACAGGTGGCCGGGCTTATCGACATACTCCACTTCTGCATCTGAAAGAGCTGTTACGCAGTTGGGGCACCAGTTAATGATACGGCTGCCCTTATAGATAAGCCCCTTCTCATATAGCGAGACGAAGACTTCCCGTACCGCCTTTGAACAGCCTTCATCCATTGTAAAACGGGCACGTTCCCAGTCACAGGAAGCGCCAAGCTTCTTTTGCTGCTCCACAATACGGTTTCCGTACTGATGCTTCCAATCCCATACGCGCTCCAAAAACTTCTCACGGCCAAGATCATAACGGCTTAGCCCTTCTTTTGTGCGGAGTTCTTCCTCAACCTTTATCTGCGTTGCAATACCTGCGTGATCCACGCCAGGGATCCACAGGGCGTTATAACCCTGCATACGCTTAAAACGAATCAGCGTATCCTGAAGCGTAGCATCCATAGCGTGACCCATATGAAGTTGACCGGTCACATTGGGGGGAGGCATAACAATCGTAAACGGCTTTGCATCTTTTCCACGATTGGGGCGGAAATAGCCGCCCTCTTCCCACATTTTATAGATTTCTTTTTCAACTTGCTGCGGCTCATAGACCTTTGGTAATTCTCTTGCCATAAAAACACTCCTTTACGAAAAAACGCCCTGAGCAATTTTGCTCAGGGCGGAATAGATTCATCCGCGGTACCACCTGAATTCCCGGCAACCGGGCACTTCATAAGCTGTAACGGGCTGACCCGAAGCTTCCTAAAATTTCAGAAGCTCTGCTCAGGGGCGACAATCCCATCCGGCTACATACGCTCCCACCAAACGCGTACTCTCTTTGGTATGCCCAAACAGGAAACTCCCCATCATCGCTTTTAACAAAACAAAAATACCATATGAAGCAAAAAAAGTCAACAAAAATTGCAATAAAGACTTCCTTTCTTTCAAAAATATGTTATAGTTTAAGAAAGATAATCAATGGGGGCGATTTATATGGCAAAAGTGAAAAAAACAGCATCCAAAATCATTCGTATTTTCCTATGTTTGATCCTTGCCGGATTTTTAGCTGTTACCGGGATCAATTTATATATGATCAGCTATGCAAACCGTTTTATACTCTCTCAGGAGGAAGCTTCCAGCCTGTCAGACATTGACTGTATTATGGTGCTTGGGTGTGGTGTGTATAAAAATGAGCCTACGCCGCTGCTGGCCGACAGGCTGAATCGTGGAATTGCACTATTTCAGGCGAAGGCTGCTCCAAAGCTTCTTATGAGTGGAGATCACGGGCAAAGCACTTATGATGAAGTCAATGTTATGAAGTCTTACGCTATGGCACAGAACATTGAGGAAAGTGCAATTTTTATGGACCACGCGGGATTTTCAACCTACGAAAGTATGTACCGTGCGAAAGAAGTTTTCGGAGTTAAGAAAATGATTATTGTAACGCAGAAATATCATCTTTCCCGTGCCGTTTACATAGCAGACAAGCTCGGCATAGAAGCTTATGGCGTTGCCTCTGATTACCGTCATTTTGGTGGACAGATATACCAGGATGGTCGTGAAGTGCTTGCACGGGTGAAGGATGTTTTCACCGTTGTGTTCCTGCCAAAGCCCACTTACTTGGGAGAAAGCATTCCAATCAGCGGTAGCGGACTATTAACAAACGGATAAAGGAGAAATAAGTATGAAGCTATCACTTGTTGTTCCCTGTTATAATGAAGCAGAAAATGTTGCTGCCTTTCAGGAGGCGACTATTGCAGCCTTTGCCGGATGCGGGTATGATTACGAAATCGTATTCATTGACGATGGGAGCAGAGATGCTACCTTGCATAATTTGCGCAAAATACACGCTGCACAAAAATGCCCTGTGAAGGTTGTCAGCTTCTCCAGGAATTTCGGGAAAGAGGCCGGCATTTATGCCGGACTTACGCACGCTGCCGGGGAATACATCACCTTTATTGATGCAGATTTGCAGCAAAGGCCAGAAATTGCTCGTGATATGGTCAAAATATTGGATGAACAGCCGGAATACGATATTGTCGCTGCCTATCAGGATCGGCGAGGAGAAGGAAAAATTCTTTCTTTCTTCAAAAAATCCTTCTATAGTATCATTAACCGTCTTTCCAATGTGAATCTCAAATCGGATGCCAGTGACTTTCGAACCATCCGCAGAAGCGTTGCAGACAGCATTATTGGGCTTTCGGAATATCATCGTTTTTCAAAAGGGATTTTCGCCTGGGTTGGGTATAATACCTGCTTTATTCCTTATGTTGCTTGTGAACGGGTTGCCGGAGAAACAAAGTGGAATTTCCGTTCCCTGATGAATTATGCGATTGAGGGAATTATTGGCTATTCTACAAAGCCTCTGCGAATTGCTACTTTTATGGGCGGTTTCACCGCTTTTGCATCTTTAATTTATTTGATCTATGTAATCCTGCAAAAGCTTATTTCCGGAATTGATGTTCCCGGATACGCAACCATCATTGTACTGATCCTGCTACTGGGCAGTATGCAGCTATTCTGCATTGGCATTATTGGAGAATATGTAGGCAGAACCTTTGAGCAAAGTAAGCAGCGACCTATTTATATTGCCAAAGAAGTGCTTGATTATTGATAATACCGTTTTGAGCTGAGTTATGCCTCGATGCATTGATGGATTACCAAAAATAAATATGGAGAAGAACAATGTCAGAACCCTATTACAAGCCTTGCGGGGAACTTGAAATCTGCAACAAGCTAATTGAGAAATACTTTAATACGCAGCAATACCAGAAGTGCTTTGAAGGGTATTTAACACTTGCCGAGAGGGGCTATTCTCTTGCCGAAGGTCACAGATTTAGTTGCTTCTATTATAATGGCGTAGGCGTAGAGAAAGACCTTGAAAAAGCGGTCTGGTGGACACGCAGAGCCGCCGATCATGGCGACCGTGACGGGCAATGCAATCTCGCTTGGTTCCACGAGGATGCCATTGGCGTAGAGCGTGATATGGAGCAGGCGATTTTCTGGTATCGCAAGGCCGCTCTACAGGGTCACGAACTTGCCATCGAAAAATGCAGAGCGTTTGGCGTTGACCTGAACGCTCCGAACATCGACCGTGAAACGATCCGCAAGGAGCTGCAATGCCGAATCTATCCCCTTGGCTATCTTGAAAGATAAAAATACACGGTGATCTGCTCCAATTACAAAGGAAAATGGATATTATCCCGACACAAAAAGCGTGACACTTGGGAAACGCAGGGCGGTCATATCGAAGATGGCGAAACGCCGCTGGAATGCGCAAAGCGGGAGCTCTTTGAAGAAAGCGGTATTCGAGATGCCGACATTTATCCCGTGTGCGACTATTGGGGGTTCAACCGCCAAGCCTGCTCCAACGGAATAGTATTCCTTGCGGTGGTTCACTCCCTCGGCGAGCTTCCCGAAAGTGAAATGAAAGAAATCAGGATATTTGATACGATCCCCGACGAGCTTACCTATCCGCAGACTTCACCAAGGTTGTATGCAGAAGCAGAACAGAAATTAAGAGAACTATGATAGAACTAAATGTGGAAGAATTATTGAAGCTTTCTCCTGGAGAGCTAACGGATATGGGTATTTGCCCTACCTGCTTTAATCGTGAAAATGGGGGCGCGCTCTACGGTGATAACTCGGATAAAATGCTGTACGAGGATGAAGATATTGAGTGCTTTTTCGTTGGCAATCCGAGAGCCGACGGTCATATGTGTATTTCAACCATACAGCATTATCATGATATGAGTGAAGCACCTGACCATATCAATGAAAAGATCATCCGTTTCGCAAAACAGTTCATGCTGATTATTCGGGAAGTTTATGGCTGTGAACGAGTGTATATGTGTACGATGTGCGATGGTCCAAATAATCATTACCACATTCAGCTGATTCCTCGCTATGCCTACGAAAAGCGAGGCAGTAAAAATTTTGTGAAGCCGCGTAAAGCATATGCAGCGGATTTTGAAAAACTGGAAAATGCAAGGAAACGGATTGAAAAATACGCACAAAATTCATTCTAAAAACGTAATAGACTTTTCTGAAAATGGTTCAACAAAAGCCGTGAAAGCCCCTGTGCTCAAAGGGTTTTCACGGCTTTTTAACGCTTAAAAAGCTGTCCTCACTATATTTGCATTTTGAGGCAGCCAATTCTAAAATATTATTGCTCCATAGCTTTACAGTTTTGCTCTTAACAAATCATTCTTAAAGCTTTGCATTTACTTCCTTCAGCTTATCCCGGATAAGCATTAGATCCATAAATGTATCTGGTCTTTTATACGGATCACGAAGCAACGCAGACGGATGATACAAAGAGGTCATCCATATCCCATTTCTGCATATCCACGATCCATGATCTCTTGTAATTCGATAATCAGGACTGATCAGCCGCTTTGCTGCAATTCTTCCCAAGCATACGATTATAGACGGATGTACAAGCTCAATTTGATTTTTCAAATATTCAATGCAAGCATCCTGCTCATCCTCCTGAGGATCCCGATTCATAGGAGGTCTGCATTTTACAATATTGGCAATATAGCAATTTGTCCGATTGATATCAATAATGGAAAGCATATCATCCAAGAATTTACCGGCCGGTCCTACAAAAGGCTCCCCTGTCAGATCCTCCTGTTCACCAGGTCCTTCTCCGATAAACATAATATCCGCATCAGGGTTTCCCGCACCGAACACAACATTTTGCCGCCCGGAGCAAAGCCTGCATTGGTGGCAGCTATCACACCTGGCTTTCAGTTCTTCCCATGACAGCATAATCATTTTCTCCTTCTGTGCTTTTTTCGATTATGGCGTACAATGGCGTGGTAACGCATAATAATCAAAACAGCAGAAAAAACTGAAATCACGATTACTATACCCAATATAACACTTCCCACAGAAAAACCATTGCTTTCTTTTTTGCCAATTGTGATTACCTTGGACTCGGCAACAGGCACACGGTTCATAGCATAAACATCTGTTGTGCCGATACACATATTGCCATACCATACCTGAAGAGAAGCTAAATTCTGCCCCCTGGAAATTGGTGCCTGATTGCTCCCTGCAGCATCCGTATATCGAAATACCAACTGGTCAATGGCAACCGAATCCGGTAAAACCGTGTAAACCCCTTCCTTGGATGCAGCAAATACATCACAGTCTCCATTGATTACAGTTTGCTGCCGAAGAACTTCATCCTGAAAAATGATTTGCCGGCGTGAATAGCCTTCAGAAACAAGATTCAATACCTCTGTAGTTTCCGGAAAGCCTCCAAAGCTTTTTACAGAACCATTATCGGCAAAAGTAGAGCTTGCCTCCATAATGATGCATATAACTTCCATATTACCGCATTCAGATATGGTTGCTACGTTCTGATAGCCTTCTGTTGTCAGACCTGTTCTTCCACCCTTCACCCGGTTATCAAAATGGATTCCCACAGTATCCGTACACATTAAATAGTTGTTGGTAGTCAAATTACGGGCTTTATTCAGGTTGGTCTCCGGTACAGCATAGTGGACTGTGCCAAACATAATCCGAAACTCATTATGGCACAAAGCCTGCCGCAATATTTTGCAGGTATCTCTGGCCGTACTGAGCTGTTGATCGTTATGTAAGCCGTGGACATTGGTGTAAAATGTCCCGGTACAGCCAAGAGCGGCCGCACGATCATTCATCTGATTTACAAATTGCTCCTGTGAACCAGAAACATACTCAGCCAGCACCGCCGCTGCATCATTTGCAGATGCCACCAGCATACAGTAAAGAAGATTTTCTACAGTTATCTGTTCCCCAGCTTGTAAATCTACAGAAATTGCACTTTGGTCAAGTGTATCCAAGGTGCTTTGCTGCACGGTTACAACATCTGAAAGCTTTCCATTTTCCAGAACCAGCAAGGCAGTCATAAGCTTTACAAAGCTGGCAGGGTATATCTGTTTATCTGCTTCACGACAATATAGCAGTGTGTCACTCACGATTTCATATGCAAAAACTGCCTGTGCCTTGGCGGCAATCTTCTCTTCACCAAGCAAAGTTAACGCAGCATCCGGAGAATGGCATCCATTTACAACTGACGGATCCTGTAACACTTCCTCACCCAAAACCGGATTTGAGATGCCTGCAACCAATACAATGACACACAGGAAGCAAGCAAATAATTGCCTTTTTGTCATAAAATTACCTCTATATTGGATTTTGGACTTGTAAGTCCATCCATATCTTAGTATAATTTAGTATATTCTATACGAGAATTATAGCAATTATTTTGGATATAGTCAATCCGGAGGATAATAAAATGCATACAGCAACCAAAATTTTGCTTATTGCAGCTGCAATATGTGTCGCATTATACATTGGTGTATTCCTTGGGCGAACCAGCCACCCTCAAATGATATATCTTCCAGCTTCTATCCCCATTACAACCGGAGATATTGCAATCCTGAACCTGAATACCGCAACCGCTGATGAGCTGACTATGCTGCCGGGCATTTCCCGTTCCCTCGCTAAAGAAATCGTGCAATATCGAAATAAGTACGGGGATTATGTTGCCGTTCGTGAACTCTTGGAGTTAGATTCTATGACAAAGGAGATTTATCAGGAAATTGAAAAATATCTTACCGTAGATAAAATTCGATAAAAAATCCCTCCCAGTACATATTAGTGCTGAGAGGGATTTTTATAGCGTGTGAGATCGGCCTAAGCCAAAACTCACCGCAATCGCATTGTCCACCATTTGCATATGTGCATCATCCAGTCGCCCCATATGCTCCCGCAGACGGCGTTTATCAATCGTTCTTATTTGTTCCAATAGTATAACGGAATCCTTGCTCAATCCCACGCTTCCACCGGCAATGTTAATATGGGTCGGTAATCTTGCTTTACCAGTCTGACTGGTAATGGCAGCCGCAATTACAGTTGGAGAATGCCGGTTACCGGTATCGTTTTGAACGATTAAAACAGGTCGCGTTCCTCCCTGCTCACTGCCAACCACAGGTGAAAGATCCGCATAAAATATATCACCGCGTTTAACTGTGCTTTCCATATGCTTCACGCTCCGCAGATATCGTTGCCTGCGTTACGTTTATTCTCATATGTAACGCGGGTAATACTATTGTCCCACATACAAATGAAAAATATACAGTACCTCAGGCAAAACATCCTATGTAAAAGCCGACAAAATGTTACACGCAGGAAAAATCCTCAACCTCCAGCGACAGAATTCGTCGTCCTTTCCACAGCATTTCGGAGCGAATTGGAATAGTATTCTCATCTGTCCAAACATCTACCTGAAGTTGCGAGAGGCCATAACTATCATCCAGTGTGATGAGTAATCCGTCCTCTGTATGTCTATAAGATGCAATATATCCACTGCGTAATGCTTTCATAAAAACCCAAGGTGCACTGATCGGTGAAATATAGTCATCTGCAAGAAGTGGAAATGCCAATGCTTGTCCGTCGAATGTCAGATTTCCTTCTTCTTGGTCAATTATTCCTGTGATACCGGCAATTGAATCCGGTTTGATAACAGAAAATTCCATTTTCTCCGTTCGGTCAAAATGACATACAGCTGAAAAGCTATACAGGTTTTCACCATAATCGGCTGTTATTCCGCAAGTAAAGGAAACCTTCTCCGAGGTTTCTATTTGCTGCCTGAGTTGCAGTGCAGGCTGTAAGCCATCTTCTGTTTGCCTGCAGCCACACATCAAAATACAAACGACAAGAATGCAGATCCATTTTTTCAAATCATTCAGTCCCTATGGCAATAGTCGCGGCAGGATTTGAAGCATATCCTGAGGAAGCATCCCATACTGGCTCAGCTTCTTTGCACAGATGTCGCCTGCATATCCGTGCAGCCAGGCACCGCAGGCAGTAGCATACAACGGTGTAATTCCCTGCCCCGCAAGAGCTGCAATCATACCGGCCAAAACATCTCCGCTTCCACCGGTAGCCATTCCAGGATTTCCTGTTGGATTAATAAAGCAGGCAACACCATCTGTAATAACAGTATTATGTCCCTTAAGCAGAACAATGCAATGATACTCTTTTGCAAATACCACGGCTGCATCCACTCGATTCGGCGGAGAATCTGGATATATACGAAGAAACTCTCCCCAATGAGGTGTCAGGATCGTCTGACTTTTTCTGCCACGCAATATATCTTTATGCGGGGATATCACATTTATGCCATCGGCATCCAGAATTACAGGGCAGTCAGCATTTTCCAAAATGTATTGAACAATTGTCAGCGTACCCTCTGACCGGCCAATCCCGGGGCCAATTAAAACCGCATTCATTTGCGGAAGGATTTTTGCAATCTCTTCGCTGGCAGATGCGGCAAACATACCGTTTTCGTCAGCCAGAGGAAATACGACAGGCTCCAGCAGCTTTCCTGCTTCAATGGCATAGATGGATTCCGGAACGCCCAAGTATACGATCCCGGCTCCACATCGCAATGCACCCAACGCCGCCAATGCTGCTGCACCTGTATATCCTTTACTGCCGCATAACAGCAAAACCCTGCCAAAATCTCCCTTATGGGCATTCACTTCTCGCTTTGGCAAAATTCTTTTTATATCCCTCTTTTTTAGAACCTGATATTTCAATGCTTGCCTCCTGTTAAAAAACGGTGCAGGAGGCCCCTGCACCGTTATGCTTATGCCAAAACAGCCTTATGGAAGACCTTTTTTCCTTTGCGGAGCTTCACACCTTCAGAAAGCATCTCTGTGGTTACAGCGAATGTATGATCGGGTACTTTTTCGTCATTGACAAAAACACCGCCCTGCTGTACCAATCTGCGTGCTTCACCATTGGAGGAAGCAAGATTGCAGGCAACCATCAGATTTAAAATACCGATTTTACCGTCGCTGAGCTGATCGGCATAAATGGATGTTGTAGGCATATTGGAATCATCTCCGCCACCAACAAACAGTGCTTTTGCAGCAGCCTGTGCTTTTTCTGCCTCTTCTTCGCCGTGTACAAGTTTTGTCAGCTCATAAGCCAATATTTCCTTGGCCTTATTCAACTGACTACCTTCCCAATGATCCATTTCGTCGATCTGTTCCAGCGGAAGGAATGTCAGCATCCGAATGCATTTTAGAACATCTGCATCCTCCACATTCCGCCAATACTGGTAAAAATCAAAGGGAGATGTCTTGTTCGGATCCAGCCATACAGCACCCTTTGCGGTTTTGCCCATTTTCTTGCCTTCGGAATTAAGAAGCAATGTGATTGTCATTGCATGAGCATCCTTACCCAGCTTTCTGCGGATAAGCTCGGTTCCGCCCAGCATATTGCTCCACTGATCATTTCCGCCAAACTGCATATTACAGCCATAATGCTGATACAGATAGTAGAAATCGTAGGATTGCATAATCATATAGTTGAATTCGAGGAACGACAAACCCTTTTCCATACGCTGCTTGTAGCATTCAGCACGAAGCATATTGTTTACAGAGAAGCAGCTGCCCACATCCCGTAAGAGTTCTACATAGTTTAGATCCAGGAGCCACTCGGCATTGTTGACCATTTGGGCCTTATCCTCTCCAAACTCAATAAAACGCTCCATTTGCTTTTTGAAACACGCACAGTTGTGCTCAATGGTCTCTTTTGTCATCATCGTGCGCATATCCGTCCGGCCGGAGGGATCTCCAATCATTCCGGTACCGCCACCAATCAAGGCAATCGGCTTGTTACCGGCCATTTGCAGGCGTTTCATCAGACAAAGTGCCATAAAATGGCCAACATGCAGAGAATCTGCTGTCGGGTCAAAACCAATATAAAATGTCGCTTTTCCAGCATTGATCATATCACGGATCTCTTGCTCATTGGTTACCTGAGCGATTAAACCACGGGCAACCAGTTCATCATACAGTGTCATAAAAATCCTCCTATAAAAATATAAAGCCCCCTGTCCTTTCCGGACAGAGGGCGTAAAACTACGCGGTACCACCTCTGGTTTGCTGCAGCCTCACGGCTACTGCCTTATGGCGTTGAAAACGCCGTGCTGTATCGGGCAAACCCGTCCTGCCCTACTATTCTTTCAGGCAAGCCACTCCGGGATGTATTTCCGATAATTCCCTTACGGTCTTGCACCTGCCGGCCGCTCTCTGGAAAGCAAAATTATCCTACTCTTCCCATCTCAGTGTTTTAAAATATAGCAGTATCCTAACAGAATATCCTCTTTTTGTCAAGTACCATTGTGCAACATTTCCTCGGCACTTTTTAGGGTGGTTTCTGTAATGCTCGCACCGCCGATGATTCTCGCCAGTTCTCGCTTACGCCCTTCCATATCCAAGGGCGTTACGGTGGTATAGGTTCTTCCGTCCCTTTCCTGTTTTGCAATCAGCAAATGTGTCTCGCCCAATGCTGCAAGCTGAGGCAAATGCGTCACGCAAAGCACCTGCTTGTTTTTTGCCACTGCACGAAGCTTCTCTGCGACCTTTTGTGCAGCTCGACCAGAAACGCCTGTGTCTACCTCATCAAAAATCAATGTCTGCACGTGATCCTGTTCAGCCAGAACATTTTTCAGTGCCAGCATAATACGGGCCAATTCGCCGCCGGATGCCACACGGCTTAGCGGCTTCAATGCCTCACCGGCATTGGCAGACATATAAAAGGCAACCTGGTCCGCTCCGTTCGCAGAAAGCTCCACCTCCTGAAAAACACACTGAAACTGCACGCGGGGCATATCCAGTTGAGTAAGCTCAGATAAAATTTTTTCTGACAAAATCTCAGCTGCTTTTTTTCTGTTTTCCCTTAGGAGCAGTGCGGCATCCCTCGCCTTTTTTTTCACAGAAGAACATTTTTCTTCTAGACGATGGATATGATCATCAGCAAATTCAATTTCATCGAGTTGCTGCTGTGCCTGCTCCAAATACTGCAAAATGACCTCACAGGTTGCACCGTATTTTTTGCGAAGTCGATGGATGATATCCAGCCGACTTTCAACCCGTTCCAGCTCGTTACCGGCATCGGTCAATCCGGCACAAGAATCCCGTAATTCCTCCGCTGTATCCTGCACTTGATACATCAGATCCTTAATCTTTTCCTGAAGCTTTTCATATGCATCTGTTACACGCGAAAGCCGGCCAAGTTCCTGTTCTGCCTGCTGCAGCAAAGCAACAGCACCGTCGGAATCGTCATTTCCATAAAGTGCTTCCGAGGCACGATTGATCCCCATACTGATTTTCTCAGCATTTTGAAGCAACCTTCGCTGCTTTTCCAACTCCTCGTCCTCACCCGCTTGGATATCCGCCCTTGTAATCTCCTCGATTTGATAGCGAAGCATTTCCATACGACGAAGCTTTTCACTTTCGTCCATTGTCATATGCTGGATCTGCTGCTGTAAATCTATGAACTCCTGAAACTTTTCCTGATAGGATTCCAACAACTCCCTGTTTCCGGCATAATCATCCAAAAGCTGCAAATGATTTGCTTCGTCAAATAAGGATGCGGAGTCGTGCTGGCCATGAATATTGATAAGCTGTAATCCAAGTTTTCTCAAGGAGGAAACATTTACCACTGAGCCATTTACGCGGCAAATATTCTTTCCGTCCAAAAAAATCTCACGATGGATCACCGTTTCTTCATCATAATCAACACCGTTTTCCTCAAACCAGGAAAGCCTTGGTACATCCGAAAATACAGCTCGAACCGTTGCTTTCTGTGTGCCTGTGCGTATCATATCCCGGTATGCCCGCTCTCCAAGAATCGCACTGATGCCATCAATCACGATAGACTTTCCGGCACCGGTTTCACCGGTAAGAATGTTAAAGCCCTTGTGAAAAAAAATATCGGTACATTCAATAACAGCAATATTTTCAATATGCAAAATACTGAGCATATTCCCGACCTCCTGCCGATTAGTTTAGCAAATTCTTGATCTCTCCGCAGAACACGGCTGCTGCATTGTTATCCCGCATAACGATCATAACGGTATCATCCCCTGCCAATGTGCCTACCACCGTGCTCATATTCATCGCATCAATGGCAGAACCAGCAGCAGAAGCCAAACCGGGAAGTGTGCGGATCACAATGATATTCTGGGCATAATCAAAGCCTACAACACATTCCCGGAAAATGGTATTCAAACGGGATGTAAAACCGCTGTCAATCGGATTGGCTGAGGCAGCATAACGATAGGTTCCAAAGCTTGTGAGCTCCTTTACAATCCGCAATTCCTTAATATCCCGAGACACTGTAGCCTGCGTTCCACGGAAACCAGCTTTTTGAAGCTCTTCCAAAAGCTGTTCCTGGGTCTCTACATTTTTTTGAGAGATGATCTCCAAAATTTTTGCCTGTCTTTGACTTTTCATATTGCAACCTCAGTTGTTTTTGAATTTCATATTAACCACATCATAAAAACTGCGGGATTTAAGCCGTATCAGCTTTGTTGAAAGCTTAGAACGTTTTATTGTGATCACATCACCCATATTGATTTTTGTTGCTTTTCCACCATCAACAGATAAAAAAGCGTTCCGCCGGGCATTATGGGTAAGCCCTACTGTCACAATTCGATTTTCAGAAGCCACGATGCAGCGGCTTGCCACATCGTGTGCACATACCGGCGTAATTAAAATACTGTGTGCCTCCGGCTCCACAATAGGTCCTCCTGCAGAAAGGCTATATGCGGTTGACCCGGTGGGGGTTGCTATAATCACTCCGTCTCCACCGCACTCCAAGGCTTGTATCCCGTCACATTCTACTTTTAAATGCACGATTCTTGCAACTGCACCCTTTGTAATTGCTGCATCATTCAGGCAAATATCGTGAAATATAATATCCTTTCCACGGTGAACAGTCACGTCCAGCATCATACGCTCATCCACAGTATAATCCCGCGCCGCAATGCGGCTAAGCTGAGACAATTCTGTGCTTTCCAGCTCTGCCATAAAGCCCATAGTGCCAATATTCACTCCAAGAATTGGCACACCTGCACGGGTAGCAGCCTTGGCCATATGCAGAATTGTACCATCGCCACCAAAGCAGATCACTGCCGAAGCAACAGGGAGCTCCCGGTCTAATCTGGAAAACACCAAATCGTGTGGAAGCTCATAAGTTTTATCCACTTCAAAGGGAAGACAAATTCGAACCTCCACCCCGGCCTTTTGCAAAACACTTGCCGCCTCACGGACTGTCTGAAAGTTTTTATCCCGGTAGGGGTTTGGCGTTAAAATAACCTTTTTCATAATTTACCCCTTCAGTGTCTCGTGTGCATCCTGAACAACTTTTTCCGTATCCGGGATCATTTTTTTCTGGCCGGATAAAGATAAATGTGCCAAGAATTCGATATTTCCTTCCGGCCCCTTTACGGGAGAAAATGTAAGGCCAAGAATATGAAATCCAATATCCTTTGTCAGCGCAACAAAATCATCCAAAACCTCTTTGTGCACGGCAGGATCCCGTACAACACCCTTTTTCCCTACTTTTTCTTTTCCTGCCTCGAATTGGGGCTTGATCAGGCACAAAACCTGCCCTGATTTCGGCTTTAAAAAGGTCTTGATCACCGGAAGGACAATTTTCAGTGAAATAAAGCTGACATCCACAACAGACAGATCCAGCGGCTCACCTAACTGCTCTGCCGTCACATAGCGAACATTGGTGCGTTCCATAACAACCACACGCGGGTCTGATCGGATTTTCCAATCGAGCTGACCATATCCTACATCAATGGCAAATACTTTTTTTGCTCCTTGCTGCAACAGACAATCCGTAAACCCCCCGGTAGATGCACCGGAATCGCTACAGACATAGCCCGTGGGATCAACACCAAAATCACGCAATGCCTTTTCAAGCTTGAGCCCACCCCGACTAACGTATGGGCAAGCGGCCCCCCGGACTTCAATTACAACATTTTCCTCATAAGAAACACCGGGTTTATCTGCTTTTTGTCCCTGAACATAGACGGAACCACTCATAATAATAGCCTGTGCATTCGTTCTGGAATCGGCATATCCCTGTTCTAACAGCAGCACGTCCAATCGTTTCTTAATTTTCACCGGAACAAACCTCCAAAATATGATCCGCAATTGACTGTCCATCAATTTGGCAATATCGATATAACTCTTCCAGCTTGCCGTGGGGCACATATCGATGCCCAAGATCCATACATTCCACCCGACAATTACCGATTTCTTGATATAATGCATATGCCAGTGCCTCACCAATACCACTTCCGTGGCAGACCTCTTCAACAATGACTGCATAATGAGAAGAAGACAAATGTGAGATAACGCCGGATGCCGGTAAAGGAGAAACAGTCAAAAGGCGAATAACGGTTGTCTCAATTCCTTTGCTATGAAGAATCTGAGCGGCATCCATAACATTTTTCAGTAACGGGCCATAAGTGATCAGAGTAACATCCCTGCCCTTACGATGAACGCAAACGCCACCTTCTATGCCGGCTTCCGCATACCACGCAGAATCGTGGTATGCCCTGTCTCCGCCTCGTGGATAGCGAATAGCTACAGGACCAGTTTGTTCACATATGGCCCAGGAAAGCATATGTGAAAGCTCCAGGCAGCTTCCTGGACACAATATTTTCATTCCGGGCGCCTGCCGAAGAAATCCAACATCAAAAATTCCATGATGTGTTTCTCCGTCCTCTCCCACAAGGCCAGCGCGATCCACTGCCAAAACAGCGTGAAGCTTCAGCATACAAATATCCTGAAGGATCATATCATAGCTTCGCTGCAGAAATGTAGAATAAATGGCAACAACCGGGAGCATTCCCTGCTTTGCAAGTCCGCCAGCCATAGATACAGCATGTTCTTCCGCAATACCCACATCGAAAAGCCGCTTTGGGTATTGCTCCATAAATTCAAGCAAGCCCGTTCCACCGGGCATAGCCGCAGTAATGGCACATAGATTATCTTTTTGCTGAGCAAGGGAAAGCAGTTCTTTGCCAAAGGTTTCGGAAAAGGATACTTCTCCTGAGCTTACTGTTTTACCGGAGGAAACATCGAATTTTCCAACACCGTGAAACTTTCTCGGGTTCTCTTCCGCAGGCTTATAACCGTGTCCCTTATGTGTCAAAACATGTAAAACTACCGGTTCATTCATAGCTTTGGCGTTTTGCAATAGTTCAATTAAAAGCTGACTGTCATGACCATCAACAGGGCCCAAATAAGTAAAACCCATACTTTCAAATATTGTTGAAGGAATCAGCATACGGCGTACCCAGTCCTTGATTGCATGGGTTCCTCGGTAAAGCATTTTTCCACCAGGTGCCCGGTTCAAAAGCTCCCGATATTGTGCTTTCATACCAAGATACTTGGGTTTAGAGCGCAAATTCCGCAAATGATATGCCATACCACCCACATTCCCGTCGATGGACATTGCATTGTCATTCAGGATAATGATCATTGGTTCCCCGCTGACAGAGGCATCGTTAAGCCCCTCATAGGCCATACCACCGGTAGCTGCACCATCTCCCAGTAAAGCAATCACATGATGGGTCTGGTGCAAAGCTGTTCTAGCCCGTGCCATTCCCAATGCAATGGACACAGCACTGGAAGCATGTCCGGCAACAAAAGCATCTGTAATGCTTTCGCTTGGTTTTGGAAAACCTGCCATACCTCCAAATTGTCGTAAACTATCAAAACCCGCCTGGCGATCGGTGAGAAGCTTATGAACATAAGCCTGATGCCCCACATCGAAAACCAGACGGTCTTTGCTTGTATCAAATACGGTTTCTATGGCAACCATAAGCTCAACAACGCCCAAGTTAGAGGCCAAATGACCTCCGGTTTTGGAAATATGAGAAATAAGGAAATCCCGAATCTCACTGCATAATACAATGCGTTGCTGTTCACCGAGCTGTATTAAATCCTGATGGCTGTGTATATTCTCTAAAATAGCCAAATGAACACGACCTAACCTTTAGATTTCTTTTTCTTCACCCAAGATGGAATATTTTGAACCCCCCAGATTACCTTGCCAACTGCAGATACAATATTTGTACAGGAGCCAATGGCAAAGGTTTTTCCGATTGCCTTTCCACCTACCGTCAGACCTGCCACAAGAGCAGACATAAGCAGCATAATGATCTGCGAAATCGACCCAGAAAAATTCACAACGATTTCCGCAGCTATTGTTGCAGAGGCAGAACCGGAAACAACACCGCAAATATCACCAATCACATCATTGCATATAGAACTGACACGCTCAGCATTTCGAAGAAGTGTAATTGCTTCCTGCGCACCCGGAACCTTTCGTGCCGCCATAGAGTGAAAAGGCTTTTCGTCTGCTGATGTAACAGCAACACCGATCACATCAAAAAGGATACCAATCAAAACAATGACCAGCAAAATAATAAAAGCAACCGGAACCGAGCTGACAGCCATAAGCTCATTGGAAGCAAAGGATACGGTTCCGGATACGAGAATTGTTACAATAAAAATGGTGACGACCCAACGGATCGTCTTGATCCGCTCTTTTTTGGATGCGGATGGGTCTGGTTTAGACACAGTGTTATATCTCCTTTGGAGTATAATAAAAAACGGTAGCAGACAAGATAAATCTTACGGCTTAGGTCGGGTTGGTTTTCCCCAGACAGAACCTGCCGTTGCCGCACAGGTCGTTTCCGTTTGATCCGTCCGTTCAAGTGTTGCCAAATAATGAATACCCGATTGCCACTTAGTCCGTACTGTAATCCCTTGTCTGCCCAGTTACGACAGCCTAGGTGTTTTCCACTGCAGAACGTTCCGTTTCTTAGCCTCTTTTGCAAATATGGTTTCCTGGAGCAATCACAGCAAATGCCTGTACACTGCAATTTGTTGTGTGTTCCCCATTCCCCACATATTCACTCAAGGCAGGCTACACTGCACGCAGCACGCGATTCTGCGCACCGCCTTGCAGGTTCTTACCTGGCTCGTACGCGAGTGGGCCCCCGGAGGGATCTTACCACCGTCGCACAATACCAGGTCTCCACGGAAGCCGGGTCGTATACTCCATGCCATTGGAGTGCGCCCGGGATCCTTAACCCCCAGCACCCACCCTAAACTGGGCGTAAAAAGCAGGCACCAGGGACTTCATCGATATGCCCTTCATAGGATTTTTAGGCCCTACCTGGGAATCGGCCGTTCTGACTAGGATACTGCACCGTCAATATGAATAATAACACATTTTAACTGAATATTCAAGAACAGAATTCAAATATTCATAGAAATATTCGTGAATGCGAAATGATCGCGTTCAGTCGGCTTTTTTGCGGAATAACAGTTTGCTTCCCACATAATTGATAATCACTACAAGTACAGAAACGAGTATTTTCCAAACGGTTCCATTCCAGTGCAGCAAATCAACAGCCACAAGCAGAATCCCGGTTTCTAAAAGACCGGAGCCTAATCTGCAGCCAATGAATTTAAGAAGCTCATCTCCTGTGGTACGCAGTGACCAATCGTGGCTTTGGAATACAAATGGTTTATTTGTAAAAAAGGCAAACAGAACCGAAACAATCCACGCAAAAATGTTACTGACCGCCGAACGCATGTGGGCATAATGATACAAGGGTAAGTATACAGCATAGTTTACCACGGTCGTCATAGCACCAAAAAACATATAGCAGATTAATTCCCGGTACTTCTTCCATAAATCCATCAAATGCTTCATTATTTCCCCTCCTTGTCGTGATTATACACCTGTTTAGGCAAAATATCAACCCATCATTGCAATCGCTAAAATTAAATACAACTTTATCGGTATATTTGTATGTATTGTGTATTGCTTTTTTAACTGCAATGAATTAAGATATAGACAGAATAAAAAGGAGTTGATTCTATGAAAATCGCTTTTTTTGATGCAAAACCATATGATCGAATCGGATTTGAGCAATACACAAAGGGCACCGATATTACGATCAAATATTTCGAGACCCATCTCAATGAGGATACCGTTTCCCTTGCGCAAGGTTATGACTGCGTTTGTATCTTTGTAAACGATATCGTAAACAAGCAGGTGGCTGACCAGCTCTATGCACAGGGCGTTCGAATGATCGCACTGCGCTGTGCAGGATTTAACAATGTTGACACAAGAGCGTGCTTTGGGAAAATTCACGTTTTCCGTGTGCCGGCATATTCCCCCTACGCGGTTGCCGAGCACGCTATGGCTCTTCTGCTGAGCCTGAACCGGCACATCCCCCGCGCCTATACACGCACAAGAGATTTTAACTTCAGTCTGTCCGGCCTCACCGGCTTTGATCTTCACGGAAAAACTGTTGGTATTATCGGAACCGGTAAAATCGGAAGAATCTTCGCAGATATTTGCAAGGGATTTGGAATGAATCTTTTGTGTTATGACAAGTTCCCTGTGGAAAACGCCGGTTTGAATTATGTGTCCCTGGATGAACTGCTGCAGCGAGCCGATATCATTTCCCTTCACTGCCCTTTAACAGAAGATACAAAGCATCTGATAAACAGCAGCTCTGTTTCGCAAATGAAGGATGGTGTCATTATTATCAATACCTCCCGCGGCGGTTTAATTGATACGCAAGCGCTGATCGACGGTATGAAGTCCGGAAAAATTTATGGAGCAGGCCTGGATGTTTATGAGGAAGAGGGAGATCTTTTCTATGAGGATTTTTCCGGCCATGTAATTCAGGACGATACCCTGATTCGTCTGATTGCTATGCCGAATGTGATTGTCACTTCCCATCAGGCTTATTTAACAAAAGAAGCTCTGGACAATATTGCAGCAACAACGGTTTCCAATATTCAAAAGTTCTTTAACGGTGAATTCAATCCGGAAACAGAGGTTTGCTACCATTGCAGCCGTAAGGAAGACTGCCGAAAAGAGCGAAACATCAAGTGCTTCTGACAAAAAGCCCCCCTGCTTTTCCAAACAAAAGCAAGGGGACTTTTTTATAAGCCCAGAAGCTTTTCCAGAGCAGCAATCTTAAGACAAGTGCAAAACACATCCATAGCTTTTTCCAGTTCTTCAACCGGCGGCAGGCTGGGTGCAATGCGGATATTACTGTCATCCGGGTCTATCCCATAAGGAAAGGTTGCACCGGCGGGAGTCATCTCTACACCTGCTTCACGGCAAAGTGCCAACGCATACTTTGCCGTACCAGGCATAGTGTTTAAGCTGACAAAATATCCACCCTTAGGCTCATTCCAATTTGCAAAGCCGCAGGGTAAGATCAATCTGTGAAGTGCCTCAGAAACAACACGGAACTTTGGTGCCAGAATTTTCGCGTGCTCACGCATGATCTCCAGAGTGTGCTGCTTATCCTTCAAATAACGAACGTGCCGAAGCTGATTAACCTTATCGTTTGAGATCATCTGCACTCCATAAAGCTTTGTAAAATACGCAATATTACCCTCTGATGCTGCCATTACGGAAATTCCGCTTCCTGCAAATGTAATTTTGGATGTAGAGGCAAATTCGTATACCATATCCTCATTGCCGTACATTTGGCAGAGACTTATGATATCCGGAAAGGGCTCATATTCTCCGCGAAACTCGTGAACACAGTAAGCATTATCCCACATTATAGCAAAATCCGGTGCAGCCGGCTTCAGCTTGGCAAAGCGAAGAATCGTTTCCTCCGAATAAATAATACCGTCAGGATTGGAGTATTTTGGAACGCACCAAATTCCTTTCACCTGAGGATCGCGGATATAGTCTTCCACCTGATCCATATCCGGCCCAAGAAGTGTCATACGGATGGGAATCAGCTCAGCACCAAAGAACTCCGTAATACGAAAATGGCGATCATAGCCGGGACTTGGACACAGAAATCTCACTTTTTCCTCCTTGCACCACGGTTTTTCACTGTGAAGCAAGCCGTGTGTATAAGCTCGACTAATCAAATCAAACATTAAATTTAAGCTGGAGACACCGCCAACAAAGGTTTGACTGCTTTTGCAGTCAAGAACATCTGCCCAATATTCCCTCGCACAGGGAATACCCGCCAACTCGCCGTAATTACGGACATCAATGCCGCCTTCCATACAGTCATCTCCGGAAGAAACGACCTGGAGAAGACCGTTTACAAGGTCGTGCTGTAGCTGGGAAGGCTTTCCTCGTGCCATATTCAGCTTTAAATCTTGATTTTTTATATGATGATAGTGCAGCCTTTCCTTTTTTAGTTCTTCTTCCAATTCCTCACGACTGAGCTCAGCATAAACAGACACAGCAACTGCCCCTTTCACTATTTCAAATAAACTATTATCATTATATTCTTTTTCTTATAGATTGCAACATATTTTTTCTATTTTAGCAAATTTTAATAGAAAAAAATCACCTGTGCTGCTTACACAGGAGATAACTATAAAAAACAAAAAATGCTGATTTTACCTAAAAACAGGAAAATCAGCACTCTGGCGGAGTGAGAGGGATTTGAACCCTCGCGCGCTTTTTAGACGCCTACTCCCTTAGCAGGGGAGCCCCTTCGGCCTCTTGGGTATCACTCCGAATAAAACCAATATTTTGTTTGCTTAGGTATTTTAGCATAGCATAGCAGCTTTGTCAAGCAAATTTATCTGCAATTTTGCAAAAGCTGAGATGTAAAATTCCCAAGTTAAATCCCACTGTGGAATTTAGCTTGGGAATTCACCTTCAATTGATCAGAAGTTATTCTGCAAGGGAAGCGATTGCAATTTCTTCTACTGCCAGAAGCTTTTCAAATTGCTCAACATATCTCGCAAAGCCTTCCTGGTCCTGTGGATCGGGCTCCAGGGTAGTACATTTCGCCTCTTTGAACACTTTGTCATTCAGGAATGCTTCCAATGTTTCCCCGGTTTTTCTATAAACGCAATAAGCAGCCAGCAGTGCCATACCATATGGTCCACCCTCACCTGCGGTTTCCATACACGTTACCGGCGCATTACAGGCTGCAGCCAAATACCGCTGCCCGACACCGGGCGTTTTAAACAAACCGCCGTGGCCAACCAGGCTTTTGATTGCAACATTTTCCTTTTCCAAGATCTGCATACCGATTTTCAGCGTTACCATAGTGGAATATAGCTGGGCACGAAAGAAATTTGCCAAATTGAATTGGCCTGCAGGCTTTCTCAGCACAAGAGGCCTGCCGGAATTCATATGGGTTATCCCCTCACCTGAAATATAGTTACACACAAGCACCCCACCACAATCAGGGGCACCTTCCAACGATTTCTCGTAAAGCTTTGTATACAGCTAAGAGTGATCCGGAGCTGCGCCAAAAAGCTGGGCTATCTCCCGGAAAACGGAAGCCCATGCATTGGTATCGTTGGTGCAGTTGTTGCAATGTACCATTGCAACAGGTTTTCCGCTTGGAGTTGAAACCACATCTATTTCCTCATAGACTCTGGACAACGGTTTTTCCAGCACCACCATAGAAAAAATCGAAGTTCCTGCGGAAACATTGCCTGTTCCCGGCATTACGGCATTGGTTGCGACCATACCGGTTCCGGCATCTCCTTCCGCCGGAGCAAATGGCACACACATCGGCAATAAATGGTCGATTTTTTCAGCACCAATATCCGTTAAATATCCTGCATTCTCCCCTGCTACGAGTACCTTTGGCAGTATATCCTCCAGCTTCCACGGCATTTTTTGTATGGAAGGCAACATATCAAATTTTTCTAACATTTCAAGATCATAATCGCAGGTCATTGGGTCAATGGGGAACATTCCTGATGCTTCTCCCACACCAATGGCATTCACACCGGTAAGCATATAATGCACATACCCCGCCAGGGTGGTAATATGTGCGATATGCTCCACGTGCTCCTCGCCATTTAAAACCGCCTGATATAAATGCGCACTGCTCCAACGCTGCGGAATATTAAATGCAAACAGATCGGTTAATTCCTTTGCAGCGTGTTCTGTTATGGTATTTTGCCACGTTCGGAAAGGGGTAAGCAAATTCCAATCCCTGTCAAAGGCCAAATAGCCGTGCATCATACCGGAAATTCCTACAGATTCAATTTTTTTCAGGTCTTTCATAGCTGAAAGGGCCGTTTTCAGTCCGCTCCATACTTCCTCAATATTATATGTCCATATTCCATTTTGATAATCAGAGGCCCAGGTATATTCTCCTGATATAACAGGCTTGTGCTTTTCATCAATTGCTATTGCTTTAATGCGGGTGGATCCCAATTCAATGCCTATTGCGTATTTCATAACACAGCTCCTCTTTCTTCTGCAAATCATAATACTCACGGGTTCTGTCCAAAAACGCCTGTCCATACCAGGGAGCTTTTAATTCACCTACGCCGGACACCCGTTTAAAGTCAGTCATACTTTTGGGCTTTTTTTCTTGCCATATCCTGCAGTGTGGCATTGGAAAATACAATATAGACAGGAATAGCTGCCTTTTGGGCCAGTTTCCTTCTCAGCTCCCGCTGAGCATCATAAAGCTCCGCTTTCTCCTCAGACAGCTTTACAATAGTATTGGTGCGATCCGTGGCTTTTTTCTTCTTTCTGCACCAGCATTTGTACCCCTTGCCCGTGGTATAACACCTGTGCGGCTTTCGGGGTCAGTACTAAAGCCCGATGCTACAGCTCTGTCAGCAAATAGCCCAGTTCTTCCTGCCGGGGGCGAAACTGCTCATAACCAAAATAGCGCTCCAGAATTCCCCGCTTTTCCATTATATCACCGCTTTCGCCCATTTGTTTGTATACATTATCGCATATCTTCCCTCGTTTTGCAATCATTGTTTTGTCCGTCTCACTTGCTTATAGAATAAAAATGGTAGAAAGGAAAAGAACGGGCACCTTTGGGGCGTCCGTTCCTTCGCTAAGGGGTAGAGGTAGGTGAATATCGCAAGATCGCTAATTCTATGCCGAAGAACCGGCGATCCGGACAGGCAACAGAATATACGTGTATCAAAGCAGGCAGAATTCCAGCTCGATAACGACCAAGGGCTTGACATCGCATCTCTCCCACAAAAGCCAACCAGGCACAACAAAAAGCACACCTGAGCCGCAATGTGGGGATTTAGCTTGAATCTTCTATATGTGTACCACAGTATAGCATAAACGCCGCCTTTTGGCAAGAAAAAGTTATAAGAAATTAAAGAAAATAAATTATTTTTATCATTCTTTTTTAGCAAAAGAAAAAGCTTATAATGGCTTTCAGTGCTGTCTATCACTGGATTTCAAGTGCACTGAAAGCCATTATTTTGCTATGCTCTCATCATCCGCTTTGATTTGCTCTAAAAGCTTTTTATCCTGCTTGCTGGTCAGATCTAATTTTTCATACATATCCGGGCGACGGTCACGCGTGCGCTTTATTGCTTCTTTTCTACGCCATAAAGCAACCTTTGCGTGGTCTCCGGAAAGCAGAATTGGCGGGACCTGTCTACCGTGCCATACGGATGGGCGGCTGTATTGCGGATATTCCAGCAAACCATTATAGTGACTCTCATCTTCAAAGCATTCCGGATCTGCCAAAACACCCGGGACCATGCGGCATACCGCATCCGTAACGGCCATCGCTGCAATTTCTCCGCCTGTCAGCACAAAATCACCCAGAGATATCTCTTCATCTACGCATTCGTCGATAAAACGCTGATCAATACCCTCATAATGCCCACAAACCAAAATCAAATTATCCATCTTACTCAGACGGATAGCATCCTTTTGCTGAAATGTGTGGCCACAGGGGGAGAGAAAAACCGTATGTACCGGGCCGGCAGCCTGATCACAAACTGCTTCCCAGCATCGATAAAGCGGATCCGCCTGCATAATTGCACCGCGGCCGCCACCGTATGGATAATCGTCAACCTGACACTGCTTACTTGCCGTGTAATCCCGAATTTGATGTGCCTGGATACGGATATAACCCCGTTCCTGTGCTCGTCCCAATATACTGTCAGAAAGAACATCTGTCAGCGATTCCGGAAAAAGAGTCATAATATCAATTCTCATCAGTGCACATTCCTTCAATCAGCTTTACCTGCATCCGATTTGCATCCAAATCAGTAGATAGAATAAACTGCTTAACGGCAGGGATCATATACTCCCGCTGTCCCTTTACTACATAGACTTTATTGCCCGGATAGTCCAGCACATCCATCAGTGTGCCAAGCAATGTATTCTCCTCATAAACAGCAATTCCTTCCAGCTCTGCCGCAAAGATCAGGCCTTCGGGTGCATCCTGGCGATACACCTGAACTGTCTTCCCCCGCAAAAGCTGTGCCTGCTCTACAGAATCCACACCCGCAAGCTTTAAAAGATTACAGTTTTTCTGCACTCGACACTGAGAAACAGCAAATTCTTTACCCTGAATCAATACACGATGAAAGCCACAAAGAAAATCAGCATCATCTGCCCAGGGCAAAACCTTTACTTCCCCACGAACACCATGGGTTGTGACGATTTCGCCCGCATCCAAGTATTGCACCTTCATGATCATTTCCTCCCAAATTGGAAAATGCGTGGCGCAAGGCGTCACGCATAACCCGTTAATCCACGATATCGACCGTGATTTTTTCACCGGTGCGCTGTGCAACGGTTTTCACGATGGTACGAATCTCTTTAGCGATCCGCCCCTGGCGGCCGATGACCTTGCCCATATCCCCGGAAGCAACATGCAATTCCAGCACAGTGCCATCTTCTCCGGGAATTTCAGTGACAGTTACTGCGTCCGGATCGTCCACCAAATTCTTTGCCATATAAAGCAAAAGTTCTTTCATTTTAAAACTCCTTTGGTGGGAATTACAGAACGCCGGCGTTCTTCAGCAGGCCACGAACAGTGTCGGTGGGCTGTGCGCCATTTTTGATCCAGTTCTGAACCTTCTCTGCATCCACATTGATAGTGGCAGGATTGGTCAGGGGGTTGTAGGTGCCGATCTCTTCGATGCAGCGGCCATCACGGGGGCTGCGGGAGTCAGCGACCACGATCCGATAGAAAGGAGTCTTCTTAGCGCCCATTCTTCTAAGTCTGATTTTAACCATTGGTATTTCACCTCCAAAATTTTATCTATATCGCAAAGCAAATTGCTTACAGCGAACATATATATCCTTTACAGGCCGGGGAATCCCCCGAACCCGCCAAAGCCTCGCATACGCTTCATTTTCTTGCCGGCACCGGGACCGGAAAACTGCTTAATCAGTGATCGCATCTGATCAAAGGATTTTAGCAAGCGGTTAACATCCTCAACACGAACCCCTGCGCCGGAAGCAATGCGTTTTTTGCGGCTTGCACCGATTATGCCGGGGTTTTCTCTTTCCCTCGGAGTCATAGATAAAATAATTGCTTCTGTACGGGGCAATGCCTTTTCATCAAGCTGTACATTTTTAAGTCCTGCACCACCCGGCATCTGCGCCAAAATATCCTGCATAGACCCCATAGATTTCATTTGAACCATTTGGTCATAAAAATCCTGTAATGTGAAACGGTTGGACTTCAGCTTTTCTTCCATTTCAGCCGCTTTTTTAGCATCATAGGCCTGCTCTGCTTTTTCAATCAAAGAAAGAACATCACCCATACCGAGAATGCGGGAAGCCATCCGATCCGGATGAAATGCTTCAATATCCTCCAGCTTTTCACCAATACCAGCAAATTTAATCGGCTTACCAGTGATTGCACGCACAGAGAGTGCTGCACCTCCACGGGCATCACCATCCAGCTTGCTGAGCATAACAGAATCAATATCCAGCCACTCATTAAAGCTTTGCGCTGCATTGACAGCATCCTGACCGGTCATAGCATCTACGACCAGCATAATCTCCTGCGGCCTTATCTGTGTCTTTATGTTCTTGAGTTCCTCCATAAGAACTTCATCCACGTGAAGCCGACCGGCAGTATCCAGGAATACCATATCATAACCACGTTGCCGGGCATATAAAACCGCTTCTTTAGCAGTCTGTACGGGGTCATTGGTACCACGCTCGAATACAGGAATTCCGAGCTTCTCACCGCACACTTTCAACTGCTCAATAGCAGCAGGGCGGTAAATATCACAGGCAACAAGCAGAGGATTCTTCCCTTGCCGCCTCATAAGACCAGCAAGCTTGGAGCCATTTGTCGTCTTACCGGCACCCTGCAAGCCGACCAACATAACAACAGTCGGTCCATTGGGATTGATGGTTATATGCTTGGCATCACTGCCCATCAGCTTTGTGAGCTCTTCATTAACGATCTTAATGATCATTTGGGCGGGGCTTAAGGCTTCCAAGACATCGGTACCAACACATCTATCGGTAACAGACTTCACAAAATCTTTGACGACCTTATAACTGACATCCGCCTCCAAAAGAGCCATACGGATCTCCCGCATAGCTTCCTTTACGTCGGACTCCTTCAAACGCCCTTTACCGCGAAGCTTTTTAAATACACCGGAAATTTTCTCGGTCAGTCCCTCAAATGCCATATCTTACTCCCCAAGAATTTGGACGGCCGCAAGGATCTGCCCCGCAAGCCGGGAAACGGTTTCATCTTTTAACTCGGCCAATCTCGCTGCCGCTGAGCGAATCTCACCGGCAGCCCGGCGGCAGAGCATATCCCGCCGCACACATCCGGTTTTTTCCTCCATATTAATCAGCAACGCTTCTGCTCGATTAAGATTATCAAAAACTCCCTGCCGACTGACATGAAGCTCCTGTGCAATCTCCGCAAGGGAAAGATCCTGATTATGGCGCAAATCAAAACACATTTTCTGCCGATCCGTCAGTAGATCACCATAGTAATCAAACAGAAGTGTCATTTCTAATGCATCCATACAGCCTCCCTGTCAAGGTAATTCCCTTGACACATTGCATATTATACACTACAAAGCAGCACTTGTCAAGTGTTTTTACTTGACAAGCGCCTGTATTTTTCACTGTATCCGCCAATCTTTTCACTTTCACCACTTGCAAGGCACTGCTAATACGTGTATAATGAATTATGAATTTATGAGAAGAGATATTTCACAGGAAGGAGTTCCTTGCGACACAAAAGATGGAAGAGGAAGTGATAACATAGCATCAAAATAGTTATACGCAAAACGAAAACTATATAAGAAAGAAGAGCTGTCATTTATGAAACTTATCATTATCGCTGTTATCATTTTCCTGATCGTTCGTCATTTCAAGAATAAAATCGCCGATCGGAAGCCCACAAAGGTCTTCAGCATTGGTGATCCCTCCACGCTTCCAGATACCCTATCTGAGTTGCGCAAAATGCGGGATAAAACCAAAAGTGAAGAACTCAGCTATCAGTGTAGCCGCAAGATCTGTGAGTTAGACATCCGGCTTTGTAAAGAAGGCAAGATCGTAAACGACAGAAGCTCTGAGTATGATGTGAGCAAGCTTCTGAGTGAAATGTACCAGTTTATCCACCAAAGTCATATGTACGATTACATACCGGTGGACAACGATTTGGAATTCCGCTGTCTGGAGGCAGGCAGTGAGGTAAACGAAAAGCTGAACCCCTCTATGGACGGTGATGTTTTTAACTTCACGGACTACGCATGGGATGCTTTGGCAAGCTTTTACACCGAGGGTAAGGTTTGCCCCAGAGATCCGGCGAAGGCACGCAAATATTACCGTATGCGCATTATCTACGAATCCAGAATGAAGGATATGAACACTCAGCCCATACGGGATCTGATGGAAGTACCCCAGGCAGGCGAGTCCGGCAAAGAGGAAATATTGAAATTCATCGCTCTGATGTATGGGATCAATGCCATCAAGATCAGAACCGGTGAAATTGCCCGAAATTATCAGGCGCAAACGCTCCAGCAGGCAGCCGAGCTTTTATTCCTTATGGATTGGGGGCGTATCGGCGATGAGAATATCGACACAATGCTCGATGAATACCGAAAAGGTGCCGAGGCCGGCAATGCCTATGCCCAATACAAGCTGGGTTGCTTCTACCTGAAAGGCCGTTATGTGGCTGAGGATGAGGCGCAGGGTCTTGCTCTTCTGGAAAAGGCGGCAGAGCAGGAGCTGTACCTGGCCGTGGACGCTATGAGCGACCATTATTACTGGCTGGCTCATCCCTATGCAGGCGACTATGGCAGAGCCAGTAAGGAGCAGATCCAGGCGTGGACAGCCGCTTACAAAAAATGGAGTGCAGCAGATGACCGGGTGCTGGCCATAGTGGAGCAGGCATACGCAAACAGCTTTACAGGCTATATCGAAAACTCCGGTAATGTCCCCACCTGTGGCGAAGTGAAAGTGCCGGAGGAAAGCAAGCCCAAGGCACAAAAAGAAGAAGATAACGAGGAACATCGTGGATTTTTGGGTGAGACCGACAAAGAATCGGCATTTACCTGCCTGGATCTGCCTGAGGTGATCACTGGGCCTTACGGTGTTACCTACCGCAGAACCTCTTTGAGTGCCAACTCCGCAGATTATTGGAGCGATCAGGGTGACTCCACAACGATCCACCTCAGCGACATCATTTGGGACGGACAGCAAGCCAAGAACAGCGACGGCTATTTTCATTGGTAAATAGGCCGGACAAATTGTTTTTCGATAGCAGCAATGTAAAGCCGTATACAAACACATAATTTCTGAAATTGCCCCATCGATGACATCCGTCACCGATGGGGCAATGAAACTTTATAAACGATTTCAGAAAATCATACAGGTTTCTATCAGACCGTTTTATTGGACATTATATGCAGTAGAATGTGTGCAGAAAAACAAAGGAGGCCATTGTTATGAAAACTGCTGTTATAAGAAACCGATCTTCCCAAAACCGAATTACCCCCTGTGTGGCTACAGAATGCCGCATAGAAAACGGTTGCATTGGAAAAAACGCCGTCCTCAATAGACGGGATTTTCCCCTTCTCCCCTATCCCAATGCTTCAACAGGACGAGAAATCGCCCATAAGATCGTTGACCATCTTCTGATCTTCGCCTGCTGCGCAGCAATGGCCGCCGCTTTTTTGCTTATGATCGCCATTGCCTGAGAAAGCTTTTATCCTGGCGGCAAGAATGCACTTTTAGCGCATATTATCCCGATAAAGTGCCGCCAGTCCCTTGATCAGAAGGTCCTTATCGTAAAGGATCTGGGTCTTGCACAGGGGCAGGACAAATTTGGCAATACCGCCGGTGGCAATCACTGTGGTCTTTTGTCCTAATTCCTCTTCCATACGGGCGATCATACCGTCCAGCATAGAGGCCGCGCCCATCATAATACCGCTACGCATACAATCAATAGTATTGCGGCCAATGGCCTTTTGTGGCTGGTCAAGCTGTAAGCCGGGCAAAAGTGCCGTACGCTCCGTCAGGGCATCCATAGAAATCTTTACGCCAGGGCAGATACAACCGCCAATCAGTGCACCGGAGGTATCCAGCACCACCATAGTCGTAGCTGTTCCCATATCCACAACGATCATTGGCGGCTTATGCTCACGCAGAGCCGCCACACAGCCTACCACGAGGTCTGCTCCGGTCTGTGCCGGATTTTCCAGCCGGATATTCAGCCCTGTTTTCAGGCCGGGACCCACCACCAGACAAGGAAGTTGCGTAAGCTTTTTTATGGCAGTTTGCATAGAATTTAGCACCTGTGGTACCACAGAAGCAATAATACAGCCCTCAATATCCTCAATATTCACGTGGTAAACTTCCAGCAGGATCTTCAGATCCAGACAATACTGATCTGAGGTTTTTGTTGCCTCGGTACGCAGGCGTGCCTCAAAAACAATATCCTCTCCCTGCACACCGCCAAGAACGATATTGGAATTTCCGATATCTACTGTTAAAATCATAGTATATCCTCCAGCTCCGCCTCCGTAATAATACGGCAGGCGGTGATTTTTTCTCCGTCTGTTTCTACCACCGCTGCACTATGTCCGGCACTGCCGGGATTTACAACCCAAAGGCCATCCTCCTGCTGAACACACTGTGCCTGATGGGTATGACCGTACAGCGCTGCTTTGGCACCAAGGCGCCTCGCCTCTGCGGTCAACGCGCCTGTGCCGGATTTTACATAAAAGGTATGCCCATGGGTCATCAGCATTCGAACGCCGCCAACTGCATAACATAAACATAGAGGTGCATCCGGTGGGCATCGGTACTTATCGCAATTGCCCGGCACGGCATAAAACGAGATCCCGGGATACTCCTCCTGCAAGGTTTGCCCGTCATCATAGTAGTCCCCCAAATGGACAACTGCCTGAGGATGCAAGCATTGCACGCATCGGCGCATAAACCATATGGAAGAATGAGAGTCAGACAAAACAAGAATTCGCACAGTTCACCGATCCCTTCTGCACAGCATATCATAATTGTAGGCTCATTGTAGCACAGCTTTCTCAAAAAATCTATGTTATTTTCATTAATTTCAGTCTCTTAAAGCGGGAGGAACCTTATGCAGTATCAGGAAAAACCCATTTCCACAGAACAAATTGCCGCCCTTGCCGCCAGCCCCGCAGGGCAGGCACTTATGAAGGCTCTGCAGGAACGAGATCCGGGAGCTGTCAGTCAGGCTGCCAGACAGGCTCGAGCCGGTAGCTATGACGATGCCCGGCAATCACTGGAAGCCCTGCTTCATTCCCCGGATATTCAAAGGCTGGTAGCACAATTGAGGGACAGCCATGGCTGACTGGGAAGAGAAGCTTGCGGCGGTGATGAACGATCCGGAGATGATGAAACAAATTATGGCACTTGCTCAAAGTATGGACAGCGGTACAAAAACAGAGGAAAAGCCACCACCCCCGGAATCTCCCTCTGGTATGCCGGATATGGACATAAATCTGATCAAAAAACTATCTGGTTTTGCCGGGCAAGGGAGTATTGACAAGAACCAGCAGGCTCTTTTGCACGCTTTGGCTCCCTACCTGAACAGCCGTAGGCTGAATCGCCTGGAAAAAGCAATGAAAGCTGCAAAAATTGCCGGACTGGCCACTTCCCTGATCGGTAGGTGAGATTATGTATAACCGATATGTCCCCCGGCCGGATGGATCCTATTCCCGTAATCGAATGCCGGACAGTCCGCTCCCGGCAAATAACTTTCCACCTCAAAAGCCACTGCAGGAAAAGGCTCCGCCTGTACAAGCACAGGAGCAGGCGGATTTTACGCAGATCCGTTCATCGAATTTTCTGCAGCAGCTATTGCCAAAGGATTTTGACACCGGCGATCTTTTTGTCATTTTTCTGCTTCTGCTGATGGCCGGAGATTCCCCCGAGGGAAAAAACAACGCCATTTTGACACTGGCACTTTACTTTCTTATGTAGATAAAATATTGCCGTCCCAAAACGGGACGGCAAAAAATCATTTTGCAATAAAACCGACTTTTTTGTAAACCTTGCGCAGAGTTTTTTCTGCCACATAGCTGGCTTTTTCCGCACCGGCACGATAGACAGATTCCAAATATGATTTATCCTTCATCAGTCTGCCAGCTTCCTCACGGATAGGGCGCAATGTCTCCACTACAGCTTCTCCCACCTTTGGCTTGAAGACACCATAACCCAGGCCGGCAAATTCCTGCTCGATGGCTTCATAGCTCTTTCCGGTGCAGACAGAGTAGATAGTCATCAGGTTTGCAACGCCGGGCTTGTTCTCCTTGTCGTAACGGACACAGTTTTCTGTATCGGAGTCGGTGATGGCACGCTTGAACTGCTTCATAATGACCTCGGGTGCATCCATAAGAAGCACGCGGCCGGTATCCTCATTTTCGGATTTGGACATTTTTGCTGTAGGATTGGTCAGGCTCATAATCCGGGCACCGACCTTGGGAACATAGGCCTCCGGAAGCTTGAAAACATCGCCGTATATGCCGTTAAACCGGCGGGCAACGGTGTGACATAGTTCCACATGTTGCTTCTGGTCTTCCCCGACAGGAACAAGATCCGGCTGATACAGCAGAATGTCTGCCGCCATCAGGCTGGGATAGGTAAACAGGCCACCATTGATATTGTCCGCATTTTTTGCGGATTTATCCTTAAACTGGGTCATTCGGCTCAGCTCGCCAAACATAGAATAGCAATCCAAAATCCAGCCTAGCTCTGCATGCTGGTGTACATGGCTTTGAATGAAGAGCGTGTTTTTCTCCGGATCCAGGCCGCAGGCAATATACTGAGCAAGCTGCTCCAATGTTCTCCGGCGAAGATCGGCAGGGTTTTGGCGGACGGTAATGGCGTGAAGATCTGCCATAAAATAAAAGCAATCAAATTCATCTGCCCGAGCCGCCCAATTGCGGATCGCCCCCAAATAGGAACCCAGGGTTAGATCACCGGAGGGCTTGATGCCGGACAGCATTCTCTTCTTTTGCACGATTTCTTCCATAGGTTTCATCCTCTTTTCTGTATCATCGGAAACATTTTATCATACAGCCAATAAAATTGCAATGAAAAATTGACTTCTCCCCTTCAGATGTGCTATATTATGGGTAACTAAACTCAAAGAGGTAGAGCAATATGGATCATCAAGCATTAGCAGAGCTTTTATTCCCCGATGTAACAACCACTCCTGAGGAACTGGAACAGCGTTTTCCGCCCCGGAATGCCCCGGAGGGTGCGGTCATCACCCGTATGGCGCCCTCCCCTACCGGCTTTGTCCATTTGGGCAATCTGGTGCAGGGATTGACCTCCGAGCGGATGGCGCACCAGAGCGGTGGTATCCTTTTCCTGCGCGTAGAAGACACAGATGCCAAGCGTGAGGTTCCTGGTGCCGTGGAAGTACTGATCAACACACTCAAGCACTATGGCATTCAGTTTGACGAGGGTGCGACCGTTGCAGGCGACGAAGGTGCCTACGGCCCCTACCGTCAGCGGCAAAGAGCCGACATTTACCATGTATACGCCAAAAAGCTGGTTGCCGAGGGGCACGCCTATCCCTGCTTCTGTACGGAGGAGCAGCTTTCCGAGATGCGGGAGCATCAGGAAGCCAGCAAGGAGACCACCGGCTACTACGGAAAATACGCCATTTGGCGTGACCGCTCTATTGAGGAAATTCAGGAGCAGCTCAGTGCCGGGAAAAGCTGGGTGCTGCGTTTCCGTTCCGAAGGTTCCATTGAAAACCAGTTCAAATTTGACGATCTGGTCAAGGGAAAGCTGACCATTACAGAAAATAATGTGGATCATGTTTTGCTCAAATCCGACGGAATTCCCACCTATCACTTTGCCCACGCGGTGGACGACCATTTGATGCACACCACTCACGTGGTCCGGGGCGACGAATGGCTGCCCAGTCTTCCCTTCCACATTCAGCTTTTCAAAACTCTGGGCTTCAAGCTCCCCAAGTATGTCCACATCGGACCGCTGATGAAAATGGACGGCAATTCCAAGCGCAAGCTGAGCAAGCGCAAGGATCCGGAGCTGGCGCTGACCTTTTACAAGGCCGAGGGTTTCCCAGTGGAGGCCGTGTACGAATATTTGATGACCCTGCTCAATTCCAACTACGAGGATTGGCGCCGGGCAAATCCCACAGCTCCTGCTGGAGAATTCAAGTTCAGTCCCAAAAAGCTCAATCCTGCCGGCAACCTTTTTGACTATGCCAAGCTGACGGATGTCAGCAAAAATGAGATTGCAAAAATGGATGCCCAAAAGGTATATACACTGCTTTTGGAATGGGCACAGGAATTTGATCCTGACTTTGCGGAAAAGCTCCGTGCCGATAGAGAATATGCCGTCTCCATTCTTGCCATTGGTCGTGGTGGCAAAAAGCCTCGAAAGGATATGGCCACCTGGAAAGAAGCGAAGCCCTATATGGGATTTTTCTATGACGAATATCTGGAAATGCCCTGCTTCGATGCCCGTTTCTCTCCCAAAACAATTGTGACCGTTTTGGAGAAATTCCTGGATCGTTACGATCCAGCGGATGACTCCGGTTTGTGGTTTGACAAGGTAAAAGCCATCACCGAGGAAATCGGCTTCACAACGGATATGAAGGCCTACAAGGCAAACCCGGGTGCTTTCCCCGGAACCGTAGCCGATGTGTCCGCATTTATCCGCCTAGCCGTGACTGGCAAGAATAATTCTCCTGACCTTTACACGGTTATGCAGATCCTTGGCCGTGAGCGCACTGCCCAGCGGATCCACACAGCAATCCGCACACTAAGCTAATCGGAATATTCCCGGTCTGCGAATGCACTCACCGGTCGGGCATTTTATAAAAATCAGGCCGTCGGGACAGCCGGCGGCCCTATTTTCACTTAAATAAAGGGAATTTTATTGCTGCACGGAGTTTTTGACAGCAGCCGCATAAACAAGCACGGCATTCAGACGGATCTGCACATTCGATTGTTGCTTGCTTCAAGCTCTTATTGTACTCCACAACTCGGATACTATATAATGGAATAATTTACTTGGAATGGTGATTGGAGATTGGGGGAAAATAGGGGCATTGGGATGGGTTAGTTTTTGAAAAAGGGATGTGGCAGGGTTGAAGCGAACAATTTGTATTTTGCTTTGCTTTTTTATACTTTGCGTTCCCGTTCAGGGAGCACAGCAGGAAAAATACATCGTGCTGACCTTTGACGACGGTCCTTCCGGTCGATTCACCCGTAGACTGCTGGACGGTCTCCAGGCCCGGAATGTATATGCCACCTTTTTCCTGTGTGGCTATCGAATGGCAATGTACCCGGAACTGACAGATCGGATCTGGCAAGAGGGGCACGAGATTGGTCTACACGGCTACAGCCACCAGTCTATGGAGAATATGAGCAAGCAGGAGCTTCTTTCCGAAATAGCACAAACAGCTGCCCTGCTGCCACCGGAGTATCCTGCTGTTTTTCTCCGGCCACCGGGTGGTTTGTGCGGCAATGCTGTTCAGGCTGTTGCTAAGGAGCAATCACTTGCGATCCTGCACTGGTCCATTGATCCTATGGATTGGGCAACAGACGACACCAGTGCCATCGAAAAAGCCGTGCTTAGCCGTGTACACGACGGGGATGTGATTTTGATGCATGATATGTCCGATAGTTCCGTCGATGCCGCACTGAAGATCCTGGATACACTGCTGGCGCAGGGCTACAGCTTTATAACAGCATCCCAATTAGCTGCCAGAAGAAAAGCCCTTCTAACCCCTGGAACCATCTATGCACACTTTTGATAATTATCCAGCAGAATACTATCCATTTGTTGAGTAGCCTTCTCTCATACCACCGTGCGGATAACTCCGTACACGACAATTTCATCAAATAAAAAGGTGCTGTCCCTATGATTTCATCAAATCATTTTGAGACAGCACCTTTAATTCTTATGCGTTATTCATTTGCTTTAAAAACGCTATCACAGCAAGCACCATAAAAACTGCTGTGTAGCCAAACACCCACCAGATATGTTCCGTGATATTGGCATAGGACCCAGCCAAAATCGACTTTTCAAGCTCTACAGCATGTACAAACGGAAGCGCATAGGCTACCTTACGAAACCCTTCGCCCACCAGTTCCAAATCAAACCAAATGCCAGACAACCAGGCAGATAAATTAGTGAGTAAAGCACCGCAGATGCCACCGACTTGTTTATCTGTAAGCAAACTGCCAAAAAGCAAACCCATAGAAATATACAGCAGTGCAACCGGGATAATGGATATAACCGCCACAACGATATGCCAAGTTGGCTGCATTCCCAGAATAATAGCAAATATATAGCAAAATCCGCATTGCAGTACAGAAATCGGTATCAGCGGCAATGTATAACCCAATATATAATCGGCTGGTGACATTGGTGTCGTATATAGCCTTTGCAGAAATGAACTTTTTCTATCCTTGGCAATCACCGTTGCCGAAAACAGCGTAACAAAAGAAAGCCCAAATACGGATATCCCCGGAGTAATGTTGGAAAGCTCGAACATTTTTACCGGAATATTGACCTGTATAGCGCTAAGCAACAAAAGCAGAATCAAGGGGAACCCAAGTCCAAAGCCTGCCGTCAGCGGATCGCGCAGGATTTCCTTTGCATTTCGTGATCCAAAACTCAGCATTCTCATTGCAGATCCTCCTTCACAATTCGAATAAACGCTTTTTCAAATCGGTCTGAACCTGCTATTGTTTTCATATTCTCCGGTGTGTCAAATTGCAGCAGCCGCCCATTGCGTAGGATTGCAACCCGATCGGAAAGGCATTCCGCTTCTTCCATATAATGCGTTGTCAGCACAACTGTCACCTTTCCTTTTAATGATCGAATCAATTCCCATAATTCGCTCCGGACAAATACATCCAGGCCCAATGTTGGCTCATCCAAAAAGAGTATTTGAGGCTGACTGACCATAGCCATAGCAATGCTCAGTCTTCTCTGCCAGCCACCGGATAAAACACCTGCCTTTTTATGACGAACCGCCTCCAGCCCAAGAAGAGAAATCAGTTCATCAATTCTCTCTTCCGATGCTTTTCCGGAGAAATCGTGAACGCCACACATCAGCTTTAAGTTCTCAACGGTAGTAAGTCCATCTGCCACTGCTGTTTCCTGCGGGCACACACCAATACACTTTTTTACTTCACCCGTCTCTTTTATTATACTTTTCCCGCATACCCACGCCTCCCCAGCCGTTGGCTTTACCAAACAGGAAAGCATTTTGACCGTAGTGGTTTTGCCGGCGCCATTTACGCCCAGCAATGCGATTAATTCTCCCTGCCGAACAGCAAAGCTTAGATTATCAACCACAGATACCCCGTTATACTCTTTGGTGAGGCCAACCGTTTCAATGGCATTCATTCATCTTACCTCATTTCGTAATGCTTTTTCAATCCCTGATAAGCATCGGTCAGCATTTGGCTGACGAGCTCTATGCTTAAGTTTAAATACCCTGTGGCAATCATTGTAGCAATTCCATGGACATAGGCCCACATTTCCAAATGGAACAGCTTTAGCGATGTGCCCTCCAGCCCGGTATTGCCGTGAACAAGAGATTCCATTTCATTTCCAAGTGCTGTCTCCTGCGGTATTATTTCTGCTGTTCGATCCCGCATATACAGAAGCTTAAAGAGCTCTTTTTCTTCTCTTGCAAACCGGATATAAGCCATACCACTTGCCTTATAGGGCGGATATTGCTCCGTCTTTACTTCCTGTTCAATATAATCCCTGCTTATACTCTCTGCTCTTTCCGCAACAGCAATTCGAAGCTCCTCCATAGTAGCATAGTTTGAAAACACAGGCTGTGTGGAACAGCCAAGGGCAGCAGCTACAGCGCGTGCATTCAGGCGGTCTGCCCCTTCCTTTCGAACGATGTCCACTCCTGCTTGCAAAATATCCTCTTTGCATACCTTTATCTTTGGTGGCATTATTATCCTCCATATTTCTTTCGTTATATAACATTAGTTATTATAACATATTTTTTCTGAAAGTCAAGAAAAATGGGTAAGCCTGTGTTTCAAGGCTTACCCATTTTCAAAATTCATTTCATTTATTGATGCAATCAATGCTTCCGCACAGAGAATGCCGTCAATTGCTGCAGACATAATACCTCCGGCATATCCTGCTCCTTCACCGGCGGGAAAAAGTCCAGAAGCACCAACCGATTGCTTTGTTTCTCCTCTGATAATTCTGATGGGAGAGGAGCTTCTTGTTTCCGGGGCAGTTAAAACCGCCTCAGGGCTTGCAAAACCGGATAAATTATTATCAAGCTGGACAATTGCCTTTTCCAATGCCTGTGTGATCTTTGCCGGCAATACATTATGCAGATCGCACCATATTACTCCGGGACGATAGGTTGGGGTCACTTCCGCAGAAGCATTCCCGCTTTGGCCCGACAAAAAATCCCCAACTGTCTGTGCGGGTGCTTTATATTCTCCTCCGGCAGCACGGTAGGCAGCTTGCTCAATTTCTCTCTGCCAATACATTCCGCTCAAAGGATCCTCATCCGGGAAATCACGGGGATTCAATGTGACCAGCAAAGCCGCATTTGCGTTTTCCCCCGCACGATCTGAATAACTCATACCATTGGTCACAACGCCCTGTTCTTCCGATGCAGCAGCAACCACATATCCTCCCGGACACATACAAAAAGTATATACCGTCTCCGTATCCAAATGCCGGGTCAGCTTATAATCCGCCGGTGGTAAAGCTGGATCATTTTTTCCGTACTGGGCATAATCTATCTTTTTCTGAGGATGCTCAATGCGAACGCCCATAGAGAAAGGCTTTGCTTCCAAGGGAATTCTTTTTTTCTGCAGCATAGAAAAAGTATCCCTGGCACTGTGCCCGATAGCAAACACCACACGGTCGCATTCTATTTGCTGCGTATGGTTGATCTCCACGCCGGAAATACCACCATTTTCCACTATCAGATCCGTCACCTGTGTGCGGAAATGAATCTCACCGCCCAAGGCTTCAATATGCTTTCGAATATTGTAAACGACCTGCAAAAGAACATCCGTACCAATATGAGGTTTTGCATCAAACAGAATATCTTCCCCTGCGCCGAAAGCAACTAACTGCTCCAGTATCCAGATAATCCGGGGATTATTCACACCGGTGTTCAGCTTGCCATCGGAAAATGTTCCGGCGCCGCCCTCACCAAACTGCACATTGCTATGAACATCCAGCTCACCTGTCTCAAAAAAATGCTGCACCTTTTCGTGGCGTGTATGCACATCGTCTCCTCGCTCCAAAACGATGGGTTTAAGTCCTGCCCGGGCAAGGATCAACGCAGCGAACATTCCGGCAGGGCCAAAGCCAACAACAATTGGCCGTTTTTCCGGTATGGGGGCAGACTTTGGAGGGATATAGTGTTCCGTCGGGGCAAGCTGTACCCGTTTGGAGCCGCACTGTTTAATTATTTTTTTCTCATTTCCGTCTACTGTAACATCTACCGTATAAACGATCCGGATATCCGGCTTTTTCCTCGCATCGACCGAACGACGGATGATTTTGACCTTCCGCAGCTTAGACGAAGATATCTTCAAAAGCTTAGCTGCCTCGAAAGAAAGCTGTGTCGGACTATGTTCCGGAGGAAGTGAGATTTCTCGAATTCTGATCATTTACATTTCCTTTCCTGCGCTGCTTCCCGCCAGTCGACCAGAGCTCCACGCCCATTGCAGATTGTATCCGCCACAATCACCATCTATATCCAGTACCTCTCCACAGGCATACAGCCCGGGAATCAGCTTGCTTTCCATAGTTTTAGGCTCAAACTGCTCTGTTAAGACGCCTCCTGCGGTTACCTGTGCGCAATCCATTCCCATAGGCTCCGTCAACGGAATTTCAAAGCCTTTGACTGCACTGCAAATTGCCTGAAGCTCTGACTGCCTTAAGTCTTTACACAAACCATTGAGGGAAATCCCCACTGCCTGGCAAAGCACACGCCCTAACCGATTATGTAAAATTCCCGTCAGCAACTCCTGTGTCGGCAAATCCGTCCTGCTTCTGCGGCAAAGCTCCTGCATAAGCTGCTCAGAGGTTCGATCCGGCAGCAAATCCAGCACAGCATACCATTTCCCATATACAGCACAAACATCCCGGGATATCTCAAATATCACCGGCCCGGAAAGACCATACTCGGTAAATTGCAATTCTCCTACACTTTGTGCGAAAAGCTGCTTTTCATAAAATATTTTTACACAACAATTGGCACGCACGCCCTTGAGAGAAGAAAGCCCGCTCCACTGTGCTTTTAGCTGCACAAGAGCCGGGCGAAGCTTTGAGCATTTATGCCCCAATTTTGACAACAGCTTATAGCCGGACATACTGCCTCCCAGTTTACTACCCGCCAATCCGCCGCAGGCAATAATCAATCTGTCACAGTGTACCTGCTCCGCAGCACCAACGATCAAAAATCCGGTTGCATCCCGCTTGACCCTTTGAACTTCAAAACCAACCCGCAGTTCTAAATTGGGGCGATTCAAATTTAAGCGCAGAATATCCACAACGGAATTTGCCTGATCAGAATAGGGATAAATTCTGCCGGAAGGCTCTGTTACCGTATAAAGACCCATTGCTTCAAACCAGTGACAGGTATTTCCCCAGCCGAATGTATCCAGCGCAGCCATAACAAAATCCGGCTGCCCCCCGTGATAGGCATTTGCTGATGTATGAATATTACTCAGATTGCATCTGCCGTTTCCGGTAGCCATCAGCTTTCTGCCAACCTTCGCCTGACGTTCCAGCAAAATTACTTTTGTATTAGGATTGTCGGATGCTGCCAGAGCTGCCGCCATACCGGATGCTCCCGCGCCAATAATACCAACTGTCATCTTCTCTCACCTCTTATGCGCACTTTCTTATATTATAGCCTATTTTCTTACCGGTTACAAGAAAAACTTCCTTGCATTGCGGGCAAGGTATGCTATAATACCATTGGTGATGAAATGGATCGCAAAAACATTGATAAAATATCGGAAACCCCGGAGGATCGGCTTCTGCTTGCAAAGCTTTGGGACAAGTTGCAAAGCGGAATGCGGAAAAACATCTGTGCCAGTACCTGCTTTTTGTCCCCACGGGAGCAGCAGCTTGCACAATTACTTTTTGGCAATGCGGAAGGATTGTATTTTTACGGCGGCTACTCTGAGGCTGAACGCAAAATGCTTTCCTTTTTGCCGGATTATATGGAGGAAAATGATCTATCCAGGGAAAACAGTCCAATCGTTTGTTTGCGTGCGGATTTTTACCGGGAGGATTTTCCTTCGCATCGGGATTTTTTAGGCGCACTGATTGGCTGTGGAATCAGTCGGGAAGCCATTGGTGATATTTTGGTAGGTGAAAACAGCTGTGATTTCTTTGTTTCCGCTGAAATCGCCCCATATATCCTGCAAAGCCTGAAAAGTGCCGGTCGTACACACCTTAAGCTTCGTCAAATTCCATTATCCGATGTTGCCGTACCGGAGCAGAGCTTCACGGAGATACAGGATACTGTCGCCTCCATTCGACTGGACAGTCTCCTTTCCGCCGGTTTTCGTATAAGCCGCAGCTTAGCATCCGAGTACATTGCCGCAGAAAAAGTTGCAATCGACGGGCTGCCCTGCATAAAGCCGGAAAAAGCGGTCGAAGAAGGCAGTAAGCTGTCAATCCGCGGACTCGGGAAAATGAAATTATCAAAAATTGGTCATACTACAAAGAAAGGACGCATAGCTGTGATCATACACCGCTATAACTAAGGTGAGCCATATGAATATGAATGAAGTAATCCAACGGATTAATGAGCTTGCCGCCAAGGCAAAAAACGGCACTTTAACCACTCAGGAGCTTGCTGAGCGGGATAAACTCCGCCGGATCTATATTGATTCCGTAAAAGCAAATCTTGTCGGTCAATTGGAAAACACATATATTGTTTATCCGGACGGAACGAAAAAAAAGGTAGAACACAAGTAAAATCACCGGGCCATTGCACACGAAAGCGTTGCAACGGCCCGGTGATTTTATAGCATTTCATCGATAATAGCAGACATATAGACACTATACAGCATTCCAATATACTGCGCACCATATGTAGTGGGATGAACACCATCTGCCGCAAAGCAGGTAGGTTCCTGTCCAATAAAGGCTGATTGAAGCAATCCATCTGTGGGCATATACACATCTGCATACTCCCTGGCTAATTTGCGAATGATCTCAATTTTTTTATAAAGATCCTCGCGGAAATACTGCTTATCCTCCACAGGAATTAAAAACGGCTCCATAAGCATCAGCTTAGCAGAGGTTTTTTTCCGCACTGCCTGTAAAACTGCTCGTAACCGCTGTTCAAACACATCGTCAGGAAGCCAGCTTCTGTCGTCGGCGTGATGCCAAACATCGTTGATACCGATCAGTAAAGAAACGATATCCGGTTGAATGGCAATAAAATCCTCATCCAACCGTGCCACAAGATCCATCGTCTGATTGCCGCTGATGCCCAAATTGATAAATTCAAAATCGATATCCGGGTACGCTTTTCTCAAAGCCTCAGCGGCATATTTCACATAGCCTTCTCCCAAAATATGTCCATCTTCCCGGCTCCGTCCGGCATCGGTGATGCTGTCCCCCTGAAAAAGAAGTTTAATCTTTTTCATAATGTTCCCTTCATTCAATAGACATAGGCACACCGCCATTGAGACGGCTTTCCTCAGCCTTAAAGCCCATCAGGTGACTCTCAATGGAATCGTTGATGGTTGTGCGGGTCACGCTGGGAGAATCCAGTGTGATATAATCAATAAAGTCCTTGTAAAGGAAGTAATCACCGCCACCGTGGCCGTCATCCAGCTTCTGATCCGTCAGCTTATTCACATCAATGGTAACCTCAGGCTGGCCAAAAACAGTCAGATGCAAAATACCGGTCTCCGCATCACCGTGAATCTGACCCTTTGTGCCATGGACGTGAACATAGCGGTAGCAGCGTTCAGAAAAGGCAGTCATTGTCAGGTGTGCTGTGGCACCGTTATCAAAATTCATATTCACAACCTGATTGTCAATGGCATCGTTATCTCCATGATATACACAGCGCCCCACCACATCGTTATGATCCTCAATCGCCTCAAAAAGATCCCGTCCATTCAGGCGTGCAGTGCCGCCGATCACAGAAATCCCCATTCGATCCGGATAGATCCTGTAAGCATTATACAGGCACTTTTCTTTTACCTCCGGTGCACAGTCCTTGCACCAAATTGCGCTGCCTTCAGGTGCTTTCTCCTCACGGAAATGGAAAAGCTCACCATAAGAACTGACACTTATGCACTTAGAAGGCATAAGCCAATTAATAATATCCAGATCATGGCAGCACTTTGCAATAATCGTACAACTGCTGTCTTCCATTCTCCGCCAGGGTCCACGGACATAGCTTAGGCAGAAATGCCACCAGGCAATATTCTCTGTTTGATTGATCGTAGCGATCTCACCCAAGGTGCCATCATCGATCACCTTCTTTATCTGCTGATAAAAAGGCGAATATCGCATTACGTGGGTAAGCATTACCTTTCTTCCCAAACGGTTTGCCGTGTCACGAATGATAATGCAATCCTCTATATTAACTGCAGCCGGCTTTTCCAGGCAAATATCATACCCAAGCTCCATAGCCTTGATAGCCATATCAATATGCTGAGAATCCTGCGAACAGATAAAAACAGCATCACAAATTTTTCCCTGTGCAAAGAAAGCATCCGCACTGGAAAAACGCATTTCCGGTGCAACACCATATTGTGCAGACTGCTCCCGGATATATTCGATTGGATCGGCAACTGCTAATAAGTTGACAGTCTTGTCCTCCTGAATTTTGCTGGCAAACATTTGGCCGCGGCGACCAAAGCCAATAATTGCAACTTGAAGCATAAAAAGCACCCCACTAAAATCATTTTTTACCATTATATCACACCAAAGGGAGATTGCAACCGTAAAGAAAACTATTTTTTTACCTTTTTCGATGATTGTTATTCCATATGCTTAAATAACTTGCCATCTGCACTTGCTATATGCCATATAATAACCCGGACTTGACTTTCCGGAAAAAGAATGATATGATTTGACTCGATGGAGAGTTGTCCGAGCGGTTTAAGGAGCCAGTCTTGAAAACTGGTGATTCCGAAAGGAACCTAGGGTTCGAATCCCTAACTCTCCGCCACTTTTGGGTCAAAATCTCTGATTTTGACCCATTTTTCTTTGCTTTACATCTGATTTTAAGCCACATTCTCTACCATAATGATACGCTCGGCGTTGTGTAAAAAGTTATTGTCGGTCAATCCAAATCTTGAATGTTCATTTTTTCCATCTGCTTATTGCGGCGTTGCTTACCTCGACAGATAAAATAGATAGCCAGAAAAATGATGGTCGGAATATTGCCTAACAACCAAACTGCAATCATCTGAAAAATGAAACCAGCATTTACACCTTCAGACGGTGTCATCATATTGAAAGGATATAACAGTCCAAAGAGAAATGAAATAACTGGCAATACAAGCCCAGACCATTCACTACTTTCTTTCCTGGACCAAATGTGCTGATCAGTGCCAGAAAAAATGCTTTACAGAACCGGTACTTCGTGTTATACTATATTAGTATCTCTCTGTCTATGAGGGTAAAAATGATTTTTACAAGGAGTGACTCTTCCTTGCCAAGATATGAAATACACGGTGGTTCTCCCCTGAATGGAACGGTAACCATCAGCGGTGCAAAAAATGCTGCAGTTGCCATTCTGCCTGCCGCCATTTTGGTGCAGGGCAAATGCCGTATTGAAAATGTTCCGGATATTTCCGATGTGCGCATTCTGCTGGACATTCTGCGGGATATGGGTGCCCAGGTCAATCTGAGTGAGCCTGGTGTAGTGGAAATCGATTCCACCCCGGTCACCAGCACTCATCCCAAGCCGGAGCTTGTTAAAAAAATGCGTGCAAGCTATTACCTGATGGGCTCCCTGCTCAGCCGTTTTGGTAAGGCAAATGTGGCACTTCCCGGTGGCTGTAACTTCGCCTCACGCCCCATCGATCAGCATATCAAAGGCTTTTTAGCACTCGGTGCCGATGTGGAAGAAACCAACGAATATGTAAATCTGAAGCCCAGTGCGGACGGTCTTCACGGCAGCCGTGTCAGCCTGGATGTGGTGTCTGTCGGTGCCACTATGAATATCATTATGGCAGCCTGCCTTCTCCCTGGGCAGACAGTGATCGAGAATGCGGCCAAGGAGCCTCATATTGTGGATCTTGCCAACTTTCTCAATACGATGGGTGCAAACATCTCCGGTGCCGGTACCGACACCGTAAAGATCCGGGGCGTGGAGCGGCTGCGTGGCGGCACCTATGCCATTATTCCCGATCAGATTGAGGCTGGTACCTATATGGCGGCCGTGACTGCCGCTGGTGGCAATGTTTTGGTGCAGAATGTCATTCCCAAGCATATGGAGTGTATTACCTCCAAGCTGCAGGAAATGGGTGCGAAGATCTTCCCTTACGATGATTCCATTCGGATCATCCGGGAAGGAAAACTGCGCAGTACCACTGTCAAGACCCGCCCCTACCCCGGCTTTCCTACAGATATGCAGGCTCAAGTGTGTGTCTGTATGGCTTTGGCCGATAGCACCAGCAAGCTGACAGAAAGCGTTTATGAAACACGGTTTTTCGGATACTGCTCTGAGCTTACCAGTATGGGCGCCAACATTATGATCAAAGAAAAAACCGCCATTGTCACCGGTACAGAAAAGCTCCGCGGTGCTACTGTCCGGGCTAAGGATCTTCGTGCCGGAGCTGCGCTGGTGATTGCAGGTCTGGCCGCAGAGGGTACTACCTATGTGGAAAATATTACTTACATCGAGCGCGGCTATGAGCGAATTATTGAAAAGCTCAGCTCCCTCGGTGCCAACATCCATCGTTTAGAGGACTGATTTAACAAACAGTGTTCCATATTTATCCAATTCACTACACACATTAAAAATCGTACCAGAGCTTCCTGCCCTGGTACGATTTTTAATGCAATGAGGTAAATACAGCATTCTAAAGGGATAGCAGAAAAGGCTCCTGCAGGGAGCAGAAGCCTTTGGTGTAGGATATATGAATTAGAAAGAGACATCCTCATCTTCATCATCTTCCAGAGAAAACTCCAATGTCTCGCCACAGCCGGGGCACACGATGCTGCCTTTTTCCAGCGTTTCCTCGTCAAAGTCGATAATTTCGCCGCAGGTGCACTTCACTTCATAGATTGTGCTATCTTCATCGCCGAAATCAAAGCCTTCTTCATATTCTTCATCGTCGAAATCGTCGTTGTAATCCTCGTCATCATAATCTTCATCCTCATCTTCATCCAGAATGAAGTCCTCGATGGCATCCAGATCCTCTTCAATCTCGTCCAGCTCGTCGCAAATATTGATGGTAGTCTCTTCCACATCCGTCAGGCGGCGTGTCACATCGCCCATCAGATCCACGATTGCGGAGATAAGCTGCCCTTCGGGCTTTTCAGTATCCAGCTTCAGGCCATCCATCAGACCCTTGAGATATGCTGCCTTTTCGGAAATTGTCATAATATTCTCCTTATTTCGCACGACCCAGGTATTCACCGGTGGTGGTGTCGATCTGGATCTTTTCGCCTTCCTCAATGAACAGAGGCACCTTCACATCGGCACCGGTCTCCACGGTTGCGGGCTTCAGAGTGTTGGTAGCAGTGTTGCCGGCAAAGCCAGGCTCAGTTGCAGTGACGACCAGCTCCACAAATCGAGGAGCCTCGATGCCAAACACATTGCCCTTGTAGCTCATAATGGTGCAGGTGTCGTTTTCCTTAACAAAGCGGAAACTATCGTCCAAAACGCTCTTCTCAATGGGCACCAGGTCAAAAGTCTCGGGATCCATAAAGTAATACAGATCGCCATCATTGTAGGAATACTCCATCTTCTTACGCTCAATATAAGCGGTGGGGTACTTATCGTTCGGGTTAAAGGTGGTCTCAGTCACGCCGCCGGTGATCACGTTCTTCATCTTTACACGGACGAAGGCCGCACCCTTACCGGGCTTAACATGCTGGAACTCAATAATCTGCATAACTTTGCCATCCATGTCAAAGGTAATGCCGTTTCTGAAATCGCTGACAGAAATCATTTCTTTTTATCCTCCTGAGAATATGCCATACGGCAATTTTTGATTTACATACTTAGCACGCCTATTTTAACCGATATCGCCTCTGATTGCAAGAGGAAAACAAAATATTTTTCCTCAAACCGGAAGAATTATCAGATTTTTCGGGCTGTGTGCCATATTCTCGCAACCATCCTCGGTATAAATCACGCAATCTTCAATGCGCACACCGAATTTTCCGGGCAAATAAATACCAGGTTCGGCAGAAGATACCATACCAACATCCATCTGCTGATTTCCGCTGGGGCCCGAATTGGGAGCCTCGTGCACCTCCATACCCAGGCAGTGGCCATATCCGTGCCCGAAATTGGAACCATAGCCCGCATCAGTAATAAATCCCCGTGCAATGGCATCCACTTCTCTGCCAAGCATTCCAGGTTTGGTAGCAGCAATGGCAGTGGTCTGCGCCTGCAGGACAATTTCATAAACCCGCTTCATTTCCTCGGTGGCAAAGCCTACAGCTACGGTACGGGTCATATCTGCACAGTAGCCGTTATACATAGCACCAAAATCCATAGTCACAAAATCGCCTGGCTGGAGCTTACGGTCGCCAGCCACACCGTGTGGCATAGAGGTATTGGGGCCGGAAACCACAATGGGATCAAAAGCCAATCCGTCCGCACCGTTTTTCAGCATGCAGTAGATCAGCTCCGCCTGCAATTCCTTTTCGGTCATCCCCACGTGCAGCCGGGTGAGTACCTCAGAAAACGCCTGGTCGGTAATCTCCTGGGCCTTGCGCATCCGCTCCAGTTCCCAGTCCTCCTTGATCTGACGGAAAGCAGATATCTTCTCCTGACTGGGAATCAGCTTTGCCTGCAGTTGCTTTTCATAGCTCAAATATTCTGCCAGAGTCAGGTATTTTTCCTCGATACCAAGAGTGTGCACATGGAAGTCAGAAATGGCCTGATTAAGCTGCCTATGGTAAGGGCAGCTCTTATTGACCTCCAGTACCTCAAAATCCTTGATATGATTGGAGGCAGATTCAATGTAACGGCTATCCGTAAAGTAACGGCACCCCTCTTTGGTCACGATGGCCACGCCCTCAGCAATATCAAACTCCGCGCCGTACATCCGGGCATACCGACTGGTCAGCAGCAGGCCATCCAGTTCACCGGACAGTAAAGACAAATACTTTTCAAGATTTTTCATAATCAATCCTCCTGTTTTTTGACATAAGAATAAAAGGCATCTCCGCTATATGACGAAGCTTAAGCCAAATAGTATGATTATAAATAGCTCGTACAAGAATGGTGCACACCCCGGCGCAATTACCACCCAGGGTATCGGTATATATCTGATCACCGATCAGCACCGCCTGCTCCCGGGGTATTTCATAACGCTGCAAACACTGCCGGAGCCCTTTGGAAAAGGGCTTTTTTGCGTGGGTGATACAGTCAATCCCATAGCTGCGGCAAAAGGCCGGCACGCGGTCATTGCGGCTGTTAGACACCACACATAGCTGCAGGTCAGCCTCCTTCAGGCTTTCCAGCCAACATTCCACCTCCGGTGCAGGCATACAGGTGGTATAGGGCACAACAGTATTATCAAAATCCAGCATCACAAGACGAAATTGCATTTTCTTCAAAAATTCCGGTGAAATGTCGGTGACAGAGGGGCTTGTCCATGTAGGCAGAAGTGAAAAGGGCATATCAGGCTTCCTCTTTCTTTCCGGAAGCCATCTGCATCTATGCTCAGAACTTCCCTTAATTACACCGCATTATAGCACAATTCCGGCTATTTGTCTACGGAAAGTCCAAAGAAAAGCTCTTCCCTTTTCCAACACAATCACTGTGCAGTGTTCTATTTCAGGAGATTGGACAATAGGCTGTTTTATACCAAACAGGCTGAGGAGGCTGGCTATGGAAAACATTTATCAGGATATTGCCGCCAGAACCGGTGGCAATATTTATATCGGTGTGGTAGGTCCCGTCCGAACCGGAAAATCCACCTTTGTGAAGCGGTTTATGGAAACATTGGTCATTCCAAACATTGAAGACCCCTATCGAAGGGATCGAGCCAGAGATGAACTGCCCCAAAGCGGATCCGGCAAAACCATTATGACCAGCGAACCAAAATTCATTCCGGAGGAAGCTGTGGAGATCTCACCTGATGGCACTGCCAAAATGCGTGTACGGATGATCGACTCCGTTGGTTATATGGTAGAGGGGGCTGTAGGCGCAGAGGAGAATGGTGTGCCTCGAATGGTGACTACCCCTTGGTTTGACACAGAAATTCCTATGACAGAGGCTGCAGAACTGGGTACGAAAAAGGTGATGCAGGAGCACTGCACCGTTGGCATCGTTGTGACTACCGACGGAACGATAACGGACATCCCCAGGGCGGACTATGTGGAAAGTGAAAAACGTGCCATCAAGGATATGCAGGCCACGGGCAAGCCTTTTTTGGTGATTGTTAATTCCCGTGAGCCGAATGGAGAGCAAGCACGCATCGTAATGGCACAAATTGCAGAGGACTTTGGCATTGAGCCAGTAGCAGCGGACTGTCAGGCTATGACCACTGAGGACATTGCCCTGCTTCTGCACGACCTGCTGTACGCCTTTCCTATGAGCAGCCTGCACATTCATCTGCCCCGCTGGATGGATGTACTGGAGCCTACTCATCCTGTAAAAGCCGCGCTTTATGAGGCACTGTTGCAGCGGTCTCAGCAGATCGGTACACTGACACAGGCTGAGCCCATTTTGTCCACTTTGACACAGCTTCCGGATGTATTGGAACTAAGCTGCAAGGATGTATCCCTTGCCACAGGCACCGTGAGCTGCACGATCACCTTCCCCGATAAACTGTTTTATGGGATCCTCAGCAGCAATGCCGGGGTTACCATCGAAAGTGACAGTCAATTGCTGAAGCTACTTAAGGAGCTTTCCGCCATCCGCAAAGAATATGACAAAATATCCGATGCGCTTCATTCCGTTCAAGCCACTGGTTACGGCATTGTTATGCCCACTGCAGAGGAAATGACTTTACAAAAGCCGGAGGTCATCCGCAAAAATGGTGCCTGTGGCGTTCGCCTGAAAGCCGGTGCCCCCTCCATCCATATGATCCGGGTGGATATCGACACGCAAATTAATCCAATGGTTGGAGATGAAAAGCAGTCGCAGGCACTGATCGACAGTATGATGGGAGACGATCCGGACACATTGTGGCAAAGCAATATCTTTGGAAAATCTGTTTATGAGCTGATACAGGAGGGATTGACCTCAAAATTGGTACGAACCCCCGAAGAGGTGCGTACCCAGTTCCGTGGCACTTTGACCCGCATTGTCAACGAAGGGGCCACCGGCCTGATCTGCCTAATTCTGTAGCCCTGTCCTGTCATCCATCCCGGCTTCCCTTCTTCCACAAATAACCTCCCCGGCAAGGAAAAGCCCCCGCTTTTCCCCATCGCTGGAATTTCGTACCTACAAAGAATATCTTAGCATAATAGCCATATAACAAGTTAGGGCTTGTTATATGGCTATTAATGTTGATTATGAAACCACTAAGCTCAAAAAGTAGCCACTTCTTCCGTTGCCGAGTCTGTTGGAATAACGGAAATTGCCGTCAAGACAGGGCCGGTTTCTCCCTGATACAAATAGTGCTTTTCTGCTGTGACTTTTGCTGTCACCTGTACCCAGCTTCTGGGCTTTAATGCCTTTGAACCATCGAACCGGCACGGTATGCCGCAGAACTGAATATCGTCCACGCAGCAAGTCATAACAAATCTGCCGGGAGCAAACATATTATCCCGATCCCGGCGAAGCATTGCAACCTGTCCCTTAAAGCACACTGTTTTTCCGTTGTATTTTTCCGGTTCTTCCGTCACATCCCGATACCAAAGTGCATAGTCCGGATCCGCAATTTCAATAACGGATGCCTGAATATCAAACGGCAACGGATCTACCACTTCATCAAATGCTGTTGTGCCGTCCAGATAATCATACAAAATGTCCATCCGGCGGTTGGCAGCCCGAACCAGCTTGTGGAGTCCCATAGTGTCCTCACCAGGCTGCAAACGATTAAACACCACCATTTGCCCGCCCATAAGCTTGTCCATAACCAAATTCCGCATATTCGCATTATAGGCCATAATGGTTGTGGCATCAGCAAACATAACCTCCTGTGCCACTACCCATTCTTCCGGGAAGCGAGTATACAAATCTCCGACAAGCTGCATACCATTCAGTTCAGCAACTACTCGCTGTGCCTTGTGCTTTTTTGCAAGTGCTTTCAGCTCACCGGAGGTAACCGTCTGCTGATCCAATACTTCCATATACACATTTTGGTGAGGATAGCTTGAAAAATCGTATTCCTCCTCTCCCTCCTCAAACACCAGCAACAAAGTCCGCTCGCCGGCATTAAAGCGGGGATCTTCCAATGTTTCCTGAATAAACTTGGTTTTTCCGGAATCCAGGAAGCCGGTAAAAACATAGACAGGGATCTGTGTCATGGCTTACACTCCAAACAATTTTGCAATTTCCGTTTCAGACATTTGGGCGCCGATCACGCAAAGCTTGCCTGTTATATCTGCGCTGCCCATACGAACATTCTGTTCTCCGGGAACATAGTCAAAATGGATCCAACCGCCTTCTGTACACGGAATGATTCCTTTTGCACGAAGGATTGTGCCATATTTACCGGAATCCAATGCACGCAGTATATTTTCGATTTCTTCCTTAGAGAAGCCTCTGTTGACTTCCACACCCCAGGATGAGAAAACCTCATCCGCATGATGGTGATGCTCATGATTATGGTCATGTCCACAGCAGCAGTGGCCATCCTCGTGGTGATGATGGTGATGGTGGCCCTCATAGTTTTCATCCTCATCGTGATGGTGGTGGCAGCAATGATGCTCCTCATGCTCTTCGTCCTCATCGTGATGATGGTGGCAGCAATGATGCTCCTCACGCTCTTCATCTTCCTCGTGATGATGGCAACAATGATGCTTGTGGTGCATTTCCTCTTCCAGTTTTTGCAGCTCGGCAGCAACAGATGCACCGCCGTCCATAGCAGAGATCAGCTGCACACCTTCCAGTGCATTCCAGGGCGTTGTTACAATCGTTGCGTGATCATTATGCTCCCGAAGCATAGCAACCGCCTTTTCCCTTTTTTCCTCGGTCATAGCATCCGTACGGGACAAAACAATCGTAGAAGCAGTTTCAACCTGATTATTATAGAATTCGCCAAAGTTTTTCATATAAACCTTGACCTTGCTGGCATCTACTACTGCTACCGTATAACCAAGCTGAACGCCATCCACTTTCTCAACTGCCGCAATCACATCGGAAAGCTTTCCAACGCCGGAGGGTTCAATGATAATTCGATCCGGGTGATATGTGTCCAGGGCTTCCCGCAGAGCTTTGCCAAAATCTCCAACCAGAGAACAGCAAATGCAACCGGAATTCATTTCCGTAATGTTAATTCCTGCATCCTGCAAAAAGCCGCCGTCAATGCCAATCTGACCAAACTCATTTTCGATCAGCATCAGCTTCTGTCCTGCGTACCCCTCTTTGATCATTTTCTTAATCAAAGTCGTCTTGCCTGCACCAAGAAAACCGGAATAAATGTCAATAATCGTCATAGTAACTCGCTCCTTTATAATTATCTAACTGATATTATAGCACACATTTTCCATTTTTCTACTGCAAATTATAAACTTCCTAAAAACAAATTGACACAAAAACCTCTAGAAAATCGTAAGTGCTCAATAACCACCCGCCTAGCATTTCCCCCTTGGCTATGAGATAATAT